>MGUA01000012.1:181872-216178 GCA_001799735.1 Elusimicrobia bacterium GWB2_63_22 | reverse complement strand
GTTCGCCACCCTGGTGGTCATCGAGACCACCGACCTGGTCTTCGCGGTGGACTCCATCCCTGCCGTGCTGGCCATCTCGCGCGAGCCCTTCATCGTCTATACCTCCAACGTCTTCGCCGTGGTGGGCCTGCGCTCGCTGTATTTCCTGCTGGCCTCGGTGATGGACCTGTTCCGCTTCCTCAAGTACGGCATCGCCATCATCCTCTTCTACGTCGGAGTCAAGATGAGCATCTCCGGCTACTACAAGATAGACCCCCTCATCTCGCTGGGCGTGGTGCTGGGCATCCTGGCGGCCTCCATGCTGCTGTCGGTGGCCATAAAGTATCCGCCCGTGGTCCTGCCTGAACAGAAATAAGGCAAATCTAGAGCCGCCAGATAAGCCCCGGGAGTCCGGGGCTTTTTTGTTATATTATCACCAGGGGGCAACATCAAATGACCACAGATCCCGTTAACTGGTACAACAAGGAAATCCCGGCGCTTTTAGAAGAGCTGGGCACCTCCCTGTCCGGGCTGTCCCCGGCGGAGGCGGCCCTGCGCCTGGCCAAGCACGGCCCGAATTCGCTTAAAGAAAAACCCAAACGCGGCGCGCTGGCCATGTTCCTCGCCCAGTTCAAAGACTTCATGATAGGCGTGCTGATAGCCGCGGCGCTGGTGTCGGGCGCCATAGGCGAATGGCTGGACGCCGCCGTGATAGGGGCCATAGTCATCCTTAACGCGGTGATGGGTTTCGTGCAGGAATACCGCGCCCAGAAGGCCATGGATGCCCTTAAAAAGATGGCCGCGCCTTCCGCCTCCGTGATCCGGGACGGAAAACCCGAGTCTATCCCCGCCGCCGCCCTGGTGCCGGGCGACATTGTGCTGCTGGAGGCCGGCAGTGTGGTGCCGGCGGACCTGCGCCTTCTAGAGTCCGCTTCGCTCAAGGCCGAGGAGGCGGCGCTGACGGGAGAATCGCTCTCCGTGGAGAAGCGTTCCGAGCCTATAGCCGGAGAGGCGCTGCCGCTGGGCGACAGGCTGAACATGGCCTACAGCGGCACCTCCGTCTCCTACGGCAGGGGCAAGGGCGTGGTTACCGCCATCGGCATGGCTACCGAACTGGGCAAGATCGCCGGCATGCTGCAGGACGAGGAAGAGGTAGATACCCCGCTGCAGAAGCGGCTGACGGTTTTTGGCAAGAAGCTGGCCTGGGCCGTGCTGGCCGTCTGCGCCGTGGTCTTTGCTTCCGGCCTGCTGCGGGGCGAGGCGCCCGCGCTGATGTTCCTGACGGCCGTCTCGCTGGCGGTGGCGGCCATCCCCGAGGCGCTGCCCGCGGTCATGAGCATCGCCCTGGCACTGGGCGCGGGCAGGATGGTCAAGCAGAACGCGCTGGTGCGCAAGCTGCTGGCCGTGGAGACCCTGGGCTCGGTAACCTACATCTGCACGGATAAGACCGGCACGCTCACGCAGAACAAGATGACGGTAGAGGAAGTCTACCTGGACGGAAAGCTCCTGGCGGCCGGGCAGCCCCCCCCGCAGCCGGAGCTCTACACGCGGCTGCTGGCGGGCTTCGCGCTTAACAACGATTCGCTGCAAAAAGACGGGGGCTGGGCCGGGGACCCCACCGAGACCGCGCTTTGCGCGCTGGCGGCGGCCGGCGCCCAGGACAAGCTGGCGCTGGACGCCAGGCACCCGAGGAAGGCCGAGCTGCCTTTCGATTCCGAGCGCAAGCGCATGACTACGTTCCACGAGGGGCAGCTGGGCGGCTGGGCGGGCGGGACCCATTTCTCGCTCACCAAGGGCGCGGCTGAAGGCCTGCTGGAAAACTCCTCGCGGATAATGACCGCCTCGGGACTGACCCAGGACGGAAAGGAAAAGATCCGCGCCGCGGCCGAGGAGATGGCCGCCCGGGGCCTGCGCGTGCTGGGGCTGGCGGCCAGGCAGTGGGACGCCGTCCCGGGCGCCCTGGCCGACGCCGAGAAGGACCTGGTCTTTATCGGCCTGGCGGGCATAGCCGACCCGCCCCGGGAAGAAGCCAGGGCCGCGGTGGCCCAATGCCGTACGGCGGGCATAGTGCCGGTCATGATCACCGGCGACCACCCGGTAACGGCGCGCAACATAGCCGAACGCCTGGGGATAATAAACCCCGGAGACGCCGGTGCCATGCTGACCGGCGCGGAACTGGAAAAGATCTCCCCCGAAGATTTCGCGCCGCGGGTAGAGGCCATAAGGGTTTACGCGCGGGTAGCGCCCGAGCAGAAACTGCGCATCGTAAAAGCGCTGCAGGAGCGCGGGCATTTTGCCGCCATGACCGGCGACGGGGTCAACGACGCCCCGGCGCTCAAGCGGGCGGATATCGGCATAGCCATGGGCATCACGGGCACGGACGTTTCAAAAGAAGCGGCCCACATGATCCTCCTCGACGACAACTTCGCCACGATAGTGAAGGCGGTAGGCGAAGGCCGCAGGATCTTCGACAATATCCGGCGCTTCGTGCGCTATGTGCTGACCTGTAATTCGGGCGAGATCTGGACCATCTTCCTGGCGCCCTTC
This sequence comes from Elusimicrobia bacterium GWB2_63_22, assembly GCA_001799735.1. Classification (GTDB taxonomy): domain Bacteria; phylum Elusimicrobiota; class Elusimicrobia; order Elusimicrobiales; family UBA9959; genus UBA9959. Next base: position 213,652 of record MGUA01000012.1, on the reverse strand, counting down.
CTGGGCCTGCCCATTCCCCTGCTGCCCATCCAGATCCTGTGGATAAACCTGGTCACCGACGGTCTGCCGGGACTGGCCCTGGCGGCCGAAGCCGCCGAACCGGATGTAATGCAAAGGCCCCCCCGGCCGCCCGGCGAAAGCCTTTTCGCCGGCGGGCTGGGCGTGCATGTGATATGGGTGGGGCTGCTTATGGGTTTCCTGTGCCTGGGCACGCAGGCCTGGGCTATCAGGACCGGGGCGCACTGGCAGACCATCGTTTTCTCGGTGCTCTGCTTCAGCCAGCTCGGCCACGCGCTGGCCATACGCTCGGAGCGGCGCTCCCTGTTCTCCATGGGGCTCTTGTCCAACAAGCCGCTGCTGTATTCGGTGCTCCTGACCATCGGCCTGCAGGGAGCCGTCATCTACACGCCGTGGCTCAACGGGCTCTTCCGCACCGAGCCGCTCTCGCCCTGGGAGCTGGCCGGCGTCTTCGCCCTCTCCTCGGTGGTGTTCCTGGCGGTAGAAGCCGAAAAACTGGCCCGCCGCCGCGGCTGGCTGTAGGCGGCAGAGCATAAAAAAAAGCCCCGGAGGTCCGGGGCTTTTTTATTGGGGCTGAACCGTTATTTCTTGGGCTCGGCCTTCACGGCTTTTTTAGCGGGCTTGGCGGCCGGCTTGGCCGCCGGTTTAGCGGCAGGCTTGGGGGCTTCGGGCTGCTTGAGGATCTCGAGCAGTTCCACTTCGAAGACCAGCGTGGCTCCGCCGGGGATGGCCCCGCCGGCGCCCTGGTCGCCATAGGCGGTGTCGGAAGGGCAGACCAGCCGGGCCTTGCCGCCGACTTTTATTTTCTGCACGCCCTCGGTCCAGCAGGGGATCACGCCGCCCAGCGGGAACTCGGCGGGCGTGCCGCGGTCCACGGAAGAGTCAAAAACCTTGCCGTCGGGGAAGGTGCCGTGGTAATGCACTTTCACCATGTCGGCGGCCGTCGGGTTAACGCCGGCGCCTTCTTTGACGGGGATGTAGACTACGCCGGAGGGCAGCTTAACGGCGCCGGCCTCTTTGGCCATTTTCTCGAGGAAGGGCTTGGCTTTCTCCTTCTCCTTGGTCACCATGGCCTCCTGCTTCTTGGCCAGGTACTCGTTGAGCTTCATCCCGTAGGTGTCCTCCAGCTTCAGCTCTTTGCCGGCCAGGGTTTCGGAAAAGCCCTGCACTATGAACTTGGTCTCTTCGGGCGTAAAGTCGAACTGCTTTATCTTGGAGCTTACGGCCTTGCCCAGGAAGTAAAGCGTCTTCTGGTCCTCGGTCAGCTCCTTGGCCGCGGCCATGGCGGAGCCGGCTATAAAGCAGGCGAAAACAGCGAGAAGTATCTTTTTCATTTGTATCCTCCTAAAATCTGCGAGATATATATTACAAAAAAATCGGCAGCTACTTCACCCGCCCGGCACGGCGCAGGGCCGCGGTTATGCGCGCCATCACCAGCGGGCCTTTGAAAGGCTTTATCACGTAGTCGTCGGCGCCCAGCTGGAAGGCCAGCTCCTGGCTCTTGTCGGAATTCTCCGTGGTAAGCATGATAACAGGCAGGTCCAGCAGCCCCAGCGTGCCCCTGACGCCTTTTACCAAGTCGTAGCCGTTAAGGCGGGGCATATTGATGTCGGTGACCAGCAGGTCCGGCGCCGGCCCCTCGGCTATCTTCGTCAGCGCGTCCTCACCGTCCACGGCCTCGACGGACTCGTAGCCGGCGTTCTCCATGAACTTCTTCAGCAGCATGCGCATGATCTGGTCGTCGTCGGCGATCATCACCCTGGGTTTGCCGGCCGGCGCCGCGGTGGCGGCAGGGGCCGGGGCCGCCGGCGCCGGGGCCTCGGCGGGCTGCGCCGCGGCTTTCTTTAGCTGCAGGCAGGATTCCACCTCTTTAAGGTCGGTCTGGCCGGTAGCCAGGTGCCACAGCGCGTCCTTGGTTATGGTGCGCAGCGCGCCGCTCTCCGTGCCGGCCGCCGCGATGGCTTCGGCCAGGGCGCCGGAATTTATAAGTTCCTTGATCTTGGGGTCTATCAGCAGAAGTTCCACGATAGAGGTGCGCCCGGTGTAGCCGGAGCTTTCGCAGCCCTTGCAGCCGACGGCGCGGTAGTAAGTTTTTTCAAAGCCGTGCTCGGCGAGGGCACGGAGGATCTCCGGGTCCGCCTCCGCCGCGGGAACCTGCTCCCTGCAGAGCGGGCAGAGTTTGCGCACAAGGCGCTGGGCCGTAATGGCCAGCAGACCGGGAGAGATCTTGAACCGGTCCACGCCCATGTCCACAAGGCGCGAGATGGTGGAGATGGTATCGTTGGTATGCAGCGTAGAAAGCACCAGGTGGCCCGTCATGGCCGCCTGGAAGGCGATGTCGGCCGTCTCATGGTCGCGGATCTCGCCGACCATGATGATATCCGGGTCCTGCCGGAGCACCGAGCGCAGCACCGCCGCGAAATTCAGCCCCTGTTTCTCGTTGACCTGCACCTGGTTTATGCCGGCCAGCTTGTACTCTATCGGGTCTTCCACCGTGACCACGTTGGTGGTTTCCTGCTTGACCTTGTTGAGGATGGAGTAAAGGGTGGTGGTCTTGCCGGAGCCCGTCGGGCCGGTGACCAGCAGTATCCCCTGCGTGGAGGTCATGCACTTGTCCAGGCCGGCGACCACTTCGGGGGCGAACCCCAGCTTCTCGAACGGTACTTCCGCCGCCCGCTGGTCCAGGATGCGCATCACCACTTTCTCGCCGTAGGAGGTAGGCAGGGTAGAGACGCGCAGCCCCACCTCCGCCGTGCCGATGCGGATCTTGGTGCGCCCGTCCTGCGGCCTGAAATGGTTGGCCACGTCCAGGTCGGACATGATCTTTATGCGCGAAACCACCGGCCCCATGGCTATATGGCGCGGCAGCTTCATGATGTTCTTCAGCTCGCCGTCGATCCTTATGCGCACGTGGCTGGCTTTCTCCTCGTGCTCGATGTGGATGTCGGAGGAATGCTTGCGGTAGGCCTGGGAAATTATGGAGTTGACCAGCTTGATGACCGGGGAGGTGACGGAGCTGTCCTGGGACTCGTCGTTCTTCACTTCCCCCATGATCATTATTTCGTCGGGGGCGTCCACCTTGCTGAGCAGGTCGAAGATGACGGTGTCCGCGCTGAAGAGCTGATCCAGGCAGGCGTCTATCTCGCGCGGCAGGGAGAACATCGGCATGACCCGGCGGCCGGTAATGGCCTCCACGTCAGCCTGGGCGTTCATGTCCGCCGGGTTTAGCATGGCCACGCAGATCTCGCTTTCGGCCAGCTTGACGGGGACCAGGTCGTATTTGCGGCAGATCTTCTCCGGCACCAGGGACAGCGCGAACTTGTCCACCTTTTCGGGGCCCAGCGGCAGGTACTTGGCCTTGAAGACGATCTCGGCGGCTTTTATGAACTGGTCCTGGCTGATGACGCCGGAATCCATGAGTGCGTGGGAAAGATATTTTTTCTTTTCGCCGCGGAACTGTTCCAGGAGTTCGGGCGTAACGCCCTTAACCCCCGCGAACGCCTTCAGCATCCATTCGTCGCGAAAACGCCAGGTTTCGGTCATAGCGGTATTATATTACTTTATGCCTGTCAGGATTATAAAAGCATAAACCCTCGAAATTATTCGAGGGTTTATGGTTGTGAGGCCCGACTTTAGAACGAAGCATAATTATGCTTCGCGCCCGGGCCGCAAGACCGGAGGCAATTTCTTACTCCGAGAAATTGCCGAGGTGGGGTCGCAGAAAGCCGCTATGCGGCTTATCCGTGACGGGGCAGGATTTGGTCACAGGTTCCCTCGTCGCCGTCGCTCCTCGGGACCTGCGACCCCGGCAGGGAAGTGTCGCTTCGCTCCACCCGCCGCTGCGGCTTGGTAGCCTCGCGGCTCCGGCTTTCAAATCCTGACGGGCGACATGCTTATGTCGCCCTCCCCTGCAAAGCAAAAGCCCTCGAAATTATTCGAGGGCTTTTGGTTGCGGGGGCAGGATTTGAACCTGCGACCTCAAGGTTATGGGCCTTGCGAGCTACCAGGCTGCTCTACCCCGCAGACATAGTATACCACACCAATGCGGGAAACGCAAGTCCTCGTCGGAGAAATTAATGTTTCAGGACGCTGGCGCGGGTGTTCAGGCCCGGGTCCACTTCCAATTCAGGATCTCCGGCATGTCCCGGCCATGTTCGCGGATGTAGCGCTTGTGCTCTACTAGTCTATCCTGCACTACCTGCTTTAGCGCGGCGCCGCCAGCGCCCGGCTGCGGCAGGCGGTTGAGCACATCCTGCACCAGGTGGAACCTGTCGAGCTCGTTGAGGACGATCATGTCGAAATTAGTTGTGATAGTGCCTTCCTCCTTATAGCCGCGGACGTGTATGTTTTTGTGGTTGTTGCGGCGGTAGGTCAACTGATGCACCTGTGAAGGGTAGCCGTGGAAGGCGAAGATAACGGGCCTGTCCGCGGTAAACAGCTCGTCGAACTCCCGGTCGTCCAGCCCGTGCGGATGTTCACTTTGCGGCTGCAGCCGCATCAGGTCCACCACGTTAACCACCCGGATCTTCAGCTCGGGCAGATGCCCGCGCAGAATGGAGACGGCGGCGAGCGTTTCCAGCGTGGGCACATCCCCGCAGCAGGCCATTACCACATCCGGCTGCGCGCCCCCGCAGGTGCCGGCCCAGTCCCAGACGCCTATGCCTTTAGTGCAATGGTCCACCGCGGCGGCCATATCCAGCCACTGCGGCGCCTGGTACTTGCCCGCTATCACCACGTTCACGTAGTGGCGGCTGCGCAGGCAATGGTCCCAGACGGACAGCAGGCAGTTGGCGTCTGGCGGCAGGTAGACCCGCACGATGGAGGACTTTTTGTTCGCCACGTGGTCGATGAAGCCGGGATCCTGGTGGGTAAACCCGTTATGGGCCTGCTGCCACACGTGCGAGGCGAGCAGGTAGTTGAGCGACGCGATCTTTTTTCTCCAGGGTATTTCGGCGCTGACCTTCAGCCACTTGGCGTGCTGGTTGAACATCGAATCGATGATATGGATAAACGCCTCGTAGCAATTAAACAGCCCGTGCCGGCCGGTGAGCAGATAGCCCTCCAGCCAGCCCTCGCACTGGTGTTCGCTCAGGATTTCCATTACCCGTCCGTCGGCAGCCAGAAATTCGTCGTTCCCTTCCGTCCGGGCCAGCCACTGCCGGCCGGTAACCTCGAAAACTGAATTGAGCCGGTTGGAAAGAGTTTCGTCGGGGCCGAAGATACGGAAATTCCTTTGTTCCTTGTTGAGCTCGGCCACGTCGCGCAGGAATTCTCCCAACGCATGCGTGTCCGACGCCTCTACCGAGCCCGGAGCGGGCACCGCCACCGCGTACTTCCTGAAATCAGGCATAACCAGGTCGCGCAGCAATAGCCCGCCGTTGGCGTGCGGATTGGCGCCCATCCTTCTGTCGCCCCTGGGCGCCAGCTCCGCCAATTCCGGCATCAGCCGGCCCTCTTTGTCGAAGAGCTCCTCCGGTTTATAACTCCTCATCCAGTCTTCAAGCAACTGCAAGTGGCCGGGATGACCGGGATCCGTCTGTAACGGGATCTGGTGGGATCTGAAGGTGCCCTCGACCTGCAGGCCATCCACCACTTTTGGCCCGGTCCAGCCCTTTGGTGAATTCAGTACCAGCAGCGGCCAGCGAGGTCGGGCGGGGTCGTTTTTGGCACGCGCGTGCTTCTGGATCCGCTGTATTTCCTCGACGGCCCGGTCCAGCCCGGCGGCCATGGCCTGGTGCATTTTCTCCGGCTCCTGGCCTTCCACATAGTAAGGCATCCACCCGTAGCCGCGCAGCAGCTGATCTAATTCCTCGTGAGTAATGCGGGCCAGCAGGGCCGGGTTGGCTATTTTATAGCCGTTGAGATGCAGGATAGGGAGCACGGCCCCGTCGGTGACCGGGTTAAGGAATTTATTGGAGTGCCACGCGGCCGCCAAAGGGCCGGTTTCCGCCTCGCCGTCGCCGATAACGCAGGCGACTACCAGCCCGGGATTGTCGAAGGCGGCCCCGAAAGCGTGGCTCAGCGAGTAGCCTAATTCTCCCCCCTCGTGGATGGACCCGGGACACTCGGGCGAAACATGGCTGGAAATCCCGCCGGGGAAGGAGAATTGCTTGAAAAGTTTCTTCAGTCCGGCTTCATCCCGGCTGATAGCCGGATAAATTTCGCTGTAGGTGCCTTCGAGATAAGTGTTCCCCACCAGCGCCGGCCCGCCGTGGCCGGGCCCGGAGATGTAGAACATGTCCAGGTCATACTTATTGATGACCCGGTTGAGATGCACATAAATAAAGTTCTGGCCGGGCGTGGTGCCCCAATGCCCGAGCAGCAGCGGCTTCACGTGCTCCGGCTTGAGCGGCGCGCGAAGCAGGGGATTATCGCAGAGATAAAGCTGGCCGACAGACAGGTAATTGGCGGCGCGCCAGTAGGCGTCTATTTTAGCGAGCAGTTCAGGTGTAAGCGTTTGTGCCTGCATGGTTAAATTCCCCTCGCAGCCGCCGCGGTTTTCCGCTGTCAGAATTCCTGGCGCCTGCGCTCTGTTTGCAACTACTTAAAATCCGCAAGGGCATGCCGCAGGTCCACATTGCTTATATCCGCGTCAACAAGGGCCGGCATGCCGTCCAGGCCGCTGAGCTCCTCGTAGGAGGGCCCGGCGCTGCTGTAGATCACGCCTATGGGCAGGCGCTCGCGCCGGGCCGCCAGCGCCATGGCCGCGCCTTTGTTGGCCGCGTCATGCTCCAACCCCACCTTGTAGACCCTCTTTGAATACCAGTCGAAGGTATTCAGTTCATTGAAAGAGAGGCAGGGCTGAAAAACGTCTATCAGGGAAAAGCCCTTGTGCGCTATGCCGGCCAGGATAAGCTCCGCCAGGTGTTCCTTCTCGCCCGCGTAGCCGCGCGCCACAAAGCCGCAGCCCAGCGCCAGCGCCGTCTCCAAGGGCGGGAACGGGGCCAGTATCACGCCGCCGGGCTGTATCTTGGTCTTCATGCCGGGCTCCGAGGTGGGCGAGGCCTGCCCCTTGGTCAGGCCGTAGATCTGGTTGTCATGCACGATAACGGTAATGTCGACGTTGCGCCGGATATTGTGCAGCAAGTGGTTGCCGCCCTCCCCGTAGCAGTCTCCATCGCCCGTGGTCACTATTACCGTCAGGGCGCGGTTGGCTATCTTGGCCGCCGCGGCCGCGGGCAAAGCCCTGCCGTGCAGGCCGTTGAAGAAGTTGGCCTTTATATAATGCGGCATTTTGGCCGCCTGGCCTATACCGGACACCAGCAGCAGTTCCTGCGGTTTTTTGCCAAGCTTGGCCAGCGCCATTTTAAGCGCGGCCTGCAGGCCGAAATTCCCGCAGCCGCCGCACCAGGCCACCGGGTCCGAAGAATCGAAGTCGGTCGTCTCCATATCAGATTCCCCCTTCCAGCGCCAAAGCCACTTCTTCCAGCGTGAACGGTCGTCCGTCGTATTTAAGGATGGACCCGGCGGGCTTCAGGCCGGTTTCGCGCCGTATAAGGCGGGCCAGTTGCCCCGAGGCGTTGTTCTCCACGGTCAGCACGCGCAGCGCGCCTTCCAGCGCGGCCAGGGTAGCACCTTCGGGAAAAGGCCAGACTTGCGGGTAGTGAACAAACCCGGTGTCTTTTGCGGCGGCGCAGGTTTCCCGCATAACGCCCAGCGTAGAGCCGAAGCCGCAGAGCATGGTTTTAGCTCCGGGGTTTACCACCGTGGGCGCCAGGATCTCTTTTGCCAGGCCCGCCAGCTTAAGGTGCAGGCGCTTCTGGGTCATCTTAACGCGCACTTCTCCCAATTCGGTTATGTGGCCTTGCGTGCCGTGCTCGTCGCTGTCGGCAACCGCCAGCGTTCCGGACCTGCCGGGAAAAGCGCGGGGCGACACGCCGTTCTGAGAATAGGCGTACCTGTCCTGTGCCGGGTCCCCGCCGGGTTCCGAGATACTTCCCCTGTCCGGCGGTTCGGCGGAGGTGTCGAGGGATTCTATGTTCGTAAATGACTCCGCCAGGTACTGGTCGGAAAGTATCAGCGCCGGCACCTGGAAGCGCTCCGCGGTATTGAACGCGCGCTTGGCGGACAGTAAGCATTCCTGCGGAGAGCCCGGAGTGTAGACGGCGCGCGCGAATTCCCCGTGTCCGGCGTGCAGCACGAAGTCCAGGTCTTCCTGAGCCGTACGCGTGGGAAAACCCGTGGCGGGTCCCGGCCGCATGACCACGGCTATCACCAGCGGGGTTTCCGTCATAGCGGCCAGGCTCACCCCCTCGCACATCAGCGCGAAGCCGCCCCCGGAACTGGCCGTCATGGACCTCACCCCGGCGAAAGCCGCGCCCACGGCCATGTTCACGGCCGCTATCTCGTCCTCGGCCTGCTCCACTATTATGCCGTACCGCCCCGCGTAGTCGGCCACGGTGTTCATTATGCCGGTAGAAGGCGACATGGGATAGGCGGTGTAGAATTTGCAGCCGGCCGCTATTACGCCAAGGGCCAGCGCCTCGTTGCCGGCTATCAGCAGGCTGCTGCCGTGCGGCGCGCCGGTAAGCCGGAACTCGCTGCTCTTCATGTTCTTCGCCGCGTACTCATAGCCCTTCAGGGCGGCCTGCCGGTTCATGGCAGCTACCTCGCCGCTCTTCCCGGAGAATTCCCGCCCCACGGCTTTAGCGGCTTTATCGAAGTCCTCACAGGTCAGCGCGGCTATTATTCCCACGGCGACGGAGTTGGAGCTTTTCGGCCCGCCGGCCTCCTGCGCCAGCGCGTAGAGCGGCGCGCTGACCCAGCCTTGCTCCAGTTCCTTTATCCCGAAGTTCTCTCCGTCCAGCACCAGCAGGCCGCCGGGGGCCAGCTCGCCCTTATTGGCGGCTACGGCCTCCTTATCCAGCGCCACTATAATGTCGGCTTTTTCCCTGGGCGCGTAAACCGGGCGGGCGGAGACGCGCACCTGGAAGAAATTATTGCCGCCGCGTATGCGGGACATGTAGTCCTGTATGGCGAATACGTGCAAGCCGCTGTCCTTATACGCGCGGGCCAGCATCATCCCCGCTGACACGATGCCGTGCCCGGCTTTACCGGTTATCCGGATATTAAGTTCTTCTTTCATGTTCTCCCCTTATCCCGGTTCCTGCGGCGGGCCGAACCCGGGCAGACGTCAGCCTAGATTCCCGGCGGCGAAATCCCAATTGATCAATTTTTCAAGGACGGCATCGACATAGTCAGCGCGGCGGTTCTGATAGTCCGGGTAGTAGGCGTGTTCCCACACGTCTATGGTCAATAACGGCTTCATGCCCCTGGTCAGCGGGGAATCCGCGTTGCCGGTCTTGACCACCTTGAGTTTTCCGCCGTCCAGCGCCAGCCACGCCCAGCCGCTGCCGAACTGGGTCGTTGCCGCGGTCGCCAGTTCCATCTTGCAGCCCTTCACGGTTCCAAAAGCGGCGCGTATCTTCAGTTTCAGCGCGGCAGGCGGTTCGCCCCCGCCCTTCGGCGTAAGGCTGCGCCAGCAGAATGCATGGTTCCAGGCCTGCGAGGCATTATTAAATATCGCGGCCTTGTCCGCTTTGCCGGCCGTCGCGCTGATTATTTCTTCCAGCGTCAACCCCGCGAACTTCGTTCCCGCCGCCAGCTTGTTGAGGTTCTCCACGTATCCTTTGTGATGTTTTCCGTAATGGAAGCCTATAGTATTCGCCGAGATCACCGGAGCCAGCGCGCTTTGCGCGTAGGGCAGGGCCTGCAGCACATGCGGAGCCGCGCTTATCGTTTTCTTTTTCTTCATGGTTTTCCCCCTTGGATATTTACGTAAAACTAACGCCAAAGTACAGCAGTTCAGGACTTCAGGAACGCCAGCAGATCGGCATTGAGTTCGTCCTTGTGTGTATACGTCCGCTAAAGTATATCCCTTAGCCGATCCGGCATCTACTCGTAGTTCTTCCCGGCCTGTTCAGTAATATTACGGCTGAGGGGTTTCGGAGTCTGCGAAGCGCCGCTTACACATCGGCCCGCTCAGGCACCCGGCGCTTTTTTTCCGCAGGCGCAGCCGCCGCGCCCGCGCAATTTCGCGGAGAGGTCCTCCAGCGCTTCGCTAAGCCCCTCTTCCAGTACCGGGTGGTAAACCGGCAGGCGCAGCAGGTCCGCGACCGTCAGCCCGCGCCCGATGCACCAGGCCAGCAGGTGCGCGGCGTGTTCCGCGCGGGGCCCCACTATTTCTGCGCCCAGCAGCTTCCCGGAGCGCTTCTCGCCGTAAACCCGCAGCCTGCCGCGCCCGGCGTTCATGATGCGGGCCCGCCCCTGGGATTTATACTCCAGTTCTCCGCAGCAGAAGCTTCCCGGCTTAAGCTCCTTGCGGGCCGCGCCCGCCACGGCCAGCTGCGGGTCGGTGAAGGTTATCGCCATCTGCGGATATCTTGCAGCGGAGGTTACGCGCGGCCAGGAGGCCGCGTTGCGGCCCGCCAGTTCGCCCTCGAACGCGGCCTCGTGCAGGGCCGGCCTGAAAGGATCGGCGTCGCCGGCGATGAAGATGCGGCTATGGCCCACGCGCATGGTGGCGGGGTCGGCCAGCAGGCGCCCCCGGCCGTCCGGCGGGATGCCGGCCGCCTCCAGGCCCAGCCCGTCCAGGGCCGGCCGCTGGCCGGCGGCCATCAGCACTTTTTCAAAAGTGCCTGTGCGGGCCTTGCCGGCGGCGTCCCGGTAGGAGACCCGCAGCAGCTTCCCCTCCCGCTTCAGCCCGGTCAGCGAATGCTGCGGGCAGAACTCGAACTCCTCGGAGAAAAGCTTGATCGCCTCCTCCCTAAGCTCCGGGTCGGTCAGCGGGCCGGCCAGCCTGTCCAGGCCCAGAACGGTCACCCGCGTGCCCAAGCGGGCCAGGGCCTGCCCCAGCTCCAGCCCTATAAGGCCGGCGCCGACCACCAGCACGCTGGCCGGAAGTCTTTTCAGCTCAAATATATTCTCCCGGGAAAGGAGGAACCCGGGGTAGGCCCTGTAAGGCTCCGGCACCACGTTCACGCTGCCGGTGGCGATCACGGCGGCCTTGAACTCGACGGTGTTTTCCCCGGCCCTCAAGGTGCGCGGGCCGGTGAAGAGCGCCCGCTCGCGCAGGAGCAGTTTGTTCTTCAGCAGCTTCCGGTATTCCACCATCATGGAACCCACAAAATAGTCCCGGCCCGTGCGCACAACCTTCATCACCTGCGCCGTATCGACGCTGACCCGGGCTCTAACTCCGTAAACCCCGGCGTGCCGCGCCGCATGCGCCGCGTCGGACGCCGCGATCAACAGCTTGGAGGGCATGCACCCCACACGCGCGCAGGTGGTGCCCAGCGGGCCGGGATCGATCATAAGCGTTTTGGCGCCGGCCTTTGCCGCGTAATGCCGCGCAGACAGCCCCGCCGTACCCGCCCCGATAACCGCTACATCTACTTTTATATTTTTCCCATGATTACCCCGCCCGGCAGCATCCATGCTATCCTTAACGTCCCTTAGTGCTTATCCTGACGCTCTTATCTTGGCCGCCCGTAGTGTTCAGAGAGCACGCTTTCATAATCCTCGCTGACCGGCCGGGACGGATAGAATTCAGGGCTGTTCCGGACCGCCGCCTGGGTGAGGCCCACAAAGACTTCGGCGGTTTCCCAGGCCACGTTTTCGATCAATGCGTAGAGATAAGCACCTTTCGGCCAAAAAGCCAACTCCCAGAAGTTCGCGCATAGAATGCACGGCAAGACGGGGCTGCACCGCTGCCCTGCCTGCTTGGTTATGTAGTATTTCCCCCAAGGTCAGATTAGCAAAACAATTTTTAAAACACAACTGTACGTATTCAAAACAGCGGTCTTTCCCGCACCGTTCATTCCGGAAGGAGAAGCGTAAAGATACTGCCGGTTCCGGGGACGCTTTCCACGGAGAGTTCCCCGCCGTGCGCCGCTACGATGCGGCGCACAATGGCAAGCCCGACCCCCAGGCCGCCTACCGTGCGGGTAAGGTGGTCGGCGACCTGATACAAGCCGTCAAAGATCAGGCGTTGTTCCCCGGCAGGGATGCCTTCCCCGGTATCGGTAAAGACAAAGGAGACCCGCTGCGGTTCGTACCTGGCGAGGATGCCGATAGACCCGCCCTTGCGGTTGAAATTTATGGCATTGAGCAGCAGCCGGGAGAAGGCCGCCCTCATAAGTTCAGCATCGGCCGGCAGGGGGCGCCTTTCCCCTTTCAGACTGAGCGCGACAGTCAGCCCCCGCTTCTCCCAAAGCGGCCGATAGTCGGCGATAAGCCGCTCCAGCATAGGCCAAAGGTCCACCTCCGATCTGGAGATCTGAAAGCTGTCGTCCTGTGTTTTCGCAAAAAGCAGCAGGTCGTCCACGGTTGACTGCATCCGGCGCAGGGCGCCATCCAGCTTGGAATAGCTGATCAGGCCGGAAGGAGAAACTTCGTCCTTGATGTTCTCCGCGGCCATGATAGCGATGGTAACCGGGGTCCGCAGTTCATGACTTACGCGCCCGACAAGGCCGGATTTAAGCTGCTCGAGTTTCTGAAGCACCGCGTAATCTTCGGCCAGCTTGCGGGAAACAAGTTTCTGGCGCTCCAGTTCGCGCCTGAGCCGGCGCAGCCCCAGCAGCTTGCCCACTACGCTTTGAAGCTGCGGCATGGAGAAGGGCTTGATAAGATAGTCGGCAGCGCCGGTCTTAAGCGTGGAGACGGCGGTTTCCAGGGAGGGCTGTCCGGTCATGATGAGGATATCGGTCCGGGGCCAGCGGCCGCGCACCTCCTCGGCCAGAGTCACGCCCGCGAGCGGGTTGCCCATCTGCATGTCGGTGATAACGACGTCAAAAGCGCTCCGCCGCAGCAGTGCCAGCGCTTCTTCAGGGCCGGCTGCGGTCTCTACGGTTACCCCCGCGCCCGCAAGGGCCCGGAGGCAGAGCGCGCGCATCTGCGGCTCATCGTCCACAACGAGGATCCTGGCGGCTTCGGGAGTTTCATCGCCACTTTTTACATTCATTGAATTACGCCTTCGCTTTGTCGGCGGGGCCGTCCAGCACTTCGCGCAGTTTACGCGACAGCGTCTCCACCGTGAACGGCTTATAGATAAAGGCGAGCCCCGGCTCCAGCACGCCGTGTTTTGTTATGGCATCATCCGTATAGCCGGACATGAACAGGGTCCTGTGTATCAATTTTCTATTGCCCAATTCCGTGGCCAGCTCCCGGCCGCTCATCCCGGGCATGACCACATCCGTCAGCAGCAGGTCCACACTTTTGCCATAGCGCCCCATAACCTCCAGGGCCTCTTTGCCATTAGCGGCTGAAAGAACCGTATACCCGCTCGCGCGCAGCAGCCGCTCGCCGAGACGGCGCAGACTTTCCTCATCTTCTACAAGCAGTACCGTTTCGCTGCCGGAAAGAAGAGTCTCCTTCTCCTTGTCCGCAGCCTTGTCCTTCGCCACGACCGCTTCTTCGTAATACGGGATATAGATCTGAAAAGTTGTGCCGCTATCCGGAGCGCTTTCCACCTCGATCTCCCCCCCGCTCTGTTTAACTATTCCAAAAACGGTCGAGAGGCCCAACCCCGTACCCTTCCCGGTTTCTTTTGTGGTAAAGAACGGTTCGAAGATATGTTCCTTTATCTTATCGGCCATCCCGCAGCCTGTGTCCTTAATGGTTAAACACACCAGGCGCCCCGGCGGGAAATCCGCATGTTTTAATGAAAAGTCTCCCCCCTGATCCACCAGGGCGGTCTCCAAAGTCAGTGTTCCGCCCTTAGGCATGGCATCCTTGGCGTTAACCGCAAGATTTACAAGCACTTGCTCTATCTGCCCTATATCGACCTGCACCAGACAGGGCGCCTTCGCGTATTTGGTTTCAAGCTTGATTTCTTCGCCCATGAGGCGCCTCAGCAATTTCTCTATCCCCCATACGACCGAATTGAGGTCCGCCACCTCCGTCTTTAAAACCTGTTTCCGGCTAAAGGCCAGAAGCTGCTGCGTAAGCCCCGCGGCCCGCTCCGCGGCGGTCAGGATCTCTTTAACGTCCTCCCTCTTAGCGTCCCCCTCGGCCAATCCCTTCATTAAAAACCCGCCATACCCGATGATGGCGGTGAGCAGGTTATTAAAATCGTGCGCTACGCCGCCGGCCAGGCGGCCGATGGACTCCATTTTCCGGGATTGCATAAGCTCGCCGCGCATGGCCTCCCGCTCCTGCTCAGCCCGCTTGCGCAGCAAAGCCTCGCCGATGGACGCCGCCATGTTCTCCAGTTGCGCTATTATCCCTTCGCTGAAGCAGCCTTTCCTGCGGCTGTTCAGCTGCAGCAGGCCCACGATGGCTTCCTTGCTGCGTATGGGCGTCAGCGCGACCGAGGCGTAGTTCTTGTGGACACAGAGGTTGCGGGGATCCAGGCGGGGGTCCTGGTCAGCGGGCAGGTTCAGCAGCGGGAGTGAATCGTTGGTCCAGAAAGTGCCCCCCTTGGTCAGGCCCGGGTTGGGGTTGCCTGAAATTACCAGGCCGCAGGTGCATTCAAGACAGACTTTCCCCGCCTTGTCGCGGCAGACCCCGCCATCCGCCGTGCGCGCCGCCAGCGTATTCTCCGTAAGCAGGAAATCCTCCGAAAAGCCGTCTTGGTAGAAATACGGAAAGTCCTCCTTCTCCTGCAGGCGCAGTCCTACCGCGTCAAACCCGCCGCGGGTCTTCAATATGCCCACGATATCCTTAATTGAATCTTCAAGGTTGCTGGACTTGTTAAGGATGACCAGTATTTCCCGCGACACTTCCCTGTAAAGTTCCACCTGCTTGCGATCGGTAATGTCCTCCGAGATCCCCAGCAGGTACTTCGTAACGCCATCCTTATCCCTGACACTTACCTTCCGGGTATGCAGCAGGCGGGTCCCTTTCTTGGCTGTCAGGATCGGTTCTTCCGGAATATCCAGAAAGTCGGATTTTCCATCAAGCACTTCCCGGTCCCTGCCCATAAAGTAGGCGGCTTGCTCGGGCGGAAAGAAGTCCAGGTCGCTCTTGCCCAGCAGATCGTTGCGGGCATAGCCCGTTAATTCCTCCCCCGCGCGGTTAAACAAGGCGTACCGCAGGTCTTTCGCGTCCTTTAGAAAGATCATAAGCGGAACATTTTCCACTACCATATCGAGGATGGCTTTAGATTCCGTCAACTCCCCACGCGTCCGCGTAAGATCCGTGTTATCCCGGATATTGCACTGGATCACCTTGCTGTCACCCACCACATACGTATTACTGACGAACTCCACAAAGAGTTTGCGGCCGTCGGAGGCCACGAGGGGAAGCCCCTCATAGCGGGCGTACCCCGTATTCTGAAGCTCTTTGAACTTTTCCTTATTCTCGAAAACGTCTTTAAGGGCCCCGATCTCCCAGAGGTTTTTACCGGTTAACTGTTCGAGAGAAAAGCCGAGCAGATTCAGGATAAAGGGATTTGCATCCACAATAATGCCGGTTTCGGCTTCAAGGATTAGTATCCCGTCCTGTGCCGCCTCGAACAGCCGCCGATAGCGCAGCTCCGAGTCGCGCAGAGCGGCGCCCGTGAGTTTACTGTCGAGCGCAGGACACGAGGGTTCCACACCCCCTGGCTGGATCCCGGCGGCTTTTACCAGAATTTCCTGCGGGGCATTTGTCCCGGAAGCCTTCGCGCCATGAATTTTATTTTTTTTCCCTTCTTTCATAAATATTTCCTGATTCAGGTGCAGATATACTTTATCACCCGCCGCCGCAGCCGGCAATGCGGAAGATTACTCGCAATTATCGGTAAAATTCCATAGCCTTTCTAAAAGACCAGCCGGCGGATCCTTAAGTCTTGAGCCCTAAGTATAGATATTCACTCTAAGCCGGAAACATCGGTAGTTCTCCCCGCAATAGCGGGAGTATTACTGATTGCCGGTGGCAGCTGGCGTTAGATAGGATGTAAGAGAGGCGCCATATGTCATATAAAATAGTGATCTTCGGAGCCGGCATCTCCGGCCTAAGCGCCGCCCATGAATTGGCCCAGTTGGGCTATAGCGTGGCGGTGTATGAAACCGCCGACGAGCCGGGCGGCTTTTTCAGGAGCTACCGGGACAAGCAGGACAACCTGCCTACAGAGTATTCCTGGCATGGCCTGGGGCCGTGGTACATAAACGCTTTCGACCTGATGCGGCATATTCCCTTTAACGACAAAGGCAGCATCTTTGACCTGGCCCTCTCCCGCCCCGTAGACTTCGGCATCTTCCCGGATGGCGGCAAAGCCCGGTTCTACGATCACGGCCTCAGGAGCATTCCCTCTATGTTCAGGATGGGCGGCTGGGACTTCGTTAAATGGTCCTACCTGATGCTTAAAACCTGGACTTCCGATAAAAGGAGCCGGGTTAAATACGACAAACTCAACGCGGCGCGGGCCTGGAAGCCCTTGCTGAGCGACACAGCCTACAAAACATGGCGGTCCTGTTTTGGCCCGTGGATAGGCTCGGATTGGTCCAAAGTTTCATTGCACACCGCCGGAGACTTTTTCAGAAAACAGCTGACGACAAAAGCCATAGAGCGCCACAAAGCCGACCGGGACGGGCCCGGGTGGACCCAAAAGACCGGCGCCGGCTGGCTGCTGTTCAAAGGGCCGAGCAGCGAATACTGGTTTAACCCCTGGGTTAAATACCTTAAAGCTAAAGGCGTAAGTTTCTTCTGGGATAAAGCCCTGACAAAACTGGAGTTTGACGGGACCAGGATCACCTCTGCCGTTTGCGGCGGAGAAAAGGTCCAGGGGGATATGTATATCCTGGCCCTGAACCCTTTTATTACGGCGGAGATTTTAGCCAAAACCCCGGCGCTTGAGAAGCAGGAAGAATTCAGGCTGTTCAAACCCTTGATCGCGGGCGGCCCTCACGTGCAAGTCTCCTTCAGGGTGGCGTTTTCGGAAGCGATCAAATTTCCACGGGCGAGGACCGCCGTAGTGGTTTGCGATTCTGAATTCAACCTGACCCTTTTCGCCGAGGAGCAGGTCTGGGACGAAGAAGTGGACCTGGGACAGGGCGTAAGGTCCCTTTGGACCGGCACCTCCTGCATCAGCAGTTTCCCGGGAAGGCTCTTCCATAAGCCGGTAAATAACTGCACCAAGGAAGAATTTATAGAAGAAGTTAAAGCGCAGATCCTGAGCTGCGGGGCGCTTGATGAATTAATTAAAGAGGCGAATGGCGGCAAAGGCCTGAAAGACTTCCCCATCTTGAAGATAGAAGTCTGGCATGAATGGAAATTCTCCAGCGAAGGCATCAGCTCCCCGCAGGCCAAATGGGTTAACTCTACCGAGACCGAGGCCTACCTGCCCTCGCAGAGGACGCCGGTGCCGAACCTGCTGCTGGCCGGCGCCCATACCAGGACACAGGCCCGGGTCTGGAGCATTGAAGGGGCGGTGGAAAGCGGCAGGAGGGCCGCGAAGGCGGTGGACGGGCGGGTGGAAGTATTGGACCAGTATCTGCCCGTCTGGTTTAAGATCCTGGCCGGGATCGACGATCTCCTGTTCCTGGTCAACGCGCCGCAGCTCATAGATTCAGCCTTGCTGGCCGCCGCTTTGATTTTTATCTGGCAGGTCCTGGGCTGATGGCCCGTCTTCCCGGGCGCTTTTCGCTTAGATCCCTCACGATGAAGTAGATGATAAAACTGATCACCGCCGCGAAGAAGCACCACACGGAAGTCAGGCACTCCATATAGAACACGGCCGAAACCGTAAAAGACAGAGCCATTATAATTCCCAGGACATACATCCTTCGTACACCGGAAACCAGGAGAGGGATCACTGTCACGGCAAAGTACAGCGCCAGGCCGATTTTGCCGAACCCGGCGTGCAGATCGTTCTGATAGACAAGGTGCCGGCTGCTGATGAGCACATGCACCGGGTAAACGGCCAGGCCGTACAGATTTGACAGTGCGACGTAGAGCCCGGCGAAGAACAGCGCGAGCAGTACTTTCCTGCGTGTTCCTTTCTCCTCAAGCAGCAGAACGGAAACAGGTATCATCGCGGGCCAGATAACCTGCGCCATAACGATAAACATCTGGGTGGTTACCCCCTGCAGCCCGGGATAGCCCGGATTCCTCAGAGTCAGCCATAAAACGCCTTCAGCAAATTGCTGTAAGGCGAAGAATATCGGAATGCTGGCGAATACGAGCTGCGCAGGCTTGCTGACTTTTTTAAGCGTAGCCACACCCACAGCGGTGAGCAGGATCCCCGCCGTAAAACTCGCTCCTGCTGAAAAGCACATGTTGTCTCCTCTTCGCCGTACGCTGAGAGTCAGCAGGCTGATCCGGTTTTGGCTATAGTATTTTACGCCCCTTGATAACTCTTAGCAGCACCACGACAATGGCTATCACAAGCAGGATGTGGATAAACCCGCCCAGCGTATAGCTGCTCACCAACCCCAACAACCACAGGACTACCAGTATTACCGCGATCGTTCCCAGCATATTGCTCTCCTTTCACAGGACTATACAGATACACCATACCCTTTACGCGCCTATTAAGTTATTAGGAGTTATACGGGGGGTTATAAGTAAGATTCCCGCGCCGCACCGGCCTGGAGAATAAAAAAACACGACTCTCGTCGTGTTTTCTTATGCCTCAGGCCCGTTACGTGAAAAGAGCCGGGCTACTTCTGCAGTTCAAAAGTGTCTATTACTTCGCCCATCTTGTTATAGACCGACATGTTCAGGAGCCTGTCTTTAACGTCCAGGATGGCGAAATGGTAGACGGGGAGGAATTTTTCCGACCACTCTTCGTTGCGGCGCTGGATATACAGGGTAGAGCCCCCCCCGCCCAGAGTGACGTAGACTATGCCCGTCTCTTCATCCGGCAGGCCCTCTTTGAGCGGCGCGGTCCGTTCGTAGTCGTGGTCGTGCCCCTGGAACACCAGGTCCACCTTGTGCTTTAGCAGCAACGGCTCGAGCGCTTTAAGTTGCTCCTCCGGCATGGCGTGGGCGCCGGTGGAATACAGCGGCTCGTGCACTACCACGAATTTCCAGGTCTTGTCGGTCTTGGAGAGGAAATAGTCCAGCCATTTATACTGCTTGGAGCCGGGCTTCAGGTCCGGCGCGAACTTGGCCCCGTAGAAGGAATTCGTGTCGAGCACGAAGAAACGGGCGTTGGCCACGTCGAAGAAATAATAGTGCGGGGGCAGGCCGGTGAGCGGCACGCTGTGGTACGGCACGTAGTTCGCCTTGAGGAACCCTTTGCCGGCGTCGGAACGCATGTCCTTGCCGTAGTCGTGATTGCCCAGGGTCAGGAAGAACGGCATCCGGGACAGCAGCCCGGCATAGGGCCTGAAATACTGGTCGTCGGCGTCGGTGTCCAGGCCGGATTCCACCATGTCCCCCAGGTGCAGCGCGAAATCCGGCTCGAACCTGGACATCTGCCCAGCCAGCTCCAGCTGCTCCTCGGAACCGGACCCGGAATCGCCGAAAGCCAGGAAGGAAAAATACGGCTTCTCCTCTTCCCGGAAGGTGACGAAACGGCCCTCGAAAGCCTTGTACACGCCGGTGCTCTGTACGGCCGGCAGGTAGATGCGGTAGCAGTGGGTGGTGTCCGGCAGCAGGCCGAAGAGCGGCAATTTATGTTCTTTCTGCTCGGGCAGGGTGGTCAGGAAACGTTCGCAGTCCGGCGCCGCGCCGTAGGAGATCCAGGCCGGGGTGGCCTCGTCCACACGGAAGCGGACGGTGACCATCTCACGGGTCATATTTTCCAGATAGGGCCCGCGCTCCAGCACGGCGGCGCCGGCCGGAGCGGAGCAGAGCGCGGCCAGGGCCGCGGCCAGCAGGGCCCTCATTTGCCCGACGGCCCGCAGAAGAGCGGCGTCACCTTGAACTTGACCGCGTCTATGACGCCGCGGTCGGTTATCCTGAGCTCCGGTATGGGCGGCAGGGTCAGGAAAGCCATGGCCATGAACGGGTCGGAAAGCTTGGAGCCAAGCATCCTGGCCGCCTCGGTAAGGCGCTTTAACTTCTCCCGCACGAACTCGGAGGAGCGGTCCGACATCAGGCCGGCCACCGGCAGCGGCAGGGCTTCGAGCACCTGGCCGTTGAGCGCGGCCACTATGCCGCCCTGCATCTTCACCACCTGCACGGCCGCGGTGTACATATCCCCGTCGTGCGTGCCGATCACCACTATATTATGGGAGTCGTGCGAGACCGAGGAGGCGATGGCGCCTTTCTTCAGGCCGAAGCCCTTTACCAGTCCCAGCGCTATGCGCCCGCTGGCCATGTGGCGCTCTATGACGGCGATCTTGAGCACGTCCTTCTCCGTGTCGGAGGAGACGTAGCCGCCGTCCTGCTTTACCTTCTCCACGCTCATCTTGGTGACGATCTGGTCAGGAATGACGTTTATGATCCGGGCGTGGCTGCCCTCCGCCTTCAGGGCGAAATCCTCGTGTTCTATCCACTTAACGTTCACGGTGCCGCGGGTTTTGCCCTCGTATTCCTTTATCACGCCGGGCACTATCCGCCTGTCGGCGGCCACCAGCTTGCCGTTCTTGAAGACCTTGGAGATCTTCATGCCCTTGAGGTCCTGCAATATCACCAGGTCGGCCTGGTAGCCGGGGGCGATGGCGCCCAGGTTCTTGAGGCCGAAGTACTCGGCGGTGTTGATGGTGGCCATCTGGATGGCGCGGATCGGGTCCACGCCCAGTTTTATGGCGGTGCGCACCAGGTAGTCTATGTGGCCCTGACCCTCTATGTCTTCCAGGTGCCGGTCGTCGGTGACCAGGATGAACTTGCGGGAGTTCTCGGAATTCACCAGCGGCAGCAGGCCTCTGAGGTTCTTGGCGGCCGTGCCCTCGCGGATCATGATGTACATGCCGGCGCGCAGCTTCTCGCGGGCCTCGGCCACGTCGGTGCACTCGTGGTCGGACGTGATGCCGGCCGACACGTAGGCGTAAAGCTGTTTGCCCTTGAGCATCGGGGCGTGGCCGTCTATCACCTTGTTCTTGGCTATGGAGATCTTCTCCAGCACGCCCTTGTCGCGCGCCAGCACGCCGGGGTAGTTCATCATCTCGCCTATCCCCAGCACGCGCTCGTCGCCGAGCAGCAGGGAAAGATCGTGCGCATCTAGTTCCGCGCCGGCGGTCTCCAGGTGCGTGGCGGGCACGCAGGAGGGCAGCATCACGTACACGCCCAGCACGGCGTTGAGGCTGGAGGAGAGCATGTACTTGATGCCGTCGAGGCCCAGTACGTTGGCTATCTCGTGCGGGTCTATGACCACGGAGGTGGTGCCGCAGGGCAGCACCGTGCGGGCGAACTCGGGGACCTTCACCATCGAGCTTTCTATGTGCACGTGGCCGTCTATAAAGCCGGGGGCCAGGTAGGCCCCTTTCAGGTCCATGGTAGCCTTGGCCTTGTAGTCGCCGAAGCCCACAACTTTGCCGCCGTGTATGGCCACGTGCGTGCGGTGGATGTCCCCGGAGAAGGTGTTTATGACCCGGGCGTTCTTGAGCAGCAGGTCCACCCGCTTGCCCCCGCCTGAGATCTCTATGGTATTCCTTAGTTTTTCGAGGTTGGCATCTTTTTCCATAAAACGGTCACCGCCTGTTATATTTTGATTTTCAATTCTACATATTATGCGCCGGCTCCGCAAAGCGAAACGGCCGCCGTTATTTTGTATTATAGCGGTTTGGGCGGGCGGCCTGGCTCCGCGCGCGTTTTAAAGTATATTTATGAAATCCAGACTGACTTCGTTCTCAGCGGCCGCCGCGGCGGCGCTCCTGATAGCCCTTTTTTCTTCCCTGGGCTGGCTGCTCTACCAGACCGTGACCCAATGGCGCCAGGCGAACGCGCAGATAAAGCGTACCGAAGCCTCCATACAGAGCGCGGAGCAGATCTATGCGCTTACCCTCTCGGCGGAATCTGCGATGCGCCGCTATGTAATAACAGGCGACCAGGCCGCGCTGGCCCCTTTCAGCAGCGCCATCAACGCGCTGGACCGGGAGCTGAACCTGGCCTCTCGGTTCGAGCAGGCCGCGCCAGGACACCACGAGGAACTAGAAGAGATCGCTGCCCTGGCCGCCAGGAGAAAAGCCCATTTCCAGGAGACCATTCTGCTGCGCAGGAGCTCCGGTTTTGACTCGGCCAGGGTGCGGACGCTCACGGGCGCCGGCTCCCGGATCACCGACGAGCTGAAGGCGGCCACGCAGGCCCTCTCTGACCGCAACAGGAAAGACCTGGCCGACTGGGAATTTAAAGCCAGGTCCGCCGCTCTGCATCGCAACAGCCTGCTGACCACGGCGTTCCTCGTCCTCTTCCTGCTGGTGGCCGCCGCGCTGGTGGCGGTACTGCACACCGCCCGCCGCCGCAGGCTGGCCGAGGTTGGTTTAGCCAACGCCAACGCCCGCCTGCAGGGCGTGCTGGATTCCGCCACGCAGCTGTCCATCATCGCCACCGACCTGGAGGGCAGGATCACCCTATTTAACAGCGGGGCCGAAAAGATGCTCGGCTACACCGCGGCGGAGATGCTCGGCCGCACCCCGGACATCATACATTCCGTTACCGAGATGGAACTCCGCGGCGCGGAGCTCAGCGAAACCCTCAAGCGCCCGGTACAGGGCTTCGACATTTTTGTGCAGGCCGCCCGCCAGGGCGGCTACGAGAGCCGGGAATGGATCTACGTGCGCAAGAACGGCTCCGGCTTCCCCGTGGAACTGGTAGTGACCGGCGTTAAGGACCACGAGGGAAAACTTACCGGCTTTCTCGGCCTGGCCACCGACATCAGCGCCCGCAAAAAATCCCAGCAGCAGATGCGCAAACTCTCCGCGGCCATAAAGCACAGCCCCACCTCCATAGTGATCACGGACAAGGAAGGACTGATAGAGTACGCCAACCCCAAGTTCTTCGAACTCACCGGCTACACGGAGGCCGAGATCGCAGGCCAGACCCCCCGCCTGATCAGTTCCGGCAAGATGCCCAAAGAGATCTACAAAGACCTCTGGGACACCCTGCTGTCCGGGCGGGAGTGGCAGGGCGAGCTGCTCAACAAGAAGAAGAACGGGGAGCTGTTCTGGGAGCACGCCTCCATCTCGCCCGTCAAGGACCCGCACGGCAATATCACCCATTTCGTGGCGGTCAAGATGGACATAACGGACAGGAAGCTGGCCCAGCGGGAGCTGGAAAAAGCGCGCGACACGGCCCTGGAGCTGGCGCGCCTCAAGTCCGAATTCCTGGCCAACATGAGCCATGAGATCCGCACCCCGATGAACGCCATCATCGGCCTGACCGGCCTGCTCCTGGACACCCCGCTCAACGCGCAGCAGCGCGACTACGTAAAGACGGTCAACGGCGCCGGCGAGGCCCTGCTGGACATCATCAACGACATCCTGGATTTCTCCAAGATAGAGTCCGGCAAGCTCCACATCGAAAAGCTGGATTTCGACCTCAGGGAGACGGTGGAGAGCACCGCCGACCTGCTGGCCCCGCGCGCCCAGTCGAAAGGCCTGGAGCTGGCCTGCCTGGTAGAGCCCGAAGTCCCCCCGCACCTGCGCGGGGACCAGGGGCGCCTGCGCCAGATACTCCTCAACCTCCTCGGCAACGCCATAAAGTTCACAGCGGCCGGCGAAGTGGTGCTTAAAGTTTCCAGCCTGGCCGGGGACGGACACAGGCTGAAGTTCTCCATAAGCGACACCGGCATCGGCATCCCAGCCGAGACCCAGAAGAATCTTTTCCAGGTCTTCACCCAGGCGGACTCCTCCACCACGCGCAAATACGGCGGCACCGGCCTCGGTCTCTCTATCTCGAAAAAACTTGCGGAACTGATGGGCGGAGAGATAGGGCTGGAGAGCGAGCCGGGCAAAGGCTCCACCTTCTGGTTCGTCCTCCCCTTCGAGCCCGCCTCCGCGCCCGCGCCGGCCGAGCGGCAGGGAACGGAGATCTCCGGGGTAAAAACCCTGATCGTCGACGACAATTCCGCCAACAGGGAGATAGTCTCCAGGTACCTGGCTAACTGGCACATGCGCTTCGAAACCGCGGCCTCCGCAGAAGAAGCGCTGAGGCGGCTGCGCCGGGACGCGGGCGGGCCCGACCCGTTCCGCCTGGCGCTGCTCGACATGCAGATGCCGGTCATGGACGGCCTCATGCTGGCGCGAGCCATGCGCGACGACGGAGCGCTGGCGGGAGTGCGCAAGGTGATGATGACCTCGCTCGGCCGCGACATGGCCCCCGAAGAGCTGGCCGAGGCGGCTATCGCCGTTTGCCTCAGCAAGCCGGTCAGGACCTCGGCCCTTTTCAACGCCCTCAATTCGGCGCTGGGCGGGCCCGCGGATGAACCCGCCGTTCCCAAGGCGGCCGCGGCCAGGCCGCGCAATCCCTATTTCCGGGTGCTGGTGACGGAGGACAACATCGTCAACCAGAAGGTGGCCGTGCGCCAGCTGGAAAAGCTGGGCTACGACTCCGACGTGGCGGCCAACGGCCTGGAGGCGCTGGAGGCCATGAAGCGCTGGCCCTACGACCTGGTGCTGATGGACTGCCAGATGCCCGAGATGGACGGCTACCAGGCCACCGCCGAGATCCGCAAGGCAGAGCAGGACCAGCGGCACACCCCGGTAGTGGCCATGACGGCCGACGCCCTGCAGGGCGACCGGGAGAAGTGCATCGCCGCCGGCATGGACGGCTACATCCCCAAGCCCGTGCGCCTGGAGCAGCTGGCCGAGACGCTGGCGCAGTGGGACACGCCGCTCTCGGCCTCCGTACTTAAAGAGCTCGGGGAACTGGCCGGGCCCGAAAATCCGGATTTTTTAAAAGAGATCTTCGCCGCCTACCTCAAGGACCTGCCCGGCCGCCTGGAGGCCATCCGCGCCGCTTTCGCCGCCGGGGACGCGCCGGCCCTGCAGCAGGCCGCCCACGCGCTTAAAGGCAGCAGCGGCAACGTAGGCGCCCTGCGCCTGCACAAGATCTGCCGCCTGATAGAGGATAGCGCCAAAGGCGGCTCCGCCTCCGGCGCCGGGGCGCTGATGGTGGCCCTGGAGGCCGAAGCGCCCAACACCAGAACGGTTATGGAAGCGGCCGCCTCCGGCGCGGCCCCGAAGGCCGGCTGATGGAACTGCTGCAGGGAGCCCAGCCTTACCTTCCGCTGACCCTGCTGGTCTTCCTGGCCGGTTTTGTGGACGCTATCGCCGGGGGCGGCGGCCTTATCACCCTGCCCGCCTACCTGGCCCACGGCCTCAGCCCCGCCCTGCTGCTGGGCACCAACAAACTCTCGTCCTCCATGGGTACCGCGGTAGCCGCGGCCAGGATGATCCGGGAAGCCAGGTTCGGCCTGGACTTCCTCTTCATCCTGGTAGTGCTGGCCGCCGGCGGCTCTTTCCTCGGCGCCAGGCTGATCTCGCTCGTCCCCCCCGAAACCATACGCTACCTGCTCATCATACTGCTTCCCCCGGTGGCTATCTTCCTGGCCGCGAAAAAAAGTTTCGGCCTGGCCGACACCAGCGCGCGCTTTTCCGAGGGCGCGCTGCTGCGTCGCGCCGGCGGGCTGTCTTTGTCCGTTAGTTTTTACGACGGGCTGCTCGGCCCCGGGACGGGGACTTTCCTGGCGGTGGGCTTTGCGCGGCTCTGCGGCTACGACCTGCTGCGCGCCACGGCGCTGGCCAAACTGCTCAACCTGGTCTCCAACCTGGCCGCGCTGGGCGCGTTCCTTTACCTCGGGACGGTGGATATCAAACTGGGCCTGGCCATGGGACTGGCCGGCATGGCCGGCAACTACGCCGGCTCGCACATGGCGCTCAGGAAAGGCGCCTGGATAATACGGCCCATGCTTTTTACGGTTTCGGCCGCGCTGCTGTGCAAGATCGCCTGGGATATGCTCAGGTGAGCATGGCCAGCAGGCCGAAGCGCCCCGTCTTTTCCCCGTCCCGCCGCCAGGAGTAGAACAATTCCTTCTCTGAGAAAGTGCAGAGGTGCATGAACTCGTGCTCCCTTACCCCCAGCGCCTCCAGGCGCAGCCGCAGCAATTCCCGCAGGTTGAAGAAATGCCTGCCCTCCTTGAGGGTCAGGAAGCGCTTGTCCGCGCCGCCGGGATAAAAGGCCTTGAGCTTCTCGAGAAAATCTTCCTTCACCGGGTAATTCGCGGCGGAGATCATCGGCGAAACCCCGGCGATAATGTCGCCCGGCTCGCAGCCGAAGCGCAGGCGCATGGCGTTAAGCGTCGCGCCGTACACGTCCAGCAGGGCGCCCCGCCAGCCGCTGTGCGCCACCGCCAGCACGCCCCGCTTCTGGTCGTAGAAAACGGTAAGGGCGCAGTCCGCGGAAAGGCCCAGCAGCGGCACGCCCGGCGAGGCCGTCACCAGGGCGTCCGTATTGTCGGGCGGCGTACTCCCGCCGTTCTCCACCACCGCCACGTTGGCGGTGTGGCGCTGGCGCATGCGCTCCAGGCGGGCCGGCTCGGCGCCCAGCGCGGCGCAGAACAGTCCCAGGTTCTCCTCTACGCTCTCTATCTTGTCCCCTGAGCCGGAGCCCAGGTTGAGCCCGGCGTAAGGCCCCTGGCTCACGCCGCCCGCCCTGGTGGACACGGCGCACGCGATCCCCCCCAGTTTCCTGAAGCTGTCGAAACGCAACAGTTTAAGCCCGTTCTTTTCTTCCGTGTACATGTTCCCCCCCTGACCCGCCCGGCCCTAAATTGATATCATAACCAGATGAAAGGCGCAGTAAAATACCGCTTTATCGCTAACGCCTCCCCGGCCGAAGCTAACGGAATTATAACAATTTACCGGGCCCAGGGCTGGTGGCCGCAAGGTTCACGCGCCGCCCTCAACCGCCTTATAAAAGGCAGCCATTGCTTCCTGGTGGCGGAGCGGGACGGCGTCATAATAGGCATGGGCCGGGCCATCAGCGACGGGGCCGGCGACGCCTACCTGCAGGACGTGGCCGTGCTGAAAGGCGAGCGCGGGGCCGGCGCCGGCAAAGCCATAGTAGCCGCCCTGTGCCGCCGCCTGAAGCACGACGGGATAAACTGGATAGCCCTCATCGCCCAGGACGGCTCGGGGCCTTTCTACGCCAAACTCGGCTTCAGGCCGCTCAAGAACGCCCTGCCTATGCTGATAAAGGGCGCCCGGGTATAAAACCATGTTCAACCGCCTGAAACCCGAAGATTACCCGCACATAAAGAAGTTTTTCGACAAGCACCGCTACCCGCTGTGCGAGTATTCCCCCGCCACCATCATAGTCTGGAACCGCTGCCTCTACGAGGTGAGCTGGAAGCTCGACGGGGACCTGCTGCTTGTCGCCGAGACCGACCTGGAGCCGCCGGCGGCCAGGCGCCTGCTGATGCCGGTCCCGTACCCGTTCAGGGATATCCCTCCGGCCGAGCTTGCCGACATCCTCCGCCGCCACCGCCATACCCGCTACTACTACGTGCCGCAGGACTACTACGAGCGCCACAAGGCAGGCCTGGAAACATTCTTTACCGTCGCCGAGCAGCCCGGCTACATGGATTATCTCTACCACACCCGCGACATGGCCGCCCTGGCCGGGCACAAGTACGCCAAGAAGCGCAACCTTATCGCCCAGTTCAACAAGCAGACCGCGGCCGTAAAAAAAGTAAAGGTGGAGGCGCTGACCAGGCGCAACAACGGCGCCTGCCTGAACCTGCTGGACCGCTGGGCCAAGGATCCCGAGGCCGGGGCGCACCTGGACATGCTCAACTGCGAGCGCAAGGCCATCATCAACGGCCTCAAGCATTTCGACCTGCTGGAGCTGAGGGGCGTGCTGGTAAAGATAGACGACGAGATCTGCGGCTTCGCCTTCGGCTCGCGCCTGTCCGACGGGGTTTTCGTCCTAAACTTCGAGAAAGCCCTGGACAACGTAAAAGGCCTCTACCAGTTCCTCGACAACGAGCTGGCCCGCCGCCTGCCGCAGGGCTGTTCCTTCATCAACAAGGAGAGCGACCTCTGCAAGCCCGGCCTGGCCAAGACCAAAGAATCCTACTACCCCGCCTTCAAGATAAAGTCCTACACCCTGACGCTGAAGTAACCAAGATGTGCGGCTGACCGGGGGGCTTTTCCCCCGCTCCTGTACTGCAGGGAACCGTTGCGCGGTTCCCCCCCGAAGCGGGGCCCCCCTTCCCCAAAGTCGCGGGGGCGGAGCCCCCCGGCCCGCCGCGGGTGCTTGCCGCAAAATAAAGAAGCCCGGGGAGTCCCGGGCTTCTTCGCTGGCGCCTTGCCTGGCTCAGATCACCTTGTAGGGGTTGTCGGTGATGCTGAGCAGGTAGACGGCCGCCTTTATGTTCTTGGTCACGGCGTTGGTGATGATGGCCGCGCCGGGGTAGAAGCCGCGCCCTTCCAGCTCGAAGGTGAAGGCGAAGATGCCGCCGGCCGCGTAGGCCCAGTCGCAGCTGTCGCCGGTGGCCACGTACATCTCGCTGGACTTGTAGGAGCGGTAGCCCGTAAGCTTGCCCATCTCGTCGCCGGCCTTTATGAAGACCTGCTTATCCCTGGTGTTGGAGATCTCCGCGTCGGTGCCGCCCCAGGGGTAGAGGATCTCGCTGCCGTAGGTGTGGTAGCTGATATGGGTCTTGAGGTTCCGGCGGGCTTCCACGAAGCGCTTCACGGCCTGGCTCTCCGGCTCCGAGAAGGCCCTGGGACCGCAGTAGGTGTCGGCGCCGGGATAGTTGGAGGCGCCGGCCTGGCACCACCAGGAGTCGTAGTTGCGGTTCAGGTCCACGCCCCGGGACTTGTCGGAGTTCACGGACATGTTCTTGCGGTAATACTGGTAGCTGCCGTTCTTGATGTCATACTCCGCGCCGTCGGGGTTGAGCATGGGGATGATATAGATGTCGAGCGTGGCGATATATTTCTTTATATCGGCGTCGTTCTTATGGTCCAGCAGGTAAGCCGCGAACAGCAGCGGCACCTCGTTGGAAAGGTGCTCGCGGGCGTGGTGGTTGCCGATATAGAGAGCGCCGGGCTTGGCGCTGGGGGTTTCCCCCTTGGCGGCGGAGTTGATGCGCAGGCACCAGATATCGCGGCCTTCCACCGTCTTGCCGATGGAGAAGAGCGAAGCGATGTCGGAATTCCTGGCGGCCATCTCCTTAAGCAGGTCGGTGGTCTCCTTGAAATTGTGGTAGGCGGCGTCCTGGGACGGGAAGTCCTTGTTCATCTTGCCCAAGTAGTCGGCCAGCGGCACCTGGCTCGTAACGACAAAGGACTTATTGGAGAGCTGGCCCATGGTATAGGGGCCGGCGTAGCCGGAAACGCTGTCCTTGGCTATCTCCACGATGTCCAGGCCGGCTTCCAGCAGGCGGGTGCGGGCGCGGCTGTCGGCGGCCTTCACAGTAACCCAGTAGCGGCCGGCGTCAGCGCCGGGAATGGAAATTTTCTCTACGGAAGGCTCCGGGGCGGGCGCCTGTTCAACGGAGGTTATCTCCCGCAGCAGCTGGCTGTAGGAGATGTTCTCCGCGGCGGTAAGAGGGAGAGCGGCGGCGCCGAGTAGTACGATGGAGAGCAGGCTGGTCTTCATGCTGTAGATCCTTTTGCGGTCCGGCTTATTGACTAACGTCAACTATATTACATTATAGGCCCGAAAGGGAAAAAACGGCAAGGCCAAAGGGCCCAGACAAACATAGGTCCAAGGGCCTATGACGAATGTCAACCTATGGATTTAATCGGAAATAGCGTTTAAAGAAGGCCTCTTATCCCCAGCACCGTGTACCAGAGACCGGCCAGCAGCAGGGTAAGACGGCCTATTTCCTTGACCCTGGCCCCAACCCAGGGGGTGCCCAGCATTACGGGAGAGATAAAAATAGAGGTGGCCGCGAAAAAGCCGCCGAAGTAGGCGAAGCCCTTAAGGATATCGGCAAGCTCGAGCAGCCGCAGAAAGCCGGCTGCGAAAGGCGGGCAGATATTTATGCCGGTCACAAAACCCAGCAAGAGAGGCAGGCGTTTAAAGAACGGGTTCACCCCGCCTTTGAGCGGACAGGGGCCGGATCCGGCCGAAACCCTGAAAGCCGCGAGCCCCGTCATCCAGAGGCCGCAAAGCAGCATAGAGAGCGGCAGCAGCCAGCCGGGCAGCGCGCCGCGGCCCGCCTGCCCCGCCAGGGAGGCCAGCAGGGCGAACAGCATATAGGCCAGGAAACGCCCGGCCAGGAATTCCAGGAAGATGCCGAAGTTGAACCGCCACGCGGTACTGCCCTCGGCCAGCAGGTAAGGGGCCAGCAGCGGCAGGCAGGAGACGAGGCAGTAAAAGCCCGTCGAAAGGCCCAGCAGGAAGCCTTCGGAAAAAAGAGCGGGCACCCTAGATGTTCACGGCCCTGTTGCAGCGCTTGCACCAGCCGGCGTTCTTGGCGAAGTTGTTCTTGCGGTTGAGCGCCACGGAGTCCTTGCAGCCGGGACACTTAACGTCCATGCCGGACAGGTCCAGGTGGACATAGTCCTTCTCGAAGATCTCCTTGTTGGTGTAGCGCGGCTCCAGCCATTTACCGTCTTTCATTCAGCCTCCGGAAGTCAGCAGTTTTATCAGGTCCCGCAGCGCCGCCGGCGCCCAAAGCGAAGAGAACACAGCCCCGAGCGTCAGCGCCGAAAAAACGAAAAAGGACTCCGCCGTAAAAAGCCGCGCGGCCAGGCCGCCTCCGGCGGCCGGCAGGACGGAACCGAACAGCGTGTAGCGCAGGCCGCTCTGCGGGCAGGCGTCCAGGCACTGGCCGCAGAGGTTGCAGTAGGCCAGGATCTCCGCCTTGCCGCCGGGCACGCACTTTATGGCGCTCATCGGGCAACTGTCGGCGCAGCGCAGGCAGCCGTTGCACTTTTCGGCCTCGGCGCTGATCCGGAACGGGTTAAACCTGCCCCAGAAAGCCTGCCAGGCCGCGAACGGGCAGAGAAAAGAGCAGAAGATGCGCTTCTTGGTGAGCAGCGGGCCGAGCACCAGCGCCCCCAGGGCGAAGGTCATAAGGCCGTACTGCACCCTGCGGATGCCGGGGTCCCCGTCGAAAAAAGACTCCCCGAATTTGAACGGGCAGAGCCACAGGCAGTAGACCGGCAGCATATACGCCAGCGAGGCCAGCAGCAGGAAGACCAGCAGGGCGGCCGGCAGGTCGCGCACCTTGAAGACCCAGTTCCCTATCTTAAGCAGGGGCCGCCCCGGCAGGGCGCTGAGGCCGTCGTCTATGCCGCCGTAGAAGCAGGCCCACGAGCACCAGCCGCGGCCTATAGCCAGCGTTATAAAAAGCCAGGCGGCGCCCAGCGTCAGCGGCCCCCAGAGCCGCCAGCCCCCGCTCATGAAGGCGAGGTACTGCTGGTAGAGGTAGTCCAGAAAATAGGGCGCCATCGCTATATGGCAGAACGGCGCGGCCTTAAAGGAGGAAGCCTCGAAGGACGCGCCAAAGAGCGCGAACTTGAAATGCAGGAGGAAGGCCAGCGCGGAGACCGAGAAAAAGATCCTGCGGTAGAAAGAGACGCGCCCGGTATAGGAGATGGCGAAGGCCGTCCCGGCGGCGAACAGCGCCCAGGCCAGCGCGTAAAACCGGCTGATCTCGCGGCCGGCGATGAGCGAGGAAAGAAAAAGGACCGGCAGAAAGACCAGGGCCGAAAAAATACCGGCCGCGACTCCTCTCTGCTTTGGCGTTGCTGCGGTGTCCATTTAGTACAATAATATCAAAATTATGGGGTTGTTCCTTTTGTTCGGTTTTTACTCGCTGCTCGCGCAGGCTTTACTGCTGCGCGAGGTCTCGCAGGTCTTCGGCGGACAAGAGCTGTCGCTGGCCGCCGCCCTGGCGGCCTGGCTGGTGTGGACCGCCGCCGGTGTAAGACTGGGGCGCTCCGCCGGAGAAGGAACATTTCCCGGAGCCGCGCTGTTCTTGGCGGCCGCAGTACCG
>MGUA01000012.1:172544-181858 GCA_001799735.1 Elusimicrobia bacterium GWB2_63_22 | reverse complement strand
GCGGGCCCGGCCCTGCTCTGCCTGCCGGCCGCCCTGGCCAACGGCTACGCTGCGGGCGCGGCCCTGCGCGGCAGGCCAGCCTTCTTCTACGCGGCGGAAGCCGCCGGCGCCGGCGCCGCCGGGCTGCTCACCATATTCTACTACCGCTATTTTCCGGGGCTTGAGGCCCTGCTGGTGCTGGCCGCGCCGGCACTGGCCCTCGCCGCCGTTTACGCCCTGCGCCGCCCTGTCTCCCCCCTGCGCGCCGCGGCGGCAGCCGCCGCCGCGCTGGTGCTGGCCGCGGGAGCGCTGGCCGCGCCGCGCCTCTGGACCCTCAAGCCTCCCGCGCTTAAACCGGGCCTGGTCATACAGACAGAAGGTTCCCGTCTCGCCTTTACCGGCCACGGCGAACTCTCTTTCTACGAGGACGGCCGGCTGCTCTACGCCCCGGGCGACGCGGGGCCGGAGGAACTGGTCCATATCCCTCTGCTCGCGCTCAAGGAGCCGGGCAGGGTCCTGCTGCATGGCGGGGGCGCGTTCTTCCTGCTGCCCGAGGTGCTCAAGCACAAGCCCCGGGCCGTAGAGATCGCCGAGCCGGACAGGCCCAAAGCCGCGGCGCTGTCGGCCGAGACCGGGGCGGACGCCAATAAATTCAGCCTGCTGTATGCGGACCCGCGCGCCCTGCAGGGAAGGGAAGGCTACTACTCAGCCATCTTTAACGCCGGAGGGGCGCCGGAGAACGCGGCCCAGAACAGGTTCTACACCGTGGAATATTTCAGGCGGGCGGCGGCCATGCTGGCCCCGGGCGGCGTGCTGGTCTTCCAGCTGCCTTTCGCGGAGAACTACCTCCCTCCCGCCGCGGCCTATTCCGCCGCCTGCGTGCTGGCCTCGGCCCGCGCCGTCTTCCCGTCGGTAGAGCTGCTCCCCGGCAGCAGGCTCACCGTGCTGGCTTCGCTAAAACCCCTCGCCCTGTCGCCTGAGCGACTGGCCGCTGCCTACGGCCGCAGGGGCATAAAATCCAGGACCGTGGTGCCGGCGGCCCTCCCCTTCCTCCTCCACCCATACCGGCGGGCCTGGGCCGCGGGCGAGCTGGCCAAGGTAAAGCAGCCGCTCCCCAATACGGACCTGAACCCGCTGGCCTATTTCAGATTCTGGAAAGCCTGGCTCTCCATGGTAATGTCCCCCGCCTCTTTCCTCGGCCTGGCGGCGCTGGCCCTGACCGGGCTCCTGGCGGCCTGGCGCCTGCCGGGCCTGCTTAAATTCTCGGCGGAGGAGCGCACCGGCGAAGCTTTCCTCGTCGGTTTCTGGGGGCTGGCTTTCGAGACCGCCGTCCTGCTGGCCTTCCAATCAGGCACGGGCCGGTTGAGCCCGGAGCTGGGGGCGATGTTCGCGCTGTTCATGCTGGGCGCCGCTATAGGGGCTTTCTGCGCCGCCGGCAGGCCGGCCTTCATACTCCTCGCCGAAGCCGCGGCCTGCGCGCTGGCGCTGGCTGCGGCGCTCAGGCCGGAGCTGGCGCTGGCCGGCTGGGGCGCGAGGGCGCTGGTGCTGTCGGGAGGCTTTATCTCGGGGGTTTTCTTCGCCGCCGCCGCCGGGCGGGCGGGCGGGGCGGTTTACGCCTGGGACCTTATCGGAGGGGCGGCCGGGGGCCTGGCCACCGCGGCCTTTACGGCGCCGCTCCTGGGCATCAGGGGCGCCCTGCTGACGGCGGGGCTGGCGGCGGGCGCGGCGCTGGCCGCCGGGCTTTTTATTTACTTCAGAGTTTCGCCTTCGGAGAAGGCGTCCACGGTAAAAGAATAAATTTTAACGGCCGGGTCCTTCCAGCAATCGCGCGGCAGCCCGGCTTTCTGCGCGCAGAGTTCGCCGAGGAAATCTTCTTTAGACGGGATCTGTTCCCAGACCTGCGGCAGAAAAAGTCCGGAGCGCTCCCCCTTTGTGACCACGGCGCCGTGCAACCCTGGCTTGAGCGCCGCATGGGCCGCCGGCTTAAGCGGTGACAGCACGGAAACCTCAACACTAACCCTGGCTAATTCTTCTTTGGCCAGCGGGGCGAACCGCCCGTCGCGCAACGCCGCGCTGTAGGCGCCGTAGCGCACGGCGTCGGCCAGGGTCATGGCCGGCTCCACGGTGCCCACGCAGCCGCGCAGGGCGCCGCCGAGGGTAAGGGTGACGAAGGCCGCCCCCGGCAGGTTCAGCCGCACGTCGGCCTCCAGCCCGGCCGGCTGCTCCTCCCCGGCAAAATGGCGCTCCAGTGTGCGCCGTGCCTCCTTCAGCAGGGCCGCCCGCTGCGCCTTCGAAAGAGTCAAGTCCGCGGCCGCGCCGGCGCGGGAGAAAACCCCGGAAATATAACCGACCACGCGCCCCGGGCCGGCCGTTTTATTCTCGGCGTAAGAATTGGAAACCTTCAGAGGGATGAAAGACCTGGCCCCCAGCATGCGGGCGGCCTCCATCCCTACCGCCACGGCGGCCTCGCCGCAGGCGCAGGTGTCCAGGCCGGGGATCTTTTTTTGAACTATAAACCGCGACGCCGAGAGGAAGAAGGCGGGGTCCAGGCTGGCGATAGCCAGGCTCATGGCCCCGTCGGCGGCGTCGGCGTCGGCGACGGCAGGGTAATGGGAAAAGTCGGCCGAGATGACGATCAGGGCCTTCTTCCCCTTCAGGGCCGCGGCCAGCGCTCCGCCAATGGTCCTGAGCGCGGCGGGGTCGCCGGTATTGAGGACGGCGGGCAGGAGTTTGAAAGGTTTCTTCAGCCGGCGCTGCAGGAAGGGCAGCTGCACTTCCACGGCGTGTTCCCGGAGGTGGGCGGATGGCCTGTCCTCAA
Source organism: Elusimicrobia bacterium GWB2_63_22 (assembly GCA_001799735.1). GTDB lineage: Bacteria > Elusimicrobiota > Elusimicrobia > Elusimicrobiales > UBA9959 > UBA9959. Next base: position 179,061 of record MGUA01000012.1, on the reverse strand, counting down.
AGAGCGGGCTGGCCTTCATCAGGGCCGCGGCCAGCGCCCGGTCCGGCTCTATCTTTCCAAGCGGGGTCTTGTAGGCGTCGGAGACCAGCAGCGCCGCGCCCTTAACGCCCTCGGTATGCCCCGTGGCCAGTATCACCACGGTGTCATAAGAATCAGCTATCTGCCGGTAGGCCAGCCCGGCCAGTTTTCCGGAATACTCGTAGCCGGCGTGCGGGGCCAGGACGGCGACTACTCCGCCGACGGGCTTGAATTTTCCGGGCGGCGCCAGGTAGGCGTCCACCGCGCGGGCCAGCGCCGCCGGGTCGGCCGGGTAGAACTGCCCGGCCACGGCCGGCTCGCGCGCCGCCATCGGGGCGGCCGCGAGCAGCAGGGTCGAAATTAAAAATATTTTCATGCCCCCCCCTACCAGATCCCCGGCACCTTCGTATTGTCCCACGGGCAGCGCCCGCCCGTCGGCGTCAGGCGGTCCTCCAGCACGGCGTAGCCGTAGCGGCGCACCAGCGCCCGGCCGCACTTGGGGCAGTAGGTATTCTCGCCCTCGTGGCCGGGCAGGTTGCCGGCGTAAACGTAGCGCAGGCCTTTCTTGAGGGCGGTCTCGCGCGCCAGGGTCAGCGTGGCCTCCGGCGTGGGCGGCAGGCCGGGCAGCAGGTAATTGGGCGAGAACCGGGAAAAGAAGAGCGGGGTGGAAGGGCCCAGGTTGTCATGCACCCAGCCGGAGAGGGCCGCCAGGTCGGCCGGAGAATCGTTCAGGCCGGGGATGACCAGATTAACAACTTCGGACAGGACGCCTTTTTTTTTTAGCTCCAGCAGGGTGCGCTTGACCGGCGCCAGCGAACCGCCGGTGTAATCCTTGTAGAATTTCTCGCTGAAGCCTTTCAGGTCTATCTTGACCACGTCCATATACTCCAGCAGCTGCGAAAGCGGGACCGGGTTTATGTAGCCGGCGCTGACCATCACGTTCTTCAGCCCGGCCTTGCGGGCCAGGACGGCGGTGTCGTACATGTACTCGTAGAAAACGGCCGGCTCGGAATAGGTGTAGGCCACGGCCCGCGAGCGGGTGGCCTTGGCGTAGCGCACCACGTCGGCGGGCTCCAGCGCGGAAACCTCCGTGGTCTCCAGCTCGCCGTAGGGCCGGCCGTCCGGCAGGGTCTTCATAAGCAGGGAGGACGGGACGCGCACGGACGGGGGCGCCTGCTCCGGGTAGGACTGCGAGAGCTCCCAGTTCTGGCAGGCGCGGCAGGACAGGTTGCAGCCGGGAGAGGCCAGCGAGTAGACCAGGCTGCCCGGGTACATGTGGTACACCGGCTTCTTCTCTATGGGGTCCACGTGCACCGCCGAGGCCTGGGAATAGACGAGCGTCTTTATCTTCCCGCCGTAGTTGGCGCGCACCTTGCAGCGGCCGCGCGCCCCCTCGGGCAGGAAACATTCGTAGGGGCAGAGGCGGCACTGCACGCCGTTGCACGCCGGGCCGGCAAAGCGGCCGTCGCGCACGTGCGCGCTCTGCGGGGGATAGAGGCTGGCAAAGGTGGAGGGCGGCGGGTAAAAAGCCACAAGGGCGGAGGCGCCCAGCGCCGCGCTGGCGGTTAGTACCGCCCACAGCGCCGCCGCCTTCCGCCCTTGCAGGGTCATTATTTGCCGTTAGCCAGCGGGTATTTCCGGTAGAAGTCCTCTATCTGTTTCAGGATCTCCCCGCCGGTCTCGGCGAAGGTGAACAGCTTGAGGTCTTCCTTGGAGATGTAGCCCCACTTGGCCATATTCTCGAAGTTCATCACGTCGGTCCAGTAATCCTTGCCGACGAGTATTATCGGCAGGCGGGTCTTCTTGCCCGTCTGCACCAGCGTCAGCACCTCGAACAGCTCGTCCATGGTGCCGAAGCCGCCGGGGAAAGCCACCAGGGCGCGGGCGCGCATGACGAAATGCATCTTGCGGATGGCGAAGTAGTGGAAGCGGAAGCAGAATTCAGGCGAGATGTACGGGTTGGGCCCCTGCTCCATGTCCAGCGTGATGTTGAGGCCGATGTTCTTGGCGCCGGCGTCGTGGGCGCCGCGGTTGGCGGCTTCCATGATGCCGGGGCCGCCGCCGGTGACCACCACCAGCTTGCGGTCCGGGAACACGCTGCTCTGAGAGACCAGGCGGCCGAAGTCGCGGGCCACGTCGTAGTACCTGGTGGATTTCTGCAGGCGTTCGGCGGAAGCCACCCGGTTGCGGAGAACCGCGTCCTGGGGGTCTTTTTTGAGAAGGGCCTTCATCTCGGCCACGCGGCCAGCGGACTGGTCCTTGTCCCAGATGCGGGCGCTGCCGAACACCACCACGGTGGATTTGACGCCGTGGTCTGCCAGTATCTTCTCGGGTTTCTGCAGTTCCAGCTGCAGGCGCACAGGGCGCATCTCGTCGCTGCTGAGGAAATCCGGGTCCAGGTAGGCCTTCCTGTAGGACTTGGCCCTCCGAAGTGTCATAACTTCCTTGCTGATCTTCTGTTTTTTCACGTTGCGCTCCTGTTTGCTATTTATTATTTCCCACCAGATCTTTCTTTTCCAGCCAGGCCGCGGCGCCGGCCGATATGCGGTCCGCCGTCAGGCCCAGGTCCTCGTAAAGCTCCTCGGGCTTGCCCTGTTCCACGTAGGCGTCGGGGATGCCCAGGCGCAGCACGCCGGCGGCGATCCCCTCCGTGTTCAAAAATTCAAGCACGGCGGAACCGAAGCCGCCCGCGAGGGCATTATCCTCTACGGTCACCAGCGGCCCGATCGCGGCGAGTTCGCGCACCAGGTCGCCGTCCAGGGGTTTCACAAAGCGCATGTCGGCCACGCCGGCGTCGATGCCCAGGCCCTTAAGGATTTGCGCGGCTTTCAGCGCCGGGTACACCCGGTTGCCTATGGCCAGGAAATTGACGTCCCTGCCCCTGGCGAGCAGGCGCCCTTTGCCCAGAGCCAGCGGGGCCGGCTCCGCGTCCATCTCTACGCCGCAGCCCTTGCCCCGGGGATAGCGCAGCAATACCGGCAGGCGGCAGTCGAAAGCGGTAGCCAGCATATGCTGCATTTCGTTCTCGTCGGACGGCGCCATGATGACCACGTCCGGCAGGGTCCTGAAAATGGAGATGTCGAAAACCCCGTGGTGGGTCGGGCCGTCCTCCCCCACCAGGCCGGCGCGGTCCATGGCTATCACCACCGGCAGTTTCTGCAGGGAGATATCGTGCTGCACCTGGTCGAAGGAGCGCTGCATGAAGGACGAGTAGATGGCGACCACGGGCTTCATCCCGTCGGCCGCGAGGCCGGCCGCGAAAGTGACGGCGTGCTCTTCGGCTATGCCCACGTCGTAATAGCGCCGCGGGAAGGCGTCGCGGAACAGGTCCAGGCCGGTGCCCTCGGGCATGGCGGCCGTTATGGCGCAGATGGAGCGGTCCTTTTCCGCCAGCCTCACCAGGGTCTTTCCGAAGACCGAAGTGAACGTCGGCACCGGTTTGCCCTGGGCCGGGGGCGCGGCCGTCTCGCCGGTCTCGATATCGAACCTGGGCGTGCCGTGAAAACTAGTGGGGGCGTCCTCGGCCGGCTCGTAGCCGCGGCCTTTCTTGGTAACGACGTGCAGCAGCACCGGCCCTTTGAGGCCCTTCACATAGCCCAGCACCTCAACGAGCTCCCCGATATTATGCCCGTCCACCGGCCCGTAATAATGAAAGCCCATCTCCTCGAAGATCATGCCGGGGAAGAACATCACCCTGGCGCGCTTGGCCACGCGGAGGATCTTCTTGCCCCAGAACTGGAAACGGTTAAGAAAAAGTTCCACCTTGCGTTCGGCGCTCTGCACGGTGCCGAGGGTGAGGAGCTTCGTAAGGATCCTGCCCAGGCGGCCCACCCGCTGCGAGATGAACATCTGGTTGTCGTTGAGCACCACCAGCAGGTCCGTGCCGAGCTGGCCCACGTTCTGCATGGCCTCCCAGGCCATGCCGCCGGTCATGGCGCCATCGGCCACTACGGCCACCACGCGGTGCGGCGAGCCGGAGTGGTCGCGCGCCGCCGCCAGCCCCGCGGCGGCGGACAGGGCCGTAGAGGCGTGGCCCGCGCCGAAAGCGTCGTACTGCGATTCGTAGCGCTTGAGGAAGCCGGACAGGCCGCCCTTGGTGCGTATGGTGGCGAACTTGTCCGCGCGGCCGGTGAGGATCTTGTGCGCGTAGGCCTGGTGGCCGGTGTCGAAGACTATGCGGTCGCGCGGGGTGTCAAACACGTAATGAAGGGCCAGGATCAGGTCGGTGGCGCCCAGGCTGGACGCCAGGTGGCCGCCGGTGCGGCTGATCACGCTGATAATGAGCCGGCGCACTTCGGCGGCGAGGCCGGGCAGCGCCGACACGTTGAGCGCTTTAATATCCTCGGAGCCCTTGATGTTTGCCAGCATGTCAGTTCTCCCGCCCGTAAACGAAACCGGCCATGGCCTCGAGCGCGGCCTTGGGGGCCGCCGCCCCGGGCACGGCCCGCAGGCGCGCCAGCGCGCGGTCCAGCAGGGCCCGGGCTTCGCGCCGGGCGCCCTCCACGCCGAGCAGCGAGGCGTAGGTGAGCTTCCGGTTGCGGGCGTCGCTGCCGCTCTTGCCGAGCTTCTTTTTATCCCCCACCACGTCGAGGATGTCGTCGGCCACCTGGAAACAGAGGCCGAGCTCCCGGCCGAAAGAGGAAAGCGCCTTAAAATCTTTGGCGGGCGCGCCAGCCAGGACCGCGCCCATCTCCACCGCCGCGGTTATCAGGTCGGCGGTCTTGTGCAGGTGGATGTAGGCCAGCAGCTTCAGGCCGGCGCTGCGGCGGGCCGGGGCGAGCTTCGGGCCGCGCAGGAAACCTTCGGCCTGCAGGTCCGCCGCCTGGCCCGAGACCATGCCCATAGCCCCCGCGCGCTGCGCCAGCACCCGGGCCGCTCCCAGCACGCGCTCCGGGCCGACGGAGCGCGGATAGCGCGACGAGGTCAGCACGGTGAAGGCGTCCGTCAGCAGCGCGTCGCCGGCCAGTATGGCCAGGGCTTCGCCGTAAACTTTATGGTTCGTGGGCCGGCCGCGGCGCAGGGCGTCGTCGTCCATGGCGGGCAGGTCGTCGTGGACCAGCGAATAGGTATGCACCATCTCCAGGGCGCAGGCCGCCGGCAGGATGTCGCGGGCCTTGCCCCCGAAGATCTCGTAGGAGGCGCCCATCAGCAGCGGGCGCAGGCGCTTGCCGCCGGCCGCAAGGGAATAGGTCATGGACGCGGCCAGCCGGGGCTGGGCGCCGCCCAGGCCGCGCACGAAAGCCGGCAGGGCGGCGTCCACCGCCGCGGCCCGCGCGCGCATATAGTTAACGATATCCATCGCCATAATTATACAAAAAACCCCGGCGGGGTTCTGCCGGGGAGGAGGAGTTTCAAGAAGGCCGGGAAGGTTTACCAGATAAGCTGCACGCCGATGCGGTGGGTGGCGCCGAGCGCGCCGTAATCCAGGTAGGCGTAATCCAGGCGCGCGCCGCGCAGCAGGCCGCCCCTGTCGGCGAGCCGGTCGAAATTCATGCCGAAGCCGCCGCAGACCTTGGAGCCGGTGTCCCGCTGCGTCTTGTAGCCGACGCGCATCTGGAACATCTTCATGAAGTCTATCTCCAGGCCGGTCGCCCCGAGGTACTCCCGGTCCGAATACTTGACGAGGTCGGTGGCCACCGTGAAGACCATCAGGTCGTTGATGGTATGGAAATCCTTGGCAATGCCGAAACGCAGGGAGGAAGGCAGGGAGCTTTCCTGTTCGAGGAACTGGCGCTTCGAGCCGAAGTTCTGGGCCGAAGCCCCGAACTGCCAGCGGTTGGGCAGCACCAGCGCCAGGCCGGCGTCCATGGCGTAGGAGCCGGAAGATTCGTCGCCCAGCTTTTCGGAGATGCGCTTGAGGCTGGCCCCGGCGGCGAAGCGGTAGGCCTTAGGGCGGTAGTCCTTGACCGGCTCGATCCTGGTCCAGCCGGGCGCGATCAGCATGGGGTCCAGCTTGCCGATGTCCTGGTTGAAATGCGGCCACGACTGGGCGTAGGAGAGCACCATCAGGGTATGGCCGGTGGAAGTGTTGCCCACCGGCATGTCATTGTCGTCGTAGGCCTCTATTTTGCCGCTGGAGAGGGTGGAGTAGGCGCCGGCGATGGTGCCGTACCGGGAGCGCCACGACAGGGCCAGGTACTCCTGGGTTATGCCGTCGAGGTACTGGTTGTGCGCGCCGGAGAACGAGGAGTAGTTCAGCAGGCCGAGGCCGGCCGGGTTGTACATGATGGAGTCGGGCCCGACGAGGGCGGTATAGGCTTCGCCCATGGCGGTGGGCACCGCGGCCGCGGGGATCTTAAGGAAATTGGCGGCGGTAGTGCCGACGGACGGTCCGGCCAGGACAACAGGAACTCCCCCCGCGGCCAGCAGGGCCGCGGCTAAAATAACTGCTGTATACAAGGCCTTCTTCCTCATAAGCGAAAAACCGGACCGGGCCGTCGGCCCGCTCCAATTTCGGTATTATAGTATACACTAATGATAGTTAATTTCAATGACAGAA
>MGUA01000012.1:79829-172536 GCA_001799735.1 Elusimicrobia bacterium GWB2_63_22 | reverse complement strand
CGAGGCTTGCGCAGCGCCGAGGCCGAGACGGGGAGGCGCGCGCACGGTGTGCGCGACGCCGTTTTTGCGTTCCGCTCGCCCAAGGGACATGCGCGAGCGAAAACGAGAAGGGCGGGATCGCTCCCGCCCTTCCGTAAGACGTTCCGTTCAGCGGCTTATTTTATCCACTTCATGAAGTCGTCCCAGTTGCTGTCCCTGGCCCACTCCAGCGCGTCGTAGGACGCGGTGTAGTAGCTCGGCAGGTAGGCCGCCAGCCCGGAGGCGTTGGCGTACTTGGAGCCGGTGGCGCGGTTGTGGTAAACCACCTCGCCGGTGAGGAACTTCATCAGCTCCTCGCCCTTGGCCTTCACCTCGGCGTTCTGCGTGCCTTCCCCCACCAGCTTGACGAAGTGATTAATGTCCTTGTTGCTGGAGTAGTAGAAGGCCTGCGCCCTGGTGCGGGCGTTCCTGGCGGCGGTCACGTCGCCGGAAGCCATCAGCGCGGAGGTCCAGCCGTTCATCAGCTGGCCGAGCCGGTAGAGGTTCTCGGTGCGGATTGAGGACTGCGTGGCGCCCTGGCCTATCTTCTGGTAATGGTCGGTGTAGGAATCCACCATCACCCTGGACAGCTCGGCCTGCGTCATGGAAGGCTTCGCGGCCAGCGGGCCCAGCCAGGTGTCGTAGGTATAGCCGTCGCCGGGCTCGGTCTCCTCGGAGGCTACGATGTAGTCGGCGCCGGTGCGGGCCTCGTAGGCCACTTCGATCATCTGCATCAGGCAGGCGTCCATGGCGAGGATGTCCATCTTGCCGGTAGCGGCGAGCACAGCCTTGAGCTGGCCGGTGGTGATGTGGGAGCCGGTCTCGTCGTCGTAGGAGATGCCCTTGCCGCCGGCTTCGCCGGACTTGTTCCAGCCGGAACCGTGGTTCCAGACCACCAGCGCGTAGCGCTGGGCGGGGTAGCGGGCCTGCGACCATTTTACGAACTCCACCAGGTTCTGCCAGTTGCCCATGTCGGATTTAAGGATCTCCATGACCACGGGGGAGTTGATCTTGTTGAGGTCGGAGTCCTTCTGGACCAGGTAGCGGCGTGAGCCCTTCCAGTCCCCGTCGTTAGTGGCATAGCCGTTGATGCGGCCGAGCTCCGCCACGATGTTCACTTCGGGCGTGGAGCCGACCAGTTCCATTTCATTGACATCCTTGAGACCGTAGGTCTCCAGGTTGTTCTTGGCGTTCACGTAGACCATGACGGTCCATTTCGCGGCGGCCTTGGGATCGCCGGGGAGCGGCATTATGCTCGCGTCCGGGGCGGCGTTCTGCAGCTGAGCTACAATTTCCGGAACGCTGCCCTGCTGGTCAAAGGTCACGCCGGCGAAAGCGCCGGGAACCAGGGCCAGGCAGAGTAACGCGCCAAACAGCTTATTTTTCATCAACCCCTCCTGTGCGGATTTAAACTATCCTGAATGGTAGTAAAACCTCCGGCCGAAGTCAACCGGCGGGGGTCCCCGCCCCGTTGATATGCGCCGCTAATAGTAATATAATTGAACCGTATAACTATTTTCGCGGGGGCTACAATGATAAAGCGAATTCTCTTCTTACTCTCCGTCGCGGCCTTGCCGGTCCTGGCGCCTGCCGGCAGCCTGCACGCCCAGTCCTCCAGCCGCACCTCCCTGGAAGCCAAGCTCGCCCTCGAGAACTCGCTCGAAAAGCGGGTCAGGATGGTGCTCGCCGAAGCCCTCGGCACCGAAGATATCATCGTCATAATTTCTGCCGAGCTCCAGGAGCAGGACAAGAAGAACAAGGAGATCCTGCCCGGCATTCCCCGGCAGGAGAAGATGGGCGAGCCGTCGCTGTCGAGCTCCCTCACCATGGTCAAGAAGATCTCGGCGAGCCTGATCCTGGACCGGTCCGTCTCAGAGTCCGACACCCAGCTCGCCCGCAAGCTGGCCGCCGGCCTGCTCGGCCTCCCCGCCGACAGGCAGGACCTCCTCACCGTCGAGAAAATGGATTTCCGCAAGGCCAAGCCGCTGGCCTTTTCCGACCTGTTCCTCCCCCCGAACCTCTGGAGCCTGGTCTGGGTGCTGGTGGTCGCCGCGCTGGCGCTCTTCACCGTCCTGGCCTTCCTGTCGCCCCTTTCAAAGAGCGCCCGGGCTTTCGTGGAAGCCTTCAGCGCCCATACCGCCGCCGTGAGCGCCGCTTCCGGCGACCGCCCGGAGCGCCGCGAAGAGGCGGAGGCGGCCAGGGAGGCCGCCAAGGCGCCGGCCGAAGCGCAGGCCGCGCAAGCCGCCGACGGCCGCAAGCCGCCCTTCTGGTTCCTCAACGCCGGGCACGTCGCCAGCCTGGCCTTCATCCTGAAAACCCGGCCCGTGGAGGACCTGACCATAGTCCTCAGCTACTCCCCCGGCGACGTCGCCGCCAGGCTTTCCGAAGCCCTTTACCCCAAGAGCGCGGAGGCCCTGGCCCAGCTGCCCAAGGTCACGCTGATGCCGGAAGCCCGGATCCGCGCCCTGGAGACGGAGATCCTTTCCGCGCTGGACTACGTGGTCGGCGGCGAGGAGAAAGCGCTCAACATCCTCGGCTCGCTCGACGAGGCGGTGCAGGAGAAAGCCCTGGCCGCCTTCTCCCGCCTGGACCCCGTGATGGGCCGCAAGCTGGGCTCCTCCGTGGTCCGCCTGGCCAATCTGCAGGACCTGGAGCCCGCGCACGCGCAGGCGCTGGCCCGCAGGCTGCCGGCCCGCGTGATGGCCGCCGCGCTTAAAGGCTCGCCCTACGCCGCGGCCTTCATGGCCAAGCTCGCCGGCGGCATGCAGGACCGGCTGAAGCAGGAATTCGACCTCACCCGCGACCTTCCGGCGGAAGCCTACAAAGGCGACCGCGCGAGAGTGATAGAGACCATGCGCCAGATGATCAAGGAAGGCTTTATCACGCTGAAAGGCCACGGCGCCCCCGCGCCCAGGCCCGCCGGGGCTCCCGCGCCCGGCGCAAAGCCCGCCGGCGCTCCCCCCGCGGCCGGCCCGAAGCCCGCTCCCGCGCCCGCCCCGGCGCAGAAGCCGCCGCTGCAGCCGGCCAAGCCCTGACACGAGAGGTAAAATATTATGGACCTGATGACCTTACTGGGCGGCATTACCGGGCTGGGCGTTATTTTCTTCGTGCTCTCCACCGGCGGCATGCTCAGGTTCCTGCTCAACTGGGAAGCCATTATCCTGATCTTCGGCGGCACCGCCGGCTCCATCATGATCGCCTACCCCTGGGCGTCGCTGAAATGGGTGAAGTCCTCGGTCAAGATGGTGCTGTTCCCGCCCAAGCGCCCCCCGATAAACGAACTGATACGGGCCATCGTCAACTACGCGGAACTGGCCAAGAAGAACGGCATCGACTCGCTGGCCGGGGAACTGCGCACCTCCCCCCACGCGTTCCTGACCGACGCCTGCCAGATGATGCTCGACGGCGTGGACATCCACATCCTGCGGGAGCGCATGGAGAACGACATCAACACCACCCGCCTGCGCCACCAGCAGCAGACCAACGTCTTCAACTCCGCCGGCACCTTCGCCCCCATCTTCGGCCTGCTCGGCACGCTCATCGGCGTCGTGCAGGTGCTCCGCAACATCCAGGACCCCTCCAAGATGGGCTCGTCCATGGCTATCGCCATGACCGCGTCCTTCTACGGCATCTTCTCGGCCAACTTCGTCTTCCTGCCCATAGCCAGCAAGCTGGGCTATTATTCCGACGAGGACATCCTCAGCCGCGAGATCATCGCCAAGGGCGTGCTCTCTATCTACGATGGCGACGTGCCGTGGCTGGTCTCCAAGAAGCTCGAGGGCTACCTGTCGCTGGCGCTGAGGCGCAAGGCCAAGGCCGTCCGCAAGTAAGATGAAGTTCTTCATAAGCAGGTACGACAGCCATAAGGTAGAGGACAACCCCCTCTACCTGGTCGTGCTGTCGGACATCATGACCAACCTCATGCTGTTCTTCCTCATCCTCTACGTCTTCACCATCCGCCCGGAGCTGGCGGCTTCCGATTTCATGGAAGGCTTCGACAAGGACACGGCCCAGGCGCAGCGGGAGAAGAAAGCGGAAGAGATCATAAAGAAGTTCACCGAGCAGGACCTGGCCAAGAAGCTGGCCGAAGACCTGATGAAGGCCGGCATGAAGGACATGGCCGAGGTGCAGATAACCGCCAAACAGATCAAGATAAATATCGCGGCGCCGGTCCTGTTCCAGTCCGGCAAAGCGGAGCTCAACCGCACCTCCTCCGAAGTGCTGGGGCCGGTGGCCGGGGTGCTCAAAACCCTCCCGAACGACATCATTATAGAGGGGCACACCGACGCGGTGCCTATAAAGTCCGGCGACTACGGCACCAACTGGGAGCTTTCCGCCGCCCGCGCCAACGCCGTGGTGGACCTCCTCGCCGGCAAGTACGCCGTGCCGCAGGCGCGGATGATAGCCGCCGCCTACGGCGAGAACAGGCCGGTGGCCTCCAACGAGACCGTCGCGGGCCGCGCGCGCAACCGCAGGATAGAGATCATAGTACCCCGAGAATGAGCGTAAAAAAAGACACGTCGCAATTGTGGATGGTCCCCTACGCGGACCTGATGACCTGCATGGTCATCCTTTTCCTCGCGCTGTACGGCTTTGCCTATAACACCAAAGGGTCCGAATACGAGAAGGCCCTGGCCCAGATGCAGAAAGAGCTCGGCATGAAGCACGCCGATAAAAAGCTGAAGGAACTGGAGGCAGCCTCCAAAGTGGAAGAGGACCTGAAGGACCAGATCAAGGAGGGCAGCCTGGGCCTGGAAGTCAGCACCACCCGCATAAAGCTGACCTTCGCCTCCCCGGTACTGTTCGACTCCGGCTCCGCCGCGCTCAGGGGCGAGGCGAAAAAAGTGCTGGGCCCGGTGGCCGACAGCCTTAAGAAGATGGAGAACCTGGTGATCGTGGAGGGCCACACCGATTCGGCCCGCATGCTGGGCAAAAAATTCGCTTCCAACCGGGAGCTCTCGCTGATGCGGGCCTTCTCGGTGATAGAGTACCTGCAGAAGAGCGGCGTCCCCCCCGCGCGCCTGACCGCCTTCGGCCACGGAGAATTCCGCCCGCTCACGGACAACGACACCGAAGAGAACCGCCTGAAGAACCGCAGGATAGAGGTCATTATCATGCGCCAGGCCGACGGCACGGAGACTAAATCATGAAGACTTTGATACTGATTTTAGCGCTGGGGGCCGGCACGGCCTCAGCCCAGGAAGCCGCCCCCACCCTGGGCTCGGAACTGCGCGAGCTCTACGACAAGGCCTTTAGCTACTACGTGGCGGAGGACTACTCCAAAGCCATTGAGTACTGGAACCTCGTGCTGCGCTCCGACCCCAAACAGGTGACGGCCCGCAACATGATAGAAGAGGCCCGCCAGAAGATGGCCGGCACCTCCGCCAGCCTTAAATCCGCTTTCGCCCGGCTGCTGGAGCGCGGCCGCTACGCCGAGGCCCTGATGAAACTGGAGGAGATGCTGGCCTCCGACCCGACGAGCCCCTACTACCAGAAGCTGCAGGGCAAGCTCCGCCGGATCGCGGACCTGGCCCCCCAGAAGCCTTCGTCCTCCAAAGCCTGGACGGCGGCCGGCGAAGCCATCGCTTCCTGGCTGAGCGAAAAAGAGGACCTGCCCTTCGCCTACGACGCGCTGCGCTACGCCTCCGAGCTGTCCCCTGCGGACAAGACCTTCCCCCGCCTGATAAAGGCCCTGGAAACCGAATCCCCCCAGTTGAAGCTCAACGACACCAAGCCCGAGAACGCCGGGATACTGGACCACAAGAAAGAGATGGCCCTGCACCACATCTACGACTCCAAGTTCTACCTGGCCGTGAAGGAGCTGGAGGGCGTGCTCAGGCTGGATCCGTCCGACGTGACCGCCCTGAAGCGCCTGGGCTCGGCCTACGTGCAGCTGAAGGATTACCGGATGGCCAAACAGGCCTGGCAGAAAGCCCTCAAGCTGTCCCCCGAGGACGAGCAGCTGAAGGAATACCTGGACGCCCTGGAGCAGGCCGCGCAGCAGAAACCGCAGCCCGCCAGAGGCTGACCCCGGCGCGGCCTGCCGGCCGCGCCTTCATTCAGAAAGAATAATTGTACCGGGTAAGGATATTGAGCTCGCTGACGTCGTTAGCGGGCGCCAGCCGGTCCGTCCTGGAACTCCCGCCCACGCCGAACGTGAAGCGGGAGTTCTGGCTTTTAACCCAGACCGTCTCCACGTTCACCGAGAGCGAGCCGGAGTCTACCGGCGAGAGGAGCGAATCGTTCTTGGTGGAGGACATGGTGGCCCAGAGCTGCACCGCCATGGCCCGGCGCGGCATGGCGTAGGAGACGTTGCCGGTCAGGCTGGTGTTCTTGCCCGTCGTGGAATCCACCTTGTCCTTGGTGGTGGAGTTCACCATGCCGGCCGACATGGCCATCTTGCGGCTCAGCCGGAAAGACCCGTTGAGAGATAGCAGCGAGGTGTCGAGATCGTGGGACAGTCCGGTGTTGTCCTTGAAGCCGGACTGCTGTATGCCGACGCTCAGCGTATGCGGTCCCAGCGGCTGCGTGACCGACAGGTTGGTGGTGGTGGTCTGGTTGTCCTGCACGGAGGCCGGCTTGGCCTGGGCGGTATTGGTCATCAGCGAGACGTTCACCACCGTTTTTCCCTTTATCCGCAGCATGTTGGCGATGGTGGTCTGGGTCTGCTCCGTGGTGGTCTTGGACGGGTCCTTGTCGAGGTTGTCCGTATACGTATTGTACCCAAGGGTAAACGTGGTCCAGTCGGCGGGGAACAGGCCCACCTCGGCGTCGAGCACCTGGCGGTCCGAGATCACCGACGGGCTGGCGAAGGAGTAGAACTTGGGATCTATGCGCGAGACCGCCGTCCTGGCGGTCAGGAGCCTGCCCCGGTATTTCACTTCCTGCTTCCAGGCCGAGCCGGCCACCGCCGGGCCGGCGGCGTTCAGGTCGGCCTTGTAGCCGCTCATCTGGTAGTCGCTGTTGAGCGAGAAGGCGCCCAGGAACTTCCACTCCGCGTTGAGGCCGTAGACCAGGGTCTGCTGCGGCTTGACGGTAAGGGCCGTGGTGGAGAGGGTTATGGAATGCTCGTCGTCGCGGCTCATCACGGCGTCCGCCGCCACCTTCAGGGCCGGGGTGAACTGCCAGGCCGCCTTGAAGCCGCCGGCGTAGCGGGCGTACCGGCCGCCGCTGGATTCGCCCGGGTCCTCCGGCGCCACGATGCGCCCTATCAGCGCCGTCAGGGAAAGCCGGCCGCGCGTCCTGTCCAGCGACACGCCGCGCATGCCCTGCCCGTCCATGGACAGCGGGGTCAGGGTCGGCGAGATATCTCCCACGCCCAGCGTGCCCCAAGGCGCGTAGAAATTAAGCAGCACGATGGTAGGCGTGATGGGCTTGTGGTAGGTGTGCACCACGTAGGTGTTGAACAGGAAAGAGGACTGCTTCACCCTGCCGACGAGGTTGGCCGAGGTGACGCCCTGGTGGTCCTGCCAGCCGTCGCTGTTGTTGTTCTTATAGCTGAACGTCACGTCGCCGCCGATCTTGAAATCCTGCGGGGGCGGCGGTCGGAATTCTTTTTCCGTCACCTGGAAGCCCTTATACTCCGTCTCGAGCAGCCGGCGCCCGTCCTTCATCAGGAACAGCCGGTAGAGCAGGCGGCCCCGCGTATTGTCCGGCACCGTAAACTTCAGCTGCACGCCCTGCACGCCGCCGGCGGGCACGTCGTCCGGAGGGGACACTGTGTCCAGCTGGGCCAGGAACTTGCGGTTTTCCCCCTCCAGGGTGTAGATCTCGCCGGCCCAGTAATAAGTGCCCTTGGCCCAGGCCGAGGCGCCGGTATTGACCACCAGGGCCTGCAGGCGGACTTCCTCGCCGGCCATCACGGGGTCGGGCGCGGCCACCGTGAATTGCAGGCTGGCGTTGTCCTGGGCCGAGGCGGGCCAGGAGCAGCAGAGCAGGAGGAGCAGGACTTTCAGAAGTTGTTTGTGTGTCATGTTCAGGTTATTCGGTTCTACCTAATTACGGCGAATTTTTTTACTACCTTGGCGGTGGTCCCGTCGGAAACGTTCTTGATCCGCAGGATATACAGGTACACTCCGGAAGCTATCTTTTCCCGGCCTATGTTCCAGGAGATCTTTTTGGCCGCGCCGTCGGGCTGGACGCCGTCCAGCGTTTTAACCAGGCGGCCGGCTATGTCGAACACCTGCACTTCGGCCTCAAAAGAGACTGCCGTAGGCATGAAGCGGAAATTAACGACCGTCTTGGCCGGGTTGGGATAGGCGAACACGGTATCCTTGTTGAGCAGGTCGAATTTGGGGGTGAAGACCAGCCGCTCGCCGGCGCGCAGCGTCACGGTCTCCATCCGGCTGTATTCGGAGCCGTTAAACACGCGCAGCCCGTAGGTGCCCGGCAGCAGGTTGGGCACGCTGAAGGCGCCGTTGGCGTCGGCTATGGCGGCGCCTATGCGGCGGCCCTTGCGGTAGATCTCCACAAAAGGCTCCGCGCCGGCGGCGGCGCTGACGGCCCGCGTGGTGTAGCGGGGAGCGGCGGCACGGCGCACGGCGGACGGCAGGTAACCGGCCGGGATGACGCCCTCGATGCTGGCCAGCTCGTAGGCCAGGCTCAGGGTGAAATTCACCCCGGCGGAGCCGTTGGGCACGTTGCTCTTGGAAACCGAGCTCTCTATGTCCTGGGCCGTCCAGACCGCCCGGATGGTCAGGTACAGCGAATTCATGCCCGGGATGGCGTAATTGCCGTAGGCGTCGGTGTAGTCGCTGCCTTCCACGGCGCCGGAGGGGCTCAGGCCCTCCACCAGCACGCCGGTAACAGGCTGAGTGGAAGCGTCCACGACCCTGCCGGTCAGGAAGCCGGTATCCGGGTCGCCGGCCGCGGCCACGGCCTCGTTGGAGGGCTGGGACCAGTTCTGCGCGTCGTCGGCCGTCCACAGGGTCAGGTAATAGGAGGCCGAAGCGTCCAGGCCGGAGAGCACCCGGTACTGCGTGGCGCCGGCCGTGATGGCGGCGGTAGTGATGGTTATCTGGGCCGTATCGGTGGAGACCGCGGCGCCGCTGTACGTGGAGTAGGCCACCTTGTACGCGCCGGACAGCAGGTAGCCGGAGGAGGCGTTGTCGCCGGCGGAGCGCCAGGCCAGGGCCAGCGCGCCGCTGAAAGCGCCCTTGGCGGCCGTCAGCACCGTGGCCGGCGGCGGGGTGGCGTCGTAGTAGGCGAAGGTGGACCCCGACACGCCGAAAGCTCCGGTATTGACCGGCGTAGAGGCGTCGGAGGCGCGCACGCTGACATAATACGAAGCGCCGTGCGCCAGGCTGTCGCGCAGGTAATTGTTGAAGCCCCAGGTCCAGTACGGCGTGGTGCCCGCCTGCAGCGGCGCGTAGGCGGCGCCCCACGAAGAAAGGCTGTTGTTCCACCACTTCCCGTCCGAAACGCGCTGCAGCACCACCTGTACCGAAGTGATGCCGGAAACCGGGTCCCCGGCGGTGCCGCTGACATAGGAGGCGGAATAAGCGGCCGAGCCGTCGGCGGGGTAGAGCACGGCGGCCGAGGGCGGCAGCGAGTCGAAGGTGAAGGTATAGGTGGCCAGCACCTGGGAATAGTCGCCGGCCGCGTCGGAAGACCTGGACACGGCCTGGTACTGCCTCCCGTTGAGCAGCGGCAGGTTGGCGAGGGTTATAGTGTAGGTGCTGCCTGTGTCCTCGGCGTCGTGCCAGGCCTTGGAGCCGGTGAGGAAAGCCCCGTTATTGTAATAGAGACCGCTGCCCGTGTCGCGCAGCGTGACCTCGGTGCCCAGCACGGCATGGGCGTTGGTCTCGGCGGTATTGCCCGACAGCCAGGTGAACGTGGACTGGAAGGCCGCCGTGGGCGTGGTGATGGTGACCATCGGGCCGCTCACCAGTTTGCCGATGCCGAAGGCGTCCACCACCGTGCGCGTGGAGCCGGCCAGGTCCACGCTGCGGAAGCTGAAATAGTTGGACGTGGCGTTGGCCAGCACGTTAAAGCTGTAGGTCAGCACCGGCTCGTAGGAGGTAGCCCCCTGGGTAAGGCCGGGGATGTCCGTCCAGGGTATCACGCCGCCGTCGGCGAAGTTCTTGGCCGCGCTGACGCTGTACTGCACGCGGGCCAGGCCGGACAGCGCGTCGGTAAAATTCAGGCCGGTCACGTCGCCGGGATAATCCGTATACCAGGAGGCCCCGGGCGCGTAGCCCACCGCTATGGACGGCGGGCTGCTGTCCTTTATAAGGCTGAAAGCGTCCTCAAGATAGGAGTAATTGCCGGAATTATCGTAGGCCCGGACTGAAATATAATTGGAGGTGCCCTCCGGCATCTGCTCCCAGACGGACTGCGGCAGGCGCCAGTCGGCGGCGTAGGCGTCCTGGTTTATCGCCGTCACCACGCTGGTCCAGGGCGCCACCACGCTGCCGGCCATATCCAGCGGGTCCGTGGACACCTGCACCCTGAAATAGCTGAGCCCCGACACGCCTACATCGTCAAAGTCCACGTCGCACAGGAAGGTGTTGGTGCCCTGCCAGGCAGAGAAGTCGGCCTGGTTAGAGGTTATGGTCGGGCTGTCCACGTCGAGCGCGGGGTCGAAGCTGGTGCGGATAGGCGGTAAGACCGCGAAGCGGGACTTGCTGACGGGCCCGTTGTACACCCTGACCTGGGTGTAGTAGGTGGTGCTCTGCAGCAGGCCGTTAAGCTCCAGGAAAGTGTCCGTGGTATAGGAAGACGCCGGGGAGGAAAAATCAGGATACTCCGAGACCATCAGCTCGTAAGTGGTGCCAGCCGGGTTGCCGTTGGCCTGCCAGTCGGCTACGGCGGTGCTCACCCACACCCCGGCCCAGGGCGCCGTGGCCGGGATGGCCGCGTAGGTAAGAGTGGAGCCCGTGGCGGAATAAGCCGTAGTCACGCCGGTCCAGTTCCTGGCCCTGGCGCGCGCGTAGTAGCGCGTGCCGGGCAGCAGCTCGCCGAAACCGAGATCGGGCGCGCTGACCCAGCCAGAAGACCTCACGTCCGTATTGAAACTGGAATCCGCCGAGAGCTCCACCAGGTACTCGGTCCCGGTCAGGGCGGAGGCGAACACCTTGTCGCTGGCGGCCGTGCCGTCGTAGCCGCCGAAGACCAGGAGCCGGTCCCCCGCCATCACGCCTCCGTGCAGCTGGCGGGGAGACGGGAGCGGATGGTAGGCTTCCCAGGCTATGGGCTGCGCCGGGTTCTGGTATAGACGGGCCTGGAACACCTGCGCCTGGGCGGCGGAGCCGCTGTTGCCGCCTGTGACGTACAGCCGCCCGCCGGCCGCCAGCGCGCCGTGCCCGTAGCGGGGAGCGGGCAGGGACGCGGCGGACGCCCAGCCGGAGGGCAGGCCGTCCGACTCGTTGAGCTGCGTGAACCAGACCTCGCTCCTGGCCGCCGAGCCGTCGCGGCCGCCGGTGACGTAGAGCCTGCGCCCGCCGGCCAGGGTCATGCCGTGGGAATACCTGGGGGAAGGCAGCGGGTCGGAGATCGCCCAGGTGCCCTGCAGCGAACCGTCGTCATAGGGCCGGTTGGCGTATACCGCGGACAGCACGCCGACGCCGCTGCGGTAGCCGCCGGAAACGATTATGCGGTCCGCGGCCACTACGGCCGCGTGGAAATAGACGGGCTCGGGCAGGGACGTCTCGGGCGTCCAGGCGCCCAGCTCGCCGGCGGTGGAAACGTCGGCGGACCAGACCTCGGCGTGGGAGCCGGCGGAATCGTAGCCGCCCAGCAGGTACAGGCGCCCGCGGGCGGCGACCAGTTGGTGGCCGTAGCGAGCGGCGGGCATATAGCCGGCGCTCGCCCAGGCCGACAGGCCGGTAGCCGGGGCCAGCGAGGCGCGGTAGACCGCGCTGGAGAAAGACACGCCGTTAAAGCCGCCCGAGATGAAAACGTGGGAGCCGTAGACCACCGAGGCCTGCCCGTAGCCGGCGGCGGCCAGCGAAGAGGCGGTCAGTTCCCCCCAGCCGGACCCCGTGTACGGCGGGGTATTCTCGAAATCCGAGAAAGAGAGGCTGACCGTGTTATGCCCGGCGTCCGAGAAGGTGAACGACCAGGAGGAAGGCACGGCGGCGTAGGTGACGGCGGTAGTGGAGGCGAGGCCGGAATAGTCCCCGTCCATGTAATTGGCGTAGATAAAATTGTAGTAGCTGGCATTAGGCGCCAGGGTTTCCACCGGGTAGCCGTCGGCGCCGGTGGTATAGAAGGCCATGTAGGGCTCGGCCTGGGCCCAGGTGGAGACGGCCAGGCCGTAGGTGGTACCGGCGGGGTTGCTTACCGGCGCGCCGCTGCCGGTCCAGCCCAGCGCGTAGGCGGCGGTGGAGACGGTACCGTAGCCGGGAGCGGCCGGCGTAGAGACCAGGCGCGAGTAGAAGCCGGACTCGAGGACGGTTACGCCCGGCGCTGAAACGTCGTGAGCTATGCCGGGGATGGCCCCGTCCAGGGAATAAAGCCCCCCCGCCAGGCCCAGGCTCCCCGAAGAAAATTCGTGGGAGTCCCCGAGCACGGCCAGGTTTCCGGCGCTTTTAGTCCCCGCGGCGGCTGTTTGCGCCAGCAAAAGCAGCGCCGCCATCATCGTTCGCGCTATCATACTGCGTCCGCTACGCTCTCCTTAATTCCATCCTTTCAAGATTTTAATTCAGCAACAGGTAAGCCTTGCCGGCCGAAGGGGTCCCGCAGCTGGTAAGGAATTGGCCGATGCTGCTCCCGGCTGCAGGGGTGATCGTTCCCGCGGCCTGCCCGGCCGTCGCACTGGCAACAGCGTGCTGACCGGCGGTAGGGCCAGCCGCACAGTTGACCAGCGCCACGCCACCTACCGCGACCTTCCCGACGCTCCCCCCGGCGGTCGCCCCGACCGCGACCCCGATAGCCCGGTAGTCGTTCCCGGTAAGTGTAGTGCTGAACTGATTGCCGCCGCTCGCTACCACCACGTCGCCGTCCTGCACCGCCGCCGCCGCTGTAAGCCGTATAACTATCGGAGCATTGCCAACCGCCGTGCCGTCGCCAAGGCCCAGGTCTCCGTTGATCTGGAGCCGGCTGGTGGTAGGACTCACGCCTATACCCACCTGGCCGCCGCTATCAGAGACACTTATGTGCATGGTGCCGCCATAGGCGATATTAAAATACGTCCCGCTAAGGCCGCCGATATCCCAATAATTCCCGCCGAAGCCGCGCTCCAGGCGTATATCCGGCACCACGTTCTGATTTTTAATATGCAGCATCTTGGCAGGCGCGTCGGTGCCCATACCCACCCAGTTGGCCATGCTGACAAACAGACCCGGCGTCGCGTGTATGGTCCCGGTGGACACCCAGAAGCCGCCGGTGGCCCTGAACTGCACCTGGTTCGTGTAGGTATTGACGAGCGAATCCACGCTGGCGTCGTTCCAGGCAAAAGAGCCGTCGGCGGCCGCGGTGGAAGTATAGCCGGCCGCGAAAGAATTACTGCCGCCGGCCCAGTTGCTGTGCCCGCCCGGCACTACGGAATAATTGCCGAAGGCCGTGTTGGCGGCGCCGCCGCCCACGAAGGAGCCCTCGCCTATGGCCCTGTTATCCTGGCCGCCCACCACCGCGGCATGGAACTTGGTCCCGGTCACGCCGGCCGTGTTCCTGGCGCCGCCCACCGCCACGCCCCTGTCGCCGTACACGTGGTTATCATCGCCGCCGCCGACAAAGCCGAGCTGGGCCGTCACGGTATTGGAACTGCCGCCCACCACCGCAGAGAAGTCCCCCGCGGCCTCGTTGCCGGTAATGGTGGCGTTAGGCCCGCCGCCGCCGACGAAAGAATACTGGCCCTTCGCGGAATTATTCAGGCCGCCCACTACGGCGGCGTATTGCGCGCTGACCGTATTGCCGCCGCCGCCGCCGATCACGCTGTACATGCCGGCGTTAGTGATGTAGTTATCTATACCGCCGCCGATAACGGTGTAATCGGTCTGGGTCTCGTTGCTGTAGCCGGCCCCGATGAAAGAGTAGGCGCCGTCCCCGCCGACGGTCCCGATAGTGTTCTGATAGCCGCCGGCTATAGCGGTATAACCTGTCGCGGCGTTGTTCTGGTTGCCGCCGCCCACGAACGAGTAGGCCTCGTTGGCGGTATTAGTGACGCCGCCGGCCACCGTGGTGCCGAGGTCAAAGGCGATATTGCCGCTGCCGCCGCCGACAAAGGAATTTTCGCCGGTCGCCCTGTTGCTGCGGCCGCCGCCGATGGCGGCCGCTGTGCCTAAAGCCTCGTTCATATGCCCGGCCAGCACGCCGGAGTAGGTGCCGCTGGAGGTATTGAACAGGCCGCCGCCCACCACCGAATACGGGGCGGTGGAGAGGTTATTCTCGCCTCCGGAAACAACCGCAAAGTACCCTTCGACCCTGTTGTTGGAGCCGCCGCCTATGGTCGCGAAGTAGGCGCCATAGTTGCCGCGGCCGCCGCCGATGGCGGTATAGTAGCCCATGGCGTTGTTGGAGGCCCCGCCGGCGACCAGCGAGTAATCCAGGGCCGTATTTCCGGAACCGCCGCCAATGAAGGAGTACACCCCCCCGGCCTTGTTGTTATAACCACCCGCCACCACGGCGGAAGTACCGACCACGGTATTATAGGAACCGCCGGCGACAGCTGAATCCGAGCCGGAGACGACGTTGTACTCGCCGCCGCCCACGGCCGAAATGATTCCTGAAACCGAGTTATTGCTGCCGCCGCCCACGGCGGAAATGTTCCCTGAAACCAAGTTACTGCTGCCGCCGCCGACGGTGGCGGAATAGCCGGAAGCGATGTTAGCACTTCCTCCGCCGACCGTAGCGTTATTCTGCGAAGCCACGTTGCTAGAGCCGCCGCCAACGGTAGTCCAGCCATTACTGGACGTGTTGGAGGCTCCGCCGCCTACCACAGAATAACCGCCCGAGGCGATGTTGTTGTTGCCGCCGGAAGCGACCGCGAATGCAATCGTCGCCTTGTTCCCCTTGCCGCCGCCGACCACGGAGTACGCCGCGGAAGCCACTTCGGTAGCCGCTAACCGGCTAGTCTGCAGGTCCACCGCGCCGATACCGCGCGGGTTGCCGACTATGCCGCCGTTGCCCATGCCGGCGGTCTGCAGCGCACCCGACGTAGAGATGACCAGCCCGGCAGTCACCAGATTGGAGGGATAGACGGCCGTATCCGCATTAATGACGAGCGGCTGGGACATAGTGCCGCCGTTCATAACGACGTTGACCAGCCCCGAACCGTCGCCGATGAACTTGGCGCCGTAGACCTCGCCGTTACCCTTTACGCCGAAGACCATATCCGTGCCGGTGGAGACCACCAGCATCTGGTCGGAACTCCCGGCCGCGCTGGAGATCTCCAGCGCGTAGCGGGGGCTGGCCGTACCAAGGCCCATCTTACCCGCGAAATAGGCGCGGGCGTTCTGGTCCTCCGAATAGACGGCGTACGGCAGGTTGGTCTGGTTCCCGGAGGTCTGGGTGGCTATGTAAATGCCGTAGGTATCAGTGAAGCCTCCGGGGGACGAGCCGTTGCGCGGCATGTCGATATAGAGGCCCACCGCGTTGGCTATTACGCCGGTGCCGGCGCTGGTGCGCTCCACGTTGGCGTGCAGGCCCGCCAGGAAGGCCAGGTTCTGGTTGCCGTCGGCTTCAGCCCGGAAGTCACCGCCCACCGCCACGTCCTCGGGGCCGGTGCCTATCGCGCGCGCGCTGCCTATAAGACCGGCGGCCACGTCTTCGCCCGCGGTGAGGTTGGTGGCCACGGCCTGGGCGTGCAGGACGGTACTGGTGGAAGGATTGCCGTAGCCTATGCCGACTACGCCCATGGACGAAATGCTTACGAAGGAACCGGACGCCCCGGTCCCGATCAATAACATGTAGCTATTGGCGGCGGCGTTGTCCCGGATCTCCAGGAGCGCTCCGGGAGAGGTAGCGCCAATACCGACTTTTTTGTCCGTAGCCAGGCGAATCACTTCGACGCCGTTGGTATGCAGGCTCACGAAGTCGTTGGTCATGCTGCCGATGTACGTCCCGCCGTTGCTGCCGGAGGTCGCAATACGGCCCTGGTGCCCGCCTGACTGCAGCAGGAGCTGCGGGGTACCTGAAGCCGTACTCTCTATCATCACGTCAGGCCTCCAGCCGGAAGCGTCGCCGGAAGAAACATGCAGCGCGTAGGCCGGCAAAGCGGTTCCCACGCCTACCCTCCCGTTGCTGTCTATGCGCATCCTCTCCACCGAGTCGGTCGTGAAGGTCATGTTCTTAGCGCCCGCGGCGGTGGCGGAAATATTGGAGTTCCCCGCCACAGATTCCAGGGCGACCATGCCGCCGCCGTTCACCTTCACTATGCTGGCAGCCGACACGGAATTCCCCGCGTAAATGGTAGTAGCGTTTATCCCTCCGCTGACGTCCAGCGCGACGGTGGGGTTCGGGACGCCGATGCCGACCCTTCCCGCGTCGACGACCAGCGTAGACCCGCCCACGCTGAAGGCGTTGCCTGCCACGGTCAGCGTGGACTGTATCAGCACGTTATTGGAGGCGTTGGAGGGAGACACAACCAAGCCGTTCCTGCTCCAGACGCCGGCGCTGCCCCAGTCGCTGACGCAGTTATCGTTTATGCAGAGACCGCCCGAGGCGTTAACATAGCCGCCCTGCACGTCCAGGGTATAGTTAGGGCCAAGCGTGTTGATGCCCACGCGGGAAGTGTTGAGGTCCAGGACCATCCTGTTACCCATGCCCGATTCGTCGAAGCGCAGCTTGTTGACGTCCATGCCGATAGAGGCGCCCTTGGTGCCGCCGGTATCCCTTATCTGTATCCACGGGTTGGCGCCGATCATGTGCAGCATATCCTGGGGCGACTCCGTGCCGATGCCGACGCGCCCGCCGAAATAATTCCAGGCTGCCTGGTCGGCCGCGTACAGGCTGTACGG
Organism: Elusimicrobia bacterium GWB2_63_22; assembly: GCA_001799735.1. Classification (GTDB taxonomy): domain Bacteria; phylum Elusimicrobiota; class Elusimicrobia; order Elusimicrobiales; family UBA9959; genus UBA9959. Next base: position 155,620 of record MGUA01000012.1, on the reverse strand, counting down.
GGGATTGACCTGCGCTCCCGCCGTCTGCGTTCCGATATAGACGCCGTAGGTGGTGTCTATCGTGCCCCCGCTGTTCTGCAGGTCATCCACGATGAGCCCGTAGGCTTTCTTAACCACTCCGACCCCGGCATTCTCATGCCTGATAACGGCGCGCAGGCCGGCGGCCAGGTCCGCGCTGTCCGCGCCCTCTATGGTAGTTTCAAAGTTGCCGGAGGCCAGATACTGGCCGGAGACGGAACCGTTGCTGCGGAGATCGCCGAAAACGGCCACCCTGCCGTCGGCGCCCGGGCTGGCCTTGGCCGCCACGTGCAGGGCGGAGGTGGTATCTATATTGACGCCTAAAATATCGCCCGCGCCCACGGAGGTGTACCCGCCAAAGGAACTGATGTTGAGACGCACCTGGCCTCCTTCATAAAAAGCCATGCCGGGGGCGGAGGCTAAAATGGAGAGAGCCGCGCTGCCCCACTCCAGCATCCCTCCGGCCATCAGGCGCAGATTGCCGGAACCGATATCCAGAGCCTCGGCGGGGGAGGCGGTATTGATTCCGACCCTGCCGTTAGTCACGGTAAGAGTGGAGCCGCCCACCCTGAAGGCCGTCCCTGACACGTCTCCTATGATCAAACCGCCGCTCATTGTTCCCCCGGAGAGAGGAAGTTTGGTGGAGTCCAGCACCCCGGTCAAGTTAGCGCCGCTGCCGTAAAAACGGTCGGCGTGGACCTCACTGTTGCCCGCAGGGCTGCTGACCGCCGTAAGCACTCCGGTCTGGGAGAACGTGAACGGCGTGTACGTGGAACCATCCACTTTTATGAATGAAAGCGGGCCGCCGGTATTGCTCATGCTCCATACCGTGCCGCCGTTGTTCAGCCTGATCCCGGCTTCGTAGGAGCCGGTCCCCGAGATATGCAGCCCGGACGCGGCGTCAGGGTAGCCGTTTATGCCCACATGCCCGGCCGCGTCGGCGGTAAAATTAACGACGCCGGCTGTATGCATGGTCAGGGAACTGCCCGCCAGGGTCAGCTGCCCGGTCATGGTGTCGCCGGCCTTGGCCACCTTGCTGGCGTCCACGCCGGTGGTAGCCGCCACGTTGGTCAGGCCGGAGCCGTCGCCGGCGTAACGCACGGCGGTCATATTGCCGGTAGAGGACATCGACCCCACGATAACGCCCGCGCTGTTGCGCCAGAGCTGCGCGTACACATTGGGGTCCGTGGCGGTGGAAACCATGTCCAGCGCGGCCTGCGGGTTCCCCGTGGAGATACCTATGGTCCCGGCGGCCAGGTCGCCGAACAGCACCCCGCCGATGTTGAGAGAACTGTTGGCGCCGGCGGCCTGCGCGTTCTGGCCGTAGCCGATGATTATATTGCCGTTGCCGGTAGTGACGTTATATCCGGACTGCCAGCCGAGAAAAGTGTTATCCGAGCCCGTAGTCAGGTTGTAACCACCCCTGTACCCGACAATAGTCGAACTGGAGAAAGAGTTCGAGGCCGCGCTGCCGAAACCACCGGCGTCGTTGCCGAAGATGGCGTTAGCAGAACCCGTCTGGTTAAAATAGGCCGTCTGATAGCCCACAAGCGAATTGTTACCGCCTGTAAGGTTGGAGGCTCCGGCTTTATAGCCAAGGAAAGAATTATTACCTCCGCTGACATTGGAATACCCGGCCTCATAGCCGATGAAGGTGTTTTGGGCCGCCGTAGTGTTGTAGTAACCCGCAGCATAGCCGAGAAACACGTTGCTGTCCCCGGTGTTTACAAGCCCGGCGAACTTTCCCACCCCCAGGCTGTCTATGCCGGGCAACAGCGCAAGCACGTTGGCGCCATTTATCTGGTAGCGCGCCGCGGTGATGCTGCCGGAGGCGGCGAGGGTGCTGACGGAAGTGTTGCCGGCGCCGTCGATGACCAGGCGGGGAGTGGCCCCGATCAAGGCCTCGAAGGAGGTGCCTCCGCCTATCTGGAACTGGGCCGGAGAGCCGGTGCCCAGGATCTGCACGTTGGTGCCGGCGGAAGGGATCTCTATCTCGTTGCCGACGCCGCCCGCTATAGTAAGCCTGGACCAGGGGGAGGCCACGCCGATACCGACATTGCCGCCGTCCACTACCAGCGTGGAGCCGCCCACGCTGAAGGCGTTGCCTGTAACTGTCAGCGTGGAAGCGGCCAGCGTCAGCTGGCCGGTCATGGTGTCGCCGGCCTTGGCCACCTTGCTGGCGTCCACGCCGGTGGCCGCGGCCACGTTGGTCAGCCCCGAGCCGTCGCCAACGAACTGTATCGCCCGCATAACTCCGGAGACGGAGACGGAACTGACTACGGTGCCGGCGGGATCGCGCCAGATCTGCGCCATGTCAATCGTGCCGGGGGCCCGCACGTCCAAAGCGGCCCCGGGGGAATTCGCGCCTATGCCGACAAGGCCGGAAGGCTTCACCATCAGGACCGGGGCGGTCTGCGCGTCGGTCCCCCCCAACCCGATGTCGCCGGTGGCAAAGAAGACGGCCCGGTAATTGGAGGCGGAGGCGTCGAAGATCTGCAGGCGGCCGTCGCTGAAATTGCCAAGGTTCTGCGCTATCCACCAGGTCCGGCTCGGCTGTTTTAATTCGTAGGCCTGGAAGCTGTTGCTGTCGGAGCCTTCCAGGCTGATGCGGGTGGTGGTCCCGCTGGGCGGAGCTTTTACGTGCAGCATGACCCCCGCGACATCGCCGTCTATTATCATCCCGCCGGAACTTATGTGCAGCTTGGCCTGGGGGACTTCGGCCCCGATACCGACCTTGCCGTCCGCCACCACCAGGGTGGAGCCGGACACGCTGAAGGCGTTGCCGGTGACCGTCAGCGTGGAGGCGTCCAAGGTCAGCTGCCCGGTCATGGTATCCCCGGCCTTGGCCACTTTGGTCGCGTCCACGCCGGTGGTCGCGGCCACGTTGATAAGGCCCGAGCCGTCGCCGATAAACTTGACGCCCATCACCATGCCGGTGGCGCTGACGGAAGAGACCACGACGCCGGAAGAATCGCGCCAGATCTGGGCGATGGCGTCCGGTGAGGCGCCCGCCGCCAGCACATCCAGGCGGGCCTGGGGAGTGAAGGTGCTGATGCCCACGTTGCCGAATTCGTTGACGATCATCCTGCGGACCGGGCTTACCCCGGCACAGCCGTCGGGACGCGTCCACAGCGAAAGAGTGGAATTAAAACAACCGGTCACCTTGCCTACGGCCACGATATCCGCCTCGCTGCCGATACCTGCAAGCAGCGCTGACCGCAGCAGCAGGGACCCGCTGTCCTGTATGGCGGCGTCCGCCGCGGTGTACGAAACGGTGGGGCCGCCTACCAGCAGCGGGGCGTTAACGGCGCGGTCCACGTGCAGGGCGCCCAAAGGGTTCTGCGTGCCTACGCCGACATTTCCGTATTTTACCGTCAGGGTAGAACCGCCCACGGAGAATTCGTTGCCGGTAACGGTAAGTGTCGAGCCGTCCAGGGTCAGCTGCCCGGACATGGTATCCCCCGTCTTCTGGACGGACATGGAGGAATAGGCGGAGGAGGAAGCGTAAACGGCGTACGGCACCGCGGTAAGGCGCTCGCGGGGGGTCAGAGGGGTGCCCGCCACGGACACCTTGAGATACCACTGGCCGGAAGTCAGATTTACGGCGGGCGCGGTGAAGGTGGATTTAAAGAGACCGTTCTGCACAGCGAAAGGCTGCGCGCCGGAGGGCGACGCAGTGCAGGCCCCGGCGGATTCGTCATCGCAGAATTCAAAAAGGAAGAGGCGGTTGTCATTGACGGGCAGGCTGGCTTCTTTCAGCCGGCCCTGGTAGGTGATGATCTCCGCCGGCAGCGGGGCCGCCCAGCCGAGCAGGAAAATAGAGATAGCGAGTATGTTTTTCTTCATAAGACCGCCTCCGTAAAACAGCTGACTCCGTCGTGCGTTCAAATATGCGCGGCAGCCGTGGCTCCTGCGCTTATTTCAAAGCCGACCGCCGGCCCGGGGATCCCGGGCCGGGTCAGAACTTCATCCCCAGCGAGAACCTGTGCGCGCTGCCCAGGTCCCCGTATGGCAGCAGGGCGTAATCCAGCGTAAAGCCGGCATACGCGAACCCGACGCCCGCGAAGAAGCCGTACATGGACGAAACCCCGGAAACGCCGCCGAACCCTTCGGCCAGCACCGCGTCCCGCTGTCCCTTCGGGTACGTCCTGTAGCCCAGGCGCAGGGCTATACCCTCTATGCCCTTGTACTCGGCCCCCGCCCGCGCCGCGGCCGGCCCGTCGTTGGGGAACTCGGCGTCCAGCGCCAGCAGCAGCCGCCCTTCGGACAGCGCCGCGGCGGCGCCGGCCTTTAACTTGAGCGGCAGCGGGTAGCTCTCTTCCTCGAACTTCACTTTAGTGCCGAAGTTCGTGAGCGCCGCGCCCAGCGAATACGGCGAGCCCTCCGGCCGGTAGAGCAGGCCCAGGTCGGCGGCGAATGACGTCGCCCCGCTGGACTTGATCCGCTGGCTGATCAGCTTGACCGAAGCGCCCGCCTGCAGCGGCCCCAGCCTCACCCCGCGGGAGGCCTGCAGCGCCAGGTCGCGCGCCGTAAAGTCCCCCGTGGGACTGCCGGCGTCGTCGCGCCCTTCCAGGTCCCCCGCCGAAAAGTAGGTGACCAGAAAGGCGTACGGCCGGCGCATGTAGGCCAGCTGCGAAACCGCGGTGTCCTGCACGTGCCAGGCGTGGGAGAAAGAAACCTCCCTGCCCGCGTCCCCCGCGGCCAGCCCGGCCGGGTTATAGTAGACGCTCGAGATGTCGTCCGCCACCGCGGTGTAGGCCTCGCCCATGCCCAGCGCCCTGGCCCCGAAACCGAGGCTCAGGAACTGGGCGGCGGAACTTTCCGCGGCGTTAAGGGCCGGCGCCTGCCACAGCAGGGCGGCGGCCAGCATTAAGACTCTCATTCGCTCCTCCATTGCCCCGCGGCCGGCTAAGCCGGCCGCGGACGCGGCTTCGGCTTACTTCTTCTTCAGGCCGCCTTCTATCTGCTTCACGGTGCCGTCGGGCATCTTGACCGAGGTCTTGAGCTTCTTGCCGGACGCGGCGCTCTCTTCCATCAGTTTGACGAACTTGTCGTAGTCGCTGACCTTCACGTCTTCCTGCCATTTGCCGGCGTCGCCGCCCGACATGGCCTTGGCCGCTTCGGGCGCGGCGTTGGCGCCGGCCACGGTGGTCATCTGGCCCGCCTTGAGCGACTGCTTGCCCAGCGAGTTCTGCACGTCCACGTGCCCCTCGTACACCTTGACGGTCAGGAGGCTGCGCTGCTCGATGTCGGCCTCGGTGCCGCGCACGGCGCAGACGGCCGACGGGGTGCGCACGTTGATCTTGGCCATCTTGTGCAGCATCCTGGTCCACAGCTGCCCGACCGAGAGGTTAAGCATCTCGCGCAGCTTGCCCGCCCCGGAGATCTCGAAGTTCGAGTTCTCGTTCAGGCGCACCTCGGCTCCGCCCTTGGTTACCAGGCCCGCCCTGGCGCCGGGACCCGTCTTGATGTTGTCCCCGGGGTAGAGCATGTCGTTCACCTTGAGCTCCGCGAAGGCTTTCTCGCCCGTGCGCTTCACCTGCACTTCGCCGGTGATATACACCGTCACCGCCGCTATCTTAGGCGCGCAGAAAGCGGCCTGCCCCCAACCCGCCAGCGACGCCGCGGCCACCACAGCCGCCGCCGCCATCAGTTTCATTGTCTTGGTCATATGTCCTCCCGTAAGTTACCGAATTTTCACTTCTTCACGTCCAACCGCTTGAAGTCGGCTTTGTCCTCCGACCTGTCGTAGATCCTGAAGATATAGGCGGCCAGCGAGGGCTTCTGCCCGTCCGCCGCCTCGATGACATAGTAATCAAACGCTATTCCTTCGTCCGTCTTGCGCTTGCCGAGCATGCGCACGGTCTCGGCCCGGTCCTGCGGGGCGGCCACCACGCCCACCACCATCTTGGTCTTAAAATCCACGTCCGGCAGGTCCTCCTCCGGGGAGAGGAGTTTCCAGACCTTCCGCCATTCCTTGCGGTCGCGCACCACGAAGAAAGAGGGCGCCTTGGCGCTGGGCGGCTCCATGAAGCCGGTCCATTCGCCCGGGGTTTCATGCCGCACCGGCGCCAGGTCCAGGGAGCTCTCGCTGATGTCCCCGGGCGCCTCGCCGCCGGAAGCGGAGGAGGCGGCGGTCTGGGCCGCGGGCGAGGGCGCCGCGCCAGTGCCGTCGTCGAGCACGGAGGCGTCCACCAGCTGCGCCTCGCCGCTGATCAGGGCGGCGATGATGGCCGACAGGTCATCCTGCGTGCAGCCGCCGCAGGTGAGGCTCTCGAAAGTGTAACCCTCCAGGGCTTTGGCGGCCTCCGGGCCTAGCCGCTTGAGGATCTCCTGGAACATCTCGTCGTAGCTGAGCTTCTTCCTGGCGGTCGGCGCCGAGGCGTCGCCGGAGCTCTTGGACAGCAGCATGGTCTTGCAGTTGTCCGGGATATTGTCGTCGAACAGGTCGGCGCAGGCCACGGCCAGCCCCTGCTCCTGCCCGCCGGGCATGAACGCCGTGAAAGCGAGGACCTGTTTCTCCCCCGGCGCTATGGAGAGCACCTGCTTGGGCGAATCCTGCGCGGCTATCCCCCCCAGCGACAGCTTGACCGCGATATTGGATTCGGTGATGGAGCCGCTGTTGTACAGCGTGGCCTTCATGTTTACCGGCTTTTCGAAATCCAGGATCGGCGCGCTGAGCTCGAGCAGGGTTATCGCTATGTTGCGGGTCTGCGCCGAGGCGAGGGACTTCATGGAGAAGTTGTACACGCTGCTCTCGGAGATCTTGTTGTTGCTGCCGTCCAGGCCTTCCACCTTCCAGTGATAGACCTGGTCGGCCACCAGCTGCTCCCGCGGCTCCGCCGGGCTGGCCGGGTAGGAATAGTAACTTTCCCCGGCGTTCAGGGCCATGTGCACCGGGTTGTAGAGCCCGGCGTTCTCGGCTACGGTAACGCGGTAGCGCGCGGCGCCGCTGGCCGTCCAGCGGAAGGTCAGCGGCTTGTCGGACAGGCCGCGCGCCCCGTAGGGCGGGTAGATGAGCGTGATGTTGGGGCTGGAGATCATGAACACGGCCTGCTGGGTCACGGTGTCGCCGTCCAGGGAGGCCGTCCCCACAAAGGTGTAGTTGCCGGGGGCGGAGTAGAAAGAAGAGATGGCTATGCCGGCCAGCTGGGTCTGCGCCGTGCCGGCCGTGCCGGGGGCGGAGTTGCCGGAGTGGGTGAACACCTCGGCCCCGGCCGGGTTCTTGATCTTGAACGTGAAGACTATGGGGTTCAGGCTGGTGACGGAGTTGCTCACGCTCTGGCGCAGCGTAACGGACTCCGCCGTGGTGAAGCTGCCGGTACGGGAGGCGTCCGAGCGCAGGGTGCCCGCCGAGTCGTGCACGGAAGCCCCCTGGGGGGTCAGGTTCTGGGCGTAGCCCGCCGCCGGCAATAGCGCGGCCAGGACCGCCGCGAAATAGATAGTTTTCATCTGTTCTCTCCTGTCACCTTATCACCGCGAATTTACCCCTGACGCTTTCGGTTTCCCCGCTGAAAGGGTACTTCAGCCGCAGCGTGTAGAAATACACCCCGCTGGCCGGCCGGCCGCCGGTGAAAGTCCAGAGGTACTCGTTGACGCCGGTGCCGCTAAAAGTCTCCTCCGCCGCTTTAACCTGCGAACCGTCCAAAGAGTAGACCGCCAGGCTGAACCGCACCGGGGCGACCTCGGTATAAAGCCGGAACTTCACAAAGCCGCGCGCCGGGTTCGGGTACGCGTAGGCGGAAGCCTGGCGCAGCAGCGCGCCGAGCGGCGTCACCTGCAGGTCCTCGCCGCCGGCCAGCTGTATGGTAAAACTCTTCCAGACGCCGTCGGTCCCGGCCGCCCTGAGCGTGTAGCTCCCCGGCAGCAGGTTGCGTATGGAGAACCTGCCGGAGGCGTCGGGCGAGGCGGAAGCTATCAGGCGCGTGCCCTGCCACAGCTGTACGCCCGCGGCCCCGGCGGCGGAAGGCCGCAGGGCGGACGGCGCGGAGGCCGGCACGGAGCCGGACACGCTGGCCAGTTCGTAGGCCACGGAAAGTTCGAAGTTGGCGTCGGCGTAGCCCATCGGGATCTGGTCCTTGGCGATGGAGCTGGAGAACCCGTCCTCGAGCCAGGTGGCCTGCACCCGGTAGAGGCCGTCGGGCAGCCCCGGCAGGGTGAAGGAGCCGAAGCCGTCGTCGAGCGTATAGACCGAGGCGACTACGAGGCCGCTATTGGTTATGGCCTCCACCATGACGCCGGTAATGCCCTGCCCGGCCGGGTTCTTCACCGAGCCGGAGATCATGTCGTCGAGGGCCTCGCCGGACAGCGTGGAGGCCAGGGGCGAGGGGCCGGACCAGAGGCCGGCGTCGTCCTCGGTCCACAGGCGGAAATAATAGGTGGCGGCCGGGTTTAGCCCGGCCACGGTGTAGGCCTGGGGCGCGGCCGCGAGCACCAGCCCCGTGGAGATCATTACCTGCGCCGCCTGCGTGCTGAACACCGCCTCCGGGTAGGTGGAGTACTGCACGGCGTAGCGGCCGAAGGTGAGCGGGAAGGCGCCGCCGTCGTCGCCGGGGAAGGTCCAGGCCAGGTTGACGCGGCCCGGGGCCGTGCCCGTGGACGGGGCGAACTGGGCTACCGCCTCGGGCGCATAGGCGTCCACCCAGGTAAAGGTAGAGCCCGCCGAGCCGAAAGCCGAAACGTTGGCCGGGGAAGCCGCGTCCCTGGCCGCGCCCCCGACGTAATATTGCTGGCCGTGCACCAGACCGCCGCGCAGCTTCAGGCCGGGCGAGAAGGCCCAGGCGGCGCCCGGGGCCGCCGCGCTGGAGACCGGCACATCCCCCCAGGCGTCGGTCTGGAAGTTCCACCACCGCCCGTCCACCAGGCGCATCAGGTACACCTCCGCGTTGGCCAGGCCGGCGCCGCCGGTGTCGGCGGCTGTACCCTCCACGGCGTCGAAGGCGTAGACAAGGGAGGCGACGGCCGGGGTGGAGACCCAGACGGTCGGGGCGTCCTGGTCCAGCTGGAAGGTCACGCTGGGATAAGGGATGGGCGTCACGAAAGAGTTCACGTCCCGGGACCGCGCGTAAACTTTATACTGCGTCCCGGCCGCAAAAGGCACGGTGGAGGCGTTATAGGACCAGGAGGCCAGGCCGGAGGCCGCCAGCCAGACCGGGGCCCCGGAGGCGAAAGCCGTTCCGTCGTAATACTGGCTCCCGGTCAGTTCCTGTATGGCCACCTCGCTGCCGGCCACCGGGGAGGCCTCGTTCATCGCCGAAGCCGAACCGGACAGGACGGCCGCGGTGGAAACGTAGCCCGCCTGCGGGGCGGCTATGGCTACGGCCGGGCCCACCGTGTTCTTGAGGATACGGAACACGTCCTGGAGCACGGTATAATTTCCCGCCGCGTCCACGGCCTTGACGCTGATATAATTGCTGGCGCCGTCGGCCAGGAGGCCGAAGTTAACGCCCCAGAGCGCGGTTACCGACGGGCTCGATACTATGGCGTCCACCGGGGTCCAGCCCAGCACGTTGGCGTCGGCCAGGGCCGGCTGGTTGCTGGCGCTGTAGAGCACCTGCGCAAGGCCGGAGAGGGCGTCGGCAAAATCCACGTCGAAGACCGCCCCGGGGTCGGCGGCCAGCCAGCCGGCCGGGGAAGAGGCGTAACTGGTTATCGTAGGCGGGGTAGTGTCGCGCCTGACATAGAAGGCGTCGGGGTAAATGGTGGAATTGCCGGCCAGGTCGAAAGCTTTCACGGAGACGTAGCTGGTGACGTTCTCCAGTATCGTTTCGAAAACCGCCTGGGGCAGCACCCAGTCCTGCTCGTAGTCGGCGGCATTTATCCCGGTCACGGCGTCGGCCCAGGCGTGCACGATTATCCCGTTAGCCGACAACCCCGAGGTCACCTGCACCTGGAACTTGTCCAGGCCGGAACCGAGGTCTGAGAAGTGGACCATGTAGGCGCCGCCGGCGGCGCCGCGCCAGGCGTCGTCGCCCCCCTGCAGGTCGTTCACCGACGGCGGGGTATTGTCCGCCCCGGCCTCTGTCTGGGCGGTCCCCAGGTACAGCCAGGCGCTGGACCGGTTCAGGACGTCCCTGGTTTTAACCCTGAAATGGTAGGTCAGGCCCGACTCCAGGCCGGTAACGTTGTAGGAGGGCGCGGCGAACCAGGCGAGGGGGCCGTAGTCCAGGCCGTTGAAGTTCACGTCCGTGCTGACGCCGACGTAATACTCGGTATAGTTAGGGTTGTTGTTCACCAGCCAGAACGTCTCCACCGAAGTGCCTGTGACCAGGCCCAGGGACCAGGTCGGGTTGGGGATGGGCAGCGGCACAGCGGAAAGCGTGACCACCGGGGCGAACTCGGTTACGGCCGAGCGCAGCCCTGAACCGTTCAGGGCGGCCGCCCGGTAATAATACGTGGTATTGGGGAGGAGGCCCCCGGCCTCGAAGTAATTGCCGGGGGTGACGCTGGAATAATTGAGCGTAGCGAAAGCCGCTGCGGTGGCCTCGGTGATCTCGTAGCGGGTGCCGTCCGGGTTGCCGTTATTGCTCCAGAAGACAGAAAGCCCGGTGGAGGCGACCAGCGCGTAGGCCTCGCCCGCGGGAGGAGCGGCCAGAGTTATAGTGGAGACCGGGACCGTAGCCGCCGTATCCTGCCCGCCGAAGCCCAGGGCCCGCACTCCGAAATAATAGGTGGTGTTGGGGTTGAGCGCCCCGAAGGTGGCCGAAAGGGCCGTGCCGCTGCTGAAACCCAGGTTGGAGACGAAGCCCTCGTCTATGGCGTATTCTACCTGATACCAGGTCCCCGGCGGGTTCCCCCCGTCCGCCCACTGCAGCACGGCGCTGGTTATATAGACGGCGGAGAAGGAGACGGCCCCCGGCAGCACCGGCGGCGTGGCGGAGGAGACCGCGGTCGAATAATAGCTGTCGTCCAGGTCGGCGCTTTTGACCTTGAAGTAGTAAGTGGTGTCGGGCTCCAGGCTGTAAACCCCCAAAGTAGTAGGAGAACCCGCCGTGATAGCCTGGCTGGCGTGCCAGACCTCGAAAGCGGGATCAGACGAAAAAGCGATCCAGTACCCGGCATAGCCGTAAGCGTCCCAGGCGACACCAGCGGAATTCCCGGTCGTCGCGGTGAACCTGACCCCGGGAACCGCCGCCGGCGGGAAAGGGTCGAGCGTGACGTTCACCGTGGTCTGGACGCGGCCGCCTATGGATACCGAAGCCTGGCTGAACTGCGCCCCGTTGACCGTTGAGGCGTATACCGTGTACCCCCCCGTAGAGGTGGCGGCCCAGATGGAATAATTGCCCGCCCCGTCGGAAAGGGCCTCGCCTATGACAGCCGAGCCCTTGAGCAGCTGCACCCGGGTGTCCGGCAGGGGCGTGCCGGCCGGGGTCTTCACCTGCCCCGCCACGTAGCCGCGGTCCGCGGAATGGAAAATGAGGTAGTCGAAATAATGGTCCACGTCGCCTGCCGCGTCCCCCTGCAGGAACGAGGCCCAGGTCATATCCTCGCCTATGGTATACGTGCGCTCCTGCCAGGGCCAGGACACCGAATAATCGTTAACCAGGATCAGCCGGTTGCTCCAGTCTCCCATGGTGTCCACGATAAAGTTGACGTTGCCCATGGTGCCGGAGTTGACCTTGTACTTGTTGCGGATGGTCACGTAAGGGTGTAACGCGTAACTGATGGCGGCCGTTTTACGGATGCTGTCATAGTCCCCGCCGCCGGTGGACACCGTGCCGAAGCGCAGCACGTTGCCGTTGGTGCTCTTCCTGTCGGCCGAGATGAAGACGCTCCAGGTATCGGTGGCGAAAGTGTCGCGCCAGGTCTCGCCGCTCCACTGCAGCGCGAAATTCACCTGCAGGTCCTGGCCGGAGGCCACGGTATGGCTGCTGCGGACGCTCGGGAAGTAGCCGGGCGGGTCGACCTGGAGGTGATAGGTGCCGGGAGAGATGGAAGTAAGGGAATAAGTGCCGTCCCCGGCCGTGACAGCCGAGGCCAATATGGCGTCGCCGTTAGGATCGACCGCCTGCACGGAAATCCCCGCTATGGGGGTGACGCCGTCCTCCCCGGTGACCTTCCCGGTAAAGCCGGTCGCCCCCGCGGAGGCAAAACAGGCAAAAACCAGCGCCGCCAGGAGGAATATTCCCCTTGCGGTGCGTGTATAAGGTTTTAACCGGTTAATGCAGCCCATTGCCTTATTCTTTCGCCCCCGTAGAAAGCAAAAAGTATCCCCTGGCAGCAGGGGATTTTCCGTACCAAGTTATATTATAGTTAATAATATAAGAGCCCGTAAGGTGATATTGGTCAACTGTGACGGGGTTTACATTGATAAACGCAGGCCCCCCCCCCGCGAAAACGAGGGCGCGGGGGTCAATAACCGAGTTCTTCGTTGATGAGCAGCACCAGGATGTCGCTGACCGGCGGCTTCTTCCAGAGCACCGTGGCCACGTTGCAGATGCGCGAGGGCGAGGCGCAGTCCAGGCAGCGGCCGGCCTTTACGCAGGGATTGTCCTTTTTAAGGCGGAGGTTGTTGGCGATGGCGGCCGTGTTGCGGGCGCGCCAGAGCCCCTCCTCCTGGTTCCGGGCCAGCTTGTTTACCCCGGCCAGCAGGATTATCCGGCGCGGGCCCCAGGTGACGGCGGCGCAGCGGTTGCCGTTGCCGTCCACCAGTATAAGTTTTCCGTCGCTGGTGACCGCTTGCGGCGAAGCCAGGTAGATGTCGGAGGCGAGCGCGGCCAGCCAGACCCGGCGGCGCTCCTCCGGCGGCATGCCGGGGGCGTGGGTTATCACTTCGTTGCCGGCGGCGGCCAGGCGCGCGGGCAGGCCCAGCTCGCTGACCGTCACCGAGCCGCCGAGGCCGATCTTTTTGCCCGTGCCGGCCAGGGCCAGCAGGGCCGCCGCGGCCGCGGCCCCGTCGGGGTAAACCTCGGCGCCGAAATTGTTTTTCCGGAGCGCGGCGGCCGCGCAGTCCAGCGCTTTAAGTCCGAAGGCTTTCTTGTTTTCGTCCATTGTATTACCTCTAGCTCGGCGGGGCCGAAAAAAGGCCGCTCGTCGCGGCCTTTTCCGTTTTGGGACGCCGGTCAGGGCCGGGTCTGGTTGACCAGCGACTGCGCGTCGAAGGAAAGGTCCCGCGCCTTCCAGGTGAAGTCCCGGCTGTAGCGTGAGATGTCCATAGCCTGCCACTGGGCGTTATAGCCGACAAGTTCCGACTTGGCGCCGCGCACGGCCCATTCCAGGCGCTGCGCCGAGTTCTCAATGTCGAACTGCGCGCGGTTGAGCAGGGTACGGGCGTCCATGTCGATGTCGCGCGCTATGCGGTTGAGGTCCTGGCTCTTCTGCGCGAGCTGCAGCAGGTTTTTAACCTGGTCGCGCACGCGGCCGGCGTCGTTGTTATAGCGGCTGATGTCGGAGGCCATGCGCTGCAGGTCGTGCTGGAAGAAAGCGTCGGCGCTGTTGGTCTGGACTATGCGGCGGGCCGTGTTCTCGAGGCGGTCTATGTCGGAGCGCAGCCAGGTGGTGTCGCTCTCGAGGCGCCACAGGTCGTTCTTGGCCTGGTTGAACTTGTAGACCAGGTCCTGCGGCACCTGGGCATCCTCTTTAACCGGGGCCGCGGGCACGGGCACGGCGGCGGCCTTCACGTCGAACGAGGAGGCCTTCATCTTTTCAAGGGAGAAATCAAGGGAGTAGGCGGTGGAAACGCAGGCGACCGAGAGCAGCGCTAATATGAGTTTTTTCATTAACCCTCCTAAGGACTATACCGTAATATTGTACTCCCGCGCGGGGCGCTCCGTAAGCGCCTTTAGACCTACCGCGGCCCGGGCCTAAAGGTCCAGGCGCAGCACGGTCAGGGAGAGCGGCTCCGCCGTAAAATGCCCCGTGACGGGCGCCCCCGGCTCCCTGGCCAGGCCGGACGCGTCGAAGGCCCTGAGCCAGCGGCCGGGCGGCAGGGCGAATTTATGCGCCGTCCTTTCCGGGTTCACCAGCACCAGGATGCGGGCCCAGGCGTCCCCGGCCTTGTCGCCGTACAGCTGGTAGGCGATGGCCGGCGGCTCCACCTTCAGCCCGAGTTCCTCGTAGAACTTCAGGTTATCGCGCACTTCGGCGGCGGTCTTCATGCGGAAAGCGGGGTGCGCCTTGCGCAGGGCGATCAGGTCCCGGTAGAAAGAGTAGACCGAGAAGTTCTCCTTCTTGCGGGTCCAGTCCAGGCGGTTGATCTCGTCGGGGAGGTTGTAGGAGTTCTCCTCCCCCTTCTTGGTGCGCAGGAACTCTTCCCCGGCGTGCAGGAAGGGTATGCCCTGGGAGGTCAGCACCAGCGCGTTGGCCAGCTTATCCATGGCCACCTTCTCTTTATGCGTCGCGTCCTTGGCCGACAGGTCCAGCCTGTCCCACAGCGTGTGGTTGTCATGGCAGGACACGTAGTTCATGGTCTCCAGCGGGCCGTCGGCGAAATCGTCCACGGCGCCGCGGATGCCGCGCAGCACCCCGTCGCGGTAGCGCGCGGCCTGCACGTAGCCCAGGTCGGCCACCGAGAACACGCTGCCCTTGATGGCGTCGCGGAACCCGTCGTTAAAGACGGCGAAGCCCTGCCCGCGCTGGCTGCCCTTCTGCACGCCCTTCACCGGGCTGGACCCGGCCTTCCAGGGCTCGCCGTAGACGAAGATATCCGGCTTCTCGGCCTTCAGGGCTTTCATAATTTCGGCGGCCGCGGCCTCGTCGATAAGGCCCATCAGGTCGAAGCGGAACCCGTCCACCTTATACTCGCGCACCCAGTACAGCAGGCTGTCGATGAGGAACTTTCGGGCCATCGGGGCCTCGGTGCGCAGCTCGTTGCCGCAGCCGGAGCCGTTGGAGTAGGTGCCGTCGGGATTGACCCGGTAATAGTAGTCCAGCGCCGCCGCGTTGAAGTTGTAGGTGGTGGCGCGGGTTTCCGCGGTATGGTTGTAGACCACGTCGAGGATCACCTTGAGGCCTTTGCGGTGGAAGGCGTCTATCATCAGCTTGGCCTCGCGCACGCGCGAGCCGTCCGCGGGGCTGCTGGCGTAGGAGCCCTCCGGCGAGTTGAAGTTCACCGGCATGTAACCCCAGTTATAGACCGCCGGGTCGTCGCGATTCTCGAAATCCTGGAAAGGCATGATATGCACCGTGTTCACGCCCAGCTCGGCGATATGGTCGAGCGCGGTGGCCACGTCCGGGAACTTGGGATGGCGCGTGCCGGTTTCGGCCGCGCCCAGGTAGCCGCGCTTGCGCCGGACCCCGGAGAACTCGTCGGAGGTAAGGTCGCGCAGGTGCACCTCGTAGACCACCGCCTCCGGCAGGCCGAAGACCGGCCCGGGCGCGATGGGGGTCTCGTCCTTAAGGACCAGCGCCTTGCCGCCGTCGCCGGTGACGGAGCGCGCGTAGGGGTCCAGCCCCTCGTAGACCCGGCCGTTCTGCCTGGTGCGGATGCGGTAATATTTCCCCTCCAGCGGGGCGTCAAAACGCTTTTTCCAGACCCCGCCGGGCCGGCGCTCCAGCGGATAGACGGCGGGCTCTCCCGCGGCGCTATCGTAGACCAGCACGGCGGCTTCCACCGCGTAGGGCGCGAACAGGCGGAATACGGGCCGGGCCTTATCCCCGGAGAGCCCCATCTCCAGCGGGCTGTAAAATTCTTCGCCGTAGACGGCCTCGCCCAGGCGCACCGTCACGGGCTCCAGGGTTTTAGAGAGGAGGCGGTACTCTCCGGCGTTAGCGGCCGCGTAGTCGGCCTTCAGGTCTTTGAACGTCAGGCGGGCCGCGCGGGAATAGGGCCCGTCCACGGGCACGGCTGACACGGCTTTAAATTCTTTCTCCCCCCGTTTAAGATAGAAAGCCTGCTCTCTCAGGAAAGCCTCTCCAAGCGGGCGGGTGAAAGCGGCGCGCACCACGTTCTCCCCGTCCAGCCAGGCCCCGGTCACGGCGGTGGACACGGCTGGCGGGGCGGCGTAAACTTTGGCGTCGCCTTCCAGCAGGTACACCTCGCCCTGCCGGGCCGCCGGCAGCACCCGGTCTGGCGCATCCTTGTTGGTCCAGTTGCCCTGCCGCGGCAGAAAACCTGCGCGCTTCCCGGACAGCCCGGAGGCGTCCAGGTCCAGCTCAAAAAAGACCCCGAAAGGGCCGTTGCCGGCCTGGGGCAGTTCGAACCCCGGGGTTTTTTCCTCGTCGTTCCAGACCCAGAGGTTCCAGCCGGAATAGACCTTGTCCAGGCGGTTGTAATGTATCACCAGTTTGTCGGCGGCGTGCAGGCTCGGCGGCATAAGTATGGCTCCGGTAAGCAGAATCAGCAGAAATTTCATTTAGGTCCCCTTAGCGACATGTAAATTGTAAAATATATCCATATGCTCCATACAGCGCTATTTTTACTGCTCGCTTCTCAGCCCTGCGCCGCCGCCGGAGTTGCCGCCGCAACCGATACGGCCAAGGTCGCAGTTTCCACCACGGCCATCCGTGAGCTGGTCCTCGCCGACCGCCGGGTGCGCGGCATCCACCTCACCTCCTGGGGCGCCGGCTCCACCAAACTGCGCCGGGAAATGATCAAGAAGATCTCGGGTTCGGTCATCAACACGGTGGTCATCGCCATCAAGGAGACCGACGGCAAGGTCTATATCCCCGGAGTGGACAAGGCCCACAAGTTCGGCACGTACCAGGCAGCTATCGGCGACCCGGCCGGGATGCTGAAGGATTTTAAAGCCGCCGGCATGTACACCGTGGCGCGGATAGTGGTCTTCAAGGATAAAGTGGTCCCCCGGACCAGGCCTGACCTGGCGGTGCGCAACCCCGACGGGAGCCTCTGGCGCAGCCGCAACGGCGCTACCTGGGTGGACCCCTACCACAGGGAGGTCTGGGACTATAACCTGGACCTGGCCGAGCTCTGCGCGAAGCTGGGCTTCGACGAGATCCAGTTCGACTACATCCGCTACCCCTCGGAGGGCAACACCTCGCTGTGCCGCTACTCCAAGACGCACAACCGCGCGGCCGCGGCCCGCAACCTGAAGGATTTCCTGGATTACTCGCGCCGCCGCCTGGCGCCGTACAAGGTGAAGATCTCCGCCGACGTGTTCGGACTTACGACTTCGGTGAAGGACGACATGGGCATCGGCCAGGACATCAAGATCCTCGCGGAGGGCGCGGACTACGTGTACCCGATGATGTACCCGTCGCATTACAATCCCGGCGAGTACAACCTGAAGAGCCCCAATGCCAGCCCGTTCAAGGTGATAAACCGGGGGCTGAAGGACGCCATGGGCAAGCTGGGCACCAGCTACGCCCGTCTGCGGCCCTATCTGCAGGACTTCTCGCTGGGCCATACTTACGGCCCGTCGGAAGTGCGCGCGCAGATCATGGCTACGCGGCTCAACCACCTGGAGAGCTGGGTGCTGTGGAACGCCGGCAACCGCTACACCTGGGCGGCCCTCACCCCCCAGTCCTACCGCGCCTTCGTCGACCCCGACTACAAATAACACCTCGAAGGCTTAAAAAGAAAAGAGACCGGCAAATACCGGTCTCTTTTATTTTGTGCAGGCTGGCAAGTGCCCGGTCCAACCAGGGGGAGGTCCCGCGCTCCTGGACTGCAGGGAACCGTTGCGCGGTTCCCCCCCGAAGCGGGGCCCCCCTTCCCCAAAGTCGCTCGGGACCTCCCCCTGGCCGGACCTTGGAGCGCTCGGTGTGCGTGTGGAGCGAAGCGACACCTTCTGGACCACGTTTTTGCGTTCCGACCCCCTTGGCGGACGTGCCAATTAGAGCTTCACGATCTTTTTATACTCGGCGTGGAGGCCGAAGTATTGGGCGAAGACGCTGCCGATGTCGGCCAGGCCGGGCATGGTGCCGGTCTTGAGCCCGCCGAGCTTGCGGTCATAGCCTTTGCGCCAGGCGATGAAGGGCAGCGGCTCGTTGTTGTGGTAGCCGTAGTCCTCGCGGTGCAGCATGCCGTGGTCGGCCGTGAGGCCGAGCAGGTCGCCCTTGGCCAGATTTTTCTCTATCAGCGGCAGGGTGCGGTCGATCTCTTCGAGAGAGCGGAGGGCGCCTTCTATGTCGCGGGTGTGGCCGTAGACGCTGTCGGTGTCGACGAGGTTGGTGAAGATGAAGGTGCCTTTCGGGCGGTAGACCGAGTGGGCGGCTTCGAGGGCGTTGATGGTGCCCTGGATGGAGAAGGGATTGGTGTCCTTCTTCTTCGGGTGCACGAAGCGCAGCCCCAGCGACGGGTCGATGAAGATCTCATGATTGAGCTTCACCTTGGCGTGGTAGGCGGTGTTCACCAGGTCGCTGGTCTTGCCCACGGCCACGGTCCACACCGCGTTGTCGTGCAGGATGTCCACCAGCGTATCCTGCCCTATCGGCAGCACCGCGTCGTGGCGGTTGGAGGTGCGGATGATCTCGCCCTGCGCGTTCTTCACGTAGGACCGGGCGATGGCGCGGGTTATCGGGATGCCCATCTCCATCGCCAGCGCGAAGGCGGTATCGGCGATCTTATGCTGCTCGTGCACCGGGATGACGGCCTCGTTCATGGCCAGCTGGATCAGCGGGTCGCATTTGCTGGCGTAGGCTATCGGCGAGCCCGTGCGCTCGTGCTCGGCGGCGTTGAGCTCTATGGCCTCCATGCCGGCGGCCATCTTGTTGAAGAAGGTCTTGCGGCCTATGCGCTTGGCCAGCTCGGCCAGGTACTTCTTGTCGAACCCGTCCGGAAAAAGGTCGTAGGTGCGGTCGTCCAGCACGCCCATCATCTCGCGGTGCCCCACCAGGCTGTCGGCGGTGGCCGAAACCTGGCTGACGCGGGCGGCATAGGCTTTGCCGGCGGATTTCACCGGGAAGCGCTTTCTATACTCCGGGCGCACGATCTCGCCGAGGCCGAGGCGCGAAAGGTTGGGGAGCTTCACCTTGCCCGGGAACTTGTCGAGCAGGTACTCCAGGGTGGAAAGGCCCACCGCGTCTATGACCATCAGAAGGGCCGTCTGCTGTTTATGCTTCATGAAGCCTCCGTTCGGCTGAAAGTTGTAATATATTGTAATAAGTTAAGCGGTCATTTAAAACACGGAGCCCGCATGAAATTTTTTCTCCCGTCCCTCCTGCTGCTTTGCGCCCTGCCCGCCGCGGCCGCCGTCCGCCACGACCTCAGCGTCAGCCTGGACCCGGCCTCCGGCGGGATAACCGCCAAGGACACGGTCTCCTTCCCCTCCCCCTCGGCCGAGCATGTCTTCTCCCTGCACAAGGGGCTGGCCCCGTCCGCAAGCGCCGGAAAACTGGAAGAGCTGGGCCTGGCCGCGGCCGCCTCCTACGGCATAAACTTCTCCTCCGCCGCCGGCCTCTACTCCGCCTACCGCCTTACCCTGCCCGCGCCGGCGGACCGTTTTACACTCAACTATTCCGGCGTCATCAGCCACGCGCCCGGCGAGCAGGCGCAGGATTACGCGCGCAGCTTCTCCGAAACTCCCGGAGTCATCTCCCCCGCCGGCTGCTACCTCTCCGGCTCCTCCGGCTGGTACCCGGTCTTCGAAAAAGAGCTGGTCTCTTTCCGCCTCAGGACCGAGCTCCCGGCGCCCTACGACTCGGTGGCCGGCGGCGCGCGCTCTTCTCGGAAGTCTCTGGCCGGCAGTAACGTTTCCGTCTGGGAGACGGCGGCCCCGCAGGACGAGATAACCCTCACCTGCGGCCGCTACGCGGAGTACTCCCTGGACGGGGGCCCGGTTACCTCCCAGGCCTTTCTGCTCACGCCGGACAAGGCGCTGGCCGACAAATACCTGGAGGCCACCGGCCGCTATATCAAGCTCTATTCCGGCCTGATCGGACCGTATCCTTACGGGAAGTTCGCCCTCGTCGAGAATTTCTGGGAGACCGGCTACGGCATGCCCTCTTTTACCCTGCTCGGGACCAAGGTGCTGCGCCTGCCTTTCATCATCAACAGCTCCTACCCGCACGAGATCCTGCATAACTGGTGGGGCAACGGCGTTTTTGTGGACTACGAGAAGGGCAATTGGTGCGAAGGGCTGACCGCCTACCTGGCCGACTACCTTATAGCCGAGAACAGAGGCAAGGGGACCGACTACAGGATGACCACCCTGCAGAAGTATTCGGACTACGTGCGCGGGGGCAAGGATTTCCCGCTTACGGAATTCCGCTCGCGCCATTCCTCGGCATCGGAAGCCGTCGGCTACGGCAAAGCCCTGATGTTCTACCATATGCTGCGCCGCCTGCTGGGCGACGAGGGCTTCCGCAAGGGCCTGCGCGGTTTTTACGCCGCCAATAAATTCAATACCGCGGGGTTCGCCCAGCTGCGCCAGGCTTTTGAAAAAGTCACCGGCCCAGGCCGGCTTAAGCCTTTCTTCG
The DNA here is from genome assembly GCA_001799735.1 of Elusimicrobia bacterium GWB2_63_22. Lineage (GTDB taxonomy): Bacteria > Elusimicrobiota > Elusimicrobia > Elusimicrobiales > UBA9959 > UBA9959. The sequence continues at coordinate 135,286 of MGUA01000012.1, read as the reverse complement.
AGCAGTGGACCGCGCGCGCGGGCGCGCCGGCGCTGGCCATAAAGAGCGTCAACCTGACCAAGGGCCAGTTCGGCTACGACCTGGAGTTCACCCTGGCCCAGACGCAGGACGGACCAGCCTACGAGCTGGAAGTTCCGTCCGTCATCTACCTGGAGGGCGTCGAGGCCCCCCGGATGAAGACCCTCACGATGAAGTCCAAAGAGGAAACCTACCATTACAATTCGGCCCTGCTGCGCCCCGTGCGCCTGGAGATAGACCCTGAATTCGACCTGTTCCGGCGGCTCAGCCCCCTGGAAACTCCTCCCACGCTCTCGCGCCTGCTGGGCGCGGTCAAGCCGGACGTCATCGTACCCGCCGGCGCGGCGGGCGCCCCGTGGCGCGCGCTGGCCGCCGCCTGGAACAAGGATAAAGAGAACCTCCCGGCCGTCTCCGGCGACGACGAGAGTTCCGCTCCCCCGGCCTCGTCCTACTGGATCTTCGGCGGCGGCAACCTCCTGGCGCCTGCTTTCGAGGCCGCCCTCGGCGCTTACGGGGCCGTCTTTACTCCCGACTCCGTCACGCTCGAGAACCGCCGCTTCCCGCGCGCGGGGCACACCTTCGTCTTCGCGGCCTTTAACCAGGCCGACCCGGCCTTCTCGGGGGCCCTGGTTGTCTCCGGCACGCCGGAGAAGCTGCCCCTGCTGGCCGCCAAGCTGCCGCATTACGGCAAGTACTCCTGGCTGGTCTTCGACGAGAACATGGCCGCCGCCGCCTCCGGCGTCTGGACCGCCGCCGGTTCGCCGCTGGCCGTGCCCCTCCCGGGGCCCGGCGGAGCACCGGCCCGCAATTATCCCGCACGCGCCCCGCTGGCGGAACTTCCCTCTCTCTTCTCGGCAAGCCGCGTCCTGGCCGACGTGCGCGCCCTCTCCTCGGTCAAGGGCGGCAGGGCCCCCGGCACCCCGGGCCACCTGGCGGCGAAAAAATCAGTGAACGCCGCGCTAGTCAAAGCCGGGCTCAAGCCGTACGCCAGGTCAGGGCAGGGCAATGTCGTCGGGGTCGTAGAAGGAACCTCAAAAAAAGATGAGTACGTCGTACTCTCCGCTCATTACGACCACCTGCCGGCTAAGGACGGGCAGGTCTTTCCCGGCGCGGACGACAACGCCTCCGGTGTGGCGCTGCTGCTGGAGCTGGCGCGCTACTACGGCGCCCGCAGGCCCGAGCGCTCCATAATATTCGCGGCTTTCGACGGGGAGGAGGGCGGGCGCCTGGGCTCCAGGGCTTTCCTGAAGGCGCTGCCGCCCGACGGCAAGGCCAAGGTCAACGCGGCGCTCAACTTTGACACGGTCGGCCGCCTCGGGAGCGGGAAAATCTTAGTGCTCGGCTCCGGCTCTTCTGACAAATGGGTCCATATCTTCCGCGGGGCGGGCTTTGTTACCGGCTCGGCCTACGACCTGGTCAAGGAGGACCTGGACTCCAGCGACCAGGCCAGCTTCATAGAGGCGGGCATCCCGGCCGTGCAGTTCTTCAGCGGGCCGCACGCCGACTACCACAAGCCGTCGGATACGGCCGACAGGATAGACGCCGCCGGCATAGTGCGGCAGGCCGAGTTCGCAAAAGAGATCATAGACTACCTGGCCGGAGAGTCCGACTTCCTGACCCGCCCTTCCGGCGCGCCGGCGGCGGGCAGCGGGTCCGGCCCGCGCCGGGCCTCCACCGGGCTGGTCCCGGATTTTTCCTTTGCCGGCCCCGGCGTGCGAGCGCAGGAAGTGACCCCCGGCTCCCCGCTCTCCAGGACCGCCTTCAAGGCCGGCGACGTGGTAACGGCCATCGGCGGCGTCCCCGTCGAGGGGCTTAAGGCGTATTCCGAAGCCCTCAAAAAGTTTTCCCCCGGGCAGAAGGTAAGCATCACCTTCCTCTCCGGAGGAAAAGAAACCGCCGCCGAGCTGGAGCTGGGCTCCAGGTAGCGGTCAGGGCTTATCGGCTATCTCGCAGGTGTTCAGGCCGAACAGCCGGTAGATCCCGCACCAGCCCACCAGGCCGGTAAAAACGGCCATCGCCGCCGCCGCCCACAGTATGTAGGCCGCCGGCCCCGAAGTGACGTAAGCCGCGTAGGCCAGGGCGAGCCCCGCCACCAGCCGTATCACCCTGTCTATCCCGCCGACATTCTTGGTTATCATATTTCCTCCAGTAAGACCTACGCCGCGGCCACGCTGTCCAGCACGGCCTTCAGCAGGGCCGCTTCCGGCTGCGCGCCCACCAGCGTGGTCTTCTCGTTGACCACTATCTGCGGCACGCCCGACACCTCGTACTTGGCCGCCAGCTCAGGAAATTCGCTCGACTCTATCATCTCGGCCGTGACCTGCGGGGAGGCCAGCGCGAACTTATGCGCCAGCACCACCGCCGGCGGGCAATAAGGGCAGGTGGGCGTGACGAACACCTTTATGTTCACCGGCGCGGTCAGCGCGCCCAGGGCGGCCAGGGTCTCGGGCTGCAGCTCCTGCGCGGGAGCAGCCGAGTTCTTGAGCGCCTCCAGCAGGGAGACGAACTCGTAGCCGGCGGGTATGCCGTAAAAACGCACCCGGGCGCCTTTGCCCCCTTCTATCACCGCCGCAGGGGTCAGGCTTACGCCGTAGGCCGCGGCCTTCTCCGTATCCGTCACCCGGTTGTACACCTCCAGCTTCACCTTGGGCGAGAGCGCGGCCACTTCCTTATAGAAATCCTCGGCCGGCCCGCAGGTCTGGCAGAGCAGCGATTCCTTGAAATAGACTATTTTTACCTCCGCCTCCAGCGTCTCGAGGCGTTTCCTGACTTCGTCGGCGGTCTGCTGGTCCATGAAAGTCATAGCGATCACTCCTTTTTATCCCTTCCTTGTTAGATGCCGAGGTCGGCTGAAAGTTTCACCTAAACAAAAAGGCACCCGGAACGGATGCCTTATTGGGAAGCCTTACGATGAGCCTAGATTATAGCACCTTGAGCACGCCCATGAAATCGTCCGGCGGGTCGGCCTCCAGCGACATCACTTTCCCGGCCGTATCGGTAAACCGCAGCTTCCAGGAATGCAGCATCAGGCGCGGGAATTTACTCTGCTTGACGGCGTCCCCGTACATGCTGTCGCCCAGCACCGGGTTGCCTATGGAATAGAGGTGCGCCCGGATCTGGTGCCGGCGGCCCGTAACGATGGAGACCTCCAGCACGGTCGCGCCCTTAAGCCGCTCCAGCACCTTGTACCGGGTAAGCGAAGGCTTACCGTCGAAGACCACCGACATCCGCCCGGAGCCCCGCTCCTTGAGCGGCTTGTCTATCTCGCCCCGGTCGTCGGCCACCTTCCCCTCCACCACGACCAGGTATTTCTTTTCCACCGCGCGCGTCTCGAAAAGCCCGGAATAATAGCGGTGCGCCTCGGGATTGCGGGCGAAGATGATGAGGCCGCTGGCGTCCCGGTCCAGGCGGTGCGTAACGTACACCCGGCCGAAGCGCTGGTGCAGCAGGCCCACGAGGTGCTTGGCCTTGGCCAGGTCGCCGCGCGCCGGCATGGTCAGCAGGCCCGAGGGCTTGTTGACCACCAGCAGTTCCGGGGTCTCGCGCACTATTTCGATAGCGTCTGGTTTCATGCGGCGTGGAAGTCCTTTTTGTAAGCTTCGCCGGCCAGGATAGAGATCACCCCGCCGGCGAGCAGGTAGATCATGGCGATAAAGATGGCCACGGGCAGGCCGGCCGAGTCCGACACTACGCCGAGCAGGAAAGGCGAGACGGCGTCGCCCAGCGCGTGGATGATGAAGATATCCAGCGCGAAGGCCATGGAGCGCATGGTAACAGGCACCGTCTCCACGATGGCCGCGTGGTAGGGGCCCGAGTAGGCGAAGATAAAGAACTCGGCGAAGAAGATCATAGCCAGGCACGTATTAAGATCGTCGGTAAAGATGGCCGACACGCCGAACGGGATGCTCAGGAAAAAACTCATGTAGCCCACCACGAAGTAGGCCCGCTTTGTGCGCTTGTGCAGCCAGTCCGCGGCCCAGCCCCCGGCGAAGTTGCCCAGCAGGCCGGCCACCACCGTAACGGCGCCGAACAGGAACCCGGCCTTGCCCACCGACACGCCGAAGGCGCGGACAAAGTAGGACGGCATCCAGGCCGCGAGCCCGCCCACCGAAAAGGTGCCGATGGACTGCGCCAGGCAGATCAGCAGGAAGGTGCGGTTCTTGAGCAGGGCTTTATAGCCTCCGAAGGAGATATGCTCCGCGCGCTGCAGCTTTTCCGGCGTCTCCCGGAGGAACAGGGCGATGACGCCCAGCAGCATGCCGGGCACGGCCACAATGAAGAAAGCGTTGCGCCAGCCGAAATGCTGGCCCAGGAAACCGCCGAGCAGGTAGCCGACGGCGCTGCCGGCCGGGATGGCCAGCGCGTACAGCGCCATCACGCGGGCGCGCCGCTCGGTCGGGAACCACTCGGCCAGGAAAGACGGGCAGACCGTGCCGTAGCCGGCCTCGCCTATGCCCACCGCGGAGCGCGTGGCCAGCAGCTGGCCGTAATTCTTCACCAGGCCGCTGAACAGCGTGGAGACGCTCCAGAAGATCGCGCTCACGCCTATTATCAGCGGCCGGCGCACTCGGTCTCCGAAGTAGCCCACAAAAGGCGCGAAGCACATGTAGACCAGCATGAACGAGGACGCGAGGAAGCCCAGCTTGGCGTCGCTCAGGTGCAGGTCGGCCTTGATCAGCGGGAAAACCGCGTAGAGCACCTGGCGGTCTATGTAATTAAAAAGGCTGAGGCAGAAGACCAGCAGCATCACCCGGCGGGCGTATTTAGGATTGTCCATCGCCCTACAATCATAGCAAAATGCTAAAAATGCTAATATAAGTTCTGCGGCCTGATTTTCAGTTCTGAGAGTCCCAAACCCTTAAAATATGAGCATAAAACTTATAATAACCGGCGGCACTTTCGACAAGGAATACAACGAGCTCAACGGCGAGCTCTTCTTCCGGGAGAGCCACGTCAAAGAGATGCTGGCCCTCGGCCGTTCCCGCCTGAAGATAGCCGTAAAGACGCTGCTGATGATAGACAGCCTTTTCATGACGGCGGCCCACCGCAAAAAGATCCTGCGGGAATGCCTGGCCTCCAAAGAGCGCAGCCTGGTCGTCACGCACGGCACCGACACCATGCCCGAAACCGCCCGCCTGCTGGGCCCGGCCATCAAGAACAAGACCGTCATCCTTACCGGGGCCATGATCCCGTACAAATTCGGCTCCTCCGACGGGATGTTCAACCTCGGCTCGGCACTCTCCTTCTCGCAGACCCTCCCCCCCGGCGTCTATATCGCCATGAACGGCAGGTATTTCAACTGGTACAACGTCCGCAAGAACAAGGCCAAGGGCGAATTCGAAGAGATAAAGTAAGCACCGCGCCTGCGAACAAAAAAGCCCGGCGTGCCGGGCTTTTTTATTTCCTCAAAAAAGGGCCTCAGAACAGGCGCCGGGTCTTCGCCCAGGAGGCTTTGGACTCCGGGGCCGTAAAGACGGTATCCTTGCCCGCCCCGTCCAGCCAGACGGCGGCGGTCCCTTTCATCTTCGAGAGCAGGGCGAACGCCTTCTCCTGCCCCATCACCGCGAGCACCGCGGACGGGATAAAGTTCTCGTTGCCGAGGTCCGGAAAATACACCACAAGGTTGGAAAAGTCCTCTATCGGGTAGCCGGTCTTCAGGTCGAGGATGTGGGAGTAGAGTTTGCCCTCTATCTGCACGAACTTGTCCCGCCCCGAGGAGGACATGACCACCCCGCCGGGGAAGGAGAACTTGCCGAACACCCTGTCGTCGTGAAACGGATCTTCTATGGTGTAGTCCCAGCTCCGGGCGCCGTAGGCCAGCATATTGCCGCCCAGGCGCAGTTCCACCGGGTAGGCCGGCGCCAGTTCTTTAAGGAGCCGCGCCGCCCTTACAAAACAGTAGCCGCGCATGATCCCGCCCATGTTGATCTGCACCGGCTTCGTAAACCGCACCATCCGCCGGGCCGGGTCCAGCTGCACGTAACCCGCGCCCATGTTGGTCAGGGCCTTCTGGATGTCCTCCCGGGCAGGCATCTTGCGGGTGGAAGCGGCGTCCTTCCAGATCGGCCAGAGCGGGGCGAAGGTTATGTCGAAAGCCCCCCCCGTAAGCTTGTAGTAATCCATCGACAGCTGCAGCAGGTAGAACATCTCCGGCTCCACCTTCACCCAGTCCCCGTAGGCTTTTTTATTCACCAGCGTGGTCTGGCTGTACGGTTCGCTGAAGCTGAACTCGTCGGAGATGCGCCGCCATTCCCCCAGCACGGCGTCGGCCACGGCCTTGCCGGCGGCTCCGTCCGCCCCGTAAACTTTAACCTGGGCGGGCACGTTCATGATAAAAGCGGTCTGTTCGTAGGCGGCCGGCTCCTTCCGGCCGCAGGCGGCGAGCATGACGGCGAAAATCACCAGCGGGAGCTTATAACAGGTTCGGTTCACATTTCCCCCTATGCTTCTATAGGATTAAATTACAATTTTACCGTATAAACTTCAATAGCCATAAATTCGGATTTTTTGGTATCCTTTTGGGGACAGGTCAGGGAGGCTTATGAAAAAACTTTTAACCTCGGCGCTACTGCTCGGCACCCTCTGCGGCGGAGCCTGGGCGCAGCCGCTGGAAAAACTGGCGGGCCGGCTTTCTAACGGGATCAAGGACCGCCCGGCCATAAAGCTGGCGGTGCTGGAATTCCCCTACGCCGGCGGCAGGGCCTCCGACGGCCCGGTCATAGTGCAGGAGCGCCTCACCACCGCCCTGGCCCAGAACAAGAAAATAACCCTGATAGAGCGCGGCCTCCTTAAGAAGGTAATGGGCGAGCTCAACCTGCAGTCTTCCGGCGCCATAGACGACGAGACGGCCAAGAAACTGGGCAAGATGCTCGGCGCCGACGCTGTCGTCACCGGCACGCTCAACGACCTGAAAGAGACCGAGACCGAGATCAACGCCCGCGTAGTGGAGACCGAAACCGGCAAGATCCTCGCCGCCGCCTCCTCTAACGTCGAAAAGACCTGGAAGGATACCGCTCCCGTCGGGCCCCGCCCGCAGGACTACGGCTCCAAGCCGCTGGTGCAGGTGGCCATCCTGCTCGACACCTCCAATTCCATGGACGGCCTCATAAACCAGGCCCGCACCCAGGTCTGGAAGATCGTCAACGAGCTGGTCTCCTCGGAAAAGAGCGGTTCCAAGCCCCTCATCGAAGTAGCCCTCTACGAATACGGCAACTCGTCGCTCCCCCGGGAGGGCGGCTGGATACGCCGGGTGCTGCCGTTCACCGCCGACCTCGACAAGGTCGCCCAGGAACTTTTCGCGCTCAAGACCAACGGCGGCGACGAGTACTGCGGCCAGGTCATCGGGGAAGCCGTCAAAGACCTGAAGTGGAGCCCCAAGTCCGACGTGTACAAGGCCATCTTCATCGCCGGCAACGAGCCGTTCACCCAGGGCCCGGTGCCGTTCCAGGACGCGGTCGCCAGGGCCAAGGCCAAGAATATTTTCGTCAACACCATCTACTGCGGCGCGCGCCAGCAGGGCCTGGCGGAGCAGTGGAAAACCGGCGCGGAGCTGGCCGAGGGCGACTACGCCAACATCGACCAGTCCCTGCGCGACTACGCCATCGCCGCCCCGCAGGACGACAAGATAGCCGCGCTCAGCGGCCGGCTCAACGACACCTACGTGGGCTACGGCGCCGGGGCCGGCGGCCGGATAGAGGCCAAGCGCGGCGCGTACGGCGCCGCCAAAAGCGCCGGCAGGGCTGTAGTCGCGGAGCGCGCGGCCTTCCAGGCCTCGGCGGCCCCGGCGCAGGTGGCGTCCGAAGCCTCCTGGGACGCGGTCTCCGCCCTGGAGAGCGGCGCCATGAAAAAAGAGGACATCGACGCCGAGCAGCTGCCCGAGGAAGTCCGCAAGCTGGACAAAAAAGCGCGCGAGAAATACCTCGACGAGAAGCTGGCCGAGCGCAAGAAGATAAAAGAAGAGATCAACAGCCTGCAGGCCCAGCGCAAGGTCTACATCGCCCAGGAGGAGAAGAAGCAGGCCGGCGCCAACACCCTCGACAAGGCCATGATCGACACCATCCGCCGGCAGGCCACCAGGCGCGGCTACAAGTTCTCTAAATAAGGAATGAAGATCCCGGGCGGACTTTTACTCCTCGCGTTTCTCCTGGCCCCCGCATCCCGGTCATGGGCCGCCGAACCCTCTATAGAGGAGAAGGCGGCCCAGCTCTTGATCGTCTCCGCCGAGGCGGCCGACGTTTCCACCGCGGCCGCCGCGGCCCGGGAAGGGCTGGGCGGCGTACAGCTGCAGTGGGGCTCGTACTCGCTGGAGCAGACCCGCCGGCTGGCCGACAGCCTGCAGGCCGAAGCCGCGGCCTCCCCCTCCGGCACGCCGCTGTTCATCGCGGTGGACTACGAGGGCGGCAGCGTCTACGTCCCCACCACCCTCGGCCTGCTGGAACTTCCCACCAACATGATGCTCGGCGCGGCCGCCGACGAGAACAATACGGCCATGCTGTTCTACCTCGCCGGCAAGGAGCTCAAGCGCGCCGGCATCAACGTGGCTTTCGGGCCGGTGCTCGACGTCAACACCAATCCAAAGAACCCCATCATCGGCATCCGCTCCTTCGGCTCGGACCCGCAGAGGGTAGCCCTGCTCGGCGGGGCCGTTATCAACGGCCTTAAGGCCGCCGGCGTCATCGCCGTGGGCAAGCACTTCCCGGGCCACGGCGCGGCCCTGCAGGACTCGCACAAGACCCTGCCCGAGATCTCCCTCTCCACGGCGGAACTGCACACCGCCCACCTGGTCCCCTTCAAGCGGGCCATAGAGCTCGGCGTCCCCGGCATCATGACCGCCCATATCCGCTACCCGGCCCTGGACGCCAAAAGGCCGGCCACCTTGTCGCGCGCCGTGCTCGGCGGCCTGCTGAAGAAAGACCTGGGCTACCGCGGCCTGGTGATCACCGACAGCCTGGACATGAGCGCTATCACCTCGCGCCTGTCCATACACAGGGCGGCGGCCGAAGCTCTTCGGTCGGGGGCGGACCTGCTGCTCATAGGCAGGGGCGACCCGCGCCGTGCGGTGAGGGAGATAGCGGCGCAGGTGCGCTCCGGCAGGATCAACGAGACCCGGCTCAACGACGCCTACCACAAAGTCCTGGCCGCCAAGCGGGCCGCCGGGCTTTTCGACCCGCCCGAGGCCCCGACGCCCTTCGACAAGGCCTACCTGGAGATCACCGCCGCCCTGTCCCGCCAGGCCGTCACGCTCGCCGGCGCGGGCTGCTCGCTCCCGCTGCCCAAGGACAAGAAGATAGCCGTCATAATGTTCGCCCCCCAGCGCTTCGCCTCTAACTCCATCCACCTCTACCGCGCGCTGCTCGAGAACGGCTACCCGGCCAGCCAGTATTTCTACGACATCGGAGTGGACGGCGCGGACGCCAGGAAGATCCTGGCCGCGGCCCGCGAGGCCGACATCCTGGTGATAGGCAGTTTCCAATGGGCCGGCGCGCAGAACGCCACCCAGCGTGAGACCATAAACCGCCTGCTCGCCGCCGGCAAGCCGTCGGTACTGATAAGCCTGATGAACCCCTACGACCTGGCCGGCTACCCGCAGGCCGCCTGCACCATGGCGCTCTACGGCATGACCGCCCCGTCCATGGCCGCCGCCGGCGAAGCCCTGGCCGGGCTGTTTAAGCCCGCGGGCAGGCTGCCCGTCACCCTGCCTAAATAGGACGCCTATGAAGCCCTTAAGAACGACGCTCATCGTAATAATAACAGTGGTCTCCGTGCTGGCCGCGCGCCGCTGGCTCGGCGAGCCCATCTACATAGCCAGCGACTCCATGGCCCCCACCCTGACCAAGGGGCACCACCTCCTGCTCGACAAGGTCACCTACCGCTTCCGCGCGCCGCTGCGCGGCGAGATCCTGGCCTTCAAGTCGCCCGTCGGCGAGGACCATGAATCCGTCAAGCGCGTCATAGCCGTGGCCGGGGACACCGTGGAACTGCGCCAGAAGAAGGTTCACCTCAACGGCGAGGCGCAGCTGGAGATCTACGCCTATTACGCCCGGCCGGACGAAGCCCTCGCCGGGGACAGCCTGGGACCGCTGACGGTTCCCGGGGGAGCGGTCTTCGTGCTGGGCGACAACCGAGACAATTCCAACGACTCCGCGTCCTGGCGGGACCCGTCCACCGGGGAACCGCTCCATTTCCTCCCCCTCGCCTCGGTTACCGGCCGCGTGCGCGGCATCTATTGAGAATTGTTTATTTGTATAATTAATCTTCGGTTTCAAGACAGAAAGGAGCGGAAATGTCACCTAAGATAATCGGTTTCTTCGGAGTTTTCGTGCTGCTGGGCATCGCCTGGGCCTTCAGCAAGAACAAGAGGGCTATAAATTACAAGACCGTGCTCGCCGGCCTGCTGCTGCAGATCACCTTCGCGGTGATCGTGCTCAAGCTGCCCTGGGGCAGGTACTTCTTCTCCTTCATGAACGACGTGATCGTGAAGCTGCTGTCCTTCTCGGACAAGGGCGCGGAGTTCGTCTTCGGCGGCCTGGTGACCAACCCGTCGATGGGCTTCATCTTCGCGGTGCGCGTGCTGCCCACCATCATCTTCGTCTCCTCCATCATGGCGGTGCTCTACTACCTGGGCATCATGCAGAAAGTAGTGCTCTTCTTCGCCAGGATCATGGCCAAACTGATGGGCACTTCCGGCGCGGAATCCCTCTCCGCCAGCGCCAACATCTTCGTCGGCCAGACGGAGGCCCCCCTGGTGGTGCGCCCCTACGTGGCCAGCATGACCCAGTCCGAACTGATGGCCATCATGACCGGCGGCATGGCCACCATCTCCGGCGGCATCATGGCCGCCTACGTCGGGCTGCTGGTCGAGTCCATTCCGAATATCGCCGGCCACCTGCTGGCCGCCTCCATCATGGCGGCCCCGGCCGGCCTGGTGATGGCCAAGATCCTCGTCCCCGAGACCGAAGAGCCCGAGACCAAGGGGATAGTCAAGCTGCAGCTTGAGATCACCGACGCCAACGTCATCGACGCCGCGGCCAACGGCTCCTCCGTGGGCATGCAGCTGGCCATCAACGTGGCCGCCTGCCTGGTGGCTTTCATGGCCATCCTCGCCATGGCGAACTACCTCCTTGGGCTGGGCGCCGGTTACGCCGGCATACAGGGCATGACTTTCGAGAGGATCTTCGGCTGGATCTTCACCCCGCTGGCCTGGGTGATGGGCGTGCCCTCGCACGAAGTGCCGCAGGTTGCCAGCTGGATGGGCCAGAAGACCGTGCTCAACGAGTTCGTGGCCTACCTGAACATGGCCACCTACCTGAAGGCCAACCCAGGCGTTATGAGCGAGCGCTCCGTCGCCATGGCCTCCTACGCCCTCTGCGGCTTCGCCAACTTCCTCTCCATCGCCATACAGATAGGCGGCATAGGCGCCATGGCGCCCGAGCGGCGCCACGACCTGGCCAAGCTCGGCCTGTACGCCCTGCTTGCCAGCTCCCTGGCCGGCTTCCTGTCGGCCACCATCGCCGGCATCCTCATCTAGCGAGCGGCCCGGGCAATAAAAAAAGGGCGGACCTTGTCCGCCCTTTTTCTTTTCCCCCGCCGGCTTATTTAATTTTCCAGATCCGGATAGTCTTGTCCTTGGAACCCGAGGCCAGGGTCCTGCCGTCCGGGGAGAAGGCCAGAGCCTCTACGCTGTCCTTGTGCCCTTTAAATTCCTTGATCGGGGCCTTCTGCATGCCGGTGAGCGCCCAGAGCTTGACCGAATTATCCAGGCCGCCGCTGGCGACACGCTTGCCGTCGGGAGAGACGGCCACGGCCTTGACGCCGCCGGCGTGCGCCGTAAAAGCGCCGGCCAGGAAGCCGTCCACCAGCCGCCACACCTTCACCTCGCCGTCCATGCCGGCGGAGACCGCGTGCCCCCCGTCGGTGGTCAGGGCCAGGCCGCGCACCGCGTCCTTATGGGCGGCTATGGTGCGGGTGATCTTGCCGTCGTTGCGGTTCCACACCGTTACGGTGCCGTTGCTGTTGCCCGACACCACGTAGTGGCCGTTAGGCAGGAAGGCCACCGCGTTGGCGCTCTCCACCTGCGCTTTCATATTGCGCAGCAGTTCGCCTTCCGGGAAGGTCCAGACGCCCACCCCGCCGTAACCGCCGGCGGTCAGGTACTCGCCGCCCGCGGAGAAGCGCACGCTGAAGAGGGTATGGCTGTGCCCGGTGACGCTCTTGAAATTCTTGCCGCCCGGAACCTTCCAGACCTCTATGCCCTTGGTATCCACGGAAGCCAGGTAGTCGCCTTCCGGGGAAAAATCCACCCCGGTCACGCCGGTCCTGTGCCCGACCATGACCTTTTTTAGCTTGCCGGTCTTAACGCTCCAGAGCGCCACGTTCAGGTCCATGCCGCCGGAGGCCAGGTATTGGCCGTCCGGTGAAAAAGCAAGGGCCTGCACGCCGGCGGAATGGCCGGAAAGGACCCGCGCGGGCGCGTCCGCGCCATAGGCCGCGCACGAGAACAGCAACAAAGACAATAATATATTCATCCCCGAACCCTCCCTGCCGCCAAAGACGGCTAACGCTTACATTTTACACTATGCCGGGGCCCTTTCAAAGCGGCCCCGGCAAAAATATTCTAGAATTGGCTTATGGGAGTAAAGCTTCTGATAAACTCGCTGTTCAGGGGCGGGGCCGAAAAACAGTTCGCGGCCCTGGCCGCCCTGCTGCCGCACGACGCCCTGGTCCTGCTCGAGAACGAAGTTTCCCTGCCGCTGCCCGGCACCCCCGTTTTCCTGTCCTCCCATACCGCCGCCACGCCTTCTTTCCTCAAGACCGCCGCCATCCCCGCCTACGCCCGCCGCCTGGCCGCGCTGGCCGGCCCGGGAGACACGGTGCTCTCCTTCATGGAGCGGGCCAACCTGGTGAACGTCCTCGCGGCCAGGCGCTCCGGCCACCGGGCGGTGATCTGCGAGCGCACCCGCCCTTCGGGAGAGTTCTCCGGCCTGCGCGGCGCGCTGATGCGCCCGCTTATCCGGAAATTCTATCCGGAAGCCGCGGCCATAGCGGCCAACTCCCTCGGAGTAAAGGCGGACCTGGAACTTAATTTCGACGTCCCCCCCGCGAAGATCACGGTCATAAATAACGGCTGCGATACCGGGGCGATAGCCGCGCTGGCCCGACTGCCCCTGGACGCGGCCTGGGCCCGGGTTTACGCCAGGCCGGTGATCTGCACCAGCGGCAGGCTGACCGCCGCCAAGGGCCAGTGGCACCTGCTCAGGCTCTTCCGCGAAGTGAAGGCCGCGGTGCCCGGCGCGGCCCTGGTGCTGGCCGGTGAAGGCGGGCTGCGGGGTTATCTCGCGGGCCTCTCGGCAGACCTGGGTTTAAAAACTTACGCGGGCCCCGGCGAGCCCCCGCCGGACGCGGACGTCTATTTTGCCGGCTTCCGCGAGAACCCCTACCCGTTCATCGCCAACGCCGCTCTTTTCGCTTTCACTTCGGTCTGGGAAGGTTTCCCCAACTCGCTCCTCGAGGCCATGGCCTGCGGGACCCCCGTCATCTCCGCTGACTGCGACTCCGGCCCGCGCGAAATACTGGCGCCGGCCGCGCCGTTCGCCAGGCGCGCCGCCGCCCCGGAAGACGCGCCCTTCGGCGTGCTGATGCCGCCGCTGACGGCGGACAGGCTCCCGGCCGGGACCCCGGCGCTGGCGCACGAAAAAGTCTGGGCTGAAAAAATAGCCGGCCTGCTGGCCGACAAGGCTCTGTTGGAAAAGTATTCCCGCGCCTCCCTGGCGCGCGCCGCCGACTTCGAACTTTCAAAGGCCGTGCCGCGCTGGCGGGACCTGCTGGAGAAAGGCGCTACCACATAAAATAAACCGGCTCGCTCCCCCCGGACCCGGCCTTTTTCTGTTTCTCCTGCCGCCGGGCCGGCGGCGCTTTCTTTTGGCCGGGTTTGCGCGGGGCCACTATTTTATACGCCCTCTTTTCTTCCGGTGCCAGGCGCACGCTCCCGAACCCCACGGCTACGGTGATGCGGTGCGAATCGCCAAGGTCCCCGTAGGGGACGAAAGAGTAATCCAGCCGCAGGTCCCCGTTGCGGAACCCCAGCCCGGCCGACAACCCCGGCCCGGAGTTGGCTCCGCGCCCGGTGCGGTAGCCGGCGCGCAGGTAGAAAGCTTCTTTCGGGTTGGCCGGCAGCTCGGCCTCCGCCCCGAAAGCCCCCTGCAGGACTCCCTCTCCGGGTTTCACGGCGTCGGCAGAGAGCCGTACATGCTCCACAACTTCGGCGGAAACGCCGCCCCGCAGCATGAGCGGCAGGGAGAAGGCTTTGGAGCCTAGTTTCATGCTCCCCCCGAAATTAGAGGCCGAAAGCCCCAGCCGCCACCGGCCGTGGGTCTTCAGCAGGCCGGCGTCTCCCGCCCAGGCCATGGCGCTCGTCCCGTCGGCCGACTGGTAAAGCCCCTTTACCGCCAGCCCGCCGTAGTACCCCCGCCCCAGCCGGGCCGACGCTCCGGCCGAAGCCGCGCCTTCCCTGGAGCTGAAAGAGCCCCGGGCCGCGCCCGCCGCGTCGTACTTATCCATCTCGCCGCTGAAAAGCGCGTTGACCCCGCCGAAGACCGAGAGCCCGCTTTCGAAAGGATGCACGTAGGCCGCGGTCTCGTTCCTGAGCCCGCCCAGCCACTCGTTATGCCCCAGCAGGATCTCCTTGCGCTCGGCCAGGGCCGTGCCGGCGGGGTTGTAGAAAACCGCCAGGGCGTCGTCCCCGGCGGCGCAGTACGCGCCGGCCAGGGCGGCCGCCCGCGCGCCGGCGTCCAGCTTCAGGAAAGGCAAAGCGGTAGTCCCCGTCTCCGCCGTTAAGGGCGGCGCGGCCAGCGTCAGGAGGAGCAGCGGCGCGAGGAGTCTCATAATCACCAGATAAGGAAGAACTTCCCCTTCCCTTTACCGTAATTCGTGGTCCGGACCAGGTAGAGGTACAGCCCGGTAGCCGCCCGGGAGCCGTTCTTAAGCCGGCCGTCCCAGGAGGCGGTGTTCAGCGCGTCCAGGCCGTCGCCGGGCGAGAGCGTGCGCACCAGTTCCGCCGCCTCGTTGTAGATGTAGACGCGCGGGTCGGCCGCGTCGGCGGGAATGCCCGCTATGGTCAGCGCCGGCACCGTGCGCAGGTCGACGGGGTTGGGATAGGCCTTAAGCCCGCCCAGCCCGGCATCCGCGCCCGGCGCGGCCCTGACCGAGTAGACGGAGAAATGCGGCACCTGCGCGGTAAGCGTGTTGGCGGAGGCGTTCTTGACGACGCCCTGCACGGGGGTCCATCTGCCAAGGGTTTCGTCGAGGTAATAGATCCAGGCCAGGCTTTCGCGCACCAGGTCCCCGTCTATGCGGCCGTCGTCGTTGGCGTCGGGATAGGCCAGGGTTATGGTCAGCGGGTGCGAGAAGACGGCGACCGGCGTGCCGGCGGCGTTGACCGCCCTGAACTCCCGGGCCAGGTCGTAGGTGAACAGCTTGGAGGAACCGGGAGAGGCGGAGTCGGCGGAGCTGACGCGCGAGTCCGGCACCGTGGAAACCGTTATAAACAGGTCCCCCGCGTAGCTGCCGGCCGGCACGGCCACCGCCATGCCGTCGGTATTGGCTATGCTCCCGCCCGAAGTGCCGGACACCGAGGTCTGGATGGAAAAAGTCCCGCCGGGGGCGATGCCCGTGCAATTATTGCCCGCCTGGTCGGCGACGGTGAGGGAGAAAGTAGCCGTGCCGCTGGAGTGATAGGATTCCAGGTTCGCCGAAACCGTCCAGGTGGAGTAGATCAGGTGGCTGACCGTCAGCGGAACATACACGCCGCCGGAAGTCCTCAGCCGCAGCTGCGGCGAGCCGTACAGGGGGTTGACCTCCGAGATCACCAGTTTGGCGGAGAAGGCGCCGGGCCTGGCCGGCTGGGCCGAGGTGTAAAGGATGCGGGCGGTGGGGCTGGTAACGTCCACCAGCTGGCCGTCGGAAGAGACGGGCGAGGAGTCGAAGCCGGAGGCGTTGCGCGCCTTTACCGAGAAGTAATAGGTAGTCCCCTCCAGGAAGGTCAGGCCGGTGGTGGCGACCGAAGTGTTCAAATTGGCGGTGGTCCAGCCAAGCTTATTAGTTCCCCCCGGCGTGGTGCCGATGGCGTACCAGTAGCTGGCTATCCCCGGCGAAGGCGAGGCTCCCCAGTTGGCGTAAAGCCGGCCCTCGGAGGAGACATAATCCACGTCGGCTCCGGTGCCGTCGTTAACGTAGGTGACGTCGGCCGGGGAATTAAGGTCCACGTACTGGCCATTGGACCAGGCCGCTGCAGAAAAAACGCCCACGCCGCTCAGGGCCTTAACGCCGAAGTAATAGGTAGTGCCGTTGGCCAGGGCCAGGGCGGAGCGGGTAACGGAAAGGGCCAGGCCGTTGGTGGTCCAGCCGACAAAATTATCGCTGCCCGCCGTGGTGCCGATGGCGTAGTAGTAGGCCGAAATGCCGGTCTCGGGATCGCCGGAGGCGGTCCAGTTGGCCGACAGCTGGGAGGTGGAGCCGGTCTTATTGATATCGGGGGGCGTCAGGCCGTCGTTAACGGCGCCGGGCGCCGTAGGCGGCGAGGTGTCGGTGCTGCCCAGCTCGAAACTCATCGGGGAACCGGTAGGCGACACGCCTTCCAGGACAAGCTTCAGGGCCAGACCCGAGTAGCTCCTGCTGTTGGGCGTGCTGGCGTCGCTGAAAGCGTTATTCCCGGCGCGGTAATAGTCCAGGTCGTTGCCGTACACATTCTCTCCGGAAGTCAGGTGCTGCACGCCGCTGGCCTCCTCCAGGTCCACCAGGTAATGCGCGGGGTCGGTATTGCCGTCCTGGCCCTCGTCCACGTGCCAGATCAGCAGGCCGCGGTCCATGCCGGGCAGATAGGCGTCGAAGCCGTAGCCCTGCCGGTTCTCCACCAGGAAGTATTCATTGGCCGGAAAGGCGCTGTCGCGCAGTTTGTAGAGGGCGGAGGCGTTGTCCTCTATGCGGTTGAGGAACTTGGTGCCTACCGTGGTAAGCTGCGTGGCCGTAGCCCAGCCCAGATATTTCTTTGGCCAGGCGCTCGGGTGCGCCGGCGAGGCGCCGTCGCCGGAATCGTCGGGATAGTCGGGACCGTTCCAGGAACCGCCGGACATCAGGCAGAACTCGCCCAGGCCGCTGCTGCCCCCGTCGGTATCGTAAAGGTCAGGCAGACCGAGGAAGTGGCCGGTCTCGTGGCAGATGGTGCCTATGCGGGCAAGGCCCCAAGTATCGACGTAAGCGTCCCAGCCGCGCTGCTCGGCCTCGGTATGGTACACCTGCATGGAGACGCCGTCTTTTACCAGCGGCGTATCCAGCTCCCACTGATGGGACCAGATATAATCCGGGTCATTACCCCCCATCTCCTCGGCCCGGCCGGAGTGTATGATGGTCAGGCCGTCCACCCATCCGTCGCCATTGCCGTCGCATTGGGCAAAATTAAAACCGGCCGCATCCAGCGCATTTATGGCGTCTATGACCATCTGCTGCGGCCGCAGGTCCCAGCCTTCAGCGTCGTTCGCTCCGTAGTAGGCCGCGGTACCAGGCAGGTCGACCCAGACCGAAACCACGGAGTCCACGTTAAGCCCGCCGTAGGATACTTCCTGGAAGTAATCCTTCACCGAGCCCAGGGCTCCGTCGTAAGAATAGCCCACGGTGTTAAAAAGGTTATTGATGAGGGCGGAGGAATAAATGTTGGGTGTGTCGGAGAACCTGGCCAGGATCACCAGGTTCTTCATGGTGCCGCTGGCTATGGGGGTATAGACCCGGGAAGGCGGAGCGCTGGCGCCGGAGACGGAGGAGACCGTGGAGGAGACGCGCGACGGCGCGGACGCTGCCCGTTTGCGCCTTACCGAATCCGCCCTGGCGCGGCGGGCGGCGCCGGCTTTTACCCGGCGCTCGTCGCGCAGATTTTTTTTAATGCCCAGTTTCTCAGGGTCGGCGGCGCCTACCCGGTGCGCGCCGGGGCGCAAGGTTCCCGCCGCGTCCTTCTCGGCGTAGAACCAGGCTTTGCTGCCGGCGTCCTTGATTATGGTGTAACCCGCCGCGTCCTCGTGCCAGTGGTGGTATTCGTCGCCCTTCAGGGCGACCGGGATCTTTGCGCCGTCGGGCTGTTCGGCCTGCATGGGCCGCGGGTGGGCAGGCACGGCCCAGGCTGCGCCGCGCAGGGCAAGGGCGGCCAGGGCGCAGAGGCACAGGGCTCTGAAGGGGTTAAGCGGAGGTGTGGAGCGGCTGTTGCCCATAGGCTAGCGGTTCTTTCCCGCCTCCTCGCTCTCCAGCGGTTCCAGGGTGAATTCGGAAGGCCCGGACCAGTCCCCGGCGGAAACGCCGTCCGAACCCATGACGCGCATGTAGTACGGGGTCATGGGGCTGAAACCCAGGCCGTAAAGCCGGTAGGTGCAGGTATCGGTGAAGACGTCCACCAGCGGCGAGCTGAAATCGGCGGCGTCGGAGATCTGGAGGCGGTAATACTTGAAGGCCACGGGCGAGGCCCAGGACAGGGGCCGGTCCTTGACGGCTGCTCTCGGGGGCACGGGCGGCTTGCCCAGCCTGGCGCCGCGGGGGCGGGCGCCGTTGGAGACGGCGAAGGGAGCGGGCTTGGAAAAAGCGCCGTCGCGGGTTTCGCCGCTGTTTAGCCGCATGAGGCCTGCCACGCGCCAGTAGTACACGCCGTCCCGCCAGAAGGCCGGCACCAGGCGGTAGCTGTTGCGCGCGACCAGGGTGTCCAGCAGCGGGTAGGAAAAATCCGGTGAGGAGCTTATCTGCAGCCGGTAGGAGGCGGCTTTCATGACCTGGTTCCAGGTGAACAGGAAGGAGTCCCCCTTCTTGCCGGCCTTCTGCACCCTGGAGCTGACTACCAGCGGGGCCTCCGGCGGGTCCTCCACGAAGCGCTTGTTCCAGGAATTTACTCCGAGCACGGCCCTTTCGCCGTAGCGGGCGAAGGAGCTCCAGTCGTCTATCTTGCCGCGGTAGACCTGGGCCCCGAAGGTGCGCTCCAGGTCTTTCTCTATGCCCTGGGGGATGTAGCCGATGAAAACGTTGGGCTGGAAGAACTCCAGCAGGCGGGCGCCCCTGGCGTCCATGAATTCCTGGAACTTGGGATTGAAGACTACCTGGCCAGAGGGCACGACGAGGAGGGCGTTGGCCGGCTCCGGGCGCGCCGCCTCGGCCGGCAGGCAATACAGCAGGGCGGCCAGCAGGAGGGCCGGGCGCAGCGTAATTTTTTTCAGGTTCATGTCATGTTCTCCGGGTCTCTATATTCTAACCGCGGTATATAACGGAATTGTTGCGCGTTTTGATAAAATAGTCTTAATGACTGACAGGCGCGTGACGGTGACCGAAGACTGCGTGGAGCCGGAGCTGGTGCGCCCGGGCGAAGGCGGCTTCCGTTCCGCCGGCCCGGGCCCGGGGCGGGGTTTTCCCCCTCCCGAAAAGCCGGGGCTGTTCACGCGGCTCAAGATGCTGGTCGCCGCCGGGGTGGGGCTGCTGGCGCTGGGCCTGGTGATGGCCGGGGCGCTGCTGACCTCCACGGTGATCGGCGCCATCCTGGGCATACCGCTGCTGCTCGCCGGCGCCGCCCTCTTCTTCGTGCTGTTCAAATTCCTCTCTTTCGGTTCCAAGAACACCTTCATCTTCCGCCGCTTTTAAACAGTCTGGGGCTGACCGGGGTATCACCCCGTTCACCCGGACTGCAGGGAACCGTTGCGCGGTTCCCCCCCGAAGCGGGGCCCCCCTTCCCCAACGGGTGCCCGGGGTGATACCCCGGCCAGCCCGCTGGTTTAAATGCTTGCTCCTACTTCACGTTGATGAGCATGCCGGCGGAGTGGGCGGCGAACTCGGGGGCGTACATGGACTGCATTACGGCGGCGCCGAGCCGGAACTTGCCGGGGACGGTGGGGCGCAGGCGGTATTTGAGCACGTACTCGCCGTGCGGCAGCCATTCCATGAAGAAGTTGGTCAGCGAGTCGCGCGGCTCCTCGTAGCGGGACAGCTGTTCCCATTTCCAGCCGCTGTTGAGTTCCTCCGCCTCGAAGCCGGCCGGCTTGGGGTCCTTGAGGTGCACGTACTCGAACTGGCTGCGGGTGGCGACGGTAAGCTGCACTTCCACCTGGTCGCCCACGGCCACGGTGTCTCCGGAGGCCAAGGGCTTTAGGGAGTAGCCTTTGCCGTCTTTTTCGCGCAGGAAGTAGGAGCGCGACACGTTCATCATGCCGGCGGGAGATTCTTCCGCCGGTTTTTCCGTGGTATAGATGCCGGTAAAGGACGCGAAGGCGAGGCCCGGTCCTCGCTTGGAGACGGAAGGCCGCAGGGCGCCTTTCTCGGCGGTCTCGGCGCCGTACTTGGACCAGCGCAGCGGGCTGCCTATCCAGTCGAAAGGCTGCAGTTCCAGCGCCTGGTCGGTTTTTCCGAATTTAACCGCGTAGCTGTCGGGGTTATCCAGGGCGCCCCTGGTCTTCATGACGTCGAGCAGCGAGTAGATGGCCGCCGCCGAGGCCTTGGTGGACTTCCACTCGCCGGCCTTGCGGTTGAAGAGGAGCCAGCGCACCAGCCCGGGGATCTTCGGGTCGGCGGGCCGCAGCGCCAGCAGGGTCCTCAGGATGAAGGCGTGCTTTTCCACCGTGTCGTTATACCACAGCCAGGAGATCTTCTCCGGGGTCCAGTACACGCCGGCTATATCGTCGGAGCGGGCCCCGTCCATGGCGCGGTCCAGGTAGCTCCCGGCCTTGGCTTTCTCGCCGAGGCGCAGGTAGACATAGGCCGCGTAGGCCTTGCCGAAAGCCGTCAGGGCGGCGGCATGCTTGTCGGCGTAGTCGGCCCAGCTCTTGGCGTAGGCCAGGGCCGTCCGGCTTTCGGGCCAGGCTTTGGGGAACGAGGTGATCACGTAAGCCCCGTACAGGGACAGGGAGAGATGCTCTTCGTCCGCCTTCATGTGGGCCGGGATCTCGGAGATAACGTAGGCCAGCGCGCGCCGGGCCATGTCCTCCGGTATAGCCACGCCGTAGCGCGAGGCCTCGGCCAGCCCCTCCAGCGCGTAGAGGGTCATGTAGAGGCTGGGGCGCCCTCCGGGGAACCACGGGAAGGAGCCGTCTGCGTTCTGGTAGGTCTTCAGCTTGGCGAAGGCGGCCTCGCGCTCTCCTCCCACCAGCTTCGGGTCCAGCATATCGGTAGCGTCCAGGCGTGAACTGCGCCCCTTGGAGTCCTGCTCCCAGGGTGTTTCCATCAGCGCCATCAGGCGCACGGGATTGTCCCGCTCCCACGCCGGGGTAAGGGTTGTGCGTCTGGGCACCTTGGCGGCCGCGGCGCGCAGCGCCGGGTACTTGTTGTAGAAGCCGTTCACTATGGCCAGCGGTACGTAGCGGTTCATCAGCTGCTCGGTGCACTCGTAGGGATAGCGCACCAGCGCGGGCAGGCTGTTGAGCACGGTGAGGATAAGCTGCGGCTGCACCTCCAGGTGCAGGGACTCCACCTCCCGCGAACTGTCGGCGGCCTCCAGTTCGGCCAGCCGGAAAGTTTTAGAGGCGGCGCCGTCCAGCGCGGCCACCGAGGAAGCGATCAGGCGCTCGCGCGACGGCAGCACCGGCAGGTCGTTCTCCTGCGCGTCGGCCAGCCGCCCGGAGCGGGCCACCGCCCGCACCTTGTAGGCGGCCGTGCCGCGCGGCGCCTCTATCTCCCAGTACACGGAGGCGGTGCCGTGCGGCTTTACCGTGAAAGGCAGGCGGGCCTCGCCGGCCTTGAACCTGCCGGCGGCGTCCTCACCGTCGAGAGTTATAGCCAGGGTGACTTCCCCGGCCAGGTTCTCCGCCGTGTCGTTGGTGACCAGCGCGGTCAGGCGGGAGCGGTCTCCCTCGCGGAAGAAGCGGGGGATGTCGAGGCGGACCATCAGGTCTTTCTTCGTTACGGTTTCGGCCGAGAAAGAGCCGCGCGCGGCGCTGCGCGTCAGCACGTACGAGGATATTTTCCAGGCGGTGAGCCGCTCGGGGATCTTGAAAGAGAATTTCCCCTCCCCGTTAAGCACCTTCAGTTGGGGTTCGTAGTAGGCGGTCTCGGAGAAGTCCTTGCGGGCCTGCACTTCGGGCTCCGGGGCCCAGGATGTGTCCCTGATCGCTCCCAGCTCCTGCACCTCGTCAGCCGGGCTGCCGGGGGCCGCCATCGTGGCCTTGGCCATGGAGCCGCGTACGGCGCCCACGCTGTTCTCCCTGGCGGCGAAGCCGCCGGAGAGGGAAGCCCCGTCGGCCTCCATCATCAGGCCTTTGGCGTACATCCTGCCCCCGCCCCCGGCGCTGTAACCGGCCCGGGCGAGGCGCAGGGACGGCAGGTTTTCCGCCAAGACCGCGGCGCGCAAAGCGCGGTAGCGCGACGCTACCCTGTCCTTTACCGGCAGCTGCAGCGCGTGCGGTGTAAAAAGGGAAGACTGCCCGGCTCCGGAAGTGCGCCGGTCCGGGTAGAGCACAGCTCCCCAGAAGCCGGCGTCGGCGGCGTAGTACTCCAGCGAGCGGTCGAAGATCTTTACCAGCGCCTCGCCGGAAACTGGCCGGCCGGCGGCGTCCCTGGCTTTCAGCGCCCAGTTGGCCCGCTGGCCGGGGGCCAGCACCTTGGCATAGTCCATCTCCAGCGACAGCCCCCTGTCGTCGCGCGGCACGCGGGCGTCGGACACCGCGGAGTAGAATTTAAAATCCCCGGCGCCCAGCCAGCGCAGGCCGAAACCGCCGGCGTGCTGCGCTCCCACCTTAACGCCGTAGACGGAAAGCCCGCCCTCGGCCAGGGTTTCGCGCGCCAGCACAAAAGCGCCGGCCGTCAGCTCCACGAATTTAGCTCCCTTCAGCGCGGAGGCGCCTATCAGCACCCTGGCGGTCTCGCCGGGCTTATACGAGCCGTACTCGAACAGTGCCACCGGCGGCAGCTTAAGCGCCCTGTTCCGGCCGGCCTCCCTGGCGGCGGAAACTATTACCAGCTCGGAGGCGCTCTCGCCGCCCCACGGGTCTCCGGCCTTCAGCCGCAGGCGGTAGGCCCCCGGCGGCAGGGCTTTGAGGTTCAGCCGGGCCGGCGCGTCCTTGGAGAACTTTATCTCCCCCGAGTCGGCCAGCGGGCCGTCGGGGACTTTGGAGAAAGCCTGTTCCAGCGACGGGTTCTGGTCGAAAGAGAGATACCGGCTCAGCCGGGACCGGGCAGGGGCTTCGGCAGGCTCCCCTTCCAGTTTATAGACGTAATAGCGCGCGCTGCCATCCTGCGGCGCGTCGTTGAGGTCCATCAGGCGGGCCTTCAGGGCGGCCGGCTTGCCGGGAGTAAAAAAGCCGGCCTCCGGCGTCACGTCGAAAGCATAAGCCTTGGCGCCGGCGCGGTAGGAACGGCTGTCCTTTATGGTCCTGCCGCCGGCGTCCCGGGCCTCCACCTCCACCGTATAGGCGGCCGGGTAGTCGGCGTAGGCGCCGCTCTCGGGCGCGGGCGTAAAGCTGAAGGAGAACTTGCCGTCGTCGCCGGTTTTAGTCTCCCCCGCGGCGGCCTCCACAGGGCCGGTATCGGAGTAGAACCAGCGCCAGTACCAGCAGTACCAGGGGATATAGCGGTGGCGGGTCACGCGATATTTCACCGCGGCCCCGGGCACCGGCGAGCCGAAATAATATTTAGCGGAGCCGGTTATCTCGGCGGGGACGCCGTAGCGGTAGGGCTTCTCCGCGGCGGCCAGCTGCACCTCGAACTCGGGGCGCTTGTACTCCTCCACGCCGAAGGTAGCCGAGCCGCTGAAGTTATAGCCGTACTCGCGCAGGGTCGCCGTAACGGTGTAGCGGCCCAGCAGCCGGCCGGCCGGCACCGTGAACGAGCCGGCGGCGCTGCCGAGGCCGGTCACCGGAAGTTTCTTTGAATAAAGTTCCTGCCAGTTGGCGTCGCGCACCGTCACGGCCAGTTGTTCTCTCCCGTCGTAGACGCGGTAGCCGCGCGGCTCGCGCAGCAGGGCCGTAACCTTGAACTTCACCTCCTGGCCCGGCCGGTAGACCGGCCTGTCGGTCTCCAGGAAGAGGGACACCGGCTGCGGCAGGGAGAAAGAAGCCGAAGCGTAATTGCCCCAGTAGGCGTAGGCGCCGGCGTGCTCGAGCAGCGGGTCCAGCGAGAAACTCTGATGGGCGGGATAGGCCAGCCGCAGGGGCGCCGACAGCCCGGCCGCGCCGTCGGGCCCGGTGCGCAGCGGCACGCGCTCCCAGTCGCCGTGCGCCCTGTTAAGGTAGGCGTCTATCGGGGCGCCGGCCAGAGGGCGGCCGCTCACGGCGTCCACGGCGTAAAGCCGGAACAGGTCCCCGCCAGACTGCCGGGCGGGCAGCGCGGGATCGTAGAGAAAAGCCTCGGGGTCGCCGGCCAGGCCGGCGGTGCCCATCAGCAGCACGTCGGTGATATTCACCGAGGCGGCGCTGAGCAGCGAGGAGCCGTCCTCGAAGCCGGAGTCGCCGGAGGCGATCACCACGTAGACGCCCTTCTTCATCGGAGGCGGCGGTGCCGCCTGCTCCCGGCGCTGGTACGGCGCGGGGTACTGCGGGCGGACGCTCCAGCGCAGGTCCGGCGTGCGCGCCAGGAAAGCGCGCGCGGCCTCGGCACCCAGGTAGCGCAGCGCGCCCCAGCCGTTGCCCCGGTCCCTGGACAGGGAGGCCAGCTCCTCCGGCGTGGTGCGGTAGGCACGGAGATACACCTCGGGCAGGTTGCGGGCCCGCACCTTTACGGCGCCCTTGCCGGGCGGCAGGGAGAAAGAAGGGATCAGTGCCAGTTCGGGGGTCTCAATGCTCAGGCGCAGCCCGGCGCAATGGGCCGCCGGGTTGGAACCGGGGGCCTCCTTCTCGGCCTTCAGGCAGAGGTCCACCGCTTCTTTAAATTCCTCTCCTTCGTTGAGCAGCCAGGCGGCGCGCAGCAGCGCCCAGGCCCGGCCGAGCGGGGTTTTAAAGGTCCGGCCCCAGCCTTTCAGCGTGGCCAGCGCGGCGGCGCGCACCGCCTTTTCTTCCGCGGCCGCGCGCACCGTTTTCTCTACTGGGCTGGGCACGGCGCCGCTGTGCTCTATGGCGATCAGCAGCCGGCGCAGGCGCCAATGCTCGGCGGCGAAGCCTTCGCCGGCCGCCAGCGATTCGAACAAGGCGGCCGCGCGCTCGGCGGGAGAGGCGGAGGGAGAATAGTCGCGGCTATACTCCGGCGCGACGAAGAGGGCCGCCTCGGGCAGGGTGTCGACGTAGCCCACGGAAGACAGCAGGCGCTCGCCCCAACGCAGCACGGCGAAATGCCACAGGGTGGGCGTATAGTCCAGCGTGGCGTCCTTCAGGCCGATGAAATAGCCCTGTTTGGCGAGCGGGTATTTGAGAAGCTCGTGGCGCAGCGGCCAGAGGGAGGCGTAATCGGCGTCTATCAGCCTGTCCCACTGAGCCCTGGTGAACTTGGTGACGTCCCGGGTGCCCTTCTGCTCGTCGGCCGGCAGCGAATAGCCGTAATGGGCGAGGAATTGCTCGCCGGCGCCGGCGCGCAGGAGGAGCAGGCGGCCCTGCCAGAGCGGGTCCGGCGGCAGCTTAAGCGCGTTCAGGCGCCCGGCAGCCTCGGCGTAGCGGAAAAGCAGCGCTTCGCATTCGGCCGCGCGGTAGGCGGCCTTCAGGGCCTCCGGCCCCGCGGCGGCGGCGGACGAGGAGTAGATCTTCAGCGCTTCTTCGTAAAGTCCTTTTTCAAAAAAGCGGTCGGCTTCCGGCAGGCCAGCTCCGTAACAGAACCCGGGCATAAGCAGCAGTATGGAAAGCAGCAGTTTCATTCTTCCCCCCGTAACCCTTAAAATTCCCCGAGCAGTATCTGCTCCAGCTCCAGCTCCACCCCGGTCCCGGCCTTCACCCGCGCGCGCACTTCCTGCATCAGGGCGTAGATATCGGCGGCGGTGGCCCCGCCGGCGTTGACGATGAAGCCGGCGTGCACGCCAGAAACCTCGGCGCCGCCTATCCGCAGGCCTTTAAGGCCGGCGGCGTCTATCAGGCGGGAAGCGTAATCCCCGGGCGGGCGCTTGAACACGCTGCCGGCCGACGGGTGGTCCAGAGGCTGCTTGGCCGCCCTGGCGGCCAGCACGCAGGAGCGGTCCTGTATCAGCACGGCCTTGTCCCCCGCCGGCAGTTCAAAGCGCGCCGACAGGACGGTGAGGCCGTCCAGGCCCCCGACGGAGCGGTAGCCGAACTTGATGCCGGCCTTGGGCAGCCGCACCGGTTTACCCTGCCGGTCAAAGGCGTCGAGGGAAACCAGCCTGTCGAAAGTTTCCTGGCCGAAAGCCCCGGCGTTCATGCGCACGGCCCCGCCTACCGAGCCGGGTATCCCGGAGGTCTTCTCAAAGCCGGCCAGGCCGGCCTCCGCGGAGAGGCGCGCCACCTCGTCCCAGGCCGCCCCGGCCTGGGCCTCTATGGCTCCGCCTGAAATAGTTATTCTGTCGAGGCGCTCCGTGAGGGCCGTCACGCCGGGCAGGCCCCGGTCGCTCACCAGCACGTTGGAGCCGCGGCCCAGCACCAGAAAAGGCACGGCGGCGGCGCGGCACCAGCCGGCCAGCCACAGCAGTTCCTCCGTAGTGCCCGGGCGCACCGTCACCTCGGCGGCCCCTCCCGCCCGGTAGGTGGTAAAGCCGGCCGCTCCTTCGCCGAAGCGGCAATGCTCCCCGAACCGGTCTTTAAGCGGGGAATAATCAGGCATTGATAGAGGCTCCTTTTAACGCCCCGGCGCGGCCTTCTTTCATGTTAACCAGGTACACCCCGGCCATGATCAGCAGGCCCCCGGCGAAAGCCGCAAGGGTAGCCCGCTCGCCGAGCAGCAGGTAGGCCGAGAGCAGCGTGGAGAAAGGCTCGACGTTGATGAAATACGAAGCTTTGACCGCGCCGAGGCCTTCCACGGCGTTGTTCCAGAACAGGTAGCCCAGCGCGGAGGAGAGCACGCCCAGGTAGCCGAGGCTCAGCCAGCCGGCCGCCGAGACGTTGGCGAACTCGGCCGGGCCGCCGGCGGCGAACCAGAAGGGCAGCACGCTCGCCAGGGCCACCAGCATGGTGGCCGTGGTAACCTTGGCGGGCCGCCAGGAGGTCAGCCACTTTTTAGCGCACAGCACGTAGAAGGCCCAGGTCAGGCAGGTGAACAGCAGGATCAGGTCCCCCCGGGTAGAGGGCAGGGCGAAGGCGCCGGTCCCGGCCTTCGCGAAGACCACCAGCATGGCGCCGGCGAAGCCCAGCAGGAAAGCCGTCAATTTGAGGGCGCCTATCTTCTCACCCAGCGCGGCCATCAGGCCGGCCACTATGATAGGCGTGGAGGCGATCAGCCAGCCGGCGTGGGAGGCCTCCGTGTACTTGAGGGCGTAGGACTGCATGTACTGCTGGGAGGAGATCCCCAGCGCCGACATGACGAGGAGCCGCCAGAGAATGGCGGGCCTGAAATCTTTCAGTTCGAAGCGGGAACCGCTGAAGACCAGGAGCAGGAGCGCGCCGGTAAGGGCGCGGAAGGTGACGATGGAAAGCGGGGAGAGCTCGGCGACGAGGATCTTGGTGAACGGGTAGGCGGCGCCCCACACGGCGGCGGCGACGACCACCTGGAAGTAAAGCCAATTATTGTTTTTATCGTTGGTGCTCATCGGCGCTAAAAAGCCCCGCCAGCGCGGCAAACCGGCTGACGGGGCTTCTGAAGCAACGCTTACTTGGACAGGACTTTCTTTATGCGGCGGAAAGCCCAGTCTATTTCTTTCTGCGTGATCACGAGCGGCGGGGCGAAGCGGATCACGTGGTCGTGGGTCTCTTTGGCCAGCAGGCCCAGGGCCATCAGCTGCTCGCAGTACGGGCGGGCCGCGCAGTCCATCTCCACGCCGATCAGCAGGCCTTTGCCGCGGACTTCCTTGATATGCTTGCCCTTGATGGAGCGCAGCTTGTCGGTGAAATACTTACCCATCTCGTAGGAATTTTCCACGAGCTTTTCTTCCGTCAGCACCTTCAGCGCCTCGCGCGCCACCGCGCAGGCCAGCGGGTTGCCACCGAACGTGCTGCCGTGGTCGCCGGGGTTGAAGACGCCGAGCACTTCCTTGGAGGACACTACGGCCGAGATCGGCAGCACGCCGCCGCCGAGGGCTTTGCCCATGGTGATCATGTCGGGCTTGACGTTCTCGTAGTCGCAGGCGAACTTTTTGCCGGTGCGGCCGAAGCCGGTCTGGATCTCGTCGGCGACGAACAGCACCCTGTTGGCCTTGCACAGGTCGTAGGCGGCCTTCAGGTAGCCCGCCGGGGGCACTATGATGCCGGCCTCGCCCTGGATGGGCTCCAGCATGAAAGCCACGGTGTTCGGGGTGATCGCGGCCTTGAGCGCCTCTATGTTGCCGTACTCCACGGTCTTAAAGCCCGGGGTGAACGGCCCGAAGCCGTCCTTGTACTGCGGCTCGGTGGAGAACGAGATGGTGCTTATCGTCCGGCCGTGGAAGTTATTGGAGCAGGTGATGATCTCGGCCTGGTCGGCAGCCACACCCTTCACCTTGTAGCCCCACTTGCGCACCGCTTTCAGCGCGGTCTCTACGGCCTCGGCGCCGGTGTTCATGGGCAGGGCCATCTCGTAGCCGGAGAACTCGCACAGCTCCTTGAGGAACGGGCCCAGCTGGGCGTTATTGAAGGCGCGGGAGGTAAGCGTAACAAGTTTGGCCTGCTCGGTCAGCGCCTTGAGCACGCGCGGGTGCCTGTGGCCGTGGTTCAGCGCCGAGTAGGCGCTGAGCATGTCCATGTACTTGTTCCCCTCCGGGTCCTTCACCCACACGCCCTTGGCGGTGGAAATAACTATGGGAAGCGGGTGATAGTTGTTGGCCCCGTACTTCTCGGCCACCTCTATGAGCTTGCGGCTTTCGGTATTTTCGGTGTTAGTGTCCATTGTTGGTCTCCTTTTTTAGTGGAGCGGCCCTGCGTTTTAAGGCTGCCAGCCTCCCAACTCTTTTTAAAACTTCGCGCCGGCGCCCAGGGAATACCCGGTCTGGCCGTGCAGGATGTTGTAAGCGCCGTAGACGTAGAGCAGCGGCAGCGGCGAAAGGCGCACGCCGATGGTATAACGCGGCTTGGAGATGGTGGCGTCCACGCCGTTAAGGGCGGCGTTGACGTTCTTTATCTCCAGGGTGGTGCGGTCTATGCCCACGCCGACATACGGCTTTATCACCGGGATGTCGAAAGAGGCCGACGCGTCGAAGGACATATGGCTGCCCTTGAAATAGTCGTAGGTGATCACGTCGTAGTAGGCCGACAGCGCGACGTCCGGGATGAACTTGGTCAGCGTGCCGCTCTTGATGAGGCCGTAGCGCAGGCCGCCGCCGATTATGGAGAAGCCGGAGTAGCCGGTAGCGCGCACCATCACGTCGGCGCCCACCAGGGGCAGGGCCGCGCCCGCGTGCAGCATCGGCACGCCGAACGCTTTCACGTCCGCGTCGCGCAGAATGCGGTTGTCGGAGCTGGGCTTGGCCTGCACGGTGGCGGCCAGGCCGGCTTCGAAGCCGGGGAAGCCCAGCGAGCGGCCGGAATTGAAGTCATTGGCGCCTATCAGGCCGCCGAGGTCGGCGGCGAAAGGCTTAAGAAGGCCCTCGCCCTGGGCGGCGATAATAGCCTTGAAATCCTCAAAAGGATCGGCCTTGGCCCCGGCCGCGAGCAGCGGCAGCAGGCACAGCGAAAGCAGTATTTTTTTCATTTTCCCTCCTAGAAGTGCGGAGAACTGTGCGTTCCCCATATCTATTATTACATAATTAAATTAATATTGGAACCCCCGGCCCTTTCCCGGTTTTTGCTATCATTATTCTATGAGTTTCCTTCCCGCTACGCCTCAGGAAGTCAAAGCCCTCGGCTGGGACGCCGTGGACGTGGTCCTGGTCACCGGTGACGCATACGTGGACCATCCTTCTTTCGCCATGGCCCTGGTGGGCCGCGTGCTGGAGGCCGAAGGCCTGCGGGTGGCCATCCTCGCCCAGCCGCGCTGGGACAACTGCGCGGATTTCAGGAAATTCGGCAAGCCCCGCCTGTTCTTCGGCGTTTCAGCCGGGAACATGGACTCGATGATCAACAAGTACACCCACAACCGCAAGCTGCGGTCCACGGACGATTTTTCCCCCGGCGCCCTCCCCAACCTGCGCCCCGACCGGGCCACCATCATCTATTCGCAGCGGGCGCGGGAAGCCTACCCGGACGCGCCGGTAATCATCGGCGGCATCGAAGCCACCATGCGGCGCTTCGCGCATTACGATTACTGGTCGGACAAGGTGCGCCACAGCGTGCTGCTGGACTCCAAGGCCGACCTCCTCGTCTACGGCATGGGCGAGCGCCAGATCCGCGAAATCTCCACCCGCCTGAATTCCGGGGACACAATACTTAATTTGCGCGACATCCGCGGCACGGCCTATCCGCTGGGCGCCAGGGAAACCGCGGCCCTGGCCATACCGGGCGCAGTGGAGCTGCCTACCGCCGGGGAGGTCGCGGGCGACCGCATAAAATTCTCCACGGCCACCCGCCTTATCTACGAGAATTCCAACCCTTTCAACGCGGCGGTGCTGGTGCAGAAGAGCGAGGGCAAGGCCGTGGTGCAGAATCCCCCCGCCCTGCCGCTGTCCACGGAAGAGATGGATTTTATCTACGGGCTGCCTTTCACCAAGCTCGCGCACCCGTCGTACCGGCAGCCCATCCCGGCGCTGGAGATGATCAAGGATTCCATCGTGCTGCACCGCGGCTGCTTCGGCGGCTGCTCGTTCTGCTCGCTGACGCTGCACCAGGGCCGCTTCATCCAGAGCCGCTCTCCGGCGTCGGTGGAGCAGGAGGCGCAGCGCCTGCTTAAGACCCCGCGCCACCCGGGCAATATCTCGGACCTGGGCGCCCCGTCGGCCAACATGTACGAGATGCGCGGGCGGGACATGAAAGTCTGCCACGCCTGCCGCAAATTATCCTGCGTGCACCCCGTCATCTGCCCCAACCTCAACACGGACCACAAGCCGCTGCTGGCGCTGATGCGCCGCATCCGCGGAGTGAAGGGTCTGAAGAAAGCTTTCGTGGCCAGCGGCATCCGGATGGACCTGGCGCTTAAATGCGGTGAGTATATCTCCGAGATCGCGCGCTTCCACACCGGCGGCCTGCTGAAGGTCGCGCCGGAGCACATCTCCCCGAAGGTGCTGTCGGTGATGAAGAAGCCCTCCGTGGAGGTCTTCAAGGAATTCGCGGACAGGTTCCTGGCCGAGTCCAAGAAGGCCGGCAAGGAGCAGTACCTGGTGCTCTATTTCATCTCGGCCCACCCGGGCTCCACGCTGGCGGACATGGCCGACCTCGCCGTGTTCCTGAAGGAACGCAACATCCGGCCGCAGCAGATCAACGACTTCCTGCCGGCCCCCATGGAATACGCCACCTCCATCTATTTCACCGGCCTCGACCCCTTCACCCTCGAACCGGTCTACGTCCCCAAAAAAGAAACCGAGCGCCGCATGCAGCGCGCGCTCCTCCAGTACTACAAACCCGAGAACCGCCCCCTCATCACCAAAGCCCTCCGCGAAATCAACCGCCCGGACCTCATAAAGAAGTTACTTTAATCTGCCTGGGCCAGGCCTGCCACGGGCATAGGGGTTGTCAAAAACGTGGTCTCGCACACCGTGCTCGCCACTCCCCGTCTCGGCCTCGGCGCTTACGCAAGCCTCGGCCTCCGACAGGGTTTTGCCACCCCCTATACCCGCGTCAGGCCGGAACCGCCATAG
Organism: Elusimicrobia bacterium GWB2_63_22; assembly: GCA_001799735.1. Taxonomy (GTDB): domain Bacteria; phylum Elusimicrobiota; class Elusimicrobia; order Elusimicrobiales; family UBA9959; genus UBA9959. Next base: position 103,545 of record MGUA01000012.1, on the reverse strand, counting down.
TTGGAGGGTGCCTCGCGGTCAGGCTTGACGTGAGCGATTTTAGGGCGCAGGGCCAAGGTCCGCAGCGGACAGCCTATCATTAGGGCTGCGGCCGAGATTGTTTGAGCGAGGCACTGTGTGCCGAGCGAGTTCGAGGCCGGCGGAGGACCGCAGGCCCTCTTCGGCCGCGCCCGCTTATGAGCGAGCGGCAAGCCTGACCGCGAGGCTATTTATTGGGGTGGTGTTTTTTGACGAAGGCGAGGAGTTCGGAGCCGTAGAGGGAGACTTTTTCGGCGCCGAGGCCTTTGATGGCCAGCAGGTCCTCGAGCGACTTGGGCTGGGACAGGGCCACCCGCTCCAGCACGTCGTTGCCCAGGATAGACTCCGGCAGCATGTTGCGGCGGACCGCCGTCTCCTTGCGCCAGAGCTTGAGGGTCTTGAAACGGGTCTTGATGGACTCGAAATAGGCGCGCTTCTCGCGGGAGATCTCCCGGCGCGGCACGTTGTATTCCGGCGCCTTCAGGCCCCGCTGCAGCGCCTCGCGGATCCAGGCGCCGTGGTTGGCCAGCACGTAGCCGCTGACGCCCTTGAAAATAGAAAGATTGGTCAGGCCCTCGCGCGGCGCCACCGACAGGCGCAGCATCAGGTCCTCGCTGATCACCTTGAAAGACGGCGTGTTCTTCTTTATCGCCGCCACCTCGCGGGCGATGTAGAGCTCGCGCAGCACGGCCAGGCCGCGCCCGTTGAGCTGCCGCGCACTTTTGAGCGTCAGGAAGCCGCTCTCGTCGAAGCGCATGGGGGTAGGCTCGATCTTGCAAATCTGGGCGAACTGGCTCATCGCCTCTTCCATGCGGCCCTTCTTTTCCAGCTCTGCGCCCAGCAGGTCGCGCAGCTTCTTGAGATACACCGTATCGCAGCTGGCGTAGTCCAGCATCTCTTTTGTCAGCGGGCGGCGGCCCCAGTCGGCCTTCTGGAACTTCTTGTTCAGTTCCGTCTTGAAGAACTCCTTCACCATATTGTCGAGGCCGCACTTTATGATGCCGAGGTACTTGGCCGCCACCATCACGTCGAAAATATTGACGAAGGAGCACTTTATCGCGGCCTTGAAGACGCGGATATCGGAATCGGCCGAGTGGAAGATCTTCTCCACCGCCGGGTCGGCGAAAATAGGCAGGATGGGGCTGATGTCCACGGCGAGCGTGTCTATCACCGCGTTGGAATGCTCGCTGGAGAGCTGCATCAGGCAGAACTTCTCCTTGTAGGCGTAGAGGCTGTTAGACTCGGTGTCTATGGAGATGTACTTATGGGAGGCGAGCTTGACGCACAGTTCGTCAAAATCTTTCTGTTTATCGATGAACGAGTAACTCATGATAAAATATAATAACATTTAGGGAGGCCTTTCGGGGAGGCCGCCGATCCAGATGACGACCATAATCTTCAACAAGCCTTACGGGGTGCTCTCGCAGTTCACGCCGGAGCACGGCCACCCGTCCCTGGCGGATTTCAAGTTCCCCAAGGGCGTCTACCCCGCCGGCCGCCTGGACGCCGACAGCGAGGGCCTGCTGCTGCTGACCTCCGACGGGGCCCTGCAGGCCCATATCTCGGACCCGCGCCACAAGACCCCCAAGACCTACTGGGCCCAGGTGGAGCGGGAGATAACCGCGGAAGCGCTGGCGGCCCTGCGCCGCGGCGTAACGCTTAAGGACGGCCCCACGCTGCCCTGCGGCGCGGCGGCGCTCCCCGACCCGGGCCTGGCGCCCAGGGTGCCCCCGGTCCGCTTCCGCAAGACCGTGTCCACCTCGTGGGCGGCGCTGGTGCTCAAAGAAGGCCGCAACCGCCAGGTGCGCCGGATGCTGGCGTCGGTAGGTTTCCCGGTGCTGCGCCTGGTGCGGCGGGCCATAGGCCCGCTCACCTTCGACGGACTGGAGCCCGGCAGCTGGCGCGAACTGACGGAGAAAGAAATCCGCAGCCTCAGGTTTTAGGATAAGGAGCTTAATATGAGCGTTCCCCCCCGGATAGGTTTTATCGGCCTCGGCATCATGGGCAGGGCCATGGCCCTCAACCTCGTCAAGGCCGGCTTCCAGGTCTCGGTCTACAACCGCACCCGCCAGCGCACCACGGAGTTCGCCGACCTCGGCTGCCAGACGGCCTCCACGCCGCGCGCGCTGGCCAAGATGTGCGACCTGGTGATCACCATGGTGGCCGACAACGCCGCCATGGACGCCGTGATGGAAGGCCCGGAGGGCGTCATCTCCGCCTTCGCCGGCGGCAACACCCTGATCAACATGAGCACCCTCTCGCCGGATTACACCGCCGCGCTGGCGAAGAAATGCTACACGGCCGGCGTGGGATTCCTCGACTGCCCGGTCTCCGGCTCCAAGGGCGCCGCCGAAAAGGCCCAGCTGGTGCTGCTGGCCGCCGGCGAAAAGCCGCTGCTGGAAAAACTCTCCCCGGTGCTGAAAGCCATGAGCCGGGCAATAATCTACGCCGGACAGCCCCCCGCCGGCACCGCGCTCAAGCTCTGCGTCAACCTGGTGGTGGCGCAGCTCACCACGGCCCTGGCCGAGGCGGCCGCGCTGGCCGAGGCGCAGGGCATAGCGCCAGCTCTGGTGTTCGAAGCCCTGGAGAAGAACCCCGTCATGAACTGCGGCTATTTCGCGCTCAAGAAGGACAATATCCTCAACAAGGACTTCCCCCCGGCTTTCCCGCTCAAGCACATGCTCAAGGACGCCCGGTTCATGCTGGCCGAGGCCGCGAAGAAGAAAATGGAGCTGCCGGTGACCGCCGCCGTGGAAAGCCTGCTCTCTAAATCCTATAATAGCGGCTACGGCGAGAAGGACCTGAGCGTGATCCTCTCCAACCTGACCGAACCCCTGAGGTGAGCGACATTATGAGGAAAAACATAGCGCAGCTGCTGCAAATCTACTGGAATTTCATAAAACGGCACCCGCTGATCGGCCTGGTCCTTTCCCTGGCCATCTTCGCCGCCTGCGCGGGCGCCCTGTACCTTATAGTCGTCAACTTCCCCTCCTACATCCCCTGCCTGACGGGCGCCTGCAGCTAACCGGCGCCCCGCATACGGGCCGGCTTGCGCACGGCCCCCTTGTTTTGCTAAAGTTAGGTTGAGCTAACTTTGTTATCCTCACCTAACTTATGCCGAACAAACTTTCCTCCAGCCTCGAAGACTACCTGGAAGCCGCCTATAGCCTCGCCCTTGAGACCGGCTACGCCAAGCCCAGCGCCATCAGCCGCCTGCTGCGCGTCTCAAAGCCGTCGGTGAACGCCGCCGTCAAGACCCTGGCCGCCCGCGGCCTGCTCTGCCAGCAGCGCTACGGCGCCGTCAGCCTGACGCCCGCGGGGCAGAAGGCCGGCGGAGAAATAGCGCGCCGCCACGCCCTGCTGAAAGATTTCTTCGTGGAAGTGCTGGCCATGCCGCCCGGCCTGGCGGAGCGCGACGCCTGCCGGGCCGAGCACGCGCTCAGCCCCGAAGCGCTGGGGCGCGTGGGCGCGCTGGCCCTGTTCCTTAAAGCCCCGGGGCGCCGCGCGCTGCTGCTCTCGGCGAGGAAAGCCCTGGCCGGGAGGAAGGCATGAAGCCCTCCCCCCCGATCACGCTGATCGCCATGCGCGAGAACGAGTCCGGCTACATCTTCGAAGTCGCCGGCGGAGAGAATTTCCAGGCCAAGCTGAAGGCGATGGGCCTTTACGCCGGGCGGCACATCACCAAGCGCTCCCATGAAGGCTCGGGCGGGCCGGTGGTAGTGGAGGTCATGGGCACGCGCGTCGCCCTGGGCCGCGGCATGGCCGGCAAGATCTCTGTCAAGACCAGGTCCCGCAGAGTGCTGCTGGCCGGCAACCCCAACGTCGGCAAGAGCGTAGTCTTCTCCCGCCTCACCGGGCTGGAGGTGATCTCCTCCAACTATCCCGGCACCACCGTGGAATATACGGCCGGGCACACCGTGCTCGCCGGAGAACGCTTTACCGTGGTGGACGTGCCCGGCGCCTACAGCCACGCCGCCACCAACAAGGCCGAGGAAGTGGCCCGGGAACTCCTGGCTCAGCCGGACAAAGCGCTCATACTCAACGTCATCGACGCCACCAACCTGGAGCGCAACCTGTTCTACACCCTGGAGCTGGCCGCCCTGGGCGTCCCGACGGTGATCCTGCTCAACAAATGGGACGTCGCCCGCCGGCGCGGCGTGGACATTGACGCCGCAGCGCTCGAGCGCCAGCTGGGCCTGCGCGTAGTGCCTTTCGTAGCCACCACCGGCGAGGGCCTCTCCGGGCTTAAGACCGCCGTAGAGGACTTTAACGCCGGCCGCCTGCCCGCGCCCGCCGGAGTGCCGGCCGACCCCGACGAGAAATGGGCCCTGATCGGGCGCATCTCGGCCGCCTGCCAGAAGATCACCCACAAGCACGCCACGCTACTGGAGAAGCTCGAAGACGTCACCTCCCGCCCCAACACCGGCCTGCCTTTCGCGGCCCTGGTGATGCTGGCCGTCTTCTGGACAATCCGCTTTATCGGCGAAGGCCTCATCAACCACGTGCTCGACCCGCTGTTCCAGTCGCTCTGGATGCCGCTGGTCACCGCGGCTCTCTCCGGCCTGCAGGACGGGACTTTCTTCAAGGTAATGCTGCTGGGCGCCACCCCGGCCCCGATGGAATCCTTCGGCCTGCTGACCACGGGCCTCTATATCCCCTTCGTCACGGTGCTGCCCTATATCGTTTCCTTCTACGCGGCGCTGGGCCTGCTGGAGGACATCGGCTACCTGCCGCGCCTGGCGGTGATGCTCGACAGTTCCATGCACCGCCTGGGGCTGCACGGCTACGGCACTATCCCGCTGATGCTGGGCCTGGGCTGCAAGGTGCCGGCCATCCTGGCCACAAGGGTGCTGGAGACCCGGCGCGAAAGGGTGATCGCCACAGCCCTGACGCTGGGCCTGGCGCCCTGCATGCCGCAGACGGCCATGATCCTCAGCCTGCTGGCGCCCTACAGCATCAAGTACACGCTCGCCGCCTTCGGGGCCATCGCGGCGGCGGGCATCGTCAGTTCGCTGCTGCTCAGCCGCCTGCTCAAAGGCGAGACCCCGGAGCTGTTCCTGGAGATCCCCCCTTACCAGGCGCCCTGCTGCAATATCCTGGCGAAAAAACTTTATTTCCGTATAAAGGATTTCCTGACCGAGGCGGTGCCGATGATAGTTTTCGGCGTGCTGGTGATCAGCCTGCTGGACTACAGCGGCCTGCTGGAGGGCGCGGCGCGGTTCTTCCGGCCGGCCGTCACGGGCCTGCTGGGCCTGCCGGAGGAGACCGTCTCCGTCATGGTGCTCGGCTTCCTGCGCAAGGACGTCTCCATCGCCATGCTGGCGCCGTTCGCGCTGGCCCCGGCGTCCATCGTGGTGGCCAGCGTCTTCCTGAGCCTGTACCTGCCCTGCCTGGGCAGCTTCATGGTCACGCTGCGCGAGCTGGGCGCGGCGGATTCCTCTAAAGTTTTCGCCATGAACTTCGCCGCGGCGCTGCTGCTGGCCTCGGCCCTCAACCTCCTGGTAAAATTCATCTAGCTATGGGCTTTTTCAAGGACATGAGGAGCGGGCTCAGCCGCAACGTCACTTTTCTCGGCGTGGTCAGCGGCCTCACCGACATCTCCAGCGAGATGCTCTACCCCATAGTGCCGGTCTTCCTGACCTCGGTGCTCGGCGCCCCCATGCAGGTGGTGGGCCTGATAGAGGGCGTGGCCGAGGCCACGGCCAGCTTCGTCAAGATCCTCGGCGGCCGCCTCTCGGACCGGTACAACGTCCGCAAGCCTTTCGTGGTAGCCGGCTACTCCCTCTCGGCCATTTCCAAACCCCTGCTCGCGCTGGCCGCGGGCTGGCACTTCGTGCTGTTCTCGCGCTTTATCGACCGCGTAGGCAAGGGCCTGCGCACCTCGGCGCGCGACGCGCTGATCGCCGGCTCCGTCGACAAGGCGCACTGGGGCAAGGCCTTCGGCTTCCACCGCGCCATGGACACGCTGGGCGCCGCGCTGGGCCCGCTCACGGCGCTGGCGATGATACACTTCATGGGCTCGGAAAAACCGGATTACCGGTTCATCTTCCTGGCGGCCTTCGTGCCGGCCCTGCTGGGCGTAGGTGTGCTGGTGTATTTCGTAAAGGAAGGCGTCCGCCCCCGTCCCGCCGGCGCGCCCGCTCCCGCTCCCGAGCCTATGAGCCGGGACTTCAAGACTTTCGTGGCCCTTTACGCCGTCTTCGCACTGGGCAATTCCAGCGACGTTTTCCTGATCATGAAAGCCAGGGAGCTGGGGTTCAGCCTCACCGGGATCATCCTCGCCTACACCGGCTACAACCTGGTCTACGCCCTGCTGGCCTCCCCGGCCGGCTGGCTCTCCGACCGGCTGGGCAAGATCAAGACCATGGCTTTCGGCTTCGCCGTCTTCGCCGCCGTCTACCTGGGCTTCGCCCTGGCGGACCGGCCCTGGATGATCTGGCCCCTGTTCGCCCTCTACGGTTTCTACGGCGCCTTTAACGAGGGCATAGCCAAGGCCGTGGTGTCCCACCTCAGCACCGGCGGCAACCGGGCGTCTGCCATGGGTTATTTCCAGGGCACGTTGGGCTTTCTCACTTTCGCCGCCAGCGCGCTGGCGGGTTTCCTGTGGGACCGGGTCTCCCCGGCCGCTCCCTTCGCGGTGGGCGCCGCCGGCGCCCTGCTCTCCGGCCTCGCCCTCACCCTCTGGACGAGGAACAGGAAATTCTCCTTCTAAAATTAGTAATCTTATTACAGGCTTTAGGGTCCGTCCGGGGTATAGCCCCGCTCACCCGGACTGCAGGGAACCGTTGCGCGGTTCCCCCCCGAAACGGGGCCCCCCTTCCCCAACGGGTGCTCGGGGCTATACCCCGGCCAGACCCAAGTTGCACAACAGCTTTCAGGATTTGGAACAAAAACACTAACATGAAAAACCTCCTTTCCGAAGTTCTTAAACATGAAGTGTATCCCGCGATGGGGTGCACCGAGCCTGTGGCAGTAGCGTTCGCCGCTGCTACCGCTGGCAGCCTGTTAAAAGGCAAAACTGATTCTGTCCTCGTGCGGACGGACCCCGGCACCTACAAGAACGGGCTCGCCGTGGCGATTCCCAATACCAAGGGAGAAAAGGGCAACCTGCTCGCCGCCGCCGTCGGGGCCGTGGTGCGCAAGCCGGAGCTCGGCGCCGAACTGTTCAAAGGCCTGCCGGCCGCTCGTCTTAAAGAGGCCTCGGCCCTGCTGAAGGGCGGCCGCGCCCGCATAGAGGTGGACTACGCCCGCCGCGGCATCTATATCGCCGCCGAGGTGAAGGCCGGCCGGGACAAGGCGCTGTGCGTGCTGGAGGGCAGCCACAAGCAGGTGGCCCTGCTCACGCTCAACGGCCGGGTGATCATAAAGTCCTCGCGCCCCGGCGGCAAAACACGCCTGCCCTACAAGGAGGCGCTGCGCAAGGCAAAGTTCAAAGACCTCTTCCTCGCCGCCGAGCGCGTGACCCCCGAGGAGCTCGTCTACATCAAGAAAGGCGTGGACATGAACCTCGCCGCCGCCGGCGCTGGCCTGAAGCTGAAAAAGGTCGGCTACTATATCGAAGACCTGATAAAGAAGGGCTACCTCAAGCGCGACATCCTCTCCGGCGCCAAGCTCAGCGCCGCGGCCGCCACCGACGCCCGCATGGCCGGCGCCCCGGTGCCCGTGATGTCCAGCGGCGAGTCCGGCAACCAGGGCGTGGTGGCGGTGCTGGTGCCCTGGATCGTCGGCAAGGCTTTCGGCGTGCCGGAACGGCGCATCCTCAAGAGCATCGCCCTCTCCCACCTGGTCAATTCCTATATTAAAGTTTTCACCGGCGAGCTCGCCCCCATCTGCGGCTGCGCCGTCGCCGCCGGCGTGGGCGCCTCCGTGGCCATTGTCTGGCAGCGCAACGGCGCGGACGCCCGCAAGACGGCCCTGGCCGTGAACACCGTCATCAGCGACATCGGCGGCATGCTCTGCGACGGCGCCAAGAGCGGCTGCGCGCTCAAGGTGGCCTCGTCGGCCGACTCCGCCATCAGGGCGGCCTGGATGGCCTCCAACGGCGAGGGCATCACCGACGAGGAAGGCTTTGTGGGCCGGTCCCCCGAGGAGACTATAAAGAACATTTCCCGCATCTCCAGCCTGGGCATGGACAAGGTGGACCGGATCATCCTGGACATCATGTCGGAGAAGCGCCGGTGACCGCCTTCGCCCTCGCCCTCAAAGACCCGGCCGCGCCCCCGGAGGCCGCGGCGGGCTTCCTGGTTAACGCCGGGGCCGCCGACAAGGACGCAGCCCGCGAGTTCGTGCGCCGCAACCCCGGCTTCCTGGGCCGCGCGCTCACCCGGGAGGCGGCGGAAAAGCTGCGGGCCGCCGCTGCCGCGGCCGGGCTGGCCACGGCCCTGTTCGACGAGGAAGAGGTAAAATTGCCGCCGCTGCCGCTGAGGGCCGCCAGGCTGGAGCCCAAGGGCACCGGGTTCGAAGTCCAGGCGGGCGGCGCTATCGTTTTCATGAAGTACGAGGACGTCCGGCTCATCGCCGCCGCGGCCTACGACGCGCCGCTCCCCCCGCCTTCGCAGGAGGCCCTCAAGGCCAGCATCTTCGACGGGATCAGGCGGCTGGCCGGCCTGCCCGGCTACGAGCCGGCCCTCAGCGAACCGCCGAAGGATACTTTCTTCCGCGCCGATATAGTAATGGCGGACAACACTCGCCTGCTGCTGGAGCCGGAGGCGCTGGATTTTTCAGCCCTGGGCCCGTCGCGCTCTCATTCCAGCCTGGTCAATTTCCGCGCCCTGCTGGACGCTCTCTCGGCGCCGGCCTTCAAAGCCGCGAGGAACGCTTTCCTGCTGGCTTTCCTGGCCAGCAAGCCCATAACGGGCATGAAGACCGCCGGCCCCGACGCCTGCGATACCGCGCTTTCCCTGCTCTTACTGCTTATCGAAAAACGGGAAGGTTGAGCCTCGATGGGCTGACCGGTGTGCTTCCCCCGCTCACCCGGACTGCAGGGAACCGTTGCGCGGTTCCCCCCGCCCTTGGGAACTTATGGGCGGGGCCCCCTTCCCCAACGGGTGCTCGGGGGAAGCACCCCGGTCAGCCCTGACGCCACGCCAAAACCCGGTTAACTCTATTGTAAGCGCCGGAACGCATTATTTATAATTAAACTTAATGGAAAAACACCACGCCTCCCACGACAAATTCTTCGCGCTGCACGCCCATTTTTACCAGCCCCCGCGCGAGAACCCCTGGACCGGCAAGCTGGACCCGCAGCCCTCGGCCTGGCCCTACCACGACTGGAACTCCCGCATCGCCCGGGAATGCTATATCCCCAACGCCTGCGCCCGCATCAACGACTCCTCGGGCCGCGCGCTGGAGCTGGCCAACAACTACCTGCACATGAACTTCAACTTCGGCCCCACGCTGTTCTCGTGGCTGGAGAAGAACTACCCGTTCTACTACAACAAGATCATCCAGGCCGGCCGCCTGTCGCACGAGAAGACCGGCCACTCCAACGCCATCGCCCAGGCCTACAACCACATGATCATGCCGCTGGCCTCCTTCCAGGACCAGCTCACCCAGGCGCTGTGGGGCATCAAGGATTTCGAGCACCGCTTCGGCTTCAGGCCCGAGGCCATGTGGCTGCCAGAGACGGCCGCCTCCGACGACACGCTGCGGCTGATGGTGGACCTCGGGATGAAATACGTCATCCTGTCGCCCTACCAGGCCGAAAAGGTAAAGGGGCCGGAGTCCCATGACTGGGAGGACGTCTCCTCCGGCGCTTTCGACACCACCCACCCTTATCTCTGGCACGACACCCTGCCCGACGGCAGCAAGGCCAAGGGCCGCAGCCTCGCCCTCTTCTTCTACGACGGCCCGCTCTCCAAGGCCGCGGCCTTCGAAGACCTGACGCGCGACTCCTCGGTTTTCGCCGACCGGGTGGAAGCCTGCTACCGCCACGGCAAAACCGGCCCGCAGCTGGTCAGCATGGCCGTGGACGGCGAAACCTTCGGGCACCATCACAAATTTGGCGACATGACCCTGGCCCACGCCTTCCTGCACGAGCTCAACAAGCGGGGCATCAGGCCCATCAACTTCGGCCAGTACCTCCGGGCCAACCCGCCGGTTTGGGAGGCCAGGATAAAGCCCGGCCCCGACGGGGAAGGCACCGCGTGGAGCTGCGCCCACGGGGTGCGCCGCTGGAAAGGCGGCTGCGACTGCGGCCGCGAGGAGAATTTCAGCCTTAACTGGCGCCTGCCCCTGCGGGCCGCAGCCAACAGCCTGCGCGACGCGGCCTCCGACGTCTACGCCTCCGAGGCCGCCAAGTTCTTCCGCGCCCCGTGGGAGGCGCGCAACGCCTACGTGTCGCTGCTGCTGGACCCTTCCCTGGCCGCGCAGGAGGCGTTCTTTGCCGCCCACGCCTCGCGGCCGCTGGAGCGGGCGGAGCGGACGCGCGCCCTTGAGCTGCTGGAGATGCAGAAGCACTCGATGTTCATGTTCACCAGCTGCGGCTGGTTCTTCTCGGACATCTCCCGCATAGAGGCGGTGCAGAACCTGCGCTACGCGGCCCGCACGGCGGAGACTTTAAAGGACCTCGGCTTCGAGAACGCCGACCGTCCCTTCCTGTCCCTGCTGGAGATGGCCCATTCCAATTACCCCGAAGCCGGCAGCGGCCTGGCGCTCTACCAGAAGATCATCTCGGAGAACGCGCTGGCGCGCCAAAAAGCCGCGGCCCTGCTGATAGCCGAAGCCCTGCTCTGCCACGAGGAGGAGTGCGTCCCCGGCGGCAGCGTGGTCACAGAGGAGCGCCTCAACCGCGACGGCATCCTCTGCCTGCGCGGCAAGGTGCTGTCCCCGGACCCGGCGCGCGAAGGCTCAATGGCTTTCTGCTACCTCAGGCGGGACGAGGAGTTCCCGCTGATGTTCTTCTCGGCCAGCGGCGGCGCGGCGCGGTTCAAGGAGCTCTTCACCATTGGCGGCCCGGCCGGCATACTGGCCGCCCTGGAAAAAGAACCGGGCGTCTTTAAAGTGACCTTCGAGGATTTCTCCTGGGAGGAGCGCACCCTCTACGCCTGGCTGCTGGCCGACGCCGCCAAGAAAAGCCACTCGGGCGCCATCTTCAAGATCCTAGACGACTACCTGTACCTGCTGGCGCGGCTGCCCGGCCGGGCGATGGGTTCCTGGGCGCCGCTGCGCGCCCAGGCGGCCATCTACGCCCGCCAGGCGGCGGAGATAGTGTTCATGCGGGCCAGCTCCGGCGCCCCGGAAGAGATAGCCAAGCTGGCCGCCCTGGCCGCGCGGCTTAAGGGAGCAGGCCTGGAGGCCGGCTTCGATCCCGCCCCCGAAGAGGCGGCGGCGCTGGCCATGCGCACGGCGGCCCCGGCCCTGGCCTCCCCCTCGCCCCTCACCCTGGCCCCCCTGCTGGACCTGCTGCGCGCCGCGCGGGGTCTGGGCTCGCACGACCTGCTCTTCCACCTGCAGAACTGCCTGATGGACCTGTTCGCCGCGGCGGCGGAAGACAAACTGCCGCCGGAGACGGCCGGGACCGTCAAGGAGCTGTACTCGCTCTCCGGCATCATCATCGAGCGGTTCAACAGCCGCATCGAGGAGCTGGCGCTGCGCAAGTAGCCGCCCCCGGGCAATAAAAAAACCGCGGTCCCCAAGGGGCCGCGGTTTTTTTACGCCGTGATAGCTAACTCTTGGCGGCTTTCTCCATCTCCTCCGTAGAGAAGACCCTGTAGTCCATCTCCGGGAAGATATTGTCGCGCCACTCCAGGTCTTTCAGCCAGGCTTCTTCCAGGCGGTTGCCCATGATCTGCTCGTAGAGGCCGTTGAACCGGTGCGTGTGCGCCACGAAGCGCTTGGTGGAATAGCTCTTGGCGGTGCCCACCGTCATCAGGAAAGCCCAGTCGGAGGACATGCCCAGCACCACCTCGCGGGCGCACTGGTTAAGCGCGCGCCGCAGCGTGCCGTCGGCGGCCGGGAATTTATTGGCCAGCTCCACCATGCGCTCCACCTGCTTGTGCAGGTGGCGGTACATCCAGTCGTTGGTGCCGTTAAGCCAGACCTCGTTGTAGCCCTTGTCGCCCCAGGTGGACATGGAGGGCTGCACCACCTGGTTGTCGGGGTGCATGGCCAGGTACTCGCTCGGCGTGACCATCTTCACGGTCTTCTGGTCGTGGTGGATCTTCTTGAAGAGGAATTCCAGGAAGTCCGTACCCTCGTACCACCAGTGGCCGTACAGCTCGGCGTCGTACATGGACACCACTATCGGCTTCTTGCCGAGGAAACCGTTGAGGTGCTCTATCTGGCGCTCGCGGTTGAACATGAAGTTGCCGGCGTGGCTGGCGGCCAGCTCGCGCGCGTCGTGCGGGTTATAGGGGGCCTTCTCGTTCAGGCCCACCTTGCCGGTGATCTTGCAGTACTTCATGCCGATATTGCGGCGCACGCCGTCCTGGTGCAGGTAGGGCTTGATGTAATCGTATTCCAGGTCGTAGCCCAGGTCGCGGTAGAACTCCCGGTAGCGGTTGTCACCGGGGTAGCCGGTCTCGGCGCTCCACACCTGCTGGGCGCTCTCCATGTCGCGGCCGAAGGCGGCCACGCCGGAGGGGCAGTACACCGGCGCGTACACGCCGTAGCGCGGGCGCGGGCTGCCGTAGATGATGCCGTGCGTCTCGAGGAAGAAGTAGCGGATGCCCTGCGCGCGCAGGAACACGTCGTCGCCGGGGTTGTAGGCGCACTCGGCCAGCCAGATGCCGCGCGGGCCCCGGCCGAAATGCTTGCGGTAATTGTCGGCGGCCAGTTTTATCTGGGCGTGGACGGCCTCTTTGCGCAGCTCCAGCGGCAGGAAACCGTGGGTGGCACCGCAGGTGATGATCTCCAGTTTGCCCATGTCCTGGAACTTCTTGAAACCGTCCAGGATGCGGCCGTGGTAGTAATCCTCGTAGAGTTCCCGGATGCGGCGGAACTTGGTCTCGTACATCTTGGCCACTTCGTAGAAGCCGGTGTTGCGGGTGCGCACCACTTCTTTCTCGGCCAGCTCCAGGCGCAGGCTGTAGTAGCGGCGGAAGCGCTCGCGCAGCAGGTCGTCGGCCATCATGTTGCACAAGGGCGGCGTGATGGACATGGTCACGCGGAAATCCGTGCCTTCGGCCGTCAGCCGCTCGTAAATATCGAGCAGCGGGATGTAGGTCTCGCACATCGCCTCGAAGAACCAGTCCTCTTCGAGAAAATCCTCGTACTCCGGGTGGCGGATGAACGGGAGATGCGCGTGAAGTACTAAAGAGAGGTAGCCTTTTTCTTCGTTATTTGCCATCGGTGGTGGTAGCCCTGGTCACTTTGATGTCTATCTCGCGGGAGTCGGTCTCGTCCTTGCTCATAGCCTTGACGGGCAGGTCCACAACGCCGTCAGGCAGCGCGAAGCGCATGGAGAAGGTGCCGTCCGGATTCAGGTTCACCTTGCGGCCGGAGACGGTTACAAAGGCGTCGGGCTCGGTGGCCCCGTAAAGGATCAGTTCGCAGTCGGCGACCAGCCAGAACTTCTTCTGCTGCTCGGGCTGCTTGGGGAGGTTCTGGGACGACATCGAGGAGACGCCCCACGAGGAGGCGCGGCTGAAAACGGCGCGCAGCATCTCCCAGCGCTGGGCGAGTGACTTGGCGACCTCGCCCGAGCCCTTGCCGATATACTCCACGCCCGAGAGCTGCAGCAGTTTGTCGAAATCGGCGGAAACGGACATCCACTTCTCGTCGGTCACGTCCGAGACGCGCCCGCCGGGGAGGTTTACGGTATTGGTCTTGACCAGGCCGATGAACTTGCCGTCGGGCATCACCAGGCCCACTTCGCAGCAGTAGGCGCGGCCGCTCTCAACCACGTTCACGTACCAGCTCTTGGCTTCCAGCATCACCGGGATGTCGAAATAGCGGTTGGGCCCGCTGCCGTCCACCTCGGTCATGTCGTAAACCCGTATAACCTGCCGCCCTTTCTGAAAAACGTCCTCGCCGTGCTCTTTGCAGGTGTTCGTTTTGGAAGTGTCGGTTATTTCCCAGTAGATGAACATCCAGTTGGGGTCGCGGGGCAGCAGGGCCGCCTCGGTGGTGCCGTAGCCTTCAGGCAGCGCCCTATGTTCCGCTTCAGGTGCGGTGTTGTTTTTTTTGATCTGCCCGGACGAAGTCATACTGTCTCCTTCCCAACGAAGAATGTGTTCCCTCTGGAGACCGGGGGCGCGGTCTGTTTAGATAATAAACGAAGGTACGGCGTTACCCCCCGGTAACCCTACTTTTCCATTGTATCAAAAATAGCGCGGCCGGTAAATAAAAAAGCCCGCGCAAAAGCGGGCTTTTTTATTGGGGCCGGGGCTGCCTTACTCGGAATAGGGTTCGATCTGGAATTCTTCGGCGGCTGGTACCGCGGCGCCGTCGTACAGCCCGTCATAGGTGCCCTGGTAGGCCTTCACCGCGGCCGGGTCGCCAGTGAAGATCATGTTCTCGAAGGAGTTCTTGCTGGCGTTGATCGTCCAGTTGAAGGAGCCGGTCTGCAGGATGCGGCCGTCCAGGATCATGAATTTGTTGTGCAGGGCGCCTTTGCCGTTGCGCCCTATGCCCCAGCGCATCGGCACGCCGTTGTCGAAAAGCAACTTCGCCAGGTAGGCGGTACGGCCCATGTTCTTGTCGGTCAGGAAGCGCACCTTCACCCCGCGCTGCCTGGCCCGCAACAGGGCGTCGGCCAGGGTCCGGGAGGAGAAAGTGAAGGTGACCGCGTCCACGCTGGTCCTGGCGGCGTCTATCAGGCCGGCCAGGCGCTCCTCGCTGCGCGAGCCAGGGGAGAACAGGTAGGCCGGCACGGGCACGCCGTTCAGCGCCAGCGCGGGGGCCGGGTCCTGCGGCGGCAGGCCGTAGTAGCCCTCCGGCAGTTCCGGGGAAGGGCCCTGGGCCGGGGTGCGGGCCTTGGCCCACATCCATTCGAAATAGTTCACGTAGCCGCTAACGTGCGCGGGCTGCCTGGCCACCAGCGTGTTCTCGTGGTTGGAGAAGGTGGCGCCGAAAGTCCAGTTATAGGAGCCCACCGCCGCGGCAGCCCGGTCGCAGAGAAGGATCTTGTTGTGGTTGACGCCGTAGGAGCGGGTGCCGCGCAGGGTGCGCACTTCTACGCCGGGCGCCTGCAGCAGCCGCTGGATCTGGAGGTCGGGCCTGGAGTAGACGTGGGCTTCGTCGAGGATAACCCGCACCTTTACGCCGCGGCCTGCCGCGCGCAGCAGGGCCTCGGGGTTGTCCTTCAGGGTTATGCTGAAGATGACCACGTCCACGCTTTCCACCGAAGCGTCGATGAGTTTAATGTTGAGGTCGTTGAGGTAGGCGAAAGCGAAATCGGGGATCCCGGTAAAATCCCCCCTATGGAACACCGGCTCCGGGGTGCGCGCCGCGGGAGGGACGGCCAGGTCTTCAAGGGAGACCGCTACGTCGAAATTTTGGGCAAGAACGCCGGGGGAAAGGGTACGCAGCTGCGCCTGCGCCAGGGACGGGGCGACGGCGAGGCAGAGCAGAACAGCGATGTTGCGGATAGACGCCATATTAACATTCTAACAAAACGGTTCCGGCTGACCATGGGCCTTCCGGTCCCGAATGTCGGGCCAAAGGACCTATAAATAACAGTTTAAATATAGGCCTATTGCCTTAATAGCCTGGGCCCTTTGACGCTCGTCAAGTCAAGGCCCATGCCATACAATATGTCATGAGTCTGAACACCACGCACAGGAACGGAGACCCCATGAAAAGCTTCTGCCTCGCCGCCGCTCTTCTCGTCTGCTCGACCTCCAGCCTCAGGGCACAGCTCAACGCCTACTTCGTCAACGTGGGCCAGGGCGACGCCACCTACATAGAGCTGCCCAACGGCTCCAACGTGCTCATAGACGGCGGCCCCTCCGCCGCCCCGATCTACGATTTTCTCAAGGCCAAGGGCGTGACCAAAATAGACCACGTGGTGCTCACCCATCCCCACAGCGACCATTACCGCGGCCTCAAGAAAGTGTTCACCTCTTTCGACGTCAAGAACTTCTACGACACCAAAGCCGAGAACATGGACGCCGTGGGCGACAACAACCTGCGCGAGCTCGCCAACGCCGAGCCCGCCTGCCGCACCCATTTCCCCGAGGTCGGCGAGAACCTGGCCTGGGACAAGCACGTGACCATTAAAGTGCTCAATACCTGCAGCGAGGTAGTGCGCACCCGCGACAGCAGCGAGATCAACGACTGCTCCATGGTGCTGCGCTTCTACTACAACGGCCACGGCATCCTGACCACCGGCGACGCCGAGGCTCCCGTGGAGAACGCCATGATGCGCATCTTCAAGTCGGGCCTGCAGTCCACCTACCTCAAGGTCTCGCACCACGGCTCGCGCTACTCTTCCACCGACAAGTTCCTGGCCCGGGTGCAGCCCCGCGTGGCCATTATCTCCGCCGGCCCGGACAACACCTATGGCCACCCCCACAAAGAAGCCCTGGACCGCATAAGGGCCACCGGCGCCCAGATCTTCTCCACCCTCTTCGGCACGCAGTCTCTCACCATCCCGGCGCCCAAGCGCGGCGTGGAGCTGCTCATCAACGGCCAGATCGACGTCGCCCCCGCCAGCCTCACCGAGGCGCCCAGGTTCAACATGGAAGAGCGCGCCTTCGAACCGGCCGACACTCCCGCCCTCGGCCAGCTGCAGGAAGCCCTCGCCGAGTAAGCCTCGACAACAAGCAAAGAAGAATGCGCCCAACGGGGCGCATTCTTCTTTGTGGATTATTTGGGAAGCAAGGGCGAGTCCGGCGGGAGGCCGTAGACGGGGCCCAGTTTTTCCGGGGCGAGCATTTCGGCTACGGGGCCAAAAGAGTAGGCGCCGCCGGTTTCCATGAGCAGCGCTTTATTGCAGCCCAGCCGCGCCAGCCCCGGCTCGTGCAGCACCGCCGCCACGGCCAGCCCCTTGCCGGCCAGGCGCGCCAGCAGCCCCATGATCTGCGACTTATACTTCAGGTCCAGGTGGGATGTCGGCTCGTCGAGAAGCAGCAGCCTGGCCTCCTGGGCCAGCGCCTGCGCTATGAACGCCAGCTGCCGCTCGCCCGTGGAAAGCGTATTAATGGACCGGGCTGCCAGCCGGGTTATCCCGGTCTCCTCCAGCGCCAGGTCGGCCGCCTCGCCGTCGGCTGCCGAGTAGCCGCGCCAGAGGCCGGCCCGCGCCGTGCGCCCCAGCAGCACCGTCTCGCGCACTGAAAAATCGTAGGGAGTGGCGGTTTCACTGGGCACATACGCCGCCAAACGCGCCAGCCTCGCCGGGGCCAGGCCGGCCGAGTCTTCTCCCCCCAGCTGCACCGACCCCGCCGCCGCTTTTATATACCCCGTCAGCAGCTTGAGCAGCGTGGACTTGCCGCAGCCGTTGGGCCCGAGCACGCACATGAAATCCCCACCCCGGAGCTCAAAAGAGACGTCCTTTATCAGCGGGGCGTCCCCGTAGGAGAAGCGCAGGCCGGAAACCTTAAGGGCGGTCATGCCTTCCCCCTCGAGCTTTTCCAGAGCAGCCACATAAAGAAAGGCGCGCCCGCCAGGGCCATTACCACGCCCGCGGGGATCTCCGCCGGGGAGAACAGCGTGCGCCCGGCCGCGTCGGCCGCCGTCAGCAGGGCCGCCCCGCCCAGCGCCGCCGCCGGCAGCAGGGTCCGCGCCGAAGGGCCGGTGAGCAGCCGCACTATATGCGGCGTCATCAGCCCTACAAAACCGATGGTCCCGCCCAGCGCCACCGCGGCGGAAGTGGCCGCGCAGGCGAGCGCAAAGAACAGCATCCGCTCGCGCTCCGGGCTCAGGCCCAGGTGGTAGGCGTTCTCGGCGCCCAGCGCCATGGCGTCCAGCGCGCGCCAGCGCGCCAGCGCCAGCGCCCCGCAGACGCCCGTTATCAGCGCCGACACGGCCAGCACGCCGGGGTCCACCTGGTACAGGCCGCCCAGCACGAAGTAGAAGAGGGAGAAGGACCGTTCCCGCGCCGCCGACAGGGTCAGCATCACCAGCGCGGTCAGGAAAGCGCTCACGGCCACGCCGGCCAGCACCAGCGCCGCGTCGGACAGCCGCCCGGCCAGGCGCGCCAGCCAGTAGGAGAGGAAAGTGGCGCCGAAAGCCCCGGCGAAGACGGCCAGGAAAAAGAGCGGGGACGTGCGCTCTATCCCGCCCAGGAAGCAGAACACCGCCGCGGCGGTGGCCCCGGCGGAGGTGCCCAGGATATACGGGTCGGAGAGCGGGTTCTTGAGCACGCCCTGGAACAGCGCGCCGGCCAGCCCCAGGCCGGCCCCCACAGTGAGCGCCGCCAGGGTGCGGGGAAGGCGCAGGTTCCAGATGATCTCGTAAGAAAGCCCCGCCGGGCCGGCGGCCAGCGAGAAAAGGCAGGCCGCGGCCAGCGCCGCCGTTATGTAAAGGGCGCTACTTCTTTTCATAGAGCAGTTTTCTGAGCCTGGAAATTTCGTCGAAGAGCCGGGGACCGGGGCGGGTGAACGCGTCGCGGTTTAGCGTGGTTATAACGCGGCCGGCCTTCACCGCGGCCAGGTCCCTGGCCATCGGGCGCGCCAGGAACTCCCGCTCCGTTCCCTCCAGCAGGATCACTGCCTCGGGGTCCAGCAGCAGCACCTCCTCCCAGGTCGCCTGAAAGTAGCTCCGCTTCTCCCTCCCGAAGACGTTCGCGCCGCCGGCGTGTTCGACGGCGTCGGACAGGAAAGATTCGCTCCCGGTGGTCCAGCCGCCGGCGTCAGCCTCTATGTAGACCTTCAGAGGTTTCCCCGGCCTGCCGGGCATCGCCTTGAGCAGCCCTGAAAGCTTCCGCACCAGCGCCTCGCCCCCGGCCTTGCGCTCCAATTGGGCGGCTATCAGCCTTATCGTAGAGTAGACGTCGGCCACCCGCTTCTCTTCCGGCAGCGCCGCCACCTTGACGCCCAGCGAGGCCAGCTGTTTTACCACCGACTCTCCGGCCCAGGCGCCGGTAAAGACCACGTCGGGCTTGAGCGAGTAGACTTTCTCTATGTTGGGGCGCAGGTAATCGCCGGCCTTCTCTATCTTCGCGGTCTCCGGCGGCCAGTTGCAAAAATTAGAAACGCCGGCGAGCTCCTTGCCGGCTCCCAGCTCGAAGATGATCTCGGTGTAGGAGGGCATCAGCGACACGGCGCGCCTGGCCTGCGCCGGAACGGCGACCAGCAGGATGAGCAGAAATAAAACGGCTTTGTTCATAATAAAAAAGGCCTTTTCCGGAAAGAAAAGGCCCTGTCTTTCCCCTCGGATCCCCGCGCGCGGGGTTTGCAGTAGACCGGGCTTAGCCTTGCGGCATCACCGTTGCGGGGCAGCCGGGGATTCGCACCCCGTTCCTTCTGCGCTACGCTTATATTATGGCATAACGCCCGCGGAACGCGCCAGCGCGCTTCAGCGGGGAGCGGACCGGGCCAGCTTAAAGGCGCAGAGCGCCAGGCCCAGCACTAAGGGCGCCGAAACGAAAGAGAGTTTGAGCAGGCGGACGTCGCCGGAGAGCAGGGCGCAGCCTACGCAGGCGTAGAGCCAGTAGCCGCACAGGGCGGCCAGCGGCAGGTAGGCGAAGAAGCGGCTTTTAGCGTTCATATCACAGCCCCCAGAGCGTCAGGTTGACTGGCGGAGAAATATATTTCATCGCCGGTATGCCGTAAGCCACGAAGGAAGCCAGGATGGCCGCCTTGAAGCCCAGCAGCAGCAGGAAGAACAGCGCCGTCCCGCCGGCCACGCCGCGCCTGGCCGTCAGCCGCGGCAGTTTTTCGAAAGCCACGGCGAACAGGAAGATCAGCAGGAACCAGGCGGCGAAGTTGGTGAGCGGGATCGAGAACACCTTCAGGCTCTCGTTGGTCACCCAGCGCCACGACTGCCAGGCCGGGCTCACCTGCACCGGGTCCAGCCACAGGTCCAGGCTGAGCGCCAGCAGGCCGCCCAGCGCGGCGCGGGTCCAGATGCCGCACCTGGGCAGCAGCACGTCCTGTATATACACGCAGGCGTAGGCGATAAAGAACCACGCCAGGCAGATAGTGGCCGGCATGTCCCCCCACCAGAAGAAGCCGCGCGTGAAGTAGTAAGTTCCCGGCACGCTGCTGAACTCGCCGCTCATGGCGGCCAGCAGCTGCGGGTTCTTGCCGAGGTAGATCCACACGTTCTCGGCCAGCCCGGTAAAGAAGAACGAGCCGCCAAGGAACATCATGGCCTTGTACCAGCCCAGCGTCACCCGGGCGTGCCAGAAGCAGACCGCCCCGGCGGCCAGCGGGATCAGGTCCAGGGCGAAGGCCCAGCCCGGCGTAGAGTACGGCACGCCGGCCAGGGACGGCACCTTCATCAGGGCCGGGAAGAAATGGTGCAGAATGGTGGACGGGATCAGCACCACCGCCATGGCGGCGGCTATCAGCCAGGCCGCCGTTCTTTCCGCCGGGAGCAGGGGCTGTTCCAGGACTTCGGCCATCAGAAGCGGTACTTACCCTCGCTGATGAAGTACCAGCCGCCCAGGCGGTAGTTAACCCCCTCGGTGTTGCGGGAATTGTAGCCCAGCAGCCCGGCCAGCGTGCCCTCGAAATTCCCCCACCGGCGGCTCACGGCGCCGGAGAAACGGTGCATCGGCACGTCTATCGCCGACGAGAAGTCTATGCTTTTGCCGTCTATGGCGGGAGTATCGTAGGCGTAGCCCGCCATAAAGTCGGTGCGCTCGCTGTAGTTCCACAGCGCGCCGGCGCGGAGCTTGTACGAGTTCTTCCAGGAGAAGGTGTTGGGGGTATCGGTCAGCAGCGTGCCCTGCGTCTCGAACTTGGTGGCGTTGGAGAAGCCCTTCCACCAGGTCTGGGTGAAGTCGCAGGTAAAGGTTACCCTGCCGCCGTCCTTCCAGGCCAGGCCTATGCCGCTGGTGGGCGGCTGCCGCAGCGTGAATTCAAAGTCCGTCTTCTCGGAGCCGAGGTTGGTGGAGGAGGCCTCCGCCTCGCCCTTCAGTTTTACGCTGGTGCCGGAACGGAACACGGCGCCCGCGTACAGGCGGTCGGTGAGCTCGTACTTGCCGCCGAACACGGCCTCCACGCCGTAGCCGCTGCCGTCCAGCTTGCGCTTAAGCACGTCGGGGCCTACCACTATGGGGCCGGGCAGGATAAGGGTGTAATCCAGCGTCATATCGGACTTAAGCCGCCCGTACACCACGTTAACGCCGGCGGCGCCGGTGAACCTTTCCGTAAGTTTACGCGCATAGGAGACGTTGCCCACGGCTATGGCGGCGCTGCCCTCGTACTCTATGCTGTTTACCGCGGCGTTAAGCGGCTGGTCGTCGCTGAACCTGGCGCCCTGCAGCAACGGCAGGTACACGCCCACGCCCAGGGCGGAAGACTCGTCCAGCGGCACCACGGAGCCGGCAGAACCGAAGAAGAACCCGGAGTCAGACTTCTTCTTGGAGAAAACGTTCCCATTACCGTAGCCGTCGGCGTCGGTATCGATATTAAAGGAGTTGCCGTCGCGGCTGTAGCTTTTGCCGGCCTTGAGCTCCAGGCCGGCTTCGCGCCGGTTAACCTCGGCCAGGTTGGCCGGGTTCCAGTAGATGCCCGTCCAATCGGCAGCGTCGGCGATAACTGCCCCGCCGCGCGCTATAGCGCGCGCGCCCACGCCGTCGAATTCGTAGCCCGAGGCGGCGGCGCCTCCGGGAGAGAGAGCGCTGAGCAGCAAGCCCGCCGCGCAAAGGGCGGTGGAAAAAGAAAAGTGCCGTAAGTTCACAGATGTAGTCACCATAGCCTCCACTCTCGTTATTCGGCCCCGGCGCCTGCCGGGTTCCGCAGCGCACCGCTTAAAACTTGCCGGGCCGGATGAACAGCGGCAGCCTCACCACGGCGGTCAGTCCGCCTTCCGCGCGGTTGTTCAGCTGGATGTCGCCGTCGCAGCGCATCAGCAGGTCCCGCGTGATCATCAGGCCCACTCCTGTGCCTTCCTTCTTGGTGGTGATGGATTTGCGAAAAAGGGTCTTGAGGATCTCCGGCACTATCCCGGGACCGTTGTCGCTCACCGTTATCAGGGCGTCCTTACCCTCGGCGCGCACGTCCACCTCAACCACCTTGGCGTCGGAATTATCGCGCACCGCTTCCACAGCGTTCTTAAGGATATTGAAGCAGGCCTGCTGCAGGTCGTGGCGCGACACCAGGGCCGTCACGGCGGATCTGGCGGGATAACGCTTTACGAACCTGATTCCACGGACCTGATGGGAGAACAGCACGATGGCCAGCAGGTTATCCATGAATTCCACGAGCGCCACCGGCTCCGGCTCGGAACGGGAGGTGCGGCCGAAGCGGGTAATGCCCTGCAGGGATTCGGCCATCCCGTTGACCACGTCGTTAAGTTCGGCCAGCGCTGCGGCTTCCGCTTTCCCTTTATCCTTGAGCATCTCTATCTGGATATAACCGGAGATGGCCGCCATCGGGGCGCGCAGGTCATGCGCTATGCGGTGCGCCAGCACGCCTATCTGGGTGGTGGAGTTGAGTTCGGAGAACTTCTTGATCAGCGTGTCCTTCTCTTCGTGTTCCCGCTCCAGGCTGCCCCGGAGGGTTTTGAGGATTAGCCCGGTGATATACCGGGTGATCCACATGAAGGTGATGGTGGTGCCTATCAGTATGCCGGCGAACACCTTGTTCTCGCAAACGGCGGCGGCCCATGGGTTGGCCGGCGCCAGCAGCCCGGAGCATTCCCCCACGCAGACCAGGAAATAAGTGCCCGCGGCCAGCGGCAGCGTTACCGGGTTCTCCAGACCGTACACCGCCTCCGATATCAGGATACAGAAATACAGGAAGACGAAAGGCGAGGCCACACCGCCGCTGTAATGCACCACGAAAGCCAGCAGGATAACCGCCGCGCCGCTCAGGAAAGCGGCCGAGCTGCGGGCGAATCTGGCGTGGATGGGTTTGAAAAAGACGTAAAAAACGCCGTAGATGACGGCGGCGATGAGCGCCATCAGGGCTATCTTCTCCGTATACGGGAAATCGGCCACGAAGTACAGCAGCGAAGTGCCGAAGGCGGCCAGGCAGGAGAGCAGGGCCTGCCGGCGCAGCAGCGCGGGGTCGGGGCTGATAACCCGGCTGAAGTCGTCGCCGTTCAAACGCCCCCCTCGAAAGGCTTCTCCCAGTAACGCACAAAGGTAGGCGTCACCAGCATGAAGAGGATATAGCCGAACAACGCCTCGTAAGGCATGTTGAAGAACGGGACGGTGCCCCAATCCCACGCCAGGCGGTCGTAGCGGTAAGTCCAGATGCCGGCCTTCAGGCCCAGGGTCTCCAGCGGGAAGGCCACCAGGGCCGCGGCGACCACGTCGAAGACGAAGATGCGCTTGTCCCTGGGCTCGATGCGGGGCTTCTTCAGGAAGGCGCAGTAAAGTTTCTCGGAAATAAAGGTGACCAGGGTGAACATCACGCCCCAGCCCAGCACCACGGCCAGCGGCGTGTCCTTGTAGACGTTGAGGTGCAGATGGTAATCCCAGAGCGGCTCGGTGGCGAACTCGTTGAAAGCGCCTATCATCGCCCCGGCTATCATCTCGCCGGTGACGTTGCGTTTGGCGAAGCGCCGGAACAGGTACCAGGTCAGCGGGATCTGCAGGTACAGCACGGCTTCCAGCAGGATAAGCTTCACTTGCCCGCCCCCCGCTTCTCGAAGAAGCCCTCGAAGGCGTGCATCAGCAGCACCACGAAAAGCGGCGGGA
>MGUA01000012.1:40311-79823 GCA_001799735.1 Elusimicrobia bacterium GWB2_63_22 | reverse complement strand
AATACAGCAGCGGCTCCTCTATCGGCACGCCGAAGAAGGACGGGCCCAGGATGCGGTTGGGGTTCCAGATCCAGTGGCCGCGCGACACGGAAAAGAGCTCGGCGCAGAGCATCAGCCCCTCGAACGTGGCTATCATCGCCAGGGCGGCCTTCCAGTTAACACGCTCGCGGGCGGCCCGGTAGAGCGGAATGACCAGCAGGAAGAACGGCGCGGCCAGCACCACGGTGGCCGGCCAGCGCTTCTGCGCCGTGGCGTCCTTTTTCTTCCTGTCTTCCTCGCTCAATAGTTCGTCTATGTCAGGCATTTTTTTTAAAGAGGCGGCGGTAGCTTAGGTACACGGCCAGGCAGAACGGCGTGGCGCCGAACCAGAACACGAA
Organism: Elusimicrobia bacterium GWB2_63_22; assembly: GCA_001799735.1. GTDB lineage: Bacteria > Elusimicrobiota > Elusimicrobia > Elusimicrobiales > UBA9959 > UBA9959. The sequence continues at coordinate 79,446 of MGUA01000012.1, read as the reverse complement.
CTCCTCCACCGGCGCGCTTCCGATCCAGAGGCCGAGCAGGCGGTCTATCTTCTCCGAGAAGAACCACACGTCGAATTTGAGAAAAAGGTACTCCATCACCACCGAGACCACCGCCATGGCGGCGGAGGCGGCCCAGAAGGCCCTGCGGGTGGCCGGGGCGCAAGCGCCCAGCCCCAAAAGGACGAACAGGGCGGCCGGCACCCAGAACAATGTTAAATACAGTATTAAGTAGACTGGCATTGTTGCCTGAAATATTCCCCGGCAACAATGCTAGCAAGTTTTTTGAGGGAGTGGAAAGTGACTTAAGACACAGACAGCGGCAGGCGCGTCACCACGCTCAGGCCCCCGCTCTCGCGGTTGCGCAGCTCTATGGAAGCGTCGTTGCGGGCCAGCAGGTCCCGGGTTATAAGCATGCCCACGCCGGTGCCGTCCTTCTTGGTGGTCACCGACTTCTTGAAGAGGGAGGCCATGATCTCCGGGGTGATGCCGGGGCCGTTGTCCGCCACCGTTATCACGGCTTCCCCGCCCTGCACCGCGGCCGAAAGCTCCACGGTCTTCTCCCCCGGGTTGTCGCGCACCGCCTCTATGGCGTTCTTCATGATATTGAAATAAGCCTGCTGCAGGTCGGCCCGCGAACCGCAGATGGTCTGCCCGTCGCAGGAGGTGGATTTGGCAAAGCGCACCCCGGCGGACTGCGGGGAGAAAGCCACTATGGCCAGCAGCGTATCTACGAACTCGGAAAGGCGGATGCTCTCCGTCCTGCCGCCTCCGGGCCGGCCGAACCGGGTTATCCCGCGCAGGGCTTCGGACATATTCTCCACCACTTCTTCCAGCTCCCGCAGCGTCTCCTGGTCTTCCGGTTTTTTTTGCTTGAGCATCTCCACCTGCAGGTAGCCGGAGATTGAGGCGATCGGCCCGCGCAGGTCATGCGCTATGCGGTGCGCCAGCACGCCCAGTTGGGAGGTGGAGTTGAGCTCCGAGAATTTTTTCAGCAGGGCGTCCTTCTCGGCCTCCTCGTCCTTTATCCCCTCGCGCAGGTTGTAGATGATGCGCCGGCTCATGCCCTGCGTCAGGATTAGGTAGGCGGCGGTGATCGCCACGATAAGAAAGACCGCCAACGGGCTGCGGTAAACCTCTACCGACCACGGCACCGGGTTCGGCAGCAGGCCGAAGAACTGTATCCCCGCGATAGACAGGTAGCAGGCCAGGCTGACGGGCAGGGTGACGCGGTTGTCCAGGCCGTACATCGCCTCGGAAACAAGTACGGCGAAATAGAGGAAGATGAAAGGAGAAACTATGCCCCCGGTAAAATAGATGGAGGCGGAGAAGAGGCAGACCCCTATCTGGCTGAGGATGACGGCGGAAGACTTGATCCCGGTCCTGGAGACCAGGTCGAAGCCCAGGAAATACAGGAAATACAGGACGGAGGCGGCCAGGGCGAGCAGGCCGATCACCCTCGGGAACGGGAAATTCGGCGCGAAATACACCAGAGAGGCTATCAGCGACATCACGCTGGAAGCCAGCGCGTGCAGCCTGATCAGCTTTCTCGTCTTCTCTTCGTTAGTTTCTACCCCCCGCATGTTCCCCCCTTACGCTATCCCCAGCCGGGCGGCGGCCTTCGCCAGGTCCCGGGCGAAAGCCGTTTTCAGCAGCGCCCCCGGGTGCCCGAGCGCCCGCTCCAGGCCCGGGTCCCGCCGGATCACGGCGTTGGCGCCCTTCGGTTTGCCGCCGGCGGACATATTCTCTATCACGCCGAGCACGGGCACCTTCAGTTTTTTGTAAAGCTCCAGCGAGCGCGCCAGCACGTCGTGGGCCAGCACGGACGGCACGGTGACGGCCAGCACCTCGGCGCTGCGCGCGAAGCGCATCACGTCCAGCGCGGCGTCGTTTATGCCGGGCGGCATGTCCAGCACCAGGAAATCCAGTTCCCCCCACTGCGTAATGGCCAACAGCTCTATGATGGCGTCGGACACGTTGGCGCCGCGCAGCGGCACGGCCTTGTTGTCGGAGAAGAACACCACCGACATGAACTTGACGCCTTCATAGACCGGCGGTTCCAGGCCCTTCTCTTCTTTAGGGAAGAGCCCTTTGGCGCCGAGCACCAGGTGGCCGGAGGCCCCGGCGAAATCCAGGTCGAACAGGCCGGTCTTATAGCCCTTCTTCGCCAGCAGCAGGGCCAGCGTGGCGGCGGTGACGCTCTTGCCTATGCCGCCTTTCCAGCCGGTCACGGCGATCACGCGCTTGACGCCTTTGAGGCGCTCTTCTATTACCGAGGGCCGGGGGTCGATGTTCATCGCCCGCCCTTTAAATAGCTTATGCCCACGCCGCGGCCCGCGGCTATCTCGAAGTCCGGGCTTTTGCACTTGGGGCATTTGAGGAAGGTGTGCGCCATCTCGGGCACGAAGTGGATGAACTCGGCCTCGTCCTTGGTCTTGCGCAGGCCCTTGAGCGGGAACTCGTGGGCGCAGGCCTTGCAGCGGAAGGCCGCCGGCTCCACCGAGATCTTGAATTTGCAGTCCCTGGCCGCCGGAAATTGCTTGCGCAGCTCCTCCAGCGCGAAGGCGAAGATCTCTTTATCTATCGCCTGCAGCTCGCCGAAGACCACACCGGTCTCTTTTAGCTTTTTGAATTTTTCGGAGGCCGCGTGTTCCACGGCGGTCTTGATGACGGATTCAGCCAGGGCCCATTCGTGCATAGTATAAGGATTATACAACTTAGGCCGCGGCAGGGTAATCCCCGCCCCCGGCCGGGGCTTTAGCGGGGGCTGTTATCCCAGGTGACGGTGAGCTTTTTGCGGGAAGGATTGACCTTGATGCTAAACCCGCCCGCGGCGCCCGGCAGGGCGCTTACGCTATAGCCCTTCAGCCGGCCGGCGAAGTCGGGCGAGCAGAGCCGGTTCAGGTCGCCGCCAGTGCCGCTGGCCAGCCAGGGATGGGTGCGGCCCAGCAGGCCTTTCACCGGCCCCAGCGCGTAATTATCGTCCCGCACGGAGAACTCCCCCGACTTGCCCGGCAGCGCCAGACTGGCGCCCTTGTAGCCCATGTACTGCCCGCCCACGCAGACCACGGCGGCCCAGGACAGCTCCGGGGCGGAGTCCCGCTCGGCCAGCTTTATGAACAGCGAGGACCGGTACGGCCCGGGGGCCTCGCCGGGCCCGGCGCCCGGCAGGTCTATCTCCACGCGGCCAGCCTCGCCGTCCACCACCACGGAGATGGCGCTGTACAGCCGCAGCCCGGCCGCCGAGTAGTAGCCGGTGTCGGTCGGGGGAGGCACCTCCGGGATCCTGCAGTCGGGGAGCCGGGGCAGGCCGGAGACTTTTACTTTATCCAGGCCGAAGTCCGGCTTGACCGTCTCGCCGTACGCCGGGCAAAGGGCCGCCAGCGCCGTTAAAAGCGCGGGCAAGATGTTCCTGGCGGCCCGGTTGTTCATAAGGCGCCTACTTGAGCAGTTTCCCGAAGCTCGCTATCTCCATGGCGCGCAGCGCCGTGTCGCCGGGCGCGCGCCTGGTCAGGTTGATGTTGCTGGCCTGGGCCAGGCTGAGGGCGGCGTACTGCGCCTCGTTGGGGTTGCACAGCAGCTGCACCACGCCGGGCTCGCTGCCGGCGGGCTTAACCACGGCGGTCACCAGCACGTTCTGCAGGATGGTGGCCGTGATCTTCTCCTTCACGTCGTTGGTCATGATCGCCTCGAAGGTGACCAGCATATCCACCCTGTCGCCTTTCTCCACGAACAGCGCCTGCGAGCCGGCCAGCGGCAGGCTGACGCCCCTGTAGCCGGGCAGCAGCCGGGCTTCCGGCGTGTAGCGCGTCGCCGCCTTTTTAGCCGCGGCTTTCTCCGGGGCTTCAAAGAGCAGCGAGAACAGGCCGCGGCTGCGCTTCATCAGCTCGGCCGCTTTGGCGTCGTAGCCCTTCTGGTCGCCCTTGGCCACGGCCCCGGTCAGTTCGTCGAAGGTCCTGGCTATGCCGTCCAGCGAGGCCAGCATGGCCCCGCCCCGACCCTCGAAAGAGCCCTCGAGCTTGGCCCGCGCCACGCGGTCCACGCTCATGTTGAAGCGTATGCGCAGGTCACTGAATTCGGCCTCCATGGCCAGCGGCTTTTCGGCTTTGCCCGCCGTGGAGTTGAACTCGTAGAGAATGGACACCGGGGTCTGCCAGACCGCGGCCTCGCTCAGTTCCCCGTCCTCCGGGGACTTCCAGACCTTGCGCTCCAGCATGGCCGGCAGGGCCTTGTCCAGCCAGCCGGGCATCTGCATGGACGTCTTGCCGGGGTGGCAGGCCGTGGGGTAATCATGCACCTTGGCGTCGCGGTCGGCGTTAAGGTAGTAGTAGAACAGCTGCATGTCCTGGGCGGCGCAGTCGGCGCCCGCGGCCGCGGCCGCCGGGGCGGCTAAAGCAGCCGAGATAAGGACCAGTAGAATATATTTCATAAGTTTGTCCTCCACAGCCTACTTTATCAGCTTCCTGAAGCTGGCCATCTCCATCGGGTGCAGCTCGGTGTCGCCCGGGGCCCGCACGGTTATGCTGACTATCCCCTGGGAGGTGCTGAGGGCGGCGTACTGTGCCTCGTTGGGGTTGAGCAGCAGCTCCACTACGCCGGGCTCGTCCAGTTTGGCCGGCTTGGAGACGTTGATCACCACTACGTTCTGCAGTATGCTCGCGGTGATCTTCTCTTTGCGCTCTTTCTTATCCTTGTCCACCATCTTGGCGTCGAAGGTAACGAGCACATCCACCCTGTCGCCCTTCTTGAGGAACAGGAGCTGATGCCCCGCGACGGGGATGGTGGTGCCCCTGTAGCCCTTTACCAGGCCGGCCGGCGCCTTGGCGGGAGCCTCCTGTGAGACCGCTTCCTTCTGTTCGCCCGCGGCCGCCGGGGCCGCCGCCAGCAGTACGGCTATCGCTATGGTTTTCATAAGGCCTCCTTGTACCGACAATTCACTAAAGCGTTCTTACTTCAAAAAGGTCCCCGGGGGCCACGGCGCGCTTTTCCAGGATGAAGGAGGCGCCCTCCACCTCCCAGACTATGCCGGAGCCGCCCTCAAGGTCCACTTCGCGCCCCTCGGCCAGCGCTATGCGCATGCGGCCGGCGGAGGCGATAGGGAAATCCTTTATCGGCTCGCTCCGCAGGGCCGGCATGGGCAGGGAGGCAAAGACGCTCTCTACGGGGCGGGCCTGGCCGGGCAGCGTCTCCGGGATAATGGGCCTGGCGGCCAGCCCGGCGGGGATGGGCTGGACGGACGGGAGGGCACGTTCCGGGGCGGGGCGGCGGGCCAGGGGCAGCAGGGCGATAACCAGTATGGCCGCGGCGAAGGCGGCCCTGGCGTAACCGCTGGCCAGCAGGCCGCGCAGGGTTTCAAAAAGGCCGGGGCGGGCGTCTATGCGTTCGCGCAGGCTTTCCTTAATAAGGGAGTCGCCGCTGAAGTCGGCGCGGGCGAAGGCGGCGGCCAGCGCCATGGCCCCGGGGTCGGGGGTGAAGGCGGGTTCGGCGCCGGCCATTACGGCGTCGAGCTCCAGGTTGAATTTTTCCGCCAGTTCCGCTTCGTTCATAACTTTCTGCCCTCTATGAAGGTCTGCATTTTTTTGACGGCGCGGTAGACCAGTATGCCTACGTTGCTCTCGCCCAGGCCGGTCATCTGCGCTATCTCGCGGTTATTCAGGCCCGAGCTGAACTTCAGGGCGATTATGTCCCTGGACCGCTCGTCCAGGGTGCCCACGGCGGCCAGCAGGAGCCCCGCCTCTTCTTTGCGCTCCAGGGCGGCGGCCGGGTGGGGTTCGCCGCCGTCGCGGTCCCCTGCGGCTTCCAGGGGGACTTCGGCCCTGTGGTTCCTGGTCCTGGCCCAGTCTATTACGGCATTGCGGGCGATGGTGAAGAGCCAGGCCTGCACGGGGCCTTTGGCTCCGTCATAGGCGCTGTAGCTGCGCAGCGCCGCTTCAAAGATCCTGCCGGTTACGTCGTCGGCTTCGTCAGGGACCCGCACGTGGTAGCGGACGTAGTTGTAGACCTTGCCGAAGTAGCGGTCATAAAGGTCTGTAAAGTTCATAGGTCCCTGCATTTCCTCTATACTAATAAATACGGCGCCCGGCATAAAGTATTACATTGCTACAGGGGGCTGCCTGGGGGGTCGGAACGCAAAACACGCTCGGGCACACCGTGCCCTCGCTCGGAATTCGCCCGCCGCGCTTATGCAAGCGGCGGGCTCAACGACGGTTTTGCTTATCCGACCCCCCAGTCAGCCCCCGCCCCTAGACGCTTGCTAGCTTGGCGAAGCTGGCCACGGTGTGCGGGTGGAGCCCAGCGACACCGCAGTGACGCCGTTTTTGCGTTCCATCCCCCTTAGGCAGGGCCCCTGAGTATTTTGACTTTTGGGGGGTTGATTTGGTATGATAGTGGGGTAGTAGTTACCGTACCTTACAAGCCGCAAGGGTATCCCAAAAGTCCAAAGACTACCGGCGCGGTGATGTTCTTCCCAGCTTACACCCGGAAGACGCGTTAAGTTTCTCCCACCAAAACGAAACTTGGCACAAAGTATCGGGAATATAACAGACATTATATTTCGGAGGCTTTTGCTATGAAAAACTTATTGAATTCCGCTGTATTTGCCATACTCCTGGCCGCGCCTATGACCGCGTCCGCCGGGCAGGGCGGTGCCATCGCCAGAGTGCTGCGCGTCACCGACCCGGTGCTTTCCGACGCTTTCCGCCAGGCCCAGGAGGGCATGCCCATCTTCACCGTGCCCGCGCCGGTCAGCATTTCGCCCAACGACGAAAGGACCAGCGACACGCCCGCCGCCGACTACCTGCCGCTCAACAAGCGCGTGGTCTACGAGTACGAATACACCTCCAGCGAGTTCCTCGGCGCCAAGGTGATCAGGGTCGAGTTCCTGGGCTACTCGGAAGCGGAAAAGTCCGCCGCCGTCAACATGATCATCTTCAACAAGAACAAGCCCAAGGTCTCCAACTTCGTCATCGCCGCCGGCCCCACCGGCATCCGCTCCTCCGATTCCCCCATCTACGGCCCGCGCCTGGAGATCCCGTTCCCCCTGGCCTACAACCAGACCTGGCACGAGGGCTCCGACCGCAACCGCGTGGCGGCCCTCAACGCCAAAGTCACCGTGCCCGCCGGCGTCTACAGCGGCTGCCTCAAGATCACCACCCGCCTCAACGGCGGCGAAGCCGGTTCCGCCGAGCGCTACTACGCCCCCGGCGTGGGCCTGGTCTACGAGCAGCTCATCTCGGAAGACCGCCAGGACACCATAAAGCTCACCGCCTACCAGCTTAAATAGAAGGCCGCCCGGCCGCTAAAACCCCGGTCCTCACCGGGGTTTTTTATTGCCGGCTAAATTCCGGTTGAACGGACGGAGGCTAAAGTTGTATTTGTATAGCAGGCAGGGGAATTCAGACATGAAAAGAACCATCTTGTTGCTTTCGGCCGTGGCGCTGCTGGGCGGCGGCTGCGCCCGGCGCGGCAGCACCGCCACCTTCCTCCAGAAGGCGTTCATCCTCAACGTGTCCGCGCAGTTCCGCGGCTACGGCCCGGCTACGCCCGGCGCCAAAGAGCTGGCCGACGAGATCTTCGCGGAGTGGGAGCGCATCTCCGGCGAGTTCAGCTACAGCGACGCCTACAGCCTGACCTCGCTCGTCAACAAGAAGGCCGCCAAGGACTGGGTGCCCGTCACCGACGAGTTCCTGCGCCTGCTCCAGTCCGCCCTGGAATACTCGCGGCTTACCGACGGGGCCTTCGACATCACCTTCGCCCCCCTCTGGCCCCTGTGGAAGGAGGCCGCCGCCAGCAAGCGGCTCCCCGCCCACGAGGATATCAAGAAGGCCCTGCAGGGCATCGGCTCCAAATACGTCGAGGTGGACGCCGCGGGCAAAAGGGTCAGGTTCACCCGCCCCGTGCAGATAAACCTGGGCGGGCTGCTGCGCGGCTACTGCTTCGAGCGCGCCTACCAGATCCTTAAAGAGCGGGCCCCCGCCTACCCCGTGCAGCTGCGCCTGGGCGGCAATATGCTGGTCTACGGCAGGAGGCCGTGGAAGTACCGCGTCCAGCACCCCCTGGAGAGGGGCAAGGTCATGGGCCTCATGGGTTTCGAGGACGGCATCGTCATCTCTTCCTCGGGGCGGGACATGTTTGTGGAGATAGAGGGCAAACTTTATTCCCATATCCTGGACCTGCGCACCGGCTACCCCATAAAGGACTTCTCCGCCCTCACCATCTACTACCCCGGCATAGACAACGGGGACCTGCTGGCTTCGGCGGCCCTCTCCGTGCTGGGCCGGGAAAAAGCTTTCGCCCTGCTGGCCAAAACCACTGGCACGGCGGCGGTGTGGGTGGACGGCGAGGGGCGCGCGTCCCTGTTCTTCAACGACGCCAGCAAGGCCCGGTGGGAGAACGGCAGGAGCTGGCTGGACCGGCTGCTCAACAGGTAGCTCCCCTCCCCCCAATAAAAAAACCCGGACGCGAGCCCGGGTTTTTTTATGCACGGCGCGGGGCGGAGTACTACATGCCCAGGCCGGGCAGCCCGCCCAGCGCGCTCATCTTCTGCGCGGCGGCCTTCTGGCTCTCCTTCACCGCGCGGTTCACCGTCTCGGTAAGGGAGGCCTCAAGTTTGGCCTTATCGGCGGCGGCCAGTTCGCCCTTTATCTCCACCTTTTTAACTTCCTGGGAACCGGTGATGGTAACCTTCACCAGGTTGTCCTCGCTGGCCAGCTCCATGCCGTCCAGCTCCTTCTTTATCTCGTCCATCTTCCGCTTCATCTCCCAAAGCTGCTTCATCTTGTCGAGCATGTCGTTCTCCTTAATCTGGGGACACAATACTTAATTCCCGGAATTAAGTATTGTGTCCCCCGAGCCTGCGTATCTTAATGTTGAAACCGGCGAAGATCAGGGTCATTATAGGGCTGACGTAGTTAAACACCGCGTAGGGCAGGTAGTCCAGGGTGGCTACGCCCAGCACGCCGGCCTGGTAGGCGCCGCAGGTGTTCCACGGCACCAGGGCCGAAGTCACGGTGCCCGTGTCCTCCAGCGTGCGGCTGAGGTTCTCCGGGGCCAGGCCCTTCTCCCTGAAGGGCTCGGCGAACATCTTGCCCGGCACCACTATGGCCAGGTACTGGTCGGAAGCGGTCAGGTTTACGGCCACGCAGCTGGCCGCCGTGCTGGCGAACAGCCCGAAGACCGAGCTGGCCATCCTGAGCAGCGTGGAGCTGATCTTGTGCAGCGCGCCGATGGCCTCCATGATGCCGCCGAAAGCCATGGCGCAGATGATGAGCCAGACCGTATCGAGCATGCCCTTCATGCCCTTCGACGAGAACAGGTCGTTGAGCTCAGGGCTGCTGGTGGCGATGGCGGTCTTTACGGTCATCGCGTCCATGATGCCCTTGTACGCGGAAAGGAAGCCCAGCCGCTCCACCCCGGCGAGCTTGGCCACCACCTGCGGCTGAAAGATAAGCGCGAAGGCCGCGCCCAGCAGGGTCCCGATCATCAGGGCGATCAGCGGCTGGGTCTTCCTGACTATCATGAAGATCACCAGCGCCGGCACCGCGAACAGCCACGGGGTCACGCGGAAAGTCCCCTCTATGGCGCCCATGATCTGGCTGGCGTCGGTGGTGCCGCTCGGCGGCACGACGAAACCGATGACGATAAAGGCCAGCATGGTGACGATATAGCTGGGGACCGTGGTGAGCACCATGTAGCGCACGTGGGTGAACAGGTCGGTGCCGGCCATGGCCGGGGCCAGGTTGGTGGTGTCGGACAGCGGCGAGAGCTTATCGCCGAAGTAGGCGCCCGAGATGACGGCGCCCGCCACTATGGCCTCGTTAAGGCCTATCGCCTTGCCGATGCCGATCAGGGCTATGCCCACCGTGGCCGAGGTGGACCAGCTGCTGCCGGTGGCCAGCGAGACCACCGAGCAGATGAGGAGCGTCGCGGGCAGGAAGATGGCGGGGTTCAGGATGGTGAGCCCGTAATAGATCATCGACGGGATGATGCCGCTGATCAGCCAGGCGCCGGAGAGGGCCCCGACCATCAGCAGGATCAGCAGCGCGCCGGTGGTGGACTTCAGGTTGCCGGAAACGTGGGAGATCATGCTCTCGTAGGAGACCTTATGCCAGAAGCCCACCAGCGCCGCCACTCCGGCGCCGAGCAGCAGGATGAATTGGTTGGAGCCGCCCACAGCCGAATCGCCGTAGACGTGCACGTTGTAGGCCAGCATCCCCACAATAGCCACCACCGGAAAAAGCGAAGCGTAGATCCCGATACCCGTTTTGGAAGAAGTCATCGTTCCTTTATAAACCGTTGAAGTAATCTACTAATTTTGCGGCGGTTGCTTCCACCTCGGGGCTCAGGCCTTCCTGGTAGTCCAGGGATTTGGCCTGCACGCCGATAACCGCCAGCTCGCAGCCGGTGTCTTCCTTGATTATGGAAAAAGTCACCGACAACGGGAAGCTGTGGGTGGAGATGGCGGTGCTCTGGTTGATGGCCTCCAGCGGGATCACGCGCACTTCCCCCGCCGTCCCCTGAAAATGGGCCGCGTCCACCAGGATCACCTTGTCCGGCTTCCAGTCTATGGCGGTCTGGGCCACGTTCTCCGGTGTGGTGCCGGCGTCCAGCAGCCGCAGCTCCGGACGGTTGAATTTCACATGAGAGCAAACGTAAGGGCCGACGCCATCGTCGGCCCTTAACGTACTGCCCAGCGTTATCACCAGCGTCCGGCCTTTGGGGGCCAGCGCGGCGAGGACTTCCTTATTCCACGAAGGTGACATCGAGGAAGTGAGCGGAGCAGGAGATGCACGGATCGTAAGCCCGCACGAGCATCTCGAGCTTAAGGCGTATGCTGTCCTTGGACTCGGTGAGGATCTCGGGCAGGAACTTGGCGAAGTCGTACTCTATGTTGTTGACGTTCTGGTTGGTCGGGATAATGCAGTTGGCCTGCTTTATCATGCCGGCCTTGTCCGTTATGTAGTTGTGGTGCAGGATGCCGCGGGGCACTTCCACCGAGCCTACGCCGTCGCCGGCGCGTACGGGCACTGCGCCCTTCTCGTTGACGCCCACGGTGAGCTGCTCGCTGTAGTCCAGGCCGTTCTTCTTGAGGTCGCGCAGAATGTCGAGCGCGTGGTAGTAGCAGTGCACTATCTCTACCACCTGCGCCACGGTGTTGAGGAACGGGTTGTCGCAGACCGGCTTGAAGCCCAGGTCCTTGGCGAGCGCTTTGGCCTTAGGGTGCAGCTTGTGCGCGTTCAGGTTAAAGCGGGCCAGGGCGCCCACGAACACGCTGTTGCCGCTCCACTTGGTGAACTTGGCCGAGGAGCGCGGGTCCACGAACTCGTTGGTGGACTTCTTATAGTCCTTGTAGCTCACGCGCTTGCCTTCGGTAGAACCGATGTCGCCGTTGAGGAGCGGGTATTCGTTGTCGTCGGAGACCAGCGCCACGTACTCGGTCTTGCGGTGGAAGTCCGGGAACTTAAGGGTCGCGGCGAGCTTGAGCACTTCGCCCAGGTCCTCGGCCATGCCTTCCAGCAGCTTTATCTGCGTGTCTATCTCTTTCTTGGAAGGCAGCTTGGTCCAGCCGCCGGCTATCATGGTGATGGGGTGGATGTGGCGCCCGACCAGGATGTCGCAGCAGTCGTTGACGGCCTTCTTGAGGCGCAGCACCTGGCGCACGACCTTGTTGTGCGAGGCGATGAGCGGAATGAAGGAGGGCACGCCCAGCACGTCGGGGGCGGCCAGCAGGTACACGTGCAGGATGTGGCTGTCGAGGAACTCGTAGTCCAGGAGGAGCTTGCGCAGCTTCACGGCCTGCTCGGTCGGGACTACGCCCAGCGCGTCCTCGGCCGCTTTCACGCTGGCCAGGGAGTGGCCGCAGGAGCAGATGCCGCAGATGCGGCTGGTGATGTGCTGCGCCTCGAAGATGCTGCGGCCGCGCAGCATGCCCTCGAACAGGCGGGGCGTCTCCACCACGTGGAACTCGCATTTCTCTATCTTGCCGTTCTTCACGTTGGCGACAATGTTGCCGTGGCCTTCCACGCGGGTGACGTATTCTACTTTAATGTCGAGATCTTTTACATTAGCCATTATTTCACACCTTCCTTGCACTTGTTGTACATGTCGAACTTAGCTTTTATAAGTTCGGGCTTCAGGTTGTATTTGCTGATAACGTCGCCCGCGTTCTTCGCGGGGTTGCTCACCTCGCCGCGGCAGCCGTAGCAGATGTTGCCGTTGTTGACGCACCAGCTGTTGCAGCCGGCCTTCGTCCACGGGCCCAGGCAGGCCAGGCCGCGCTCGTACATGCAGACGTTCTCGTTGAGCTTGCACTCGGCGCAGACGGGGTTGTCCGGCACGGTGTAGGGCAGGCCGCGCAGGGCGCACTTGAGCACCTCTACCAGCTCGGGAATGTAGATCGGGCAGCCGTTGATGTAGTAGTCCACCTTGACCACCTGGTCCACGCGCTTGGTGGCCGTGCTGTCGAACAGCTTGTAGTCCTTGCCGTACACGCTAGCCCGGATCTCGTCGAGCTCGAAGGAATTCTTCATGCCGTTCACGCCGCCGGTGCAGGCGCAGGCGCCGTAGGCGATGAGCACCTTGGCCCTCGCGCGGATCTTCTTCAGGCGCTCCTCGGCGTGATGGTCGCCGATGGAGCCCTCTATGAAGACCACGTCGTAGTCGCCGTCCCACTTCTCGCTGATGGCCTCGCGGAACTCCACCACGTCCACGGCGCCGAGCACGTCGAGCAGCAGCTCGCCGAAGTTGGTGATCTGCAGCTGGCAGCCTTCGCAGGAGGCGAAGTCGAAGAAGGCCACCTTGGGCTTGGCGGCGGCTTTGGGGGCCTTCGCCGGAGCTTTCGTATCGTTTTTAGCGGTTTTCATCGTTTGTTTCTCCGTATTAAAGTTTCTTCGATTCCTTCACCTCTTCGTAGGTGAAGGTAGGGCCGTCCTTGCAGCAGTAGTAGTTCTTGGGGTGGTCTATCTGGCAGTGGCCGCATTTCCCCATCCCGCATTTCATGTGCCGCTCGAGCGACAGGATGATCTGCCTCTCGGGCAGGTTCTTCTTGAGCAGCTCGGCTATGACGAATTTGTACATGATCGGGGGCCCCACCACCACGCCGAAGGTCTTCTCCGGGTTAATGGTCACGCCGGGGATCAGGCTGGTGATCAGGCCGACGTTGCCTTTCCAGTCGGGGGCCGTGCGGTCCACCGTGCAGGAGAAGTTCACGTCCAGGCGCTTCTGCCACTCTTTGATCTCGTCGCCGAACAGCATGTCGGTGGGCGTCTTGCAGCCGAGCAATATGTCCACTTTGCCGAACTCGCGGCGGTTGTCCATCACGTAATTAATAAGCGAGCGCAGCGGCGCTATGCCCAGGCCGCCGGCCACAAACAGCAGGTCGTTGCCGGTCATCAGCTTCACGGGGAAGGGTTTGCCGAACGGCCCGCGGATGCCCAGCCAGTCGCCCTTGCCCATGGCCTGCATGTGCTTGGTCAGGCGCCCGGCGGCGCGCACGGTCAGCTCGAAGGAGCCGCGCTTGGTGGGGCTGGAGCAGATGGAGATGGGCGCTTCGCCCACGCCGAACAGCTCAACCTGCACGAACTGCCCGGGCTCGTGGTCCAGTTCGCCGTCCTCGAGCTTTATGTCGAACCACTTTTCAGTGGCCGTCATCTGCTTTGCGGCGATTATCTGCCCCTTGCGGAGCCTCCAGTTGGAATTCTCTATGTGGATGTTCTCGGTCATGATATATCCTTATTTGTGCTCGGCGGCCAGGGCCTTCAGGGTGTCCTTCAGGTTGATCTTGGCCATGCAGGTGCGCGTGCAGCGGCCGCAGCCGGTGCAGAAGGAGCGGTAGAACTTGTCTATCGGGTACTTGAACTTGCGGTAGAAGCGGTGCCGCTGCCTGTTGGCGCGCTCCTCGCGGAAGTTCTCCCCGCCGGCCACGGCGGCGAACGTCTCGAACTGGCAGGAATCCCAGGTGCGGTTGCGCGAGCCGGTCTTCAGGTCCAGGTTGATCGTGTCGGCCATGTCGAAGCAGTAGCAGGTGGGGCAGACGTTGGTGCAGTTGCCGCAGGAGACGCACCGGTTGCCCACGTCCTGCCACACCTTGCTCTCGGTGCCTTTGGCGAAGATCTCGGGGAGCTTCTTAGGGTCCACGCCGATCTCGTTCTGGAAGGCGTGCTTCTTGCCCTCGCGGACCTTGTCCAGCGCCACCATGTCGGCGGAAGACGCCTTGGCGAGGCCCATGCTCTCCACCAGCTCTTCGCCCTTCTGGGTCCCCACGTGGATCACCCATTTGTCTCCGATGTCGGTAAAGAAGATGTCGTAGCCGCCGTTCGGGTAGTGGTTGCCCACCAGCGCGCAGCTGGCGTTAGAGTCGCAGTACTTGTTGCACTCGAGGCCGATCACAAAGACGCTCTCTTTCCTGAGCAGGTAGTTGTAGTCGCGGGGCTTCTCGGAGAAGACCATGTTCAGGCACTGGATGCCGGCCAGGTCGCAGGTATGCACCGCGAACACGGCCAGGGGCTCCGCCTTAAGGTTGGCGGCGTCCTTCGGTTTGCCCTCGGAGATGTCGAAGTCGAGCATCTTTTCCCGGGGCGGCATGAAGTATTTCTTGGGCGGGAGTATCGTAGGGATATAATCCATAGATATCTCCGCGGCCGAAGTCACTTCCTCGAAAGCGTAGTTGTTGTGCCCTTTAGCTACTGGGGCGCAGACTTTCATTTTCTTGGCGAGTTTCTTGACGAAACCGTCAAGTTCACCTTTCATCAGTATATGGTAGTTCACCCTGGTGGCCTCCGTTTTTGTATTAACGCATGCTGCCCTCATATTATATTACTTTACCCTTGGTCGCCATTGCGCCCCCCCGTTAACTTTTCACGCTGTGCCCCGACAGGTATAAGCGGCGCTAATACCCGGCGCCGCCGGGGGAGCCCGCCCCCTTATGCGGACCGCCGGAAACCCGCCCGTCAGGCCGCGCCCCGGGCATAAGAAGAATTAATATCCGCGGCGGCTGGGGCGCGCGCCCCCCAAATTGCTAAAATATATACATGAACGAAATAGTTTTCCTGCGCCACGGCCGCGCCCTCAGCACCCGGGAGGCCGGCGTGGCCTCCGATTCCCAGCGCCCGCTCTCCCCGCTGGGCGAGAAGGACGCCCTGGCCGCGGCCGAGCGCCTGCGCGCCGCCGGCTTCGTGCCTTCGCTGATAATTTCCAGTCCTTACCTGCGCGCGCACCGCACCGCCGAGATAGCCGCCGGGGTCTTCCCCGGGGCCGCCCGCCGCACCGCCAGCGAACTTTCCGACGGCCCGGCCGGCGCCGTGCTGGAGCTGGCCGAAAAGGCCGCCGGCTCGGCGCCCGTGCTGATAGTGGGGCACATGCCGCTGCTCGGCGCGGCCGCCGGCTTGCTCGCCGGCCTGCCCCCCCTGGACCTCTCCCCGGCGGGCTTTGCCCGCGTCCTCCCACCCGAAGGCGGCCAGAAGGGCGCCCTGGTGGAATTCTACGACCCCGAGGAAGCCGCCCGTTGAGAGCCCTGCTGCTCCTACTCCTGCTGCTGGCGGCCGCGCCGGCCTGCGCCTTCCGTACGGCGGACATACGGCTTTATTCCCTGCATAAATTTTCTTCCATAACGCTGACCCCCGCCGGGAGCGACGTTTTTCTGGGCGACCACCGCCTGGGCCCGTCGCGCGTGCTGGTGCGCGGGGACAAGGTGGCGCTCGACGGCGCCCACAAGGCCGGCCCGGCCAAGACGCTAAAGGTGCGCGCCGGCAGCGCCGGGGTCTGGCTCTCCGGGCCCGGCCTCAAGCGCCGCCTCTACACCGGCGAGCTGGCTTTTTCCCAGGCGAAGGGCCGCCTGAAGATAATCAATACCCTCTCGCTGGAGCTCTACCTCGCCGGCGTGGTGACCGCCGAGGCCTCCGACCTGTCCCAGCCCGAGGCCTTCAAGGCCCAGGCGGTGGCGGCCCGCACCTACACCCGCAAGCACGCCAGCTCCCACACGGGCGAGGGCTACAACCTCTGCGATTCCACCCACTGCCAGTTCTACACCGGCGCGGGCGGCATCAGCGCGCGGGCGCGCCTGGCGGTCGAGGCCACCGCCGGGGAGATCCTGGTCTACAAGGGCGCCCCGGCCGAGACCTACTACCACTCCGTCTGCGGCGGCCGCACCGAGAACATGACCTACGTCTGGCCCTACGACCACAAGCCCTACCTGGTCTCGGTGAAGGACGGCCCCACCGGCCGCCCTTACTGCTCCATAGCGCCGCGCTTCAAGTGGAAGACCAAGATCTATTTCACGGGCCTAACGCGCATCGCCCGGCAGGCCGGCTGGATAGTTTCCGACGAGGAGGCCCGGGGGCTGCGCATCAGCGCCTGGGGCACGCCGGGCCGCGCGGCCGAGCTGGAGATCTACACCCAGCGCCGCCGCATAAAAGTGTCGGCCACGGATTTCTATCACGGCATAGGGCGCCGGGCCGGCTGGAACGCGGTGCGCAGCTCCAACTTCCGCCTCATCCAGGGCGGCGACCACGTGCTGCTCGACGGGGTAGGCAACGGGCACGGCGTGGGGCTGTGTCAATGGGGCGCCGAAGGCATGGCGCGCAAAGGTTTTAAATACCGGGATATCCTCAGACATTATTATCCCGGCACGGAGATCGCGCATGACTGAGCTACAGGCGGTTATACTGGGCGTACTGCAGGGGGCCGGGGAATTCCTCCCCATCTCCAGTTCCGCGCACCTGGCCATCGCGCCCCGGCTTTTCGGCTGGGAGTACCAGGGGCTGGCCTACGACGTGATGCTGCACCTGGGCACCCTGCTGGCGGTCATAATTTATTTCTGGAAGGACTGGCTGGAGATCTTCAGGGACGCGTTCACGGCGCCCCGCTCCCCGGCGGGCCGCATGCTGCCGCTGCTGGCGCTGGCCTCCGTGCCGGCCGCCATCGCCGGGCTGGCCCTCAACGATTACGCCGAGACCGTCTTCAGGGACCCGCTCTGGATCGCCTTCAACCTGGTGTTCTTCTCTTTCTTTATCTACGCGGCGGACAGGAAGCCGGCCCAGGCGCTCGACGAGGGCGCTTTCTCCTGGCGGCACGCCCTGCTCATCGGCCTGGCCCAGTGCATAGCGCTCATGCCCGGGGCCTCACGCTCGGGCATGACCATCATGGCCGCCCTGTTTATCGGCTACCGGCGCTCCTCCGCCGCCCGCCTCTCCTTCCTGCTCTCCACGCCCATCATCCTGGGCGCCGGCCTGCTGGAGGCGCGCAAGATCACACCGGACCAGCTCACCCCGGCCTTCGCCTGGGGCCTGGCGGCCTCTTTCCTCTCCGGCCTCGCCTTCATCTGGCTGTTGATGGCCTGGATGAAGCGGCGCAACCTCACGCCCTTCCTGGTCTACCGCGTGCTCCTCGGCGGCGCCATCGCCCTGCTGTTCTGGCGCTAGTCCCAGGGGACGCTGATTCCTAAATTCCTAATTGCCGTCGGTACATCTAAAATTAGGAATTTAGGAATCAGCGTCCCCAAAACAAAAAGCCCGGAGTGATCCGGGCTTTTTTTGCGCCTCCGCGGGGCCTACAGCTCCGCGGGCTCGGCGGCGCGCGGCCCCGCCAGCGGCAGAAAGACGCTGATCAGGGACCCGCCGCCGGGAGGGTTGGAAAGTTTCATGGTGCCGCCGTGGCGGCGCACTATCTGCGAGCACACGTACAGCCCCAGCCCGGTGCCGCCCAGCTCCGGCCTGGTAGTCTCGAAAGCCGTCACGTCGTCCTTAAGCAGCATCCTCGCCGGGAAGCCGGGGCCGTTGTCGGAGATCTCCAGCAGCACCCCGCCTTCGGCCGGCCGGGCCGCCACGCGCACCAGCCCCTTTTCGGGGACGAAGGAGAGGGAATTTGCCACCGTGTTTATCAGCACGCGCTCTATATGCGCGCGGCTGGCGCGCACCGGCGGCAGGTCCGGCGGGAAAGCCAGCTCCACGGCGGCGTTCTTCTTGCGCGCGGAGTAATTTGTCAGCAGCGCGGCCCCCTCGGCCGGCTCCTTGAGGTGCACTGGTTCAAAAACATAATCCTGGCCGCGCACTATGCTCATGGCCGCCGAGATGAGGCCCTTGGCGTAACGGGAGGCCTTCAGGATGCGCTCCATGTCGGCCTTCTCCGGGGCCTCTTCCTCGGCAGAAAGCTGGGCGCTGAGCAGGATCACCGAGACGGCGTTGCCCAGGTCGTGCATCACCCCGCTCACCAGCGTCCCCATCTCCACCGCCGAGGCGGTGCGCACGATGCTGCTTTCGCTCTCGGTCACCTTCCTCTCCAGCGACTCCACCTGCCCGCGCTTGAAGGCCAGCCAGGCCTCGGCCCGGCGCCGGGACTGCGCCGTGTTGTACACCACCCCGGCGGAGAAAGCGAGCACCGCGCCCTTTACCGCCAGCGCCAGCACGGTCGCCAGGTCGCCCAGCGGCCAGGCCATAACCGTTATCGCCAGCGAGCAGAGCAGCACCACGCCCAGCGCGTCCTTGAAACTGCCCATCAGCGACGCGGCAAAGACCGGCAGCAGGTAGAGCACCCAGAAATAAGAACTCCCGCCGCCCGAATAATACACCACCCCGGTGATGATCCAGAAGTTGACCAGCAGGATCAGGTCTATCAGCCAGAGGTTCACCGCGGTGCGCCGGCGGAGGAAATAGTTGAAAGTGAAGTTGGACCCCAGCAGCAGCAGGAAGAAGTAAAGGATGCGGGGATAGACCACCTGCGGGCTGTCGCGGTAGAAATACGCGGCGGCGATCATAAAGACCGAGAAGATCACCTCGTAGGAATTGCGGGAGAAATTGGTAACTTCCCCCCGGTCCATGGCTTTCAGGTAGTTTTTCATGCCGTTAACCCATTAAAGCAAAGGGCGGCCGGCCAACACAAGCCGCGGCCAACTTTACTATAATCTGGCCTATGCCCCAGAACCCGCCGCCGCCCAAATTGCTCAGGTTCGACAAGTCGCAGCTCTTCATCTTCTTCTTCTTCGGCATCCTGCTGTTCCTGCTCTACCAGCTGCTGCATATCCTGTCGCCATTCGTCGGTGCACTGGTGGTGGCCGCCACTTTCGCCCTTATCTTCTTCCCCGTGCACCTGTGGATCAGGAAGCGGGTGGTCTCCAACCGCTCCGCCGCCGCGGCCATCTCCACGCTGCTGGCCGTGCTGACCCTGGCGCTGCCGCTGCTGGTCTTCGGCGGGCTGCTGCTGAGCGAATCCCGCGAGCTCTACCCCAAGACCAACCAGTGGCTCAACACCATTTCCCAGAAGGACCTGGACATCACCATCCCGGAGCGCTTCAAGGCCTACATCACCATCGACCCCAACGAGGTCCTGACCAGCAGCCTCAAGAGCCTCCAGGAGAAGATTACCCGGTCCGGCGCCGGCCTGCTTAAGAACATCTTCTTCTTCATCATCAACTTCGGCGTGATGACATTCTCCCTCTTCGCGCTGTTCCGCGACGGGGAGCGCTTCCTCAACTGGCTCATCGACCTGATCCCCATGGACCAGGAATACAAACACCGGGTGGCCAACCAGCTCTACGTCACCACCATGGCCGTGGTCCGCGGCCTGCTGCTGACGGCCATCATTCAGGGCTTCATCGGCGCCTTCGGCTACTGGCTGGCCGGGGTAAAGGCCCCGGCGCTGTTCGGCCTGCTCACCTCTTTCGCCGCGCTGGTGCCCTTCGTCGGCACCAGCCTGGTGTGGATCCCGCTCTCCGTGGCCATGTATTTCCTGGCCGGCGCCAAGATAGGCCTCTTCGTGGCGCTGTGGGGCGGCCTGGTAGTGGGCCTCGCCGACAATTTTCTGCGGCCCATCCTTATAGGCCGCGGCGCCAAGCTGCCTATCTTCCTCTTGTTCCTGGGCATCATCGGCGGCATGAAGATGTACGGCGCCCTGGGTCTCCTCCTTGGACCGCTCCTGATCTCCTGCGTGATAGTTTTCCTGCAGATCTACCGCGAGGCCAAGAACCTCCCCCACCTCCCCCCGGCCACCAACGGCGACGTTTAACGTCCGGCGGAAAAAGAAAAAGCCCGGTGCGAGCCGGGCTTTTTCTTTTTAAGGGTTTAACCTAATCCGTCTTCGCCTCGGATTCGGGGCAGAGCCGGCGGATGGCGCAGCGCGCGCAGGCGCCTTTGCGCGACATGTCCAGCGCCAGCATCTTCTCGGCGGTGGAGTTGATAAGCGCCAGGGTGGCCTCTTCGGTTGCCGGGTCGTAAGGGGCGGAGGCCTTCTGCAGGGAGCTCAGGATGAAATAGCCGATGGAGGCCACGTTGTGCCGCAGCGCCCTCGAGACGCCCAGCGCGTAGATGGCCAGCTGCAGGCTGCCGGCCACGTCCCATTCGTTGCGGTCCTCGAAGCCCATCTTGTAATCGATAACCTCGACGTCGATGGTCCGGCCGTCGCCGCCGGGCAGCTGGTCCACCCGGTCTATGGTGCCCTTTATAGTCCACCGCTCGAAGGGAAATTCGAAGCTGCGCTCGGAGTACAGCACCTTGGCCGGGTTGGCCTGAAAATGGGCCCACCACTTCTCCAGCACCGCCGCGCCCTTGTTGTAGAACTCCATGCTCTCCTGCGGGGTGGCGTAGCCCTGGTGCAGCCAGGCGGCGTCGTAATGGGTAAGCAGGGCGTTAAGGTCGCCGGGCTTGGCGTGAAAGCGGCCGATGGCCCGGTGCACGCTCAGCCCCAGCGAGGAATAGGGCGACTGCGGCGCGAACTTGCGCTCGACGTAGATATAGCGGTACAGGAACGGGCAGTCCAGGTAGGCGCGGAGCTTGCTGTAGTTGAGCTCTAAGGGGTCGAAGATCATCGCTTGACCGGGCGGAAGAAATCCACGTCGGTGTCGCCGTAGCGCTCGTGCCGCACGTGCGTCAGGCCGGCGGGGCACGGGGTGACGGGCTCTTTTTTGTGGTGCTGCACCACTATGGTGCAGCCGGGGTTGGCTATGCCGGCGTCCGCCAGCAGGGTCAGCGTTTCCAGGCTGTAGAAAAGAGGCAGGTTCTCCTCGGTGCGGTACGGCGGGCCCATAAAGACCACGTCGTAGCCCTTGTAGTCGGAGTAATGCTCCAGCCACTTCAGGCCGCTGAGCACGTCGGCCTTAAGGGCCTTGGCCCGCTCGCCGAAGCCCAGCTGGGCTATGTTCTTCTCTATGGTCTTCATGCACAGGCCGTCCTTCTCCACGAACACGGCCTTGGCCGCCCCGCGAGAGAGGGCCTCCAGGCCCACCGCGCCGGTGCCGGCGTACAGGTCCAGGAAGACGGCGCCCGTAATGTAGGGCCGCAGCATGTCGAAGAGCGACTGGCGGATGCGCCCCGAGATGGGTTTTACGAATTTGTCCTTGGGAATGGAAAAAATGCTGCGGCCTTTATGGGTGCCCGCTATTATTCTCATCATAAATTTAACGCCCTTGTAACAATTGCTTAACTGCCTGAAAGATATAATGTATTATAGTAAATACCGCAGTTCGGACCGCGGAGAAAACACAATGGCAAACCCGGATATAGTGATTGTTGACGACGACCCCATGGTGGGAGAGCTCTCCCGCGACCTGCTTACCGACGCCGGCTACACGGTGACGCTGGTGCAGGACTCGCTGGAGGCCATCCCCACCATCAAGGCCCAGATGCCGCGCCTGATCGTCACCGATATCATGATGCCCGGCATCACCGGCATGGACATCTGCAAGTCCGTAAAGTCCGACCCCGCTCTCAAGCACATGAAGATCATCGTGGTCTCGGGCAAGTCCTACGATGTGGAAAAGCAGCGCGCCTTCCAGCTGGGCGCCGACTTCTTCCTGCAGAAGCCCTACAACGTGGAGACCTTCTCCGCCACCGTAAAGACCATCCTCGACGGCTCCGTGGCCAACCCGGCCCCCGCGCCGGCCGCCCCCATGTCGGCCTCCATCATCCGCGAGGACGAGCACGAGCAGGCCAGCGACCTGGACGCCGGCCAGATCCGCGTCACCGCCTGGGGCGCCCGCGGCCTGCCCGCCACCCTGCCCAACACCGTCTCGCGCTACGGGCACCAGACCTCCTGCCTGTCGATAGAGACCAGGGAGCACCTGTTCATTTTCGACGCCGGCACCGGCATAGTGGAGCTGGGCAAGGAGATCGTCGAGAGGAAGCGCTATTACAAGGACATCTGGGTCTGCCTCACGCATTTCCACATGGACCACATCCTCGGCCTGGGCCGCTTCGCCCCCCTCTTCGACTCAAACTTCGCCATCCACCTTATCGGGTCCAACGACCCGGAGAAGAGCCTGAAGGAGGTGGCGCAGGCCACGCTCTACAGTTCTTTCTCGCTCGCCAAGCAGGCCCCCAAGGCCAAGATCGACATCTACGAGATCCTCGAGGACAACTACGAGCTTTTCCCGGGCGTAAAACTTTCCGCCATGTACGCCAACCACCCCACCAGCACCATGGTCTACGTGCTGGACCTGCTGGGCAAGCGCGTCACCTACGCCCCCGACAGCGAGATCTGGGGCGACGCCACCGCTTTCCAGGACTACGACGAAAAGTTCGGCGGCTTCTGCAAGGGCTCCGACATCTTCATCCACGACGCGGTCTACAACGACAAGGACTACGAGACCTACAAGAAGCAGGGGCACTCGGGCCTGGGCATCGTGGTGGATTTCGCCGCCGAGAAGGCCGAGGCGCGCGACCTGGTGCTCTGGCACGCGCACCCCGACTATACCGACGAGCAGCTGGACCAGATGCTGGCCGACGCCAAGGCCCGCTGCCTGGCCAGGGGCCTGCCCCTCAACTGCCACATGCCCACCGAGCGGCAGAGCTTTATGCTGCAGGGGCACAAGTAGCGCCCCGCGCGGGCACAAGAAAAACCCCGGGAACTGCCCGGGGTTTTCTCTTTGCGGGGCAGGCGGGGCTCAGCTGTGGCCCTGGGTCAGGTTGACGGCCCGCTCGGGGATGGCGCCGAAGCGTTCTTCATAGCGCTTTATATTCTCAAGCATGGCGGCCAGGAAGCGCTTGGTGTGCACCGGGCTGGAGATAATGCGGGCGCGCAGCTTGGCTTTGGGCTGGTTGGGCTGCAGGAAAAGAAAATCGAAGATGAATTCGGTCTCGCTGTGGGTGACCCCGGCCAGGTTGGCGTAGGTGCCCTGGGCGGTGGTTTCGTCCATCTGCACTTCCAGCTGCATCGGCTTACCGGCTTCGTTCTTGTTGTCGGGCATGCTGCCTCCTTAAATTCTTTCGTTAGTAAAGTATAATATATTATCAGAGGACCCCAAAATGAAAATCGCCCCCCTTTTAGCCCTGCTTTTCTGCCTGCCCCCGGCGGCGCGCGCCCAGGCCGACCTTAAATGCCCGGAGTTCAAGCCCAAGGCCGCCACGGTGCGTACCATGAGGATGCAGCCGCTTAAGCGCGGCAAGGCCTGGCTGGAAGGCACGCCCAAGAGCATAAATTCCGTCTCCTGCGACCTGTACGGCATGAAGACGGAAGAGGCCGAATACGACGGCAAGAACCTGGTGCTCAAGCACGCTTTCGTCTACAAGGACAAGGCCGGGTCAAAGGCCGTCTGCGACACGCTCAAGTCCGAGGAGAAGCTCTCCACCAGCTTCAGCGACGAGGCGCAGTCCTCCATGGACGATTTCTGCCGCAAGTACAAGAAGAAGGACTTTGCCGTGGTGCAGGTGTTCGACGCCTCCCCCTCCCAGGGCCGCGAGAGCGCCCGCAAGCCGGTGCGCCAGGTCTTCCGGGTCTTCAACGCCAAGGGCTTTGTGACGGAGGAGCACGCTTTCGACCCGCTGATGAACCTGGAGACGGTGACGGCGTACTCTTACGACAAGGGCAACAACCTGGCGGGCACGGCGCTCAACGACTTCGACGGCCGCCAGCTGCGGCGCGAGGCTTTCGCGTCAGACAAGAACACCAGCTCGCGGACCCATTCGGTGTTCGGCGAGACCAACGAGCTGCGCAAAAAAACTGTATATGAGCTGCGCGAGGACGGCACGCTGCGCCGCGAGGTGCGCTCCACGTACGATTCGGGCGAGCAGCCGGTGAACCGCTCCGAGGTGTACTGCGACGCCAAGGGCCGCCCCGAGAAGGAGCTGGTCTACGACGCGGACGCCGCGGAGCCCAAGTACGAATACACCTATACCTATAAGTACGACCCCAAGGGCAACTGGACCGAGGAGCGCCGGACGCGCGTGATAGTCTTCAACGGCAACCGCCTCGCCGACACCCAGTACGCCCCCGAAATCACCAAACGCGACTTCCTCTACTATTGAATTCCGGGGACACAATACTTAATTGCGGCAATTAAGTATTGTGTCCCCGGAATTCCGGAATTCGCCCCCGCGGCGTGCGCCGAAGGGGATAAATAAAACCGGCCCCGCTGTTAACGGGGCCGGTTTTCGTCAAATAAGCTGAGGCTTACTTGGGGGCCTGTGTTTTCGTCACGTTGACGGCTTTGGGGCCTTTGTCGGTGTTCTCGGTCTCGAACTCTACTTCCTGGTTTTCGGCCAGGGTCTTGAAACCTTCACCTTGAATGGAAGAGTGATGAACGAAAAGGTCCTTGGAACCGTCCTCGGGGATGATGAAGCCGAACCCTTTCTTGTCGTTGAACCACTTTACTTTACCTTTTGCCATTTGCTTATGTACCTCTCTTTAATTACGTACCACAGAGCCGTCTCCGGCCGTTAGGAATATTATATATATTTTAGCGCGCAGCACAACAGGCGCGCGCGCTTTATTCCTCGCTCCACTTGAGATGCAGCGGCATCAGCGGGTTGGCCACGTCGGGGTGCCTGCCCATCACGCGCACCGAAAAGTCGTGCCGGCCGCTCTTGTAGCAGGGGATCTCCCCCTTGTACACGTAGGCGTCGCCCATGCGGGCCTCCTGCTTCATCGAGACGGCGCTCCCGTCCTTGAACAGGCCCTCGCCGCCGGCGGTGCCGATATAGAGCTGCACGTCCACGTCCTCGGGCTTCAGGTCGCCCAGCCACACCACCGCGCTCACCTGCAGGCGGGCGCCGGTATGCACTTCCATCTCGGGCTTGAATTGGTCCGTCACCGCCCGCACGCGGGGCCAGTTGGCCTCCAGCTTGCGGCGCCAGTTGGCCACCTCGGCCACGCGGGAATTCTCGCCGAACTTCTTGGACGAGCGGTGCGCGTGCACGTAGAACTTTTCGTAGTACTCGCGCAGCATGCGGTTGGTGTTGAAATGCGGCACCAGCTTCTGCACGCAGGCCTTCATCATCTTTATCCAGCCGCGCGGCAGGCCCTGGGCGTCGCGGTCGTAGTAGAGCGGCGCCACCATCTTCTTGATATGGTTGTAGATGCTCTCGGCCTCCACGTAGTCGCGCTCCTCGTCCGAGTTGTAGGCCTCGGTGCCGCCGATGGCCCAGCCCACGTCCGGCGAGTAGCCCTCGGGCCACCAGCCGTCCAGCACGGAAAGGTTCATGACGCCGTTGATGACGGCCTTCATGCCGCTGGTGCCGGAGGCCTCCAGCGGGCGGATGGGGTTGTTCATCCACACGTCCACGCCCTGCACCATATAGCGCGCGACGTTCATATTGTAGTCTTCCACGAAGATGATGCGGTTCTTGAAGCGCTTGTCCATCGACAGCTTGGCCACCTGCTTGATGAACTCCTTGCCGTGGGCGTCGGCCTGGTGGGCCTTGCCCGCGAATACGAACTGCACCGGCATCTCCTCGTCGGTCACCAGCTGCAGCAGGCGCTCCAGGTCGCGCATGAACAGCGTGGCGCGCTTGTAGGTGGCGAAGCGCCGCGCGAAACCGATGGTCAGGTAGTCGGGGTTCAGCACGGTGTCGGCCTCGGCCAGCACGGTGCGGTCCGAGCCCAGGCGCGTGTGCTGCTTGCGCAGGCGCTCGCGCACCAGCTTTACCAGCTTCTGCTTGCGCACCATGTGCGTGTCCCAGAATTCCTTGTCGTCTATCTCGTTCACCCTGGGCCAGTCGCAGGAATCCGGCACGTTGTTATGGCCGCCGGCCAGGGCCTTGCTGTAGAGCTGGTGATGCTCGTGGCTGATCCAGCTGCAGGTATGCACGCCGTTGGTGATGCCTTCTATCGGCACCTCGTGGCGCGGCAGCTGCGGCCACAGCTTGTGCCACATGTCGCGCGACACGTCGCGGTGCAGCAGGCTGACGCCGTTAAGGAAGGCGCACAGGCGCATGGCCATCACGGTCATGCAGAAGCCCATGGAGGAGGTCTCCTCCTTGCCGATCTCCAGGAACTCGGGGAAACTGAGGCCCAGTTCCTTCACGTAGGTCTCGAAGTACTTGCGCACCAGCTCGAAATCGAAGTACTCGTTGCCGGCCATGACCGGGGTATGGGTGGTGAACACCGAGGAGCCCCACACTATCTCGCGGGCTTCGGCGTAGGAGAGGCCGCGGCCGTGCATCAACTGGCGGATGCGCTCGAACAGCAGGAAGGCGCTGTGGCCCTCGTTGACGTGGAACACGGTGGGCTTGAGGCCCATGGCTTCCAGGGCCCGGGCGCCGCCGATGCCCAGCACTACCTCCTGGCGGATGCGGTTCTCGCGGTCGCCGCCGTAAAGCTGTTCGGTTATGGTGCGGGCCGCCGGGGAGTTCTCGGACAGGTTGGTGTCGAGCAGGAACAGCGAGCCGCGCCCGACGGGCACCTTCCACACGCCTATCTTAACGTGCTCGCCGGCCAGGTCCACGGACACGCGCAGCGGGTTGCCGGCGGCGTCTTTTACTATCTGCACCGGCATGTTGTACCAGTCGTTCTCGGGGTAGCGCTCGGTCTGCCAGTTGTCGCGGTTCAAGACCTGCTGCACGTAGCCCCTCTTATAAAGAAGGCCCACTCCCACCAGCGGCATGCCCAGGTCGGAGGAGGATTTAAGGTGGTCGCCGGACAGCATGCCCAGGCCGCCGGAATAGATGGGCAGGCCCTCGCCGATGCCGTACTCCATGGAGAAGTAGGCCACCAGCATGTCCTTGTCCTGGCTGTCGGAGTTCTTGGCAAACCAGGTGTCCTTATAGGAAATGTAATCTTCGAATTTTTTCTTTATCTCGCCCAGCTTCCCGAGGAAGTTGCCGTCCCGGCTCAGCTCGTCCAGGCGCTCGGGGGCCAGGGTGCCCAGGATCCATTTGGGATTGCGGTGGGAGCGGTGCCACAGCTCTTCGTTGATGCTGACGAACATCATTATGGCGTCCCAGTTCCAGGTGAACCACATGTTGGTGGAGAGTTCTTCCAGCGCCTTCAGGCTGTCCGGGAGGTTGGGTATCACGTTGAACGATTTAATTTTCATAATAAGATTCTATAAAATTCCTCACTTGCGAATAAAGACGCGGCAGGGTCCGGAGCCATTAAGATTTATTTAAGTGTTTGAACTCGCGTGGTTTTTTTTATATACTATTCCTAGTTCTTTCAACAAACGCAGGCAGTAAACGCAAATTTGGGCGTGTAGCTCAGCTGGGAGAGCGCCTCCATGGCATGGAGGAGGTCGCAGGTTCGATCCCTGTCACGTCCACCAAATTTAAGGCCCCGTAAGGGGCCTTTTAATTTTGTTAGAATATTTCTTTATGGACAACCGCCTCACCGTATTCCACCTCGACGACGGCAAAGAACTCCGCGGCGGCCAGCGCCAGATGATGTACCTGGTAAAAGAGCTGGACCGCCTCGGCCACGACAATACCGTGGTCTGCCGCGCCGGCTCCCCCCTGCACAAGGCGGCCCTGCGCAAAAATTTCAAAGTCCTCAACCTGCCCTACCATTTCGAATGGGACCCCGTCTCGGCCCTGCGCCTGCGGGGCGTCCTTAAGGCCCTGCCCGCCGGCGGCCAGCCCCCCATCCTGCATTCCCACACCGGCCACACCGCCGCCGTCTCCTGGCTGGCCTCGGCGGGGCTGGACTGCGTGCGCGTGGCGCACCGCCGCGTGGACTTTATCCCCGGCGCCTTCACCGCCCGCTTTAAGTATTCAAAAGCCCACAGCGTCATCGCCATCTCGGACGCCGTAAAAGAAATACTCCTCAAGGCCAACGTCCCCGAAGAGAAAGTGGCCGTGGTCAACAGCACCATAGACCTCGACGACACCCCCTGGCCCCCCGGCGGCCTGGCCGCCTACCGGCAGGCCGCCCGCCGCGAGCTCGCCGCCGAACTTAACATCCCCGCCGACGCCTTCTGGGCCGGGTCGCTCATCGCCCTGGTGCCGCACAAGGACCCCGAGAACATGGTGCGCGCCGCGGCCCTGGTGCTTAAAGAACAGCCGCACGCCTATTTCCTCCTCGCCGGAGAAGGCCCCCTGGCCGAGAAGACCGCCCACCTCGCCCGCATGCTCAAGATCCAGGACCGCTTCCTCATGATCGGCTACCGCAGCGAGCCCTACAAGGTGCTGGCCGCGCTGGACCTGTTCGTGCTGTCCTCCTGCGAGGAAGGCATGGGCAGCGTGCTGGTGGAGGCCATGAACGCCTCCCTGCCCATAGTGGCCACCACCGCCGGCGGCATTACCGACGTGGTGGAGGACGGCGCCAACGGCCTTACCGTGCCGCCCCGCGACCACGAGGCCCTGGCTAAAGCCCAGCTGCGCCTGATGAACGACGCGGACCTGCGCGGCCGCCTGGCCGCCGAGGCCCACCGCCGCCGGGAAGACTTCTCCTCCCCCCGCATGGCCGCCCTCACTTTGAAGTGCTATGAAACAGCCATTGAGAATTTTAAGCGTAATCGACATCCCGTGGAATAGCGGGCTGGCGGCCTACGCCTTCGACCAGGCCCGCGCCCTGCGCGGGGCCGGGCATACCGTCGTGTTCGCCTGCCCGGAGGGCAGCGCGGCCATGGCCTTCGCCGCGGCCGAAGGCTTTAAAGCCCTGCCCATCCCCGGCCGCAAAGAACACCTCAAGCTCCCGCTGGCCTTGCTGCGCCTGCGCTCGGCCGCCCGGGCCGAAGGCATAAACGCCGTCTGCGCCCATACCGGCCGCAGCCAGACCCTGGGCTACCTGCTCGGCCTGCCGCTGCTGCGCGTAAAGGCCGACGTCCGCATCCCCACCGCCGGCTTCACCTCCTCCGCCGTAAAGCGGACCATAGCCGCCTCGGACTACATAAAAGAGCTCTACACCAAGGCAGGGCTCAACGCCGGGGTGACCGTTATAAAGCAGGGCATAGATCTGCCGGCTTTCGTCCCCCCCCGCACCGCCGGCGCCCTGCGCGTCGGCCTGCTGGGCCGGCTGGACCCGGTAAAAGGCCACGAGGTGTTCCTCAAGGCCGCCGCCGACATCCTCAACTCCGGCGCCGAGGCGGAATTCCATATAGCCGGCTACGAGGCCAACCTCACCTACGGCGACCTGCGCCAGCAGGCCGAAGCCCTGGACATCGAGTGCCACGTCGCCTTCCACGGCAAGGTGGACGGCCCCTATAAATTCATGGCCTCCTGCGACATCGGCGTCATCGCCTCCCTCGGCAGCGAGGCCGTCTCGCGCGCCGCGCTGGAATGGCTGGCCTCCGGCCGCCCGCTGGTCTCCACCACCGCCGGCTCCCTGCCCGAATTTGTGGAGAACGATTGGCTGGTCCCCCCCGGCGACCACGAGGCCCTGGCCGCCCGCCTGGGCCTGCTGCTGGCCGACCCCGCCGCCGCCGCGGCGCTGGGCGCGCGCAACCGCGCCCGCGCGGAAAAAGATTTCAGCCAGGCCGCCTTTGCGGCCGCCACCTGCGCAGCCATCGAGGAGGCCGCCGTATGACGCCCACGCTCTCCATCGCCATGATCGCCCACAACGAGGAGAAGAACCTGGCCCGCTCGCTGGCCAGCGTCGCCTGGGCCGACGAGACCGTCTTTGTGGACTGCGACTCTACCGACGGCACGCCCCAGGCCGCCCACGCTTTCAAGATCAAGTATTTCAAGCGCCCCAACAGCCGCGCCGTCTACGTCAACAAGCAGTTCGCCGTGGACCAGGCGGCGTCCGACTGGGTGCTCATCCTGGACGCCGACGAGGAAGTCACCCCGGAGCTGCAGGCCGAGATAAAACGCGCCATCTCCTCGCCCGGCGGCGCCTCGGCCTTCACCATGCCGCGCCGCAATTTCTATTTCGGCCGCTGGCTGCGGCACGGCGGCAAATACCCCGACACCCAGCTGCGCCTGTTCAAGCGCGGCTTCGCCCGCTTCCTCCCCCTGCCCGTGCACGAACGGCTGGACGTAGACGGCTCTATCGGCGCTCTGGCCGAGCCGCTTAACCATTACCCCTACGCCGACGCCGCCGACATGGAGAAGAAACTGGCTTTCTACTCCGAGATCCTGGCCCGCTCCTATTCGCTCAAAGGCCGCAGCCGCGCCTTCATCCTGCTGCGCCCCTTCACCCGCTTCCTGTCGGCCTATGTGGTCAAGCTCGGCTTCCTGGACGGGGCCGAGGGGTTTAAAACCGCCCTGATGGACTTCCGCACCGTAATGTCCGCGGCCCGCCGCTACCGCGGCTAGAGTAACCGTCATTCCCGCCAACCGTCATTCCCGCGAAAGCGGGAATCCAGTCTGGATCCCCGCTTTCGCGGGGATGACAACGCACCCTAAAGTCCCAGGCCCGGGTGGGACTTTATACCCTTTGTATCTCTCCCCTATATCGTTATAATTACTCTATGACGGCTAAAACCACCACACTGATCTCGCTTTTGCTCCTGTCCGCCCTTAACCCCGCCGGCGCAGCCGCCGACGAGATAGCGGCCGAATTTAAAGACTTGTCCTACCCCATAGAGCTGCAGCTGCCCGTCCCCGACAAGGACGGCGGGGTGCTGTTCGAAACCTCCTACAGCGAGGCGCCCGAAATTGACTACGATACGGTGCTGCTGCAGGGCGTAATGCCCGACCCCGGCGTAAAGGTGGAGCTGGCGGTAAAAGGCCGCACCTTCCTCAACGCCCCCTCCCGGTACTCTTACGACGCTTTCCGCCGCTTCCCCAACGGCCGCTTCTGGGCCCGCTACACCCTGCCGGCCTCGCGCCAGCCGCTTAAGATAAGCGTGCTCGCCTCCGGCTCCAAAGCCGCCAGCTCGCTCACCATCTACGAGAGCGAGCTCTTTATCGCCCAAAAAGAACAGGAGATCCTGGTCTCCGGCTCCACCGTGCCCTATGTCATCCCGGACGAAGTGTTCTACCCCGCCGGCGGGCCTTTCCCCCTTATCCGCCGCGCCGAGTGGCAGGCCAACCCTCCCAAAGAACCCTACACCCAGCACGAACCCAAAGCCATCACGCTGCACCACACCCAGGGCAATTACCCGCAGACCCTGGCAGCCGGCCTTAACGAGATGGGCTTCATACAGGATTACCACCAGAACGCCAAGAAGTGGATAGACATCGGCTACCATTTCCTCATAGACCCGCTGGGCAATATCTACGAGGGCCGCCCCATAAAGGTAGTGGGCGCCCACGTGGCCGGCCGCAACACCAACAACGTCGGCATCTCAATAATGGGCAACTATCACAAGCCGGCCCATAACGTCTTCACCGACAAGTCCAAGAATTCCTTCCTGGCCGTGGGCGGCTATATAGCCGGCACCTACGACGTGCTGGTCAGCAGCTTCTACGCCCACCGCGACATCGGCAACTCCGACTGCCCCGGCGACGACCTGTACGCCCGCAAAGCCGAGCTGCGCGACCTGATCTTCAACCCCGCCCCGCAGAGCGGCCCCGGAGTGCCCACCGAGGGCCCCGTGCTGACGCCGGCCCAGGAGAACAGCCTGCGCCAGCTGCGGCAGTTTCTCAACTCCCGCTGAATTCTACCCGTATAAAATAAGAACGCCCCGGAAGGGGCGTTCTTATTTGCGTCGGACGGCCGGCCTAGATTTCGCAGGCCGTCAGGTCTTTATAGGTTTCCCGCCGGCGTATCAGCCGCCAGGAAGTCGGGCCGGTTATCAGCACCTCGGCCGCGCGCGGCCGCGAGTTATACTGCGAGCTCATGGAGAAGCCGTAGGCCCCCGCCGAATAGATGGCTATAAGCTGGCCTGCCGCCGGCTCCGGCAGCCGCACGCCCTGGGCCAAAAAGTCGCCGCTCTCGCAGACCGGGCCCACCAGGTCGAACACTTTCTCCTCGCCGCCGGGGCCGATCAGCGCCACGGGGTGTTTGGCGCCGTACAGGGCGGGGCGCACCAGGTCGTTCATGGCGGCGTCGGCCACTATAAAATTCTTCTTCCCGCTTTGCTTGCGGTAGATAACGGCCGTCAGCAGCAGGCCGGCCGGGGCCGCCACCGAGCGCCCGGGCTCCAGCACCAGTTTAAGGCCGGTACCGGCAAAAACGCTGCCCACAGCTTTGGCCAGGGCCGCAGGGTCGGGCATCTCGTCCCCCTCTTTAACGCCCCAGCCGCCGCCCACGTCGGCGTATTTAAGGTTAACGCCGCGCGAGGCCAGCTTAACAATAAAAGCCGCCAGCCGCCCGGCCGCCAGGGCGTAGGGCCCGGCCTTGTGCACCTGCGAGCCGATATGGAACTGCGCCCCCACGGGGTTAAGGTGGGCGGACTCCGCCGCGTACATATAGATCTTAAGCGCTTCCTCAAAAGAGACGCCGAACTTGCTGCCCAGCCGGCCCGTGCTGATGAATTTATGGGTATGCGGGTCCACGTCGGGGTTTATGCGCAGGGACAGCGGCGCGCGCACCTTAAGCCGGGCCGCTACCCGCTCCAGCTCCAGGACTTCTTCCATGGACTCGGCGTTAATGAACATAATGCCGGTCTTAAGCGCGTACTCCAGCTCCGCCGGCGTTTTGCCCACGCCCGAGAAAATTATATTGCCCGGCTTAAACCCGGCCTTGAGCGCGCGGTACAGCTCCCCGCCGCTCACCACGTCGGCGCCCCAGCCCGCCTTGGCGGCCAGCGCGCACAGCGCGCCGCTGGAATTGGCCTTCATAGCGTAGCAGAACAACGGGTCCAGCCCTTTGAAAGCTTTCTTATAGGTCGAGATCTGTTTAAGAAAAGCCGGCGCCGAATACACATAGACAGGCGTCCCGGCCCTGTTGGCTATCTTCTTTAGCAGCGAGTGTTTAAAATATTTTCCGAGCATAGGGTTATGATATAAAAAAAGCGGGGGACCGGGTCCCCCACCTTTTGTGGTACGTCTTAAAATTTGCGCGGGGCGGGAATCGAACCCGCAAGCCGTTAGGCACACGCCCCTCAAACGTGCGTGTCTACCAGTTCCACCACCCGCGCTTAAATCGTAAAGAACTGCTAATATTTTACCAAAATTTCGGGCCGTATGCCTAAATTGTGTAAAATATCAATAATGACGGACATCCTCTATCTCCTCGCAGCGCTCTTTTTCCTGCTGCTCAACGCTTTCTTCGTACTTGCGGAGTTCGCCGTGGTAAAAGTGCGCTACACCCGGCTGGAAGAGCTGGCCGCCAAGGGCATAAAAAGGGCCAAGATAGCCAAAGAGGCCGTAAAAGACCTGGAGGCCTACCTCTCCACCGCCCAGCTCGGCATCACCATAGCCAGCATAGGCCTCGGCTGGGTGGGCGAACCGGCCGTGGCGCATTTCGTAGCCCCCGCCCTGGCCCTGTTCGGCATAGTCCTGGCGCCCGCCGCCCTGCACACCGCCTCCATCGCCATCGCCTTCACCCTCATTACCGGATTCCACGTGGTAGTGGGCGAACTGGTGCCCAAGAACATGGCCATCCGTATGCCGGAGACCGCCGCCCTGTGGATAGCCGCCCCCTTTAAATTCTTCCACACCGTCTTCTTCGCCCCCATGTGGCTCCTCAACGAGAGCGCCAACCTGGTGCTGCGCATACTCCGCATAAAGCGCAACCAGGAGGAGACCGTGCACTCCGACGAGGAACTGCGCATGATCCTGGGCCAGAGCCAGGAGCACGGCCGCCTGTCCCTGGGCCGCCTCATGATGTTCGAACACCTTTTCGACTTCGGCAAGACCAAGGTTAAAGAGGTCATGACGCCCCACGCCGCCATCGCCGCCCTTAACCCCGCCGCCCCCTGGGAAGAGAATCTCAAGCTCATTAAGGAAAAGAAATTCTCCCGCTACCCGCTGGCCGTAAAGCCCGGCGTGTTCACCGGCTACGTGCACGTAAAGGATATCGCCATCGGGCTCTACGGCGCCGCCGGCCCCGACCTGGAGGGCGCCCGCCGCCCCCTGGTGGAGATCCACGAGGAGATCTCGGTAGAGCGCAGCCTGCGCGACTTCCAGGAGGAGCGCCTGCAGCTGGCCCTGGTAAAGAACGCCAAGGGCGAGCCCACCGGCCTGCTAACCATGGAAGACATAGTAGAGGAGCTCACCGGCGAAATAAGGGACGAATTCGACCAGCCGCCCAAGCTGCTGCTCAGCGACATTTTGGTAAAGCCCGGCTGCGAGCTGGAACTTAAGGAAGCCGGCCGCTTTGAGGCCATAGAGGAAGTCCTGGCCCGGCTGCACGTGGCCTCCCCCACCTTCAACAAGGACGAGGCCCTGAAGGCCATAGTAAAGCGCGAGACCAACTTCTCCACCGCCCTGGGCCACCAGACCGCCTTCCCCCACGCCCGCCTGGCCTCGCTGGCCAAGCCCCTGCTGGCCGTCGGCAAGAGTAAGGACGGCATCTACTTCCCCTCCCCCGACAACCAGCCGGTAAAGGTGCTGTTCCTCATCCTCACCCCCTTCAACGAGCCCACCATGCAGCTGAGCATCCTGGCCCAGCTCTCCGGCCTTATCTCCAACGTAACCCTGCGCAAGCGCCTGCTGTCCGCCAAAACCCCCGACAACCTTATGGACATCCTCAACACCTTCGAAAACAAGGTCATGAAGTAGCGCGTCGCCCCGGCTCCGTCGCCCCGGCGAAAGCCGGGGCCCAGTCCCCTCCCCTGGATCCCGGCTTTCGCCGGGATGACAAAAAGAAAAGCCCCGCGGTTGCGGGGCTTTTTCTTTTTGGCCTGGTCCTGTTTACTTCTTGGCCGGGGCGGGCGCCGGGGCCGCGGGCTGGGCCGGGGCCGGCTGCGCGGGCGCGGTCTGCGCCGGGGGCTGCTGCAGCGGGTATTCCTGCACCACCGAGCGGAACCGGTTATTGGCGCCCATGATGGTAAGCAGAATGGAAGTCACGGCAAACAGCGCCGCGCAGCTCGCGGTGAACTTCTTTATGAAAGAAGTGCCGCTGGCCGCGTTAAACAGCGCGTCGCCGCCGCCGCCGAACATGCTCAGGGCCGAGCCCTTGCTGGTCTGAAAAACCACTATCGCGATTATGATCACGAAAGCCAGTATCACGTGCAGGGTAACTATAAGGGTGTACATCGTTTTTTCTCCTAATTTATTTCTGCGACAGCGCCACTAAACCGGGCAGCTGCTTTCCTTCCACGAACTCCAGGCTGGCGCCGCCGCCGGTAGAGCAGTGAGAAATGTTTTCGGACTTCACCTTGGCCGTCTTCAGCACGGAGAGGGTATCCCCGCCGCCGAGGATGGTGGTGCTGCCCGCGCGGGTAGCCTGCGCCATGGCGTTGGCCACGGTCACGCTGCCGCTGGCAAAGGCGGGCGTCTCAAAGATGCCCACGGGGCCGTTCCAGAAGATGGTCTTGGCGCTCTTAATCTTGTCGGCGAACAGCAGCTCCGTGCGGGGCCCAATGTCCACGCCTATCCAGCCGTCCGGCACGGCCATCGCCTGGGTGATCTCCACCTTGGCGTCGGGCTTTATCTCGGTCACCACGCGGTGGTCCGCGGGCAGCAGCATCTCAACATTGTTGCGGTGAGCCTTGAGGATGATGTTCTTGGCTTCCTCCACCTTGTCGGCCTCCAGCAGCGAATTGCCGATATTGGTGTTCTGCGCGGCGAGGAAAGTGTAAGCCATGCCGCCGCCGATAATAAGGGTGTCTACTTTCTCGATAAGGCTGTAGAGCACGGAGAGCTTGTCGGCCACCTTGGCCCCGCCGATGATGGCGAGGAAAGGCCGCACCGGGCTGACCATGGCCTTGTCCAGGTACTCCAGCTCTTTCTGCACCAGGAAGCCTATGGCCCCGGGCAGGTGCTTGCAGATAGCCGAGGTGCTGCCGTGCGCGCGGTGCAGGGCGCCAAAGGCCTCCTGCACAAAGAACTCGCCGTGCTTGGCCAGCTGCGCGGCAAAAGCGTCGTCGTTCTTCTCTTCCTCGGCGTGGTAGCGCAGGTTCTCGAGGAGCACTATCTCCCCCTTCTTGGCCGCGGCCACAACTTTATCGGCCTCGGGCCCTACGCAATCGGGGGCAAAATGCACTTTGGCGCCCGACAGTTCGGCCAGGCGTTCCACCAGCGGTTTCAGGCTGTACTTCGGCTCGGGCTTGCCCTTGGGGCGGCCCAGGTGCGCCATCAGCACCACCCGGTTATTGCCGGCGAGCAGCAGCTTAACGGTCTTCATGGTCTCGCGGATGCGGGTGTCGTCCGTTATGACGCCGTCCTTAAGGGGCACGTTGTAGTCCACGCGCACCAGCACGTTCTTGTCTTTAAGGTGGGCGTCCTGCACTTTGGCCAGCCGCAGCAGCGTTTTGTTTTCCGTGGTCATAGAACCTCTCAAATTTTAACCGCCCCCGGGCCGGCGTGCCGGCCCGGGAGGGTTTAGCTTATACTATTTTCTTCAGGGCGGCTTTCAGGCCGCCGGCCCGGCGCTCTTTCAGGTCGTACGTCACGCGGACGGACGGCTTGTTGAACGTCAGGTGCTTGGCCAGGTCTATCGGCGTACCGACTATCACCACTTCGGCCTTCACGGCGTTAATGGTCTTGTTCAGCTCCGCCATCTGGGCGTCGCCGTAGCCCATAGCGGGCAGAATGTCGGTGATCTGCTTGAAGTTCTCGTACACCTTCTTGATGGTGCCGATGGCGTAGGGGCGCGGGTCCACTATGGACTTGGCCTTGTACTTGCGGGCGGCCACGTGGCCGGCGCCGAAGTTCATCTCGCCGTGGGTCAGCGTGGGGCCGTCCTCTACTACCAGGACGCGCTTGCCCTTTACGGCGGACGGGTTGTCCACGGTAACGGGGCTCTCGGCCTCTATGATCTGCGCCTTCGGGTTCATCCGGCGGATGTTCTCGCGCACCACGGCTACTTCCTTGGCGGTGGCGGTATCCACTTTGTTGATGACGATGATGTCGGCCATCCGCATATTGGCGGCGCCGGGGTGATAGGTGGCTTCGTGGCCGGAGCGCAGCGGGTCCGTGACGGTAATCATCAGGTCCGGCTTGTAGAACGGCATGTCGTTGTTGCCGCCGTCCCACAGAATAACGTCCGCCTCTTTCTCGGCGCGCTTAAGGATCTCGCCGTAGTCCACGCCCGCGTACACTATGTGGCCCGCGGCTATATGGGGTTCGTACTCTTCCATCTCTTCGATGGTGCACTTGTGCTTCTTCAGGTCGGACAGCGTCTCGTAGCGCTGCCAGGTCTGGGCCACCAGGTCGCCGTAAGGCATGGGGTGGCGGATGGCCACAACTTTCTTGCCCATTTCTTTGAGCATCCCGGCGATAGCGCGGGTGGTCTGGCTCTTGCCGCAGCCGGTGCGCACGGCGCAGATGGCCACCACGGGCTTCTTGGACTTAATGTAGGTCTGCTCGCCGCAGAGGATCTTAAAGTTAGCGCCGGCGGCCAGCACTATGGAGGCTTTGGACATGATGGTGTTAAAGCTCACGTCGGAGTAGGCGAATTCCACTTCGTCCACCTTCAGCTTCTTTATGAGGTCCACCAGGTGCTTCTCTTCGTATATCGGTATACCCTTCGGGTACATCTTGCCGGCGAGTTCCCTGGGGTACTTGCGGCCCGCTATGTTGGGGATCTGGTAGGCGGTGAAGGCCACCACTTCGTAATCCTTGTTGTCGCGGTAGAACACGTTGAAGTTATGGAAGTCGCGGCCGGCGGCTCCCATTATCAGCACTCTTTTCTTAGCCATGTAGCTCTCCTATCGTAACGCAAACGCCGGGCGTCTTAGGGTCGGCGCGGCTGCGCCGACCCGACACCCAGGCAAATTACAGGCCTTTCTTTATCATCAGCAGGGCCAGGTCCACCACGCGGTTGGAGTAACCCCACTCGTTGTCGTACCAGGCAAGGACCTTCACCATGTTGCCGCCTATAACGCGGGTGTTCTGCGCGTCCACGGAGGAGCTGGCCGGGCAGTGGTTGAAGTCTATGCTGACGAGGGGTTCCTCGACGTATTCCATGATGCCTTTCATCGGGCCTTCGGCGGCCTTCTTGATGGCGGCGTTGATCTCTTCGGCGGTGGCCGGCTTGGCCAGCGTGACGGTGAGGTCAACCACGGAGACGTTGGGGGTAGGCACGCGGATGGCGAAGCCGTCCAGTTTCCCCTTCAGTTCGGGCATTACCAGGCTGATCGCCTTGGCGGCGCCGGTGGAGGTGGGGATCATGCTGAGCGCTGCGGCGCGGGCGCGGCGCAGGTCGCTGTGGGCCATGTCGTGGATCTTCTGGTCGTTGGTGTAGGCGTGAATGGTGGTCATCAGGCCTTTCTCAATGCCCCAGTTGTCCTGGAGCACCTTGGCGAAGGGCGCCAGGCAGTTGGTGGTGCAGGAGGCGTTGGAGACCACGTTATGCAGCTTGGCGTCGTAATTCTTGTCGTTGACGCCCATCACTATGGTGATGTCCTCGCCCTGGGCCGGGGCGGAGATGATGACTTTCTTGGCGCCGCCCTTGGTGATATGGTTCTCGGCGCCTTCCACGGTCTTGCCTTTCTTGTTCACGCCGTCGGACTTAATGGTGAACAGGCCGGTGGATTCCACCACTATCTCAACTCCCAGGCTCTTCCACGGGATGGCGGCCGGGGACTTTTCCTTGAAAACTTTTATCTTCTTGCCGTTCACGGTTATTTCGTCGTCGGCGGTGGCTTTAACTTCGCCTTCCAGGCGGCCGTGCACGGAGTCGTACTTGAGCAAATGCGCGTTGGTCTTGGAGTCGGTCAGGTCGTTTATGGCGACCAGTTCCAGCTGGCCGTCGGTGCGCGCGAGAATAGCGCGGGCGACCAGCCTGCCAATGCGTCCGAAACCGTTAATACCTATCTTAGTAGCCATGTATGTTTCTCCTTTATTTTACGGGACCGTCAAATTGATTGCTATCTATATTATAAGCGCCA
The DNA here is from genome assembly GCA_001799735.1 of Elusimicrobia bacterium GWB2_63_22. Classification (GTDB taxonomy): domain Bacteria; phylum Elusimicrobiota; class Elusimicrobia; order Elusimicrobiales; family UBA9959; genus UBA9959. Next base: position 40,493 of record MGUA01000012.1, on the reverse strand, counting down.
TTGGGGCGCACAGAAATTGTAGCAAATTAGAAAAGCCCGGTCCTCCTGGACCGGGCTTTCCTTATGGCTGGCGGCTTATTTAAGGGTACGGCGGAAGTAGTCTACCGTCTTCTGCAGGCCTTCGTTGAGCTTTACCTTGGGGGTCCAGCCCAGTTTTTCCTTGGCCAGGGAGATGTCGGGCT
>MGUA01000012.1:0-40280 GCA_001799735.1 Elusimicrobia bacterium GWB2_63_22 | reverse complement strand
GGATAAGCTCCAGCACCTTCTCGGCCAGCTGCTTTATGGTGAACTCGTCGGGATTGCCGATGTTCACCGGGCCGGTAAAGTCGGCCGGGCTGTTCATCAGCCGCAGCATCCCCTCCAGCAGGTCGTCCACATACTGAAAGCTGCGCGTCTGCAAGCCGGTACCGTAGATGGTGATGTCCTTGTTCTGCAGGGCCTGCACTATAAAGTTGCTCACCACGCGCCCGTCGTTGGGGTGCATGTTAGGGCCGTAGGTGTTGAAGATGCGGATCACCTTTATCTCCAGCTTATGCTGGCGGTGGTAGTCAAAGAACAGCGTCTCGGCGCAGCGCTTGCCCTCGTCGTAGCAGGCGCGCGGGCCTACGGTGTTTACGCGGCCCCAGTAGCTTTCTGGCTGCGGGTGCACCTCGGGGTCGCCGTACACCTCGCTGGTGCTGGCCTGCAGTATGCGCGCCTTGGTGCGCCGCGCCAGGCCCAGCATGTTGATGGCGCCGTTCACCGACGTCTTGGTGGTATGCACCGGGTTAAACTGGTAATGCACCGGCGAGGCAGGGCACGCCAGGTTGTAGATCTGGTCCACTTCCACGGTAAGGGGCTCAACAATGTCGTGGCGCAGGAACTCGAAGCTCTTGTTGTCCAGCAGGTCGCTTATATTGTCCTTGCTCCCGGTGAACAGGCTGTCCACGCACAACACGTCGTGCCCCTCGGCCAGCAGCCGCCGGCACAGGTGGGACCCTATGAACCCCGCCCCGCCGGTAACCAGTATCTTAAGCTTGTGCATGTTAGTCCTTTACGGCTTGCCTATCCCCTTCACTTCAAAGCCGATGCTCTTGAGCTCGACGTGGTTAAGGATATTGCGGCCATCAAACAGGAAGGCCGGTTTGCGCATGGCCTTGTAGAGCTTCTTATAATCCAGCGCCTTATACTGTTCCCATTCGGTAAGCAGGATAATGGCGTCGGCACCCTTGGCGGCCTCGTACGGGTCTTCGGTGGTCTCAACATTGGCCGCCAGTTCGCCCAGGTCGCCGGACACATGGCCCAGCGCCTCGGGGTCGGTGATCACAATCTGCGCGCGCTCCGCGGCCAGCAGTTTGGTTATGGCTATCGCCGGGCTTTCGCGCGTGTCGCTGGTATTGGCCTTGAAAGCAAAACCAAACACCGCCAGCTTCTTGTTGGCCAGCGTATTGAACATGGTCTTTATAATGCCCGCCACCATGCGTTCCTGCTGGTAGTCGTTTATCAGCACCACCTGCCGCCAGTAGTCGGCCACTTCTTTCAGACCGTAATTCTCGCAGATGTACACCAAGTTCAGTATGTCCTTCTTAAAACAGCTGCCGCCGAAGCCGGGGCCGGTCTTGAGGAACTTGGGGCCTATGCGGCTGTCCATGCCTATGGCCTTGGCCACCTGGTCTATGTCTGCCTCCGTCGCCTCGCAGAGCGCCGATAGCGAGTTGACCGAGCTGATGCGCTGCGCCAGCATGGCGTTGGCCGCCAGCTTGGAGAGCTCCGCCGACCAGAGGTTGGTGGTAAGAATTTTTTCTTTCGGCACCCAGGCCGCGTACACTTCGGCCAGGGCCTTTATGGCGGCCTTGCCGCGGGGCGTCTGGTGCCCGCCTATAAGCACCCGGTCCGGGGCCTCAAGATCTTTTACGGCCGTGCCCTCGGCCAGGAACTCCGGGTTGGACAGCACTTCAAAATGAAACTTGGGATGGTTGCTGAGTATGCGCTCCATGGCCTCGGCGGTGCGCACGGGGAGGGTGCTCTTCTCCACTACGATCTTGTCGCGGTTGGCCACCTTAACAATATTGCGGGCCGTGGCCTCCCAGTACTGCAGGTCAGAGGCGCAGCCGGCGCCGCGGCCAAAGGTCTTGGTGGGCGTGTTCACGCCGACAAAGATGATATCGCACTGCTTTATGGCCCCGTCGATATCGGTGGAGAAAAAAAGGTTCTTGCCGCGGCGGCGCTTTACCACCTCGTCGAGACCCGGCTCGAAGATTGGCATCTTGTCGGAGTTCCAGGCGTCTATGCGCGCCTTGTTAATGTCTACCACTATCACCTTGCGGTCGTGGTTGTGGTCGGCTATGGCCGCCATGGTGGGCCCGCCAATGTAGCCGGCGCCTATGCAGCAAATGGATTTGTTGAAAGTTTTCTTGCTTTTCATAATTAGAATTATTGTACAAAAAGATATAATTGTTGCGATATGGGCGACCACAAAGCCGACAAACTTCTTAACTTCTCGCTGCTTCTCTTCGCGGCGTCCTGCATCCTTTCCATAACCGCGGCAGAGGGAGCCCTGGTGCTGATGCTGGGAGCAATACTGTGGAAGGCCTTCACTTCCCCCGAGGGGTTCGCCCAGCCCTTAAGAGAACTGCACGCCAACCCGCTGGTCTTCCCCCTGGCACTGTACATTATCGCCTATATTTTTTCCTCCATCTTCTCGCTGGACCCCGAACACAGCTTCTCTCGCCTGGACACGGAAATAATAAAAGCGCTGTCTGCGGTACTTGTGTTCTCCGCCGTAACACGCTCCGGCAGGGAAAAGGCGGGCATCTGGTTCCTCGTCGGTGCCTCCGCCGCCGCGCTGATTGGCATCGGACAGTTTATGTACGGGATTTTCAAAGGTGTTCCGGGAAGCCTTACACGCGCCAGCGGAACCATGCACGCAGTCAGCCACGCCGAAATAATGGCAGTCGCAATGGTTTTAGCCGGAGTTTTAATTGGTGCCGCTAAAGGCCGCTTGCGGCATTTTTATATAGCCTCTTTTTTCATTCTCTCGCTTGGCTTTGCCGCCAGTCTTTCTCGCGGCCCCGCCCTTGGACTCTGTTTTGCCATGGCTATCGCCTTCTTTCTCCAACGTAATGCCAGGAAGTTCATAATTGCCGGACTAGCGATAATAGTTCTGGTCTTCGGGGCCTCGGCACTGCTAAACAAGGCAGGCAGGGAAAGAATAGCTACAGTTACCGGCGGGGACAAAATCGACTACACCGCCAACGTAAGACTTACAATGTGGAAAGCCGGCATGGACATATTGCGGGACTACCCGCTTACAGGCACCGGCCCGTACAGCCTGCGCAGGGTCTTCAATTCCTATCACAATCGTCCGGTGGACGGCGTCATAGACTTCCCTGATCTGCACAACCTCTACATACAGCGGGCCGCCGACTCCGGGCTGCCTGGCCTGCTGGCCCTGATGTTGCTGCTATGGACTATACTTAAAAGGGCCGCATCCTCTTTCTTTAAATATCGCGACCCGTACTCGCTTTGGGGGGTGGCCGCTTTCTTAGGCTTCCTTGTCATGATGCTCACTGATTCATCTTTCGACCTCCCCCGCACCGCTTTCTGCATCTATCTTATGGCGGCAATGTCTGGCCCAGCCGAGGATTCTCGCTCCGCCTAGCCCGGACTGCGCCTTAGTTGTATAATAATCCACACATGCCACTAAAAAGACATTTCACCCCTGCGAAGTTTAAAAACAGTTTAGGTGTGATCGCGCTTTTTACTTTGGACGCTGCAGCACTTTTGGGAATATTCTTAACCGCCGTCTTACTGCGCAGATTCATCCTGCCACATATCTTAGTCGGCCTGCCGGAATTCACCTACCAGTTCGGCGCATATTGGTGGCTGTTCGCGGTCTGGCTGGGCGTAATGCTATACGAGGACGGCTATTCCCGCCGTTTCGCGGTCTGGGACGAAGTGAAATTCGTCTGGAGATCGGCGTTTTTCTCCACTCTAGCCATCTTAACCATGCTATTCCTTATGCGGCGAGGCCAGCTTTACTCCCGCATCCTGGTTGGGGCAATGTTTACGCTGGCTATAATATTTCTCCCACTGATCCGCCTGCGCGCCAAGAAACTGCTATATTCCGCAGGGCTTATGCGCCGCAAACTGCTCATCGTCGGCTCGGGCGCGGCCGCCCGCAGCGCCTACTCCGCCATAATTCACGAGCCCAACCTCGGCTATGAGGTAACGGGATTCGTAGACGATAAGCCCGGGCAGATAGATCGCTTCAAAATACACACGGGGATAGAAAAGATAAGCCGTTACATAAAAGCTGCAGACATCCACGACGTGGTAGTAGCCAAACCGGAACTCCCGAAGGACGAGTTGATAAAACTGGTCAACGTGGTGCAGCACAAAGCGGACAACACCCTTTTCATCCCCGACCTGGGCGGCATAGCGGTAAGCGGCACGGAGTTGAGACACTTCTTTAAAGAGCAGACGATGATTATTGAGATTCGGAACAATCTCTCGCAGCCACTCAACTACCTCACCAAACGCCTCATAGACTATGTGGCCGGCATGGCGGTGTTCATAGTTTCTATCCCGGCACTAATATACATCTCCCGGCAGATAAAGAAAGACTCCCCCGGCCCCGCCATATTAAAGCAGGAGCGCATCGGCAAAGACGGCCGCCTTTTCATGTGCTACAAATTCCGCACTATGTATGAAGACGCCGAAGAGCGCTTGGATGAAATATTAGCCACCGACCCGGCGGCCAAAGAGGAATGGGAAAAATTCTGGAAGCTAAAGAACGACCCGCGCATTACCAAAGTTGGCGGCTGGCTGCGTTCCAGCTCTCTCGACGAACTGCCGCAGGTATTCAACATCCTTAAAGGCCAGATGAGCCTGATAGGCCCCCGCCCCTACCTGCCCCGCGAGCAGGAATTCCTCGCCGAAGAAGCCCACACCATACTGCGCCTCCCCCCCGGCATAACCGGCCTGTGGCAGGTGAGCGGCCGCAGCAACACCGACTACAATTTCCGTTTGGCCATGGACAGCTGGTACGTGAAGAACTGGGACCTGTGGCTGGATGTGATGATAGTGTTTAAGACCTTCGGGGTGGTGCTACGCCGCGACGGCGCGCACTAATTGATAAGTTTTAGCATCGGGATTATCGGAACCCTGACCACAGTCTGTTGATCAGACTTTCAGCGCGATGAAAAGTCGTGTGCCTCGAATACACTTCCTCTAAAGACTTCAAAGCTTTTTGTTCAGCCTCCTTCGGATTGCTTAAGATATAGCGATACAGATCGGCATATTCTTCCGGAGTGCTCGCGCTGAACACAGCTTCCTTGCTAAATCTTTTAAACAGGAGTTTCGGATTATCTATCAATTGCGGAATTCCGCATGCCGCAAGGATATAAGTCCGTTCATTAAGTTCAGAGGCCCATTTCAGGCTGTCGTTGATATGCAGATTAAGGCCGACCTTTCCACGGGAGTACAAGAACCGGTGTATTTCCCTCGGGGCATACCTCTTGATTCTATACCACCCCGGTCCGTCTATAAAACCCGCGTTTCCTGACACAATTCCGGGCAGCCATTCAAAATACTGATCGTGCTTGTCAATATTGGAGGACGCCAGAAAAACATAGTCCAGGTCCCTTTCAGGCACAGAAACCGGGTAGTACAACAACGGGTTAGCCCCGAATTCGAGGCTGAAAATATCATATCCCAATTCAGAGTAGTGGCGGTAACCCTCCAGTTCTGCATAGTACTCTTGAGCGCGGAACCCGTAATAAAAAGCGATCTTATGGGACTCCCCCCAGCTAAGACGGTCTCTCAGAGTCAGGGCTCCCTGCGGCTCGATGGAAGCCGTTAAGCCCACAGAAAAATTATGAGACTTTGAATATTCTGCTACCCGGCCCCAGTCTATACGGTCCAGGTAAGCGCGATGATCACTTGTCAGCAGATGTGTAGGAGAAAAGTCTCCAAGCACGGCGGCAAAATTATCACTCCAGAAAAGTTTCTTTACGGGCACGCCGAGATAATCAATGCTGTCGGCCAGATTGCTGAAAAGAGAAAAACCTCCAGGGGATATGTGCTTGGGCGGGACGTGGATCATTATCCTCAAGTTAGAAACGGCCCGGCATTTATCTTTAAATACCTCAAGCACCTGGGACCTTAGCTCGTTGCCCCGCTTTACGATGTTGTTAGCGCCTGAATCCGATTGATCGGACTGCGCATGGGCCCAGTCTAATATAGACTCATGCCTTTCCCAGGTACGCGAGTCTATCCTCATCACGAAAAGCATGAATTTAAATTCCTGACCTATCCGTTTTATCAGGCGGCCTATTTTTTTAAAGTATACGGAAGGAAGTTTAACCATTTAGTCAGGAGAGGGCCCGTGTCCCCTCTGTGCCCGCATTTTTATAGATTTCCGCCAGACGGTCAAGCATCCCATCAAGCGAAAAGTTTGCCGCCAATTTACGATAGCCGCCAGCGCTGATTTTTCCTGCCAGACCAGGTTCCCCGATAAGTCTGAGGATAGCTCCCGCGATTCCATCCGGCGAGCCGCGTTCTACCAACAATCCGTCCAAACCCTCGGAAACAATCTCAGGCAAGCCTCCAGCGTCAGAGGCCACTACGGGCCGCTTCAGGGAAAAAGCTTCTATGGCGACGTAGCCAAACGACTCAAAAAGGGAAGGGATAAGGACGATATCCATCTCCGCCATGTGAGCCAAAGGGACATCCGTCTCTCCATGAAAAACAACCTTGTCCGCCACGCCGAGCTTTTGTGCCTCGCTGGCGAGTTGCGCCCTGTCAGGGCCATCTCCGTAAACATGAAGCAGGATATTACTGTTGGAACGCACCAGCTTTTCTACAGCCCTCACGGCATATATTTGCCCTTTCTGAGCGCGCAGCATCCCAAAGACTCCGACATTTATTATTTCCCCCGGCCCCGGGAAACTTTTTTCAGGCTCCCTCGCAGCCGGCAGAGAGATACCGTTATGGTTAACCGTCCAATTAGGCGGCTGCTTGCCGACTTTATTGAAATAAGCCCGCGCCGAATATTTAGACTCGAAAACCAACCTGTCCGTCATCGGAAGGAACACTTTTTCGGCAAGGGTATAGACAAATCCCTCTAGTTTCCCGAACATGTTATGAACGGCCCCGCCATGCGGGGTATAGACGGCACTGACCTTGCACAGCATGGCAAGCAGTCTGGCATAGGCGCCGCCCTTGGCCCCATGCCCGTGCACGACGGTAATGCCATTCGCGTTCACGTAGCGCCGCAGTCGGATTAGATTTGCAATATCCCCGAACGCCGGTTTCTTGGAAATCCTCAAGGGAAGCAGACGCCCCTCAAGTGTTCTCTCCAAGCCAGGAAGTTCCTTCCGGAAAACAAGGTCACAGGAAGAAGCTGAATACGCATAACTCTGGCGTATCCCTCTTTCGGAAAGTCCGAAGAGCAGGGCGTGGACATGCCGACGGATGCCTCCGACCGGATCTCCGACTATCTGTAGTACGTGCACCTGCTCAATCATTAAAATGAACCCTTGAATAAAAATTTCCTGGCCAGAAGTTTCACCTTTTTGGGGATGAAAGCCAGGAACAGCGGGGTAAAAACAAAGAACAGGCTTCGCAGCGGATAGCCATATCGGAGTATCGCGCGGAGCCGGACATAAGCGGTCCTGGTTTGTTCGCGCCAGAGATACCTTAAATTGTCTTTAGGCGCGCTGTACTCCGCAAGGATCCGCGGGAGATTCCCCGCGGGATACCTGGCGACCATCCGCAGCCAAAGGTCATAATCCTCCACATAACTTAACGCCGGAGACGGATTATATCCGCCCACAAGATCATAGGCCTCTTTTGTAAACATCACCGTGCTGTGAACAAAGCAGTTCGTACAAATAATGTTCTTCCTGATATCTTCCGGTTTAACCGGATGACGGAATTCGCGCCGCTGCCCATCCGGCCCCACCAAATAAGCCCAGGTGCCGCATAGCTTCAGCGAGTTGCGCCGCATATAGTCCAACTGGGCCTCAAGCCGCTCCGGGAAAGCGATGTCGTCGGAGTCCAGTACCGCTACGTATTCCCCCCTGGCATGGCCTGTCCCAAAGCGCCTGATCGCGCCGACGCCGTTGCGTTTAGGGTGGGAGATGACCCGCACCCGCGGATCCCTGACGGAATTGATGAGCCTTAAAGTGCCATCCGTAGATTGATCATCCACAACTATCAACTCGAGGTTTTTATAAGTCTGGGCCAATATGCTGGTTATAGAGGCCAAAACTGTGGCCTCGCCGTTATACACCGGCATAACAACGCTTATCAGAGGGGCTTTATTCATGCTGAACCATATATATGCGCCGAAGCAGTTTCCGCGTCAGACAGGATGGAGGACGCAATGGCAAAACCTGCCGCCAGCAATATCCAGGGGAACGAATCAGAAATTGGATAGAACAATAACCCGATATTGACCAGGATATACGCGAACATAAAGGATTTCACGTCTGATGCTCCTGCCCGAAGACTCAGAGAAGCGCGGAACATAAAGATGATAACTCCTGACGCGAAGGCCAGATAGATGATTAGCGCCATTATACCGGACTGAATAGCTATTGCCAGCGTCCAGCTGTGCGGCGCCGGATATTCAGCTACCCATGGGTCAATAACAGAGAACGCGGCAAAATAAGGACCCGTCCGCGTGCGCTCCTGGTAGGTCGGCAGGTCCATCCCGATACCACCAAGGGGGCTACCTGATATGATGGCCAGGTCATTCAAGTATAAGTATCCCCTGGCTGATGTGGATGGATTCATTATCGTAAGGGCCCGAGTGTTGTGTATGCTATGCATAAACAGTAAACCGGAAACGAACGCAGCCGAAAGGAACAGAAGCGGAAGCCGCTTGCGGAATATAAATGGCCAGAGCAACAGCAGCGAGATAAAGCATAAAGTCCCGGTGCGGGTTCCTGTCGTTGGAATAAAGAAAGCGGAAAGCAGGCTTAGGACTATCCCTCCGATCCGCCAGTACTTGCTACCTTTGGCAAAGTCCGAATATGCTGCGCACCAGCAAACAAGGCTGCTGATAGAACACGTCAGCACCCCAACCGCGCCACCAGGATAGTATTGCCCTACCCCGGAGTACCGGATGAGCTCAGGCAGCGCCGCTAAAGCTATAATAAGGTTCAATGTCTGTCCGGCGCAAAATGCGGCCAGGAGATACCCCACCTGTAAATCCTTCAACAACCCGGTCTTGCCGACAGCCAGCAGCGCAACCACGCTCCCTATTCCGGAAGCCCAGTAAAGTTGTACTTTAGCGGCCGATAAAGTCCAGCCGGCGAGCGTGTTGGCGGTAAACTGCCATGCTAAAAGCCCGGCTCCGCACGCAGTGATAGCCACAGCCAGGCGGTCTTCAAATATTTGCTGAAAAGCTTTTACAAGCTTCTCCCGCTTAACCAGCACCGCGAACAAAGAAACGGGCAATAGCCCCGACAATAGAGCCCCCCCCCTGCCCAGAATAGGCCCAAAAATAGCGTTATCTGAAATAAAAGCAAAAAACACGGTCAAATAAAGACAATAACAGGCCGCTTTTTCCAGCATTTAGCGCCCCCGCTCACATTCAGCGAAAATCCTAGCCAATCTCATCTGGTAGGTATGCTCCCGCAAAGAACGCTTGTGCCCCATTTCACGTATAGCTTCCCGTTCCGTCTCATGCGCAAGATAGTACTGAATTCTTTCTAGCAGCTCCGGAATATTTTTATATGTCACAATCTCTTTACCGGGGACAAAATAGTCTGAGATAGCAGGATTTTCTCCAGTTATCATGAACCCGCCGCATCCCGGAATTTCAAAATCTCGCCCCTTTATTTGGTTCGCAGTCCCGACCGAAGCGTTGCTTAAATTGAGATTGATACGTGATTGGCAGAAGATCCGGTTCATCTCGTATGTCGAGACCCTTCCCCCCGGCCAACCGTAGCCAAAAGTATCCACTCTTATCCCGGCCCGCTTGAGGCTGGAGATAACTTTTACCCTGTCCCCATGAGGCTGCCCGACAAAACTAACGTCGTATTTATACGGGATATCGAACTTTCGATACAAAAAATGATTGCAGGCCCATTGAGAAAGGATGACGTTACTGACCCCTATGGCACGGTACTTTTCTACGGCCCGGATGTCGGTCGTAATGACCCGGCTAAAGCAAGGGGCATAATCTTTGGAGAAGCTATCGAACCGCCAATGATCGTCGCAGAACCAGTTAAGGGTGGTGACGCCAAGTTCGTCACGGATCTCGAGCAGGGTGTCCTTGCGGATCTCATTTCGAAAAAGGATAAAAAACACGATATCAGGTTTTTCCCTGTAAACGCTTTCCAGCAGCATCTTATTCATGACTTTAGCGCCGAAGCGGCGGGCGCCGTAAAGCGAGTCAAAAGAAACGAGATCGTACCCAGAATTGATAAGGGTATGGCGGAAATAGTTCTCCTCTACGCTTAGCCCGCGCTTTTTGTCGCCATAATCGTACTTCGGGGCAACAAGCATAACCCGGGGCCGCCGTCCGCCGGACGGGGAATACCGCACCAGTTCGTCCAGCACGGAATCCACATTCAAACCCTGGGTAAGCCGGGAATTGATCTTATTGAGAACCTTCCCGGGATTCGCGAGAGCATTCTTTATTTTTTTCAGCATTTTACGCTATTTCCTTTAAAACCGCGGGGGCCCGTCACCTGCAGGCATAGGCATTCCCCGGCTGTGCGGGGATGGCGTCCTCCGAAAGGCCAAGAGTATCGCCATGGCTCTGGAACATATTCCCGTCTTTTTTAAAATACGCCAAAAGCACTTTTTTCGCGGAGAAAAACCGCGCGTCAATAACGCTTTTCTGCGCCTCTATCGGGCTTTCCGTTACAGCCCAGGTAGAGATAAACGCGTCGCAACTGGGGACAACCTTTCCGGCAACCAAGGACTCATACGGGATAAAATTAATTTTCCCCTTTAGTATTCCCTGAGGCTGGGTAGCGACATTCAGCGCCGAAGCCCCCTCAAGGGCGCACAGATAAACATACTGCAGGGCCAGGAGCTCCGGGAGGTCCACTATGATATACGTAAGCCCTGGGTTCATGCGGCGCAGTAAGCGCGCCATACACCCGTAACCTGCGCCCCATTCCAGCACGGTCCCGGCGTCCCACAAATGAGTTTTAGCCTTATCACTGTAATGAGCCAAATGAGAGGCGAGGTGAGCTCTGTTGGCGGAAGTCATCCACTCGGAGTCCGTAACCGCAGGAGCCCCCAGATAATCCTCGAGGAGAAGGCGTTTGGCTATCTCGTCCCCGAATACCTCCCTGACCTTTTCTATCCGCATATCCGCATGTTTCTTTCCGCGCTTTCGCCCGAAGACCATGGTCTTGGCAAGAACAGACATCGACAGGAAATTCACCGGCACCCCCTTATCGAAGGCATCCCTGATATTCTTACGCCAGGAATCCCATTGGTAGGCCGGGTTCGCGCCTGGCACGGCGGTTTCCGCGTAGAATTCGGCGGTCAACCGCTTATAATCCGGGGCGACTTCAAAAAAACGCCTTTCTGACTCGGCCTCTTTCAGCTTTGGCAAAAGGAAAAGCCTGCCATAAACATCCGCGGCCACGCCGCGCAAAGAATCCACGATTGCGATATTTTTAGCCATAAGTATAATCCTGTCACTGGTCCAGAAGGCGCTCATCTATTTCCCTGTTATTGAGGCCGCGATATATATTGAACCAATCGCGGAAGGTCATTTCCCGGGTTTTATAATTCTGTCCGTAGGACCGCCATCTATACTCCTCCCGCCCATACTTGGGCCAGAAGAGATCGAACTGCTCTCTGTCGACAACGCAGAAATTCTCGGCATAAGCCCGCCAGCTATCCTGCAGCGTCCACTGCAACTCCCGGCCTATTTTCTTGAGGAATTCCGTAGCCAGATAAACCTCGCACACTCTCCATTTGGCAAAAGAAGCCAAGGTGCGGGATTTCTCCGTTTCCTCGCGGGTAAAGACACGCGTATCGGTATCTATATCCCAATACAAAAGCATATCCTCGATATGGCCATAGACAAGCATATCAGACAGGCCATACATCCGGTACTTAAACGTATTCAAACTAACTCCGACAATCCTCTTTTTTTGCTTTGGATAGTTGCCGGCGACCGGGAAAGTTTCGCAGAGATTGTACAAGTATTCCCCCGTATCGGGAGCGTATATTCTCTGGTCAGTCCTGGTTTTGAGGACATATTCGCACCCGAGTTTATGGGCCGCCCTTACCCCCGCCCGGCTGGAAACGATCTGAAGGTTTATGTTGCTAACCCCGAAATATTTAGGCTTAGGATTTACACAGCAATGCACCCCGATCCGCTCCGCCTCTTTGAGAACAGCTTCAGACTCACCGTCCCAAGTCGACAAGATTAGCGGGTGACCGCGAAAAATATTTTTATACGCGTTAAGTGTTTCGATAGTAAAGTGGTTGTCGGAAAGCAGCCCCCCCTGTATAACCACCGCAATTTTAGGGGAAACACTCAACTGGTCATTAACTGTGCTGACATGTGCTCCCTCCTGTGGGCGGACATGAAATGTGATAAATGATTCGCTATCACCAGCGCCCAAGAAAATCCAGGCCAATCTCCGGCGATACTTATCCCCTACAACCCGGAACGCAACAACGGCGCCCCAGGATAAAAGAGCTCCCAGAAACACCTCTATGGCACCAGCGACTTTCTTAAAATATGGTTTCATTATTAATATTTTTCCGCAAACAGTATCTACCGCATGCCACCATCAGGATTTAACGCGCCTGTCGCCCGAACCTTCTCCGCGAAAGCTTGGTACGTTTTAAGGTTAAAATGGTATGGGAATTCTTCCAACCCTGGAACCTTAACTTCCGGCCAGTCCACTACGGTTTCATCTATCGCTAAAGAGTAAAACGGCTGAAACCGCCCCTGCAATTCAGAAATAGCTTTATATATAGCCTGGTAGCGCAACTTAAATTTTTCACGCTTGTCCAGCTTAACGGGGAAGTGCATAAATACTATGGGGATATCCCCCCACATTTTCCGGACAAACAAGAAAAATCTCTGATACTGCATACCCAAGTCATCACAGGGCAGAAGGCCTGCGGGCAAGAACTGTTCCTTAAATTCCCGAGAATGGTCCAAGTCTGAATAATTGCACAAGAACCGCCAATTATCGCGGCGATGAACAAACAGCTGGTCCGTCAATTCAGAGTAGGAATCCATAAACAAAGCCGCAGGCGGGGTGGACTTAAACCAAAGTGGACTGGACTGCTGGATTATCAGGGAGAAAATGTCTTTTCGTTGCAAAAACTGGAGGACGTCCCAGGGGCTTGCGGAAAGTTTGGGATCCGAAACGACATCAGACAGGTAGTCCACGCGGCCCTTCTGCATATTAAAAAAACAGGCAGATGGATCAAGGATGGAGATCACATCATTGCCCAAGCAGGCTGTACGTCCCAGGACACACTTCCGCCCAGGGAATGCAATACGCCGCGGCAGCGATTTCACAAAAAATCGCAAGCAGTTAATGATATCCGTAAAACTTACTTTCGCAGAGGCCTGCATAGTTTTAATCCCCAACATTGCCGGGACAGTTCATATTTGAAGAGCCGCCAGAATCTTTTTTTTGAATCCGACTTCTTTTGATAAAAATACTTTTACACCCTCATAGAACAGAACATGAGATACGGTCAAGGCCACTACAGCAAAAATCATTGACCTCCAGGTATGTATCCCAAAAACTAACAACAGGGACATAAGGCAGATGGTCACCACGTTAGGGAGCAATGCGTAAGAGAGAGTGTTCCGGAAGAATTCCCGAACTGTTATCCCAAGAACACGATTAACCATCTGAAAGAGATATACAGCCGTAACCATGGAGGCCAGCATGAATGCGAACACTATTCCGTCCACACCCCATATCTTTGCACAAACATAAGAGGCGACCACCGATAAAAATATCTCCACAACCGCCCATTGCGGCCATTTTTCATACTTGCCGGTAGAATACACGATAGTACCCAAAGGGTTATTAACAGACAACACAAGCATGTTCACTGCAAGAAAAACCATCATCCAGAACCCGCCAAATTTATCGGTGCCCACCCACAATCTCACAAAATCCCCGTTTAGCCCCACAACCAGGATAAAGAAAAACAGCACAAGCCGCCAGACGATCTTGGCTAGGCGCAAGTAAATGCTCTTGATCTTAGCCATATCTCCCGCAGCATAGAATTTGGCGAATGTCGGGAACAGCCCGGTACCTATCTTGGAAAAGAACATGGGGACAACCGAAGGGATACGGTTTGTAATCGTGTAAATAGTGACATAAGAGGCGGAGGTTAAATGGGAAATTGCCAGGACCATATAGTTTGTCCGGAACATTGCGGCCAAACGCAGAAAGTAAAACTTTTTAGAATAATTATACGTGTCCTTTATGGAACCGATAGAAACCGAAGATAACTTGACCCTCAAGGTTGGGTATTTCAGCATCACACTTCCCAGCAGGAGAAGCGCCTGCACAACCACAGAGATAAACAACGCCAATGCAAAGGATAAGACCCCTAACCCCTGCGCGAGAAAAAGCAAGGGAAGTGCGGCAGCAAAAATAGCAAAAAAAGAGGTAATAGAATTAACCAGCGAATAATGATGCCTGGCACTAAGAATTGTGCTAAGAGTACTGGAAAAAGTCCCTATAACCAACACAGCCAAAGCCAGAACGAAAATCCTGTTAACTATCGAAACATCAATGCCTGAAGATATAATCCTATCCAAACTAAAAAACACAACCACCCCGGAAACAATGAATAACACAGACAAAACAGACTTAAGCAATATCATTGTGGAAATTTGGGCAGTAACCGCAGAGGCGTCATTAAAAACAGAATCGTCAGATATTTTGGTAATCAGGTATACATCCCCGCCAAATTCCGCAACAGACAACATGCCAATTACCCCTTGGATCGCAAGCCAGACGCCATACTCCGCCACGGAGACATATTTAAAATAAAACGGCACAACAACAAACCCCGCTATTGCGACCAGAATTGTGCCGACATAGTCCACAGAAATACCATAGAAAACCTTTTTCTTGGTACTCATGGGATGCTCTTATGCGTGGGGCGTTTCATGCGGTTCAATCTGGAGCTCCGGACACCTAAGCAGGGTACTTATCCCCCATCACGCTTGGGAACTTGACGACCATGGTAATCGTATCCTCTATGGCCTGAAAATCAGAGGCTTCCCCCGGGGAAAGGACGATGATATCCCCGGCGCCTAACAAATGCCCGTTCATTTTAACCTTGCCACTGGCTATCACCGTGACTTCCGTGGCAATACGGTGGACATGCTTCCCTTCTTTGTCTCCGGCCTTGTAGTACTTGCAGGCGGCCTCGGCCTCCTTGGCCTTAAGACAGACAGGGTCAAAATCCCCGACAAACCATCCGCCCTTCATTTCTGCCAGCTTGCCTGTTTTCATTTTTTCTCCCCGCCCAGAACCGCCGTATATCGGGCCAGGTCCTCCGGAGTGCCGATTCCGTGCATTTGAGAAAACCCGATATTAAAAACACCGATCTTAAGCTTTTCCCTGATTGCATAATTATAAGTGGGGCAAGTATAGAACTCGTTATTCACCCTGTCATTGGCGGCGATCATATCTATCGCGGCGTTAATGAAGTCAGCCCCGCGGCGGTACAGATAGATCCCGACGGTGGCGTATTTGGAGATGGGATCTTTTTCCTTTACCTCCGTTACCAGGCCGGCCCTGTTGACCTTGGCGAACGACCATTTTTTATCTTTGTGAGGATCAATGAAGGTCAGTATCTCCCCGTCCGAACCTCCCTTCAGGCATTTCCCTATGAACGCGCTGATGTCCACGTCCACGATCTGGTCGGAATTGGCGATCAGAAGAGGAGCGTTATTGTTTATATAACGTCTCGCATACAGCACGGTACACGCTGTCCCCTCGGTCAGCCTGTCAATCGGGAGAAAGACCGCGTTGAAACGCCTAGAAATGGCTTTTACAACCTTCTTCTCACGCTCAAGGTGGCTTTTCCTGCCCAGCAGGATAAACCTAGCGTTCTTATATCTCAAGTTTTCCATTACCCGGACGATCATGGGTTTGCCACAGACATCGATGAACGGCTTGGGTTTGGCATAGCCCGCCTTTACAAACCGGGAGCCTTCCCCGGCCATCGGGATGACGATATTGATCATTGCGCTACCCTTCTCGCGACAGTTTTTTCATACTCCTGTATTTTTTGCGGGGAATAGAGCGTGTGATACTTGGTCTTATCTATCTTATATACCCCCAAGCGCTTCCCCTCCAGCACCAGCTCATTGAGCGTAGGGGCTATATAGTAAATCCCGTTAACATTGGAGTCTTTTTTTATGGAACTCATTGCGGCGCGGACAAAATCGCGCCCCTTTTTAAAATAATAGAATCCGGCGATAGCGTTATTGCTTAAGGGCCTTTTTTCCGCCGCTTCTGTTATCAGGCCTTTTTCGTCCAGCCGCACGTAAGACCATCTCGGGTGCACGGTTTCAAAGGACAGCACTCCGGCGTCGTAATTTTTGTCCAACTGTTTAACAATATCACCCAACCGCTCGTCTATGATCTGGTCTCCATTCGCGATTATCAAGGGCTCATCGTTATTTATGAACTTAACGGCCATAAGACAGCTGCACGCCGCCCCCTTGGTTTCCCCAGACAGCTTAACAATGTCGCATTCCCCTTCGGTCAGAAGCTCCAAGACGCTATCGATATGATATTTGACACAATCCGCCTTGGTAACCACGAAAATGAACCTTTTAGGCCCCTTGATCGCCTTATAATTTTGCAGGGCTAATTCCACGATAGACTTTCCGTCCACCTCTATAAGCGGGGCCGGGAACGGATAATCTTTACCTTCAAAAAAGGCCGACTTTACGGCCATGGGCATAAGGATATTAAGCATTTTTCGCTCCTTCCAGTTTATGAATACGGGATTTGATATTCTGGTAATTAACGTCCTCCACGGTATCCACCTCAAGAAGGCCCGCCTTGCTGGCGAGGGCGGCCTTGATCCCCTTCTCGTTATCCTCTATGATAAGGCACTCCTCGGGACGTAGCCCGAGTTTTTTTATGGCCTTAACATATATTTCAGGGTCAGGTTTGGATTTAACCACGTCCTGATTCGACAAGTAGAAATCAAAATATTTCAACAAGTTGGCTTTCCTAAGCATAAGCTCTATAGTTCCGCGAATTGAATTGGAACATACCGCAAGGGAATAGCCTTCCTGTTTTAGTTTAGCCAGCGCGTATTCATGCTGAAACTTGGGTTTGCAGCGCATCTCCACGATCTCCATCGTGAACAGTTGTTTTAATTCGTTGATGAACGGCTGCAGTTCCAGCGGCAGCCCGCATTCCATGCTCAACAGGTCCAGCTTCTTCTGCGTGGGATAGCCGTCGTAGGTGACCAGATGGTCGTACCGGTTGATCTGCATCCCGAAAAGGCCGAGAGCCTTATTTAAAGCCTCATAGTGCCAATCCTTCGCGTCAATAAGGACGCCGTCCATATCAAAGATTATCGCCTTAATTTTTTTCATTAAAATAACCTCCCGCCTTTTCAGGGAAATCCGTACAGAGGAACATTTTCACGGCACTGTTCTGCCCGCTCCAATCACGATAGTCTTTCCACATCCCGAAAAAGCCGCGACCATGCAGCTCCGGGGACACAAGGCACACCGCTTTGTTCTTGCGGATATGTCTCTTAATCACATCGCCCTTTATCCAACGGTCGCTGAATTCATCCAGCCAGACCCCGTTCGCCGGGGCATACAGCAACGGGACCTTCTCGTGCTCGCTCTGGCGCGTAAAAACGTTAAAGCGGAGCTTAGAGTACAATAACTGCTCGGGAAAGGACATATCAAACACAAAATAGTTGCAGATCTTGAATTTTTCAAGCAGCCCGCGCAATTTACCCTGCAGGCCGTCGGCTTTAATATTCAGCGCTAAAACGCCTTTCTGGGAGCAGCTCCTGTATAAGGCGAACAAAGTTTCAAGTTTTACGCTGTGCCCGCCGGGGATGTCATGTGAAACCACCAGTTCTCCGTTATAGTCCCGGATATCGGTCTCAATTCCGAAATTAAAAGAGAAAGCCCTCTTGAAAGCCTTCAGAGTATTCTTCTCACTTTCTTTTATCCAATAACCGCGATGAGCGATGATCTCAACCATGACTAGTCCTCTATTGCCGCGAAGAGCTTCTGTCTACAGCTAAACGAACAAAAGTCCCACAGGATCACAAGAAACAGGTCGTAAAATCCCCAAAACGGACAAAGCCCGCATCCCGCCCGGATATGGTCGGGGAGTTATCCGGCCAGTGGATACCGGCGGAATTCCACAGGATGCCGCTATCATGCTCCTGGGAATAGACCGTAGAGACCTTGTACACAACCGCAGCGTTTTCGCTTAGCGTAAAAAAACCGTGAGCCAATCCGCGGGGGATATATATCGAATTGGCTTTTTCTGCGCTCACCTCAAAAACGGCGTGTTTTCCGTATGTAGGCGAATCTCTACGCAGGTCCAAGACCGCATCGAAGACCTTTCCGGCGGCGCAATAGACCAGTTTCACATGGTCGTGCGGTGGGCGCTGAAAATGCAATCCCCTCAGGACGCCTTTCCGGGAAACGGAATAGAACTCCTCCAAAAACCGGGTTTCCAAGCCAAGCTCTTTAAAATCCGGCTCGTGAAAAGTCTTAACGAACCTTCCGCGCTCGTCTTCCCGAACTACCGGTAGAATTTCGAAACACCCGGGGATGGGCGAAGGCTTCTTTCCGAAGTTCATTTATTAACCTTCAGGAAGTCCGTAAAAGTTTTGGCCATGTACTTGAGCATCTCCGGCTTCATGCCGGGGTAAACGCCTACCCAGAAAGTGCTGTTGAGTATGCGGTCGGTATTCTCCAGTTTGCCGGCCACGCGGTAGTCCTTGCCGCTTTTGCGCATGGCGTCAAAGCACGGGTGCTTTATAAGGTTGCCGGCAAACAGCATGCGCGTCTGCACCTTGTTATTCTCCAGGTGGGCCACCAAGGCGTCGCGCTTAAAGCCCGCGTTCTCGTGCACGGTAACCAGGAAACCGAACCAGCTGGGGTCGGCCTTGGGCG
Source organism: Elusimicrobia bacterium GWB2_63_22 (assembly GCA_001799735.1). Taxonomy (GTDB): domain Bacteria; phylum Elusimicrobiota; class Elusimicrobia; order Elusimicrobiales; family UBA9959; genus UBA9959. The sequence continues at coordinate 21,391 of MGUA01000012.1, read as the reverse complement.
TGGCCTCGGGCAGAATAAGCTGTTTGGCATAAGGCGACAGTGCCTTCCTGAGGTAAGCCCAGTTCTTCTTGCGGGCCTCCACAAAGGCCGGGAACTTCTTAAGCTGGGCCAGGCCTATGGCCGCCTGCATCTCGGTGGCTTTAAGGTTATAGCCGAAATGGGAATACACGTATTTATGGTCGTAGCCCAGCGGCAGCTCGCCGTACTGGCGGGTGAATCTGTTATGGCAGGTATTGTCCTTGCCCGAGGCGCACCAGCAGTCGCGGCCCCAATCCCTGAAGGACTCTATCAGCTTTTTGAGCAGCGGGTCGTTGGTATACACCGCACCGCCCTCGCCCATGGTCATGTGATGCGGCGGGTAGAAGCTGGAGGTGCCTATGTCGCCGTGGGTGCCGGTAAACTTGCCGGCGTAGCGGCTGCCCAGCGCGTCGCAGTTGTCCTCTATCAGCCACAGGCCATGCTTGTCGCAGAACTTCTTAACCTTGTCAATATCAAAGGGGTTGCCCAGCGTATGGGCTATCATTACGGCCTTGGTCTTCCTGGAGACGGCCTTCTCCAGCAGGGAGCAGTCTATGTTGTAGGAAGGCAGCGCCACGTCCACGAACACCGGCACCGCGCCGTACTGTATTACCGGCGTAACAGTGGTAGGGAAACCCGCCGCAACTGTTATAACCTCGTCGCCGGGCTTTATCTGCCGCGCGCCCAGTTTGGGCGAGGTCAGCGCCATAAAGGCGATAAGGTTGGCCGAGGAGCCGGAGTTAACAAGGGAAACATATTTAACGCCCAGGTAGGCGCCCAGCTCTTTCTCAAATTCCGCGCAGTAGCGGCCGGCGGTCAGCCAGAAGTCCAGCGCCGTGTCGGTAAGGTTTATCAGTTCCTTGTCGTCGTACACGCGCCCACCGTAATTAACAAAGCTTTCGCCGGGCTTAAAGGCCGGGCGCTGGTGGAACTTCTTGTAGTAGGCCGAAACCTTCTTGAAGATCTCTCTGCGGGCTTTTGTTTCCTGCTGGGTCATATGTTGTTATACTCCGCTATTTGTTTCAGGCAAACCTCGCGCATATCTTCTTTGGCCTGGTAGGCGCGCGTCCACGAGATGATCTTGTCTATAGCCGTGCCTATATGCCAGCGCGGCGCCCAGCCCAACTCACGGCGGGCCTTGGAGGAATTGAGCTTCAGGTAATGCGCCTCATGCGGGTGGCGGCCTTTGTCTATAGTGTAACCGGGGGCTTCCGTCCACTTGTCGAACAGGCGCTTTACTATCCACTCCACATCCTTGGCGTCGCCGGCGTCAGGGCCAAAATTCCAGGCCTGGGCGTATTTGGGCCCATGCTTATAAAGATGCTCGGCGAGCGAGAGGTAGCCGGACAGAGGTTCCAGCACATGCTGCCAGGGGCGTATGGCGCGCGGGTTGCGTATGCGCACCTTTTCCCCCTTAAGCGCTGCGCGTATCATATCGGGGATAAGCCGGTCCGCCGCCCAGTCGCCACCGCCTATCACATTGCCGGCGCGGGCGCTGGCCAGCGCCACGCCGTGCTTCTTAAAGTCGATCGGGTTAAAAAAAGAGTTACGGTAGGTGGCCGTCACCAGTTCCGAGCAGGCTTTGCTCGACGAGTAAGGATCGTAGCCGCCCATGGGCTCTTCCTCACGGAAGGCGCGGGCGTGCTCTTTGTTCTCGTAGCACTTGTCGGTGGTAACGTTAACCGCGGCCCTCACCGACGGGCAGGCGCGTACGGCCTCGAGCACGTTCACCACGCCCATCACATTGGTCTCGTAGGTCTCGGCCGGGATGCGGTAGGATTCGCGCACCAGCGGCTGGGCCGCCATATGTATAACTATCTCGGGCCGCGCGGCCTGCATGGCCTTGCGGAGCCTGGCCCCGTCGCGCACATCGGCGATATTGGACTTCATCCGCCGGTCCAGGCGGGCAAGCTCGAACAGGCTGGGCTTGGTAGGCGGCTTAAGCGCGTAGCCCGTCACCCGGGCGCCGAGTGAATCCAGCCAGATGCTAAGCCAGGCGCCCTTAAAGCCGGTATGCCCAGTCAGGAAAACACGTTTGCCCTTCCAGAAGTTCATTTCCAGACCTTCCACGGCGCCTTGCCGCTCTGCCACAGGTTTTCCAGTTCGGTCTTGTCGCGCAGCGTGTCCATGCACTTCCAGAAGTCAGTCTTTGTATAGGCGGCCAGCTGGCCTTTGGCGGCCAGGGTCTCCAGCGGAGCGCGCTCCCAGATGGCAGAGTCCCCGTCCTTGATGTAATCAAAAACTTTCGGCTCCAGCACAAAGAAGCCGCCGTTTATCCAGGCTCCGTCGCCCTGCGGCTTCTCCTGGAAGGCCCGCACGGTGCCGTTGTCGGCTATGTCCACGGCGCCAAAGCGGCCCAGCGGCTGTATGGCCGTCATGGTGGCCAGCTTACCCTGCGCCTTGTGAAAGGCGATCAGTTTCTTTATGTCCACGTTGGCCACGCCGTCGCCGTAGGTCAGCATGAAAGGCTCTTTGCCCACGTATTCCTGAACCCGCTTTATACGGCCCCCAGTCAAAGTCCCAAGGCCGGTGTCCACCATAGTTACCTTCCAAGGCTCGGCCTTCTTGTGATGCACTTCCATCCTGTTGTTCTTCATGTCTATGGTTACGTCGGCCTGGTGCAGGAAGTAGTTTGCGAAATATTCCTTTATCATGTAGCCCTTGTAGCCAAGGCACAGAACAAAGTCGTTAAAGCCGTAATGCGAGTAAATCTTCATGATGTGCCAGAGCATGGGCTTGGCGCCTATCTCGGCCATCGGCTTGGGTTTCACGTCGGTCTCTTCGCTCAGCCGAGTGCCCATGCCGCCCGCAAGTATGACAACTTTCATATCTGACCTCTCAACTGTGTTTAATTGGTTTCCGTCAGGTAACGCGCATGCTCCAGCTTTATGCCTTCTTCCAGGCTTATCTTCGGTTTCCAGCCCAGCGCCGTCATGCGGTCCACGTTAAGCAGTTTCTTCGGCGTGCCGTCCGGTTTGGTCTTGTCGTAATCTATAGCGCCGTTGAACCCGGCCACGCGGCGTATTATTTCCGCCAGGTCCTTAAGCTGCAGGTCCAGGCCGGTGCCGATGTTTACTATCTCGCCTATATCCTTGTAGTCGCAGTTGTCCATCAGGTAGGCGCAGGCGTCTGCCAGGTCGTCCACGTAGAGGAATTCGCGGTAGACAGCGCCGGTTCCCCACAGCTTTACCGCCGCGGTGGTAATGCCCAGCTGCCCCAGCATGGCCGTAATGGCCGCGGGGTCGCTCAGGTCCGTCTTCTTCTCCAGGCCGAAACCGATAGGGCATTTTGAAATGTCTTTCTTAATGCCATCCATATTCCCGTCGGCAAGCAATTTAGCCAAACGGAACTTGCGCAGCATGGCCGGCAGCACGTGAGCGGTCTCCAGGTTGTAATTGTCCCCGGGGCCGTACAGGTTGGTAGGCATGACGGAGATGTAGTTGGTGCCGTACTGCTCGTTGTAGTAGCGGCAAAGCTTAAGCGCGGCTATCTTGGCTATGGCGTAAGGCTCGTTGGTTGGTTCCAGGGCACTGGTCAGCAGGGCGGCCTCAGTCATCGGCTGCGGGGCGAGCTTGGGATAGATGCAGGAGGAACCCAGGTTAAGGAGTTTTCTAACGCCGGTCTTATGTGCGGCGTGTATAACGTTCATGGCTATGGCCAGGTTATCGTAGATGAACTCGGCCTTGTAGGTGCTGTTGGCGTAGATGCCGCCCACCCTGGCCGCGGCCAGGAAGACCCTGTCTATCTTGTTGGCTGCAAAGAAATTCTCGGTTTCCGCCTGCCGGCAGAGGTCCAAAGATTTGGAATCCCGGGTAAGCAGTCCCCCCCCGTCCTTGGTAAGGCGGCGGCAGAGGGCCGAGCCAACAAGCCCTGTATGGCCGGCTACGTATGTGATCTTTTTTTCTGTCATAGGATACCCCGTTACTTCTTAGCGCCGCGCCCGTACACGTCGTCAAAGCGCTCAATGTCGTCTTCCCCCACGTATTCGCCGTTCTGCACCTCTATCATCTCCAGCGGCACCTTGCCCGGGTTCTCCAGGCGGTGCATGGTGGACTTGGGCACATAGGTGCTCTCGTTCTCGTGTACCAACGAGGTGGTTTTACCGATGGTAACCTTGGCTGTGCCTTTTACTATTATCCAGTGCTCGCTGCGATGGTAATGCAACTGGTGGCTCAGCTTCTGGGTGGGTTTTACCACTATGCGTTTAATCTTGTAGCGCGGGCCTTCCTCCAGTATGGTATAGCTGCCCCAGGGGCGGTAGGTGGTCATGTGCTCCACCACTTCCTTGCGCTTGCGCTCTTTCAGGATGTCCACCACCTCTTTCACGCGCTGGGCCTCGCCACGCTTGGCAATAAGCAGCGCGTCGGTGGTGTCTATGATTATCAGGTCCTTCAATCCTATGGTGGAGATCAGGCGACCCTCACCCATGATTATCGTCTTCTTAGTGTCCAGGGCCAGCACGTCGCCCACCTTAACGTTGCCGTCACCGTCGGGGGCTATGACCTCTGGCAGGGAATCCCAGGACCCCACGTCGGACCAGAGTATATCTATGGGCAGTACTGCCGCGCGCTTGGAGCGCTCCATAACCGCGTAGTCTATGGAGATAGACGGCATATTCTTAAAATCAGCTATCATCTTGGCCAGCTTTTGCGGCATGCGGCGGCTGATCTCCGGGCAATAGGCCTTAAACTCGGCCAGCATGGTGGCTATGGTGAAGGCGAACATGCCTGAGTTCCAGTAATAGCTGCCGTCCTTAACATACTTCTCGGCGGTCTTTAGATCGGGCTTCTCGGCAAAGCGCTCCACGCGGCATACGCCGTCGGCGCCGGCCTTGCCGCCTTTCTTGATATAGCCATAGCCGGTCTCGGGCCGGCTGGGCTTTATGCCGAAGGTGACTATGCTGCCGGCCTTGGCCGCGGCTTCGGCCTGGCGGGCGTAACGGGCAAATTTCTCTATAGGTTCAATTATGTGGTCCGACGGACAGATGAATACCACCTCGTCCTTGGCACATTTCAGCTGTTCCAGGCAGTAGCGCATCACCAGCGCTATAGCCGGGGCGGTATTGCGGCCAACTGGCTCCAGGATTACGTTGTTCTCTATGGCCGGAGACACCGAGCGCAGATCGGCCTGCACGTGAAAGCGGTAGTCGGAGTTGGTTATAACAAAGATATCGTGCAGCGGCACCACGGCGGCCAGGCGCTCTACGGTCTGGCAGAGCAGGGACTTCCCGCCGTTAAGCTTTATAAATTGTTTCGGTAGGCCGTAGCGGGAAACAGGCCACAGGCGTGTACCGGAACCGCCGGCTAGTATTACAGCTTTCATAGTTTCACCTTTCTCCCCTCGAGGCGCCGCAGTTCCGCGTCTACCATTATGGCGGCCAGGTCCCCGAACTTTGTTTTAGGTTTCCACCCCAACACCTTGCGGGCCTTGCTGGCGTCGCCCACTAATTCTTTAACATCCGCCGGGCGGTAGAACTCTTTAGAAATCTCCAACCGCACCTTGCCCGTTTTGGCGTCCACGCCCTTCTCGTTCAGGCCTTTGCCTTTCCACTCCAGGCGTATCCCGGCGGCGGCGAAAGCTGTACGTATAAATTCCCGGACGGAATGAACCTCGCCCGTAGCGAGTATATAATCGTCGGCGGTGGGCTGCTGCAGCATGCGCCACATGCCATCCACATATTCCTTGGCATAGCCCCAGTCGCGCTTAGCGTCCAGGTTACCCACCGTCACCTTATCCTGCAGGCCTTTCTTTATGCGGGCTACCGAGGTGGTGATCTTGCGGGTAACAAATTCCTCGCCGCGCAGGGGGCTCTCGTGGTTGAACAGGATGCCGTTGCAGGCGTATACGCCCTGCGCCTGGCGGTAGTTAACCGTCAGCCAATGCGCGTACAGCTTGGAAACGGCGTAGGGGCTGCGGGGATGGAAGTCGGTAGTCTCGTTCTTCTGGGCGCTGCCGGTGCTGCCAAACAGCTCGGCGGTGCTGGCCTGGAAGAACTTTGCCTTAGGCGCAGCCTTGCGCATGGCTTCCAGCAGACGCGCCACGCCCACGGCGTTAACTTCGGCCGTCAGCACGGGCTGGGCAAAAGAGATCAGAACAAAACTCTGCGCGGCGAAGTTGTAGATCTCGTCGGGTTTAACTTTCTCCAGCGCGTCTATTATGTTGGACGTCTCAAGCAGGTCTAGTGCAATTTCTTTAACCTGGCCTTCAATACCCAGTTCCCGCAGACGCCACTGGCCGGAATCCCCGGCCCGGTCGGCGCCGTACACCTCGTAGCCTTTCTCCAGCAGGAGGCGGCTTAAGTAAGCCCCGTCCTGACCGCGATACCCGGTTATAAGAGCTTTTTTCATATTTAAATCTTGTTCGCCGGGATGTTTACTGCGCGGCCATTCTCCCAAACAGCTATCGGCCTGCCGTTCTTCTTATGCTCGGCTATAGCCTTGCGCACAGCCACCCTAATGGCTATCTCGGCCTTATCCTGCAATGTCAGTCTTTTTTTCATAATTTAATTCCGGTCATTATCCTGGCGTAAGCGGCCGGATTCTCTACCACAGCCGTGCCGTTAGTCCGCCTGGCGGCGAGGAGTGGTTTTCTGCCAGAGTTGTCAAAAAGCATCCAGGTGGACACCGCGTCTTTGCAAACCCCGAAAAAATTACTTACGGACCGGGCGAAGCGCCGCACAACATCACCAGAGGGAACGTCATGTCCGCCAGTCAGCACCCGATTCTTAACACGCAGCAAAGAAAGTTCCGGAGCGGGTACCCACAGGAAATACAGGTGTACTTTGTAACCTTTGGCCTCCAGCCGCCTGAACAAACTCAGGTGCGTCCGCCCGGAAAGCGTAGTTTCAAATCCGAAATCTACTCCGGCCGAAGAGAACTCCTCAATGCTTTTTAAGACCAGTTTCCCCGCCTTTATCGCCGCCGCCCGCGGCCGGAACGGCGACAGCCCTTGGGCGATAAGATCCGCGTTAACGAAGTTGGGGCAATGCGCGTAGTTGGGCAGGAACTCCCGGGCGAACGTGGTCTTACCGGCCCCGTTGGGGCCGGCTACCACGTAGACGTTGCGGGAGGCTTTTTTCATTACAAAATGACCTTAAGGAATTCCCTGGCGGACATGCCGCTGGTATAGCCTTCTATCTCGCCTATGCTTTCCAGTATATGGCGGATAAAGACTTCAGGCTCTTTTTTCATATATCAGTTTCTGCTCCTTCAGTATTCGGGCCTTAAGCAGGGGACTTATTGCATCGTATGTCAGGACATCCACTTTTTTTCCAAGTGTCTCCCGCAGCTCAAGGCGCAACGACACAAGGTCCAGAAGTGTCTTGCCCCGCCCCAATTTCACCAAGATGTCGATATCACTATTCCGCCCCGCTTCATTACGGGCATAAGAACCGAATAGTGCCGCTTTCAGCACTCCTTGGCGCATAAGGACCGGAACAATGCGGGATTTAATGTCGTAGAAGGTCATTAGCAGTTCTTCAGGTTGGCGTAGCCGCCTTTCTTCATATGCAGCTCGCTCAGGGCCAGCTGCAGGTCGCTGGCGGCCATCTCGGACACCAGCTGGTCGAATGATATCTCGGTTTTCCAGCCCAGCACATTACGGCTCTTGGCCGGGTTGCCCAGCAGGGTCTCCACTTCGGCGGGGCGGTAGAAGCGCGGGTCCACCCGCACTATCACGTCGCCTTTCTTCACTTTAACGTCGGCCGGGTTAACGCCGGCAGGCGCGGCTACGTTTTTCACAACGCCGGTCTCGCCCAGGCCCTTGCCCTTCCAGGCTATGGTTATGCCCACTTCTTTGGCGGCAAGTTCTATAAACTTGCGCACAGAGAACTGCTTGCCGGTAGCTATCACAAAATCCTCGGACTTCTTCTGCTGCAGAATAAGCCACATCGCACGCACGTAGTCTTTGGCGTGGCCCCAGTCGCGCAGGGCGTTCATGTTGCCCATATACAGACAGGGCTGTACGCCCAGCAGTATGCGGCCCATGGCGCGGGTTATCTTGCGCGTCACAAATTCTTCGCCGCGCAGCGGGCTTTCGTGGTTAAAAAGAATGCCGTTGCTGGCGAACATGCCGTAGGACTCGCGGTAGTTAACCGTTATCCAGTAGGCGTACATCTTGGCCACGCCGTAGGGGCTGCGCGGGTAGAAAGGGGTCTTTTCGCTCTGGGGTATCTCCTGCACCTTGCCGTAAAGTTCGGAGGTGGAAGCCTGGTAGATGCGGGTCTTCTTGGTAAGGCCCAGCAGGCGTATGGCTTCAAGCAGGCGCATGGTGCCAAGCCCGTCGCAGTCGGCGGTATACTCCGGGGCGTCAAAGCTTACGGCCACGTGGCTCTGGGCGCCCAGGTTATATATCTCGTCGGGTTTTATCTCGGCTATCAGGCGGGTCAGGTTGGTGCTGTCGGTCAGGTCGCCGTAATGCAGTTTAAGGCGGGAGGCCTTGGGGTTGGCCAGGTCGCAAAGGTGGTTTATGCGGGTGGTATTATGCGAGGCCGAGCGGCGGCGTATGCCGTGCACCTCGTAGCCCTTATTTAGTAGCAATTCCGCAAGATAGGAGCCGTCCTGGCCGGTAATACCGGTAATTAAAGCCTTTTTCACATGTTCCTCCAGCAACCCTTATAATATAGATATTATATCAAAAGGTCGTCCTTCCCGCGAAAGCGGGAATCCAGAACTGGCCCCCCGCTTTCGCGGGGGTGACGGGATACGGGGGTACGGGATGCGGGGGCGACGTTAAACTGTAATTTTCATGCCGTCCAGGGCGGCGACGGTTTTGGGGAAGACTTGGCGGGCGTGGCGCAGGGCCAGGGCGCGGTCGCGCCGGTGCGGGTAGCGCGAGGCGGAAAAATGGGTCATCACCAGCTTTTTAGCCCCGGACTCCAGTGCAAGGCGGGCGGCGGCCTCAGGGTTAAAATGCGGCCAGCCGGGGTTAAACTCGCCGGGCAGGTTGGCGCATTCGGTTATCAGCAGGTCGGCGCCTTTAGCCAACTTAAGCGCGTTGGGGCAAGGGCCGGTGTCGGTTATATAGGTTACCGTTTTCCCCTCCAACTCTATACGGAAGCCCAGCACCGGGTCGGCGTGCTCCAGCGGCAGGGTGTAAATTTTAAAAGGCAACTGCCCCGCCTCCCTAGGCAGCTCCAGCAGCCGCACCGGGTAAGGCAACTTGTTCAGCGGCACGGTAAAAGGCCGGTTGATGAACTTGCCCAGTATGCGCCGCGCGCCGCGCCCGCCGCAGATGGTAAGCCCCTCTTTCAATTTGAATTTAACTATCGTATGCAGGCCGGCGATATGATCAATGTGAAAATGGCTGAGCAGGATAAAAACCGGCTTTTTCCCGTCGATATACTGGTCCAGTTTGTAAAGCCCGTTGCCGGCGTCCAGCACAATGTCGTACTTCTTAGTGCGCAGCAGGGCGCAGACGGTGTTGCCGTCCCTGTTGTCGTACCAGCCGTTAGTGCCTAAGAAAACCAGTTCCATCGTTTTAGCGTTTATAATTCTTGTCTATCCACTTGCGGTATTCGCCGGTGCGCACGCTGCGCACCCAAACCCCGTTGGCCAGGTACCACACCACGGTGCGCGTTAGCCCTTCTTTAAAGGTTACCGACGGGCGCCAGCCCAGCTCACGCTTTATCTTGGAGAAATCTATGGCGTAGCGCCGGTCGTGGCCGGGGCGGTCTTTAACGTATTTTATAAGGCCAAGATACTTTTTACTCCCCAGCGCGGCGTTGCCGGCCGAAGGCGAGAATTTCTCCAGGGCTGCGCAGATGCCTTTAACCACGTCTATGTTGGCCATCTCGCAGTTGCCGCCCACGTTGTAAGTCTCGCCGACACGGCCCTTGTTGATGATGCGCCAGATAGCCGCGCAGTGGTCCTCCACGTAAAGCCAGTCGCGCACCTGCAGGCCGTCGCCGTAAACCGGCAGCGGTTTACCTTCCAGCGCGTTAAGGATGATCAGCGGGATAAGCTTCTCCGGGAAATGGTAAGGCCCGTAGTTATTGGAACAATTGGAGATGGTTACAGGCAGACCGTAGGTGTGGAAGTACGCGCGCGCCAGGTGGTCCGACGCCGCTTTGGACGACGAGTAGGGGCTGCGCGGGTCGTAAGGGGTGGTCTCTTTGAACTTGCCGGTCTTACCGAGCGAACCGTAAACCTCGTCGGTGCTGACATGGTGAAAGCGTTTCCCCTTGGCTCCGCCGGGGGTTGCCAGCCAGGTCTGGCGGGCGGTCTCCAGCAGGGCGAAGGTGCCGTGGATGTTGGTCTCTATAAAATCTTTCGGCCCGAAGATGGAGCGGTCCACGTGGCTCTCGGCGGCGAAATGCGCCACCGTGTCGAAATTGTGTTTTTTAAAGAGCTGCCCCAGCAGTTTAAAATCGCAGATGTCGCCTTTTACAAACACATAGCGCTCGCCGTATTTTTTGCGGATGTCGGCCAGGTTCTCAGGGTTCCCGGCGTAGGTGAGCTTGTCCAGGTTTACGATCTTGCCTTTAAAGCCCGTCCTCTCGAAGACGTAACGGATGAAATTGGAACCTATAAAGCCGGCGCCGCCGGTGACAAGCATGGTCTTGTTCATTTGTTCTCCCTGATGAATTTCTCAACGGATTCCTGCCAATGCGGTATTGTTATGGCCAATTCCGACGACAACGCCGCGTTGGACATGGCGGAATAGCCGGGCCTGGGGGCCGGCAGATTAAAGTCTGCCATTTTAGCCGGCACTATCTCTTTATCCACACCGAACTCTTTTAAAGCCACCTTTGCCCAGTCGTAGCGCGAGCAGAGGCCGCTATTGGTTAAGTTCCAGCGGCCAAACAGCCCCGCCTTTAAAGCTTCCAGAGTGCCGTCAACAATATCCCCCACACTGGTCGGCACCGAAACCTCGTCGTCAGCAACGCGCAGCGGGCCCGGGTTCTTGGCCCAGCCCAGCAGCTTATGCATAAAGTTCTGGTGGCCGGCGCCGTATACCCAGCTAAGGCGCAGCACCAGCGCACCGGGCACTTCCAGCGCGTACTCCTCTCCTTTCAGTTTGGAGGCGCCGTATTTATTAAGAGGGTTTACCGCGTCTTTCTCGGTGTAAGGGGCTTTCTTGGCCCCGTCAAAAACGTAATCGGTGCCAAAGTGCACAAAAGTGGATTCCAACCTGCGGGCGGCTATGGCGATATTACGCACGCCCTCGGCGTTAACGGTGTAGGCCGCGGCCGGTTCGGCCTCGGCCTTGTCCACCAGGTTATAGGCGGCGCAGTTAATTATCATGCCGGGCCGGTAGGGCATAACGGCGTCCATCACCGCGTTCACGTTGGAGATATCCAGCGTGTCCACGTCGGCGGCGGCGTAGTCCCAACCGTTTGTCTGGAAGTGTTTAACAAAGGCCGCGCCCAGTTGACCTTTAGAGCCGGTAATAAATACCCGCATCAGAATTGCGCGTCCTTAAGCAAGGGCCACACCTGGTCTTTGGAGGACAACACAGGATCTTTAACGCCCCAGTCTATAGCCAGTTGCGGGTCGTCCCAGCGTATGCCGGCCTCGTCCTTGGGAGAATACTCGACGGTGCACTTGTACTGCACCTCCACCACTTCGGTAAGCCCAAAGAAGCCGTGGGCGAACCCCGCAGGCAGATAAAGCTGCCGCGCATTGGCGGCGCTCAGCTCTACGGTTATCCACTGCCCAAAGGTGGCAGAGCCCTTGCGTATGTCCACGCCCACGTCCAGTATGGCGCCTACCGAGCAGCGCACCAGCTTGCCCTGCGCGGCAGCGCCGCGCTGGTAATGCAGGCCGCGCAGCACGCCCTTGGTAGACTGCGAATGGTTATCCTGCACAAAATCCCCCGGCAGGCCGGCCTTAACAAAGTCGCTCTTTTTAAAGGACTCCATCGCAAAGCCCCGGTTGTCGGGGAACACGCGCGGTTTTACAATCACCGCGCCCTCCAGCTTGGTCTTTTCAAATTCAAAAGGCATTATTTCTCGCTCACCAGTTTCTTAAGATAGGCGCCGTAGCTGTTCTTGCTCAGGCCGTCGGCCAGGCGCAGCACCGCGTCCTTGGTTATCCAGCCGGAGCCATAGGCTATTTCCTCTATGCAGGCTATTTTAAGGCCCTGGCGGCGCTCTACGGTGGCTATAAATTCCCCCGCTTCCAGCAGGCTGTCAAAGGTGCCGGTATCCAGCCAGGCGTAACCGCGGCCCAGAAGTTCAACCTTCAACACGCCTTTCTTAAGATACTCTTTATTTACGTCGGTGATCTCCAGCTCGCCGCGGGCGGACGGTTTTATGCTGTGCGCCACGCCTGCCACGCCCTTGGGATAAAAATACAGGCCGGTAACCGCGTAATTGCTCTTGGGCTTGGCGGGCTTTTCCTCTATGGAGAGCGCCTTGCCGGCCGCGTCAAAGTCTACCACGCCGTAGCGCTCCGGGTCGGTGACATAATAACCGAACACCGTGGCCTGGCCGGCCTTAGCCGCAACCACAGCCTTCTGGAAAGCCTCGGGCAGGCCGTGGCCGTAGAAGATATTATCGCCCAGCACCAGGCAAGCCTCGTCGTCGCCGATAAATTCTTCGCCTATAATGAACGCCTGCGCTATGCCGTTGGGCGCGGGCTGTTCTTTGTAGGTCAGCTTAAGCCCCCAGGCAGAGCCGTCGCCGAATATAGCCTTAAACCGCGGCAGGTCCGCCGGCGTGGAGATTATCAATATCTCCCGTATGCCGGCCAGCATCAGCGCCGACAGCGGGTAGTAGATCATCGGCTTGTCGTAAACCGGCAGCAGTTGTTTACACACCACGCTGGTAATAGGGTAAAGCCGCGTGCCGGAACCGCCGGCCAGTATTATGCCTTTCATCAAAGTCTCCCGTTATTTCTTGCCGCTATTGTCGAATATGGCCGGCGAGGCCAGGCCGGCTTTGCACAGCATAAACTGCGTCATCACCCACAGCGTCAGCAGGCCGTAGGTAAGGCTGCGCTTAAAGTTTATAGACGAAGCTTCCTCAAAGTACTTGGTCTCCACCGGGATGTCGCCCATGCGCATGCCGAAGTAAGAGGCCTGCGCCAGGAACTGCATATCGAAGATAAAGTCGTCGGAGTTCCCCTCCCACGGGATGGTCTTAAGCACTTTAGCGGAGTAGGCGCGCATACCGCTATGCCATTCGCCCAGGTTCTCGCCGGTGGCCACGTTGCAGAACAAGGACAGGAACCGGTTGGAGATATATTTGTACACCGGCATACCGCCGGAAAGCGTCTCACGGCGGGTGCGGATGCGGTTGCCCAGCATGACGTCGCAGATGTTCTTTTCTATCACGCCGGCCAGGTGCGGTACTATCTTGGGGTTGTACTGGTAATCGGGGTGCACCATCACCACAATGTCGGCGCCGGCCTCCAGTGCCATGCGGTAGCAGGTTTTCTGGTTGCCGCCGTAGCCGGTGTTCTTCTCGTGGCGCACCACCTTAAGACCAAGGCCCTCGGCCACCGCCACGGTGTCGTCCTTGGAGCAGTCGTCCACCAGTATCACGTCCTTGCGGTACTGCTCGGGGATGTCGGCTATGGTCTGCGGAAGCGTCTTGGCCGCGTTATAGGCGGGCAGAACTATTACTACTTTTGACATGTTCTCTCCTTAAGGGTTTTGCGGTGCCAGCGCCAGGCGTCGGCGAGAATAGTTTCAAGCTTGTAGCGGCTGGGGCGCCAGCCGAGTATGCGGCGGGCGCGCGCTGCCGAGCCCACCAGCGCCGGCGGGTCGCCGGGGCGGCGCGGGGCCATTACCACGGTTATCTTGCCGCCGGTCACTTTCTCGGCGGCATGCACCACATCCAGCACGGAAAAACCTTTGCCGTTACCCAGGTTAAAGCCGCCGCTGGCGCCGCCTTTTTCAAGGTAGCGCAGTGCCAGCAAGTGGGCTTCCGCCAGGTCGGTAACGTGTATATAATCCCGCAGGCAGGTGCCGTCGGGCGTAGGGTAATTGCTGCCGAATACTTTTATGTTCTTGCGCAGGCCGGCCGCGGCATCCAGCGCCAGGGGTATCAGGTGCGTCTCCGGGAAATGCAGTTCGCCCGTCTCGGCGGCGGGGTCCGCCCCGGCGGCGTTAAAGTAGCGCAGGGCCGCGTATTTAAGGCCGTAGGCCGCGCTGTAGTCGGCCAGTATCTCTTCTACCATCTTCTTGGTGCGGCCGTAAGGGTTTACCGGGGCAAAAGGCAGGGTTTCCGGCATCGGCAACCTGGCCGGCACGCCATAAACGGCGCAGGACGACGAGAAAATAAATTTATTCACTCTGGCTGCGCGCATGGCGTCCAGCAGGTTTATGGTGTTGGCTACGTTATTGCGGTAATACTTGGCGGGGTCCGTAACGGATTCCCCCACATAAGCAAAAGCGCTGAAATGCATTACCGCGGAGATCTTGTGTTTCTTAAAGCAACGGGCCAAGTCTGCCGGGTTGGCGAGGTCTCCTTTAAAGAACTCCCCCCAGCGCGCCAGCCGGCGGTGGCCGGTAGAAAGGTTGTCAAAGACTACAGTTTTATAGCCTTTAGCCGTAAATAGTTTATTAGCGTGGGACCCAATATAGCCCGCCCCGCCCACAATAAGCACCTTGGACATGCCTATATAATAACAATTTACTTCGGGTTTATAAATAAGCCGGCCGCGGTGAAATGTTATAATTCAGTAATGTTGCGCGGAAAACTTTCAACAATAATTGCCTTAGCGGCCGGCCTAACCTGCCCCGCCGCGGCCCAGGTAAAGCCGCTGGACTCCGTTACCGCCGGCGCGTATTACGCCGGGGAAGACCACTCTTTTGTAGAGAACGCCGAAGGTCTTAAGTTCCGCCGCGGGCTCAACGCCTTGTTCCTCGCCGACGGCGGCCTTACCCCCTGGAAGAACGGCGAACTGCGCTACACCCTGCGCCAGGACATAAACGGCCATTATGCCAAGGGCGGCCTGCACAAGGCCTACCTTAAGCAGCAAGCCGGCAAATTCTCCCTCACCTTCGGCAAAGATTCAGAACATATCGGCCCCGGCCGCCAGTCCCTGCTGCTTTCAAAGAACGCAGCACCTTTCCTAATGCTGCGCGTAAAGACCGAGCGCCCGCTGGAATGGGCCGGCCGCTGGAATTTTGTAATGGTCAACGGCTGGCTGCTGGAGGAACGGCAGGACAGGGATAACCCCAAGATCTTCATAGGCCGCCTGGGCTGGGCGCCTATCCCGCTTTTTGAGGTTGGCCTTACCCGCGCCAGCCAGTACGGCGGCGCCGGCAGGCCCTCCCTTATGCCTTGGGAGCTCCCGCGCATGCTGCTGGGCGCCGACGAGAACAGTTCAACCGGCAAATACAACACCGACGGCTACCTTTCCTACGACGCTGCGGTAAACCTGCCGCGCGGTTGGCGCCCGCCGGCCGCTAAAAGCGCAAAGATCTACTACGAAAGCGCCGCCACCGATATGCAGGCCTCCTGGCAGAGCGAGGACAAAGGTAAATATTATTTCCCCTTCGGCATAAACCCCACCATCCCCGCCTACCTGGCCGGGGCAGTGATGGAAACAGCCAGCCACACGCTGCGGCTGGAGTTCCTAAAAACCCCCCGCCTGTTTTACACTCACTCCTGGTACCCTGTGGAAGGCTACACCAACGGCGGGCTTTCCCTGGGCGCGCCTTACGGCATAAACTACCGTTCGCTTACCTTCAACCACGAGCTGCGCTTTACCGGCGGCAACGCGTTTGAATACCGCCTGCTTTACCTTAAGCAATACGCCTATCCCGACGCCGCCATGGAGCGCTGGGGCCTGGCGCTGTCCGGCAAGCTGCCGTCAGGCAGCCTCACATTCTCCCCCTACGCCTCCCTGGCCTACGCCGTAAACCGCGACCCCAACCCGCTCCCCACCATAACGGAAAGAGGCCGGGACAACAATTTCTTTGTCACCCTCGGCCTCTCCACGACCCTTAAGTTTTTTTAGGCCCTTGACAGTGGTACTATATCTGGTACAATAGAGATATGACTATTCTAACCACCAGCCAGGCCCGCGCGCAGCTCTTCCACCTTGTGGACGCCACCTTGGCCTCTCACCACCCGGTGCAGATAAAGGGCCGCCGCGCCTCCGCCGTACTTGTCTCGGCCGAGGACTGGGAAGCCATGCAGGAAACGCTTTACCTCCTGTCCGTCCCCGGCATGCGCGAGTCCCTGGTTAAAAACATGAAGGCCCCTCTCTCCAAGTGCGCCAAGAAGCTGCCATGGTAGCCTGGAAACTCGTCTTCACCAAAGACGCCTGCAAGGACGCAAAGAAAATTCAGTCTGCGGGCCTGCGCGGCCGAGTGGACACGCTACTGGCCGTCCTGCGCGCAAACCCGTTCCAGAATCCCCCTCCCTATGAACACCTCGTCGGCGACCTCGCCGGCGCCTATTCCCGGCGCATCAGCATTAAACACCGCCTCGTCTACCAGGTCTACAAAACCGAGCACACAGTAAAGGTGCTGCGGATGTGGCCCCACTACGAGTAACCAGCAAAGTTCTCCTTTCAGTCGGTTACATTTTGTATCACCACAACGGAAAGAGGCCGCGATAACAAGTTCTTTGTCACCCTCGGCCTCTCTACCACCCGTAAATTTTAAGCGACCCTGCGCGCGGCCGCCGGCGCCGGAGTTTTCAGGCGGCTGAATTAATAGCGGCGGCGAGCGTAGCTTTGCTAAAAAGCCTCAGCTCGGATTTATCCTCCAAAAATCTTTCGACATCTTTCTTCGCCGCGTCCAGGTTTATACGCTCAGCCCTTTCCAGCATGAATTCCTTAAAGTTACCGGCGTTCACTCCCGGCGCCTTCCCCTGGCTTTGGGCTACAGCATTGTTGAGCATTTCAAAATTCGGCCGCACCTTCCTGCCTAAATACCAGAAGAGGTCATAAATATCGCGCCCCTTTGTATAGCTCCTGTAAAAAGAGGCGTGCAGCTTCCCCGCAAACATTGACGGCAGGTCATAATGCGCCACACTGAACAGATAGGTTTTATTCAGCACGGCAGCCTGCGTTTTCCACCCGGCAGGAGGATTAGTATCGATCTCAAGTTTAATAGACAGCTTTTCCAGCTTATGCCCCGACAAACCCAAAGCGTGCGGCAGTCCCGGGAAAGTCAAAAAAGCGGAATTCACGGTTTTTTCTCTGTCCTTTTCCAAAACAGCGCTAAGCCCGTTCAGCCGAAAATCTTTTTCAAGCCTGCCGCAGAGGCCTCCAAAGTTATACCCTGCGGCGTTAACAACAGAAAAGTCCAGGTCCTCCGAAAACCGCCTCAGCCCAAAAACAATGCGCAAAGCCGTGCCGCCGATAAAAGCGATCCGGGAAAACGCGTCCTGGTCCGACAGAGATTTTAGCGCCAGCACCTGAAGGAACTCCCTGGCCTTATTGAGCTTATCTTCAGCCGAAACTCCGCCCGCCAATTCCTGCTTTAAGGCCTCGATCATAGCTTTCCCCCCATGCCCCTCAAAACAGCGCCGATCTCACGCATCTTTGTATTATTGAACAAGCCGAAATAGGCCGTAACCTTATTTTTATTCAACGACTCCAGGTGCTGAAAACGGAACGATTCCAACAGCGTTTTTTCAACCAGGCCCGCGGCGATCTTCCTGAGATTAAGATAGATGAAATCAGCAACGGCTTTTTCCGGTTCGGCAATAAAGTACGGCAGCCCGGCCTCATCTTTGCCCGAGATAAACCCCCGGAAAGCGGAAGGTTTCACCGTCTGGTAGCTGAAAGTACCAAAGTCATTGGAGAATCTCGCTGTTTTCTTTGTTGAAACCGAGGTCACATCAGCAACCCTCTCCGGAATAAGGCCGTACCGGCTCAGGGCGTATTCCAAACTTACATAGGAAGGCTGATAAAGCTGCTCCGCCAGGTAAAGCCTGCTCGGCTCAATCTTCCGGTCATCCTTGTTAAGGATATATAAGCCCCGCCGCAGTTGCAGCAAAAGCCCCTGTTTACACCAACGCCCAAGCTGATTAAGGTCCTCCCGGCTGGGTTTGCCAAAGACAACCCTGGTAGGCAGCAGCGGTAAATTTCTGAACTTAACTTTAAAATCCCCGAATTTCATATATTTCTTTAAGTAATCTTTTTTGATTATCTACAGAAATAGTATAACAGGGCGTATCTCTTCTGTCAAGTGCCGCCAACTGCCTGCATTCTATACTCGTCTGGATCTGGCCCCCGGCTTTCGCCGGGGCGACGAAGCGACTAAACCTTTCTACTGGGATGAATTACAGTGGGGAGGTCAGCCGCCTGCAATCTCAGTTGGTTACATTTTGTAACCGAATCATTCCCCACGCAACATATCTTCTGATTTTATGGAATTGCTAATTCCATTTATGACCCATTTATGGAATCGCCAATTCCTAATATTCCTAGTCATAAAGAAGAAAGCATGTATTTATTTGCCTATAAGCAAACAAATACATGTAGATATTTGCCTACAAAACAGAACTTCAACCATTAACCACATCACCCGAAAATAGTATAGCACACCAACCCGACAGCCTCCTTGTCGGGTTGCCCCCCGTAATGGGAAGAGGCCGGGATAACAATTTCTTTGTCACCCTCGGCCTCTCCGTCACCCCACTTCGTCACCCCGGCGAAAGCCGGGGTCCAGTCCCCCTCCTAACCGTCCAACGCCTCAGTTTTTAAAACCGGGAAGAATACTCCCGCAATCTTTCGATTACATCTTTGAAGGACGGGCCCGGGGCGAGCAGCAGGCTGCTTAGCGCTTTAAATTCTTTTTCAAATAGCGTGTAAACCCCGGCATCCGGAAGCGTAAAAGCGCTGCGCGCCGCAAATTCCAGGGCGTCCGCCCCTTTTATCTTTTCCTTCTTGTATGTTTCATACGCCGGGGTTCCCATAAACCGCTCAACCCTGGCGACGGCGAGCAGCATGTAAAGGTCGTAATAATGGCGGCTGAACTGCCGCGGCCTGTCCTGCTGCGGGTCATTGCGGTCACGCCATTGGCGGAAACGCCTGCAGACGGTCTGGAGTTTATCAACGAAAGTATACTCGGGATTAAAACACTTAACGCCAGACGCGCGGTTATCGGCAACCTCAAGCCCGGCAGCCAGGGCCTTATCCAGCGCCCAACTGCTGAAATCCCTGGGTTCATTAGGCGCGGTCCTTGCGAAGCCAGCTTCCAGCAGAACCTCGGGCTTCAGCCCAAGGCCGGGATCCGGCGCAAAGGAGGAATCGTACTTAAGACTTATCCCTCCGTTTTGAGCCTTATCATCATCATAGACGCGGCTCCTGCTAACCGTAATCCCCGGAATCTTTATCCTCGCCGCAAGCGCGTCATAAAACGCCTTCCACCACAGCCGGAGGCAGGCCTTTCTGGGCGGCCAACGTCTCAAAAAGCTCTTTGGCATCGGGCCTGGAGTGAAAGAAGTTAAGCATGAATTTCCCGGAAAGCCCTTTTAGCCCCGGGCCTTCCATACAACCGCAGGCAGGCAGCCAGCAAAGCTCCGTCAAATTCATTTAAGCGGTTTTTTAAGTTTTCAAGAACCCCCGCGGTATTGTCCGGCAAACGCTTAAGATTATTCAACAGGTCGACCAGCAAAAATTCCCTGCTTAGCCTGGCCGGATACGCCGGCACCAGTCGAAATTGAAACCGTTTCCCCCCAAGCGAATACTCGCCCGCCCGCTTATGGTTATAAACCAGAGCGGAGCTGTAAACCTGCGTAAGGCCCAGGCCGAACTGATTAAAATAATTATAGGAAGTCAGCAGAAAATCGTCTGTTTTAAGGAAGGCCCGTACCAGCTCCCGCTCTTCAGGCGGAGCAACACCAAAAGCATTATTGCCGGGACGGTAATAAAGCCCTCCGGCCAGTTTCCGCACTTCCCCGCTTGCCACAAGAGTATGCAAGTCCCGGTCCACGGCAGTTGAGAAGCCTTCCAGGTCCTGACGCCTATAGACCCGGCCCGGCTGCATAGAACACTTAAGTTTCTCCGCGTTCTTCATAATGCCTCTATATTCATAGTATACAGCACTTTTCCGCATTATGCAAGTATTTTATATAATATTTCATGCACTTATAGCATCAAACATTGCCCACATCACCCGAAAATAGTATAGCACACCAACCCGACACCCTCCTGTCGGGTTGCCCCCCTAATGGAAAGAGGCCGGGATAACCTTTGTCACCCTCGGCCTCTCCATCACCCCTCCGTCTCCCCGGGGGCCTCGTCACCCCGGCGAAAGCCGGGGTCCAGTCCCCCACCTACCCGTCCAACTCCTCAGTCACCTCAACCCCCGCCTGGGGCTTCCCGGCAGCACCCAAGCTCTTTCTCGGCCAGCCGGTGTAAGAAGGGATAAGTTCTTTTATCCTCTTTAAAACAGGGGCGATATCCGGCATGGCGGCCAGGTGCTTAAGCTCATGTATCTGCGCATCCGCAAGCCCGGCTCCGGCCTCTTCCGGAATAGCCGAAAAAATATCCCGATGCCCGGTATCCTTGCGGATATCCTCGGGGCGAAACAGTTCCTCGTACATTTTTTCGCCGCGCTTAAGGCCGGTGAACTTTATCTGTATGTCTTTCTCCGGTTCAAGGCCGTTAAGCACAATCATGTTGCGGGCCAGGTCCACAATTTTAACCGGCTCGCCCATATTAAGAACAAAGATCTCGCCGCCGTTGCCCATGGCGCAGGCATTAAGCACCAGGGACACGGCCTCTTCCGTGGTCATAAAGTAGCGGATAACATCGGGGTGGGTAACGGTAACAGGCCCGCCGTTAGCTATCTGCTCCTGAAAGATCTTAACCACGCTGCCGGAACTCCCCAGCACATTGCCAAACCGCACTGACATGAATTTTGTGGTGGCTTCCCCCATAAGGGACCGCAGCACCATCTCGCCAAGGCGCTTGCTGGCCCCCATAACACTGGTGGGCCGCACGGCTTTGTCCGTGGAGATAAACAGGAACCGCTCTGTACCGTAGGCAGCCGCAGTTTTGGCCAGGATGTAGGTGCCGAGCGTATTGTTTTTAACGGCTTCCTGCGGATTATCTTCCATCAGCGCCACGTGTTTATGCGCGGCCGCGTGCAGCACCCAGGCCGGGCGGAATTTTTCAAAAACATTCTTTAAAAGAGATTCGTCCCGCACGTCGCCCGGCACGGCCACAATAGAACCGCCGTAACCGCGCTCACGCAGTTCTTTGTCTATATAGAACAGCGCGGTATTGTGGTTTTCCAACAGTATAACCTTAGCGGGAGCAAGCGCCGCAACCTGCCGGCAGATCTCCCCGCCTATGGTGCCGCCGGCGCCGGTAACAAGTATGGTCCTGCCCTCTACAGCGGAGCGCACTGACCCCATATCTATGCTCACTATCCGGCGGTGCATAAGGTCGGCCACGTCTATCTTGCGGATGTCGGCCACAAGGCGCTGCTTGTCTATAAGCTCGTCCATGTTGGG
>MGUA01000011.1 GCA_001799735.1 Elusimicrobia bacterium GWB2_63_22 | reverse complement strand
CGCGCGTGATAGACGCCAAGGACTCCTACACCGGCGACCACGCCGGCCGCGCCCGCCAGAAGGCCCGCCGCCTCGCCGAAGAGCTGCGCATGCCCGCGCAGATGATCCGCTACGTGGAATACGCCGCGCTGCTGCACGACATCGGCAAGATCGGCATAGACGGCGGCATCCTCTCCAAGCCGGGCAAGCTGACGACGGAAGAATACGACGAGATCAAGAAGCACCCGGCCATCGGCTACCAGATCCTGTCCCCCATCCATTTCCTCGGGCCCGTGGCCCAGATGGTGCTGTACCACCAGGAGTGGTTCAACGGCATGGGCTACCCCGAGGGCCTCAAAGGCGAGGAGATCCCGCTGGGCGCGCGCATAGTGGCCACCATAGACGCCTGGGACGCCATGCGCAGCGACCGCCCGTACCGCAAGGCCCTGGGCACCGACATCGCCGAGAGCGAACTCACCAAGGGCGCCGGCCGCCAGTTCGACCCGCAGGTGGTGCAGGCCTTCCTCAAGCTGGAGACCGCCGGCTGGCCGCCGCTGGACAAGTAAAGTGCTCTCCATCGTTCCCACGCCGATAGGCAACCTTAAAGACATCACCCTGCGCGCCCTGGAGACGCTAAAGGACGCCGACGCCGTGTTCTGCGAGGACACCCGCCGCACGCTCAACCTCCTCAACCATTTCGGCCTGCAGAAAAAACTCTTCCGCTACAACGAGCACGACGAGCGCTCCGTCGCCGGGGCGATGGCCTGGCTGCGCAGCGGCAAAAGCGCCGCGCTGGTCACCGACGGCGGCTCCCCCTGCATCTCGGACCCGGGCCGCAAACTGGTGGCGCTGGCCCGGCAGACCGGCATCAAGGTCACCGTGCTGCCCGGCCCCTCCGCCGTCATCGCCGCCGCGGCCGGCTCCGGCCTGCCCGCGGACTCCTTCATCTTCCTCGGTTTCCTGCCGCGCTCGCGCGGCAAGATAGTCAAAGCCCTCACGGCCGCCTTCACCCTGAACAAGACCGTCATCCTTTTTGAATCTCCTTTCCGGCTTAAAAAATTCCTGGCCATGGCGCGGGAGGAGTTCGGACCCGGCCTCACCGCCATAGTGGCCCGCGAGATCAGCAAGATCTACGAGGAATGGACCGGCGGCCTGATCGACGAGACCATAGCCAAGATTGACGCCGCCGGCGAGGTAAAGGGCGAAGTGGTGCTGCTGCTGCGCCCGCCCGCCGCGAAAGAAGAAGAGGAAGAGGGCGCCGGCCCGGACCCGATGGCGGGCCTGCCGTGAAAAAAATCCTGTTCGTCTGCACCGGCAACACCTGCCGCAGCGTCCTGGCCCACTATTACGCGGCCAAGCTCGCCGGGGAAGGCGCTCTAAAAATGCGGTTCTCCTCGGCCGGCCTCGCGGCCGAAAAAGACATTCCCCAGCCGGAAATAGTGGCCAGCCTGCTGGCTAAAGAGGGCGTGAAAGATTTCAAGCACGTCCCCGTCATGCTGACCGGCAAAATGATAAAAAGCAACGACCTGGTGCTGGCCATGACGGCCGCCCATAAGGCCGGCATCATCGCCCGTTACCCGCGCGCCGCCAAGAAAACCAGCACGCTCATCGAATACGCCGGCTTCGGCGGGGACGACATCGCCGACCCCTACGGCCGCGACGATTTTTTCTATTTCGAGATCTTCAAACTCATCAAAGCCGCCGTCAAAGCGGCGCTTGAAAAGCTGAAAAAGAAGTAAAATAAACCTACGCTTTCGCTGCAGACAAAGGAGACCAACATGTACGACGAGATCAAGAAGAACGACCCCCAGCTTTACCAGGCCATGCGCGGCGAAGTGCTGCGCCAGCAGAACAACCTGGAGCTCATCGCCTCCGAGAACTACACCTCCAAGGCCGTCCTCGAGGCCTTAGGCTCCGTCCTCACCAACAAGTACGCCGAAGGCTACCCCGGCAAGCGCTACTACGGCGGCTGCGAGCACGTGGACGTGGCCGAGCAGCTGGCCATCAACCGCGCCAAGAAACTTTTCGGCGCCGAGCACGCCAACGTGCAGCCCCACTCCGGTACCCAGGCCAACATCGCGGCCTATCTTTCCCTCATCAACCCCGGCGACACCGTGATGGGCCTCAACCTCTCCCACGGCGGCCACCTCTCCCACGGCCACCCGCTCAACTTCTCCGGCCGCTACTTCAAGATCATCACCATGAACGTCTCCCAGGAGACCGAGCTGATAGACTACGTCGAGATGGAGAAGCTCATAGAGAAGCACCGCCCCAAGCTCATTATGGCCGGCGCCTCCAACTACTCCCGCAAATGGGACTGGGCCCGCATCAAGCGCGCCGCCGACACCTGGAAGTGCTTCCTGGTGACCGACATCGCCCATTACGCCGGGCTCATAGCCGCCGGCATCTACCCGTCGCCGGTGGAGTACGCCGACATCGTCACCACGACGACGCACAAGACCCTGCGGGGCCCCCGCGGCGGCCTGATCCTCTCCAAGGGCTGCTACGCCCGGAACGTCGACCGCACCAACTTCCCCGGCAACCAGGGCGGCCCGCTGATGCACGCCATCGCCGGCAAGGCCATCTGCTTCAAGGAGGCGATGAGCCCGAAGTTCAAGGAATACCAGACCCAGGTCCTGAAAAACGCCCGCAAGCTCGCCCGCGAGCTGCAGGGCCGCGGCTACCGCATCGTCTCGGGAGGCACCGACTGCCACCTGATGAGCGTGGACCTGCGCGCCAAGAACATTACCGGCCTCGACGCCGAGAAGGCGCTGGACAAAGCCGGGATAACCGTCAACAAGAACACCATCCCCTTCGACCCCCAGAAGCCTATGGTCACCAGCGGCATCCGCCTTGGCACCCCGGCCATCACCACGCGCGGCATGAAGGAGAAGCAGATAACCGTAGTGGCCGGCCTGATAGACGAGGCGATAACCCACGCGTCCGACGACAAGGCCCTGAAGGGGATAAAGGAGCAGGTCAAGCAGCTCTGCGCCGGCTTCCCGATGTACCCCGGCTTCGAGAATTAATCTCAAAGCCCAAAACGAGAGAGCCGCGCCAGTTGCGCGGCTTTCTCATTTTAATCGAAGGAATTTGTTTATAATATTGAAACCCGGCCGCGCTCTTCTTAGCGCCCGGACAAGGATTAGGCCTGATGAAAAAATATTTACTGCTTCTGCTGGCGGCGTTGGGCTGCGGCTGCGCGGCGCCGGCGATCTACAATGCGGCCGGCCGGGGCGACCTGGCGCGCGTGCAGGCGCTGCTGGCCTCGGGCACGGACCCCAACGAGCGCACAAACCTCTACGCCAACGAAACGGCGCTGCACCAGGCCGTCATCTACTCCCGCCTGGAAGTCGCCAAGTACCTGCTCGGGCACGGGGCCGACCCCAACGCCGAGGCTTCAATAACAAGTCTGGGGCATGAATCCTACAACGGCACCCCGCTGATGTACGCGGCCTGCAAGGGTCAAGCCTCCATGGTGCAGCTGCTGCTCGAGCACGGGGCCGACCCCGACCCGCGGCCCGGCCGCTGTGTGAGCGGGCGCTACAGCCAGCCGGACGGCGACGAGGGCTCGCCGCTGCAGGTCGCCGAGAAGCGCGGGCACACTGTAGTGGCCCAGCTTATCAAGTCGGCCATCTCCGCCCGGCTGGGGCTGACCACAGGCACCGCCAGGAACGCCGGCGAGTACGGCCCCATAGTGGGCGCGCTGCTGAAGGACTACGGCGGCGGCGGCAAGACCATCGCCGTGGCGGGCTTTTCCTACGCCGACGGACGGGTTTCTACGGACGGCAACGTGGTCGCCGAGCGCGTCACCACCGAACTGATAAAGACGAAGAGGCTGAAAGTGGTGGAGCGCAAGGAGATACAGAAAGTTCTGGGCGAATTGCGGCTGCAGAACGCGGGCGCCATTGACCAGGCTTCCGCCAAAAAGCTGGGCAGCCTGCTGGGCGCGGACCTGATAGTTATCGGCACTATGACCGAATTGCCGGGGAACAAACTGGAGCTGAATGTACGCATGGCCGGTGTGGAATCGGGAGAGGCCATAAGCGCCGTTTCCGGCCACGTAGTCAAGGATTGGCTTAATTAGCCTCCGGGCAGAACGCAAACGAGCCGCGCCCTCCACCCGGGCGCGGCTCTTTTTTATCCCCCCAAGATTTAACCGGTAGCGCCGCGAAAGCGCATTAAATACCAGGTTCCGGTTCCAACCCCCGACCTAAGCCCACCGTCCCCAAAATTGGCACTTGCGCCTCATGTGGAGGAGCCGTGCGCGCTGCTATCCTATTGGTAGAACAAAAGCGGACCGCCGGCAAAAGAGGCGGAAGAAAACAAAGGAGACAGTAAATGAAAAACATAACACTAGCGGCAGCGGTACTGATGGCGGCGGCGGGTTCGGCCCTGGCGGGCGGCCCTGTCTTTAAAGACCTGGCAGGCTCGGTACAGGACGGTGAAGCCCTGGTTTCCAGCATACAGGAACCCGCCCCCGGGCCGGTGGCCAAGGCCTTCGAGACCCGGCTATACCGCAACGCGGAAGGTTGCGAGGCCACCGTGGAGGAACGCCGCAACGGCAATCTTATATATGTAAGGGAGGCCGGCGGCCAGCAGGCTTTTCTTTGGCTGGGTAAGGACCTAAAAAGCGGCGAGATCACCGCTTTCTGCGATCCGGCCGCGGTTTACCGGCAGGGCGACGGTTCCGTAAAGCTGTCCTGCGGCGAGCACCCCAATGGCGGCTACTATACCCGGGGAGAGGCCGTGCTGAACCTGACCAGCGGGCTGTCCGGAGTGAGCGTGCGCGGCGACGTAAAGCGGGCTTTCGGCTGGAAGACCGACACGAACATCGCTTGCTCCGGCCTGCGCCCCGCGGCTGACCGCGGCGCCTCCGTGAAAAGCAACACTGCCTTTATGAGCGTCGAGGCCTGCTCCGCGCTGGACGGGATCTACCCTTCGGACATGACTAGCGAGGAAGCGCAGAGCACTCTGGGTAATTGCTTCAGCGGCATCTCCGCCAGATACGGCGTTCCGGTGACCTTCGCCGCGGAAGGGACCCAAATGACCATCCTGGTGGGACCGGCCAAGGACGGCCAGCCCGGCGGCAACGCCAAAGTTGCCGACGACCTGAAGAAAGAATTGGCGGCCCGCGGCGGGCAGCTGTTCGACTTCAAGGTCTCGGTAGCGGTCGCCAAGTAGCGCCGCGAGGGCGCATTAAATGCCAGGTTCCGGTGCCAGTTTTCGGCCTGAGCATACCGTCCCGAAAATTGGCACTTGCGCCTCAGGCAGAGCGTCGGCGGAGCAGCTATCCTATTATCATGGCAGCCACGGAGCGACAGAAAAGAAGGCTGCGACAGACTCAGGGAGGAAAAATTATGAAGAAAGCGCTTATAACCATACTGCTGATAGCTGCGACCGGAACTGCGGCCCGCGCCGGAGAAGGCTCTTTGGACACGCTCAGGGACTATTCCGCTAAACTGACGGCGGAAAGCGCAGCCGCGCCCGCGGTTCCCGCGGGCGCGGCGGCCGCGCAGGCCGAAACCCCGGAATTGTTCAAGGCGGAGATGGCGTGGTATCCGGTAAAGGTGAACGCGCTTGCGCAGCTGGGCGCCAGGAAGACCGCCGAAGAGGCCGCGGTGCTGAAGTGCGAGAATCAGATGGCGGACGGCGTCTGCGTTGCGGTGGGATCAAGGGTAACGAACGTCAGCCCCGTTCTCGGCTCCATTACGGCCGCCGCCGAGGCCAGGACCGCCGTCCCGGTTTTAAAGGCGAACTTCAGCGCGACCCTGCTGGTCCCCAGCCAGAGAAATATTTACGGCGGCTTCAACGAAGTGGAACGCCTGGGCGCCAGGAAGCTGGCCGAAGAGGCCGCCGTGGCCGAGTGCCGGGCAGCCGGCTACCTTGCCTGCTTCGCCGTCAAATCCGTTATCCTCTCCTGCGACAGCTTCAGCTGCGAAGCGCAGGCCTTCGCGAAGGCTTTCCAGGCCAGATAAGCGCGGATCCAGGGCGTGCCGGTTAGAAGTCGAATAGTTTTACAACCCGGCTCTCTATAGCGAAAACGGCGGAATTTTTGGTTTTCTCTTCTATCTCGTAGGCCGAGGCGGCGGACATGTTGAGGGAGAGGAGCGGGTAAAAGCCAGCCAGCTCCACCGCGTCGGCGCGCAGCGTTTTCATTCTGCGCCAGGCCAGTTTGCCCGAGGCCAGCATTTTGGCCTGGTACTCGCGCATTTTATCGTTAAGGCCCGGCGGCAGTATCTCCGCGCGGGGCAGTTCAAGGACCTCGTTGGAAAGTTCGCAGACATAGGCGCCGCTCCTGCTCTTCTTTACCAGGCCGGCCTTGGCGAAATCCGAGAGTATTTTAGCGGCGTCCCGCTCCTTCAGGCCCAGGATCTTTCCGAAAGCGGCCGGCGAAAGCGGGCTGGCTTCATTTTCAAGGAAGAGGAAGGCCCGGTAATGGTCGTAACTGGCGAGCAGCACCTGCGCCTCATTCACCGAGACCGGATGCCGCTTCAGTATTTTGCCCATGGCGTTGTGCAGGGGGGTCATGCCTTCCGAGGCCTTCACCACAACAAAAGGCTCGAAGACGGCGCCATAGGTTTCCTCACCGGCCAGGGTCTTCAGCCAGGCCGCGGCCAGTTTGCCGGCGGCGGGGCTTTGCGGGATCAGCTTCAGCGCCAGCGAAAGACGCCTCAGCACTTCGGGGGAGGGCAGCGCCTCCCCCTGTTCGAACAGCAGGTATTTCCGATAGGAAAAAGTCAGGACCGGCTTGCCGCCGTTGTCGTGATAGAAGCGGTAGGCGGTACTGAAACCCGCGGTTTTGCGCTGGCCGATCAGAGTATCTGAAAAAAGAGTGCTCATAATTTCGAATTATACTATTGATACCTGCCGTAAGCAACGTGCGGCAGCCTCCCGGGCAAAACCGGCGGGTTAAAAGCAAAAAGAGCCGCGCCCTGCCGGGGCGCGGCTCTTTTTTACGGATCGGAGCTTACGGCTTATTGACCACGTTGTCGCAGACGTTTATGCACCGCTGGTAATCGTCGCCGCATTTGTCCCCGTTGCAGTCCTGCCAGGCGTCTATGCAGTAGTTTATGCAGTCCTCGTAGGGCCCGCGGGTCTTGCCGGCTTTCTTTAAAGCGCTGACAAGGCCTGTCACCGGGTTGGCCTTTTTCTTGCCGGCGGCCTTGGTGTCGGGCTTCTCGACCGGGAAGCAGGGTTCTATGAGATGGCAATCAGTCGTATCCCCTTCACCATCTCCGTCCATGTCCACCAGGCAGCATTCGGAGCCGCAGACCATGTCGCCCAGGTTTATGGGCCCGGCGAAGGAACAGGTAATGGTGCTCTTGTTCTGGCTCCGGGCCGCTTTTTTCAGGAGCGCGCCCAGCTTTTCTTCGCTCATCCCGTCCATGCTCACAAGGCGCTGCGGCGTTACGGCCCGCTCCATCACGGGCATAGGCACAGCCGCGCCGCGCCCTTCAAAATTCCAGCCGGTCTCCTGCGCCCCGGCAGCGGAGGCCACAGCAAGTACCGAGAAAACCGCTATTATCGCTTTTTTCATATCTATATTTCTCCCTGACATTGTTTTTAAGCCTGCGCCAATACAGAGCATTTTTTATGCCAGCGCCCTCAAGGCAAAAACCCACAGGGAATTCATAGGAAATATTTTCAGGAGAAAATAATAGTTTCATTGGAAAATATTAAGAGCCGCGCCTGGCCGCCAGCGGGCGATTTTTTAGGTATTTATGGTGTTTTTTGCTTCTTATTATTATAAAATACTTAATAATGGCGGCATGCCCCTTTCCGGGCCTTCTGCCAGACAAGACCAGATCAAATAAGGCTTAGGAGAGATAATGGCGAACAAGGTACTGGCGGAAATAGGCGTTATTGGCGGAACCGGGCTTTACGCCATGGAAGAACTCAAGGGCGTAAGGGAAATAAAGGTCAAGACCCCGTTCGGCAGCCCCTCCGACAACATCATTCTCGGCACCCTCGCCGGCATTAAAGTCGCTTTCCTCCCCCGGCACGGCCGCCGGCACGCCATGCTCCCCGGCGAGATCAACCAGCGCGCCAACATGTGGGCCCTCAAGTCCATAGGCGTAAAAACCATCATCTCGGCCAGCGCCGTCGGCTCCCTGCGCCAGGAGCTGCCCCCCACCCATTTCGTGTTCCCCGACCAGTTCGTGGACCAGACCAAGGGCCGCCCCTCCACCTTCTTCGGCAACGGCATAGTGGGCCACGTGCCGCTGGCCGAGCCGTTCTGCATGAACATCTCGGACATGATGTATAAAGAAGCTGTGAAGCTCGGCATCAAGGCCCACAAGGGCGGCACCTACTGCTGCATGGAAGGCCCCGGCTTCTCCACCAAGGCGGAATCCAATTTCCACCGCAAGATGGGCTACTCCATCATCGGCATGACCATGGCCACCGAGGCCAAGCTCGCCCGCGAGGCCGGCTTCCACTACGCGCCGGTCTCCCTGGTCACCGACTACGACTGCTGGAAGGAAGGCGAGGAAGTGGACCAGCACAAGGTCTCCGAGACCATGACCAAGAACATCCACAATATCCGCCGCCTGCTCGTAAAGATCATCCCGCTGGTGGCCAAGGCCGGCTGCCGCGGCGGCTGCCCCGAGTACATCAAGAACTCGCTGCTCACGCACAGGGAGAACTTTCCGGCCGCGACGTACAAGAAACTGAAGCTCATACTGGAGGGGTAAAATGGCCAAGACTACGGCAAAGAAACGTAAGACCAGCGCCATCAACGCCATGCGCAGGAAGCTGATGGAGGCCGCGAAATCGGCCCAGAAAAAAGCCTACTGCCCTTACTCCCGCTACCCCGTAGGGGCGGCGGTGCTCACGGAATCCGGCCGCATCTATTCCGGCTGCAACGTGGAGAACGCCTCCTTCGGCCTCGCGATCTGCGCCGAGAGAGTGGCCATCTTCAAGGCCGTCAGCCACGGCGAAAAGCGGATAAAGGCCCTCTGCGTGGCCGCCAAGTCGGCTCGCCCCTGCGGCGCCTGCCGGCAGGTGATAATAGAATTCGCGGACAAAGACGCCGAGATGATCTACCTGGACTGGCAGCCGCTGGAACGGAAGGAAAAGATCACCATCACCACGGCCGGCAAGATGCTGCCGCTGGCCTTTGACCCGTCGGAAGCTGGACTTTAAAATTTACGGAGGTACTATGGACGTAAAAACATTGACCAAACTGACTAAATGGATGGAAACCACCGACCTCGAGGAGATAACCTGGAGGAGCGGCGACGACAAGATAAGCCTCAAACTCAACAATTCCCCCGAGCACAGCGCGGCCATCGCCTCCTCCATGGAGCCGGTGCTCTCGCCGTCCATCGGCATCTTCCGCTTCGCCCGCCCGGGCAAGACGAACCACCTGAAAGAAGGGTCCTCCGTGAAGAGCGGCCAGGAGCTCGGCGTGGTGGAAGTGGGCAAAGATTTCAAGAGCGTAACGGCGCCGTCCAACGGCCTGCTCAAGATCATCTCCATAGAAGACGGCAAACCGGTGGAATACGGCCAGCCCCTCTTCTTCTTCGAGCCCAGGTAACCGATGACGCCGAAGCAATCAGTAATAAAGTGCCCCAAGTGCGGCTACCTGCCGAACATGCTGGGGGACACCTGCCTTAAATGCGGCGCCCGCCTGGAAAAGGTCTGCGGCGACTGCAGCTTCGGCAATGCCGTCGAGAAGAATTACTGCGACCAGTGCGGCGCCCTCCTGTCGCTGCAGCCGCCTCCCAAATCGGACCTGCCCCCGCCGCCGCCCGGAAAGCCGGCGCAGGCCGGGAGCCCCGAGCCGTTCAAGCTGGAGATGGAATCCATCCAGGACACGGTGAACGAAAGGGCCACCTCTTTCCGCAGCAAGCCCCCGGAACAGCACGCCGCTCCCCAGGCGCCGGCCCCGCAGGCGCCGCAGCCCGCACAGCCCCCCAGGCCGGCCTTGCCGCCCGGCGCCAAAGCGCCCGGCCCGAACTCGGCCACCAGCCCTTTCAGCCCCGACTCGGCCCGCCTCAGGCGCGACTCCGGCCCGGCCCTGCGGCCCGGCCTGGCCAGGCGCCTGACCGGCCCGGCAGTGACCATCCTCCTCGTCGGAGTGCTGCTTGCCATCGTCTACCTGATAGTGGCGCCGTCCATACCGCGCCTGCGCCTGCTGATGACCGCCAAGTCCTACCTGACCGACATCTCCCAGGGCAAGTTCGAGAAGGCCTATACCCTGCTCTCCACTAATTCAAAGGCCTCGATCGCGCAGGACAGTTACGTAAAGAACAGCCGCGAGTACTACGCCAAGGCCCCGGCCTGGCAGTTCAAGGACGTGCAGATCTTCAAGATGGGCAAGGAAGCCGCCATGGTGACCTACCAGCTCAAGGAAGGCGAAGGCGAGTGGAAGCAGGATTACATCTCCTTCATAAACGAGCACGGCCGCTGGACCCGCCCGTATATCTTCGTCCTCTTCCACCCGATAGACGAGGCCCTTAACCGCCAGGATTTCCCGCAGGCGCTGTTCCTGGCGCAGAAGCTGTATCTGACCGACCCCGTGGACCCGCGTTCTTCCGGCTACCTGTGCGCCGCGGAGTTCTTTATGGGCCTCTACGAGAAGTCCGCCGAATCCTGCAAGCGCACCGTGGACCTGGCGGCCACCTACCCGGTGGGCTACTCCAGCGAAGAGCTATTCTGGTTCAACTCGTATTACGCCGACAGCCTGCGCTACCTGCAGCGCGACAGGGTGGCCCTGAGCGAATACGAGAAGCTGATGAAATGGCCCGGGCTGACCGCTAAAGAGCATTGCCCGCTCTACCTCAACCGCGCCGACGCCTACGTTAACCTTAAAGATTACGACAGGGCCCTGCAGGACGTCATGAAAGCCGACGTGCTCTGCACGCAGGGCCCGGCCAGGGAAGACGCCAAGAAGCGCATGCTCTACCTCAGCGGCGGAGCGCGCGAAGAGGCCGTAGTGTTCGCGCAGAAATCCCGTTTCCAGCCGGACATGCCGCCCATCCTGGAAACCCGGCGCCGCCAGCTGGAAGCCCTTAAGGCCCGCCTGGGCGCCAAGAACGCCAGGATGATGCCCAAGGACCAGTGGCTGGCCGTGCACGTGGGCGGCCCCGAATACAGGGTCTTCCTGCGCCAGGAAAGCTTCAACCCGCAGGCCAACAGGACCGAAGCGCAGAACGTCTACATTTTCCTGATAAATCTTTGGAACGGGAAAGCCAAGGTGGAAAAAGCCCCGGCCCCCACGCCGCCCCCCGGGGCGCAGCCGCGGCCGGCCAACTAGGCAGCCTGAAGAGCTTAATTTTCTGGAGGATATATGTTCAAGAAAGTTCTGATCGCCAACCGCGGCGAAATAGCCGTGCGCGTCATCCGCACCCTGCGCGAGCTGGGCGTTGAGTCCGTGGCCGTCTACTCCGAGGCCGACCGCTCCTCGCTGCACGTGCGCCTGGCCGACGAGGCCGTCTGCATAGGGCCGGCCATGGCCAAGGACAGCTACCTCAGCATCCCGGCCATCATCTCCGCCGCCAAGGTCACCGGCGCGGACGCCATCCACCCCGGCTACGGTTTCCTCTCCGAGAACGCCGACTTCTCCGCCGCCTGCCGCGACAACGGCATCACCTTCATCGGGCCCTCCCCCAAATCAATACAGCAGCTCGGCCACAAGTCCGAGGCCCGCAAGATGGCGACCAAGGCCGGCGTGCCCGTGACGCCCGGCACCAAGGACTGCGTCTCAGTAAAGGAAGCGGCCGCCGCGGCGGCCAAGATCGGCTTCCCCATCATGATCAAGGCGGCCGCCGGCGGCGGCGGCAAAGGTATCCGCATCGTGCGCGAGGCCGCCCAGTTGGCCAACGAAATGAACATGGCCTCCAGCGAGGCCAAAGCCGCCTTCGGCAACGGCGAAGTCTATTTTGAGAAATACATCGAGCTGCCCCGCCACATAGAGGTGCAGTTCGCCCGCGACATGCACGGCAACGTTATAGCTTTCCCGGAGCGCGACTGCTCCATCCAGCGCCGCCACCAGAAGCTGGTGGAGGAGACCCCTTCTCCCGCCGTGGATCAGAAACTGCGCGCCAAGCTGGAGAAGGCCGCGGTGGACCTGGCCGAGGCCGCCAAGTACGTAGGCGTGGGCACCGTGGAATTCCTGCTCACCCAGACCGGCGAGTTCTATTTCATGGAAGTGAATACCCGCCTGCAGGTGGAGCACCCGGTCACCGAGTGCGTGACCGGCTTCGACCTGGTGCGCGAGCAGCTGCTGGCGGCCTCCGGCGAGAAGCTCACCTACACCGGCGGCCACACCGTGCCCCTCACGGGCCATTCAATAGAGCACCGCATCAACGCCGAGGATTTCAGCCGCAACTTCGCGCCCTCCGTGGGCCGCATCGAGGAGTGGATGCTGCCCGGCGGCCCCGGCATCCGCGTGGACACCCACGTTTACTCCGGTTACAACCTGCCCATCTATTACGACAGCATGCTGGCCAAGCTCATAGTCTGGGCCCCCACCCGCGAGATGGCGGTGGAGCGCTCGCGCCGCGCCCTGGCAGAGTTCATGGTGAAAGGCGTGAAGACCACCATAGACGCCCACCAGCTGATAGTCGACAGCCCGGAATTCAAGGCCGGCCGGACCGACACCGGCTTCATGGAACGCCTGCTCGCCCCGGCCGAACCCGTAAAGGCCGCCTGATGAGGACGGCAGGAAAGATAGTTTCTTTAAAAAAGGCCGCGGCCCTGCGCGCGGCCCTGAAAAAAGCCGGCAAAAGGGCCGTTTTCACCAACGGCTGCTTCGACCTGCTGCATGCCGGGCATATCTACTCCCTTGAAAAGGCCCGCTCCTTCGGAGATTTCCTGTTCCTAGGCCTCAACTCCGACGCCTCGGTGCGCAGGCTGAAGGGCCCCTCGCGGCCCATAAACGGGGTGCGGGACCGCGCCCTGGTGCTGGCCGCGCTGCAGGCCGTGGACGCCGTGGTAGTGTTCGGCGAGGAGACGCCCCTGAAACTGATAAAGGCCCTGCGCCCCGACATCCTTGTAAAAGGGGCCGATTACCGCGGCACCGCCGTGGTCGGAGCCGAATTTGCCGGCAGGGTGGCCCTGGTGCCACTGCTCAAAGGCCGCTCCACCACCGCCCTGGCCAGAAAGCTCAAGAATTGAGCATTATTTTAGCCTAAACAGCCCCCCAATATAATAAAATATCAGGATAATATGACCGACATTTTCGACAAGTGCCGCAATTTCCACATTGTAAAGCAACTCATAGCCTCAGGCATCTACCCTTATTTCAAGGAACTTGAGTCCGAGCAGGCCCCCGAGATCACTATCAAGGGCAAGAAGTTCATCATGTTCGGCTCCAACAACTATCTGGGGCTGGCCAACGACCCGCGCATGAAGAAGGCCGCCATAGACGCAGTGAATAAATTCGGCACCGGCGTGGCAGGCAGCCGCTTCCTCAACGGCAACACCATCCTGCACACCGAACTGGAAACCAAGCTGGCCAAATTCAAAGGCCGCGAAGCCGCCCTCATTTACGCCACCGGCTACCAGATGAACCTGGGCGTGGTCTCGGCCCTGGTGGGCAAAGGCGATTTCGCCATTGTCGACAAGCTCAACCATGCCAGCATCCTCGACGGCTGCCGCCTCTCCCACGGCGAACTGCGCCGCTTCAAGCATAATAACCCGGCCGACCTGGAAAGGGTGCTCAAAGAAATAGGCCCCGGCCACGGCAAGCTCGTGATAGTGGACGGCGTCTTCTCCATGGAGGGCGACATCGCCCCCATCCCCGAAATTTCCAAGGTCTGCCGCCGGCACGGCGCCCGCCTGATGGTGGACGACGCGCACGCCACCGGGGTCCTCGGCAAGCACGGCCGCGGCACCAGCGAGTATTTCGGCCTGACCCGCAAAGACGTGGACCTGGTGGTCGGCACCTGTTCCAAGTCCCTCGCCTCCGTAGGCGGTTTCGCGGTAGGCGACGAGGACATCATCCATTACGTCAAGCACATGTCCCGCTCCATGATCTTCTCGGCGGCCCTGCCGCCGGCGTCCGTGGCCGCCATCTCCAAGGCCCTCGACATCATAGAGGAAGACCCCCAGCGCATCAAAAAGCTGTGGGACAACGCCGCCTACCTGATGAAGCGCTTCAAGGCCATGGGGCTCAACACCGGCGAGACCGCCACCCCCATCATCCCGGTCATCATAGGCGACAACGAAAAGACTTTCATGCTCTGGCGCATGCTCTACGACAACGGCCTGTTCACCAACCCGGTAGTGAGCCCCGCGGTGCCCCCCAAGCGCGCCATGCTGCGCGTGGTGGCCACCGCCACCCACACCCGCGAACAGCTCGACCGCGCGCTGGACATCTTTGAGACCTGCATCAAGAAAGTCCTTAAAAAGAAAACCTCGGCCCTGGTAAAATAGCCGGGCCCCGCAAAGCCGTAAAATTTATGCCTTTAGAAATCCGGGTAACCGCCGAGAAGGACCTCGGCGCTTTCATAGACTACCCCTATGTCCTGTTTAAAGACCACCCGCACTGGGCCGGCGACCTGAAGAAGGACGTGCGCCACCTGCTGGAGACCGGGCACCCTTTCTGGCGCCACGCCGAGCGCCGCCTGTTCATGGCCTACCGGGACGGCCGCCCCGCCGGCCGCATAGCCGCCATCGTCAACCAGGCCCATAATAATTTTCATTCCGACCGGACAGGTTTCTTCGGCTTTTTCGACTGCGCCAACGACAAGGATGCCGCCCGCGCCCTGTTTGCGGCCGCGGGGACCTGGCTTAAGGGCAAGGGGATGGACTCGGCCCTGGGCCCGGTCAACCCTTCCACCAACGAGACCTGCGGCATGCTCTCCGAGAATTTCGACCTCCCGCCGATGGTGATGATGCCGTACAACCCGCCCTATTACCTGGAGCTGGCCGAAGCCGCGGGCTTCACCAAGGCAAAGGACCTCTACGCCTACCGGTACTACACCTCGGCCGCCTTCCCCGAGCGCTTCGACAAGATCCTCGCCCGCATGAACCGCGACGGCAAGGTGACGGTGCATTTCGCCGACGTGAAGAACATCGGCGCGGCCATAGACGAGGTCAAGGACATCTACAATTCGGCCTGGGAAAAGAACTGGGGCTTCGTGCCCATGACCGCCGAAGAGATGGACGACCTGGCGGCGGCGCTCAAGCCGATGCTCAAGCCGGAGTACATGATCTTCACCCGCTTCGAGGGCAAGCCGGCCGGGTTCTGCCTCATCCTGCCGGACTTCAACATAGCTCTCAAAGAGACCGGAGGCGCGCTCACCCCGCTTAACCTGCTGCCTTTCCTTTACCGCTTCTCGCGCAAGCTCAACCGCGGCCGCATGCTGACGCTGGGAGTTAAAAAGGAATTCCGGGGCAAGGGCCTGGAACTGCTGCTGATAAAGCAGGCCATCCTCTCCGCGAAAAAGCTCGGCTGGGAATACGGCGAGATGTCCTGGACACTCGAAGACAATAAGTTGATCAACGGCACCATAGAGAGCCTGGGCGGGGAACTGTACCGCAAGTACCGGCTGTACGAAAAAACGCTCTGACCGCCCCCCTCCCCCCCGCGGAACCTCTTAATCTTTCCGCAATCATTTCTTAACCCCGTTCCGCTATACTTTTAATATGCGTTTTTCCGATCTAAAAAGAACCAAGGCCGAGTCCGAGCGGAAGGAGCCGCCCCCCAGGGCGCCCGCGCGCCGGGAACCCGCGCCCGAAGAGCCAAAGCTGCAGGAAGCCCCTCCGGCCGCCGTCATTGCGGCCGAACCCGCCGCCCCGCGGCCGGAGACCGTCCCGCCCGTGGCGGACAGGCAGGAGGCCATTAAAAAACATTCCGGGGCGTACAAGCCAGCGTCCCGCAAGGAGCCCAGGTCCGCGCCCAAACCGCTGCCCCCCTTCAGGGACCAGGACGGAGCGGCCAGGGCGCTCTATTCCCGCCTGGTGGAACAGGCGGGGGAGCTGCTTAAGGGCGCCGACCAGGCCTACACGGAGAAATACGAGGCCGTGGCGCGCTCCTGCGACCTGGCGGCCGAGACCCTCAGGGAGAACCCGGTCCTCCTCAACTACGTGGCCCACTCCACGGCCGACGACTATCTTAAAGCGCACTCGGCCAATACGGCGATCATAGCCCTGGCCCTGGGCCTGGCCGCGGGCCTGGAGGCCTCGGAGCTGAGGCTGCTCGGCTTCTGCGCCATGGCCCACGACATAGGCATGACCGGCTACGCGGACCTCTACAACCGGGAGGGCCGCCTGACGGAAGAGGAATTTTCCAGGATAACGCAACACGCCGAAGCCGGCGCGGAAAAGCTGGACCGGATAGTGGATATAGATTACCGCATCAAGGACCGGGCTAAAAAGATCCTGCTGCAGGTGCATGAGCGGCTGGACGGGTCCGGCTACCCGCGCCGCTTCTCCAAAGAGGACCTGGACCCGCTGGCCCAGCTTATCGGCATAGCCGACGTGTACGAGGCGATGACGCACCCCAGGGCCTGGCGCGAAGCGCTGGAGCCGCCGGAAGTAGTGAAGGACCTGATCGAATGCGAAGGCCGCGGTTTCGACTGCGCCGCGGTCAGGCACCTGATCTCTGCCCTCTCCATCTACCCGCCGCAGTCCCTGGTAGTCCTCTCTACCGGCGAGATCGCCCGCGTCATAAGGCTTAACAAGGGCTCCCTCACCCGCCCGCTCGTGGAGGTGCTCCTGACCGAGGATTTTGCGGCGGCCCCGGCGCAGACCCTGGACCTGATGGAATACCCGCTGACCGCCATAGAAGGCTCGGCAAGCCTCGCTGAAATACAGGAACGAAACCCCAAGTTCGCCGCCAGGCTGGAGCTGGCCCGCTGGTGGGTGAACTGGTAGCGCCTTAAAACAACTATGTCAGACAAAAAACAACTGCTCTTTATAGAGGACGAAGGCTACGTCATAGAGCGCGTGGACGCGATCCTGGCCGCTTTTCCCCAGTTCGAGGTCACCCGGCTTGCGGACGCGGAAAAGGCCAGGGCGCTGCTGGACGAAACGCCTTTCGACGTGGTGATAACCGACATCTACCTGCGCGGGGCTTCCGGCGTGGAATTCTCTTTCAAGGCCCTGCAGAAGAACCCGGACGCCTGCGTGATACTTATCACCGGCCTCGACAACGCCGACATGGCCGCCAAGGCGGTGCGGGAAGGGGCTTTCGATTTTGTGGTCAGGCCGCCCGGGCTGGAGCGGCTGGAGAATATCCTGAAGATGGTGACGCTGGTGCGCGGCCTAGCGCTTCCTGAGAGCGGAGTAAAGCAGGCCTAGGGGGCGCAGCAGGTAGCGCGCTGCGGAAGCCGAGCCGTAGCGGCGCAGCATGAATTTTTTATCAGGCACGACGTACCTGGCCAGCAGGCCGGGACGGTGCAGGACCGGCAGCAGGTACTCCAGCGGGCCGGAATATTTCCTGGCGGCTTTCTCAAAGAAGGCCGCCTTTATCTTTTCCAGGCCGCGGGGTTCCAGGGGCCGGCTGAACTTCTCTCCCGGGGCGAGCCGCTTTATGACGGGCCAGACCACGGGCCGCAGGCCGTAGACGCCGGCCTTGCGGGCCACCTGCGCCCAGAATTTACTCCCGTCCCCCGGGGCGCGCGCGGCTATGCGGGCGCAATCCTCCAGGGCGCGCGGGGTGAGCTCGCCGTGGTGCAGCAGCGGGTGGGCGGCGGCGTGCAGGAAGAGGTCGGCGAGGTTAAGGGCGAGGCCGCAGGGGCCCGGCT
This sequence comes from Elusimicrobia bacterium GWB2_63_22, assembly GCA_001799735.1. GTDB lineage: Bacteria > Elusimicrobiota > Elusimicrobia > Elusimicrobiales > UBA9959 > UBA9959. The sequence continues at coordinate 63,890 of MGUA01000011.1, read as the reverse complement.
CCAGGCCCCAGTCAAAAAGTTCGCCGGTGTTCTTTATGTGCCAGAGGCCGGTGTGCAGGTCCAGCAGGACGGGCGGGGCCTCTCCGGGGGAGGGGCGCACCCAGGCGTCGGCGCTATTGGGCATGGGACTGTAGCCGAGCCCCGCCAGTATCCCCTCGAAAGCGTCCAGGTCGCCGGGGCGCAGCAGCAGGTCGGCGTCGCTCATGCCGCGCTCGCCGGGCTGGTAGACGCCGAGCTCCAGCAGGGCGGCGCCTTTGAGGGGGACCAGCTCTATGCCGGCGCGCGCCGCGGCCTCCCTGGCCTCGCCCACGGCGGCCAGCAGCATTATCTCCCTCGCGGCTATATTTTTATCCATACACGCACCACTCTAGTCGACACCGGGGGCAGTTCCTTCCCCGAGCCCCGGCTTGCCGCAGGGAAACCGTTGCGCGGTTTCCCCCCCGCGGGAAATTAAGCGGGGCCCCCTCTTCCCCAAGGGGCTCGGGGAAGGAACTGCCCCCGGCGCCGCTGAATCCACGTTTACAGTGAACCCGTGGAGGTGTTGCGGGTGACGGTTTCGAATTTTACACCTACCAGAATTCCGTTCTTTTCCGGGCGGCGCCAGATTATCCTGGCGGTAACGTCCAGGATGCCCTGCTCGAAGATCCTGATGCGCAACCGCACCAGTTCCCCCTCCAGCAGGTGCGCCTCGGCCTGAAAGGAGGCGCCGGTTTTAGAATACTCCGCCAGCCGGCCAAAACCCAGCAGCCGGCCTTCCGGGCCGAATATTTCTATGGTCGCGTTATGGTTGTTCCTCTTTGAGCGTCTGTAGTTGACCGGCATTTTTCTTCCCCGCTTAAATTCTACTAAAAGAACCGCGGGCTATTTTAAATATAATGTGGTTGTGCGCAAAGACCTGGAAGGGGAACTGCAGACCCTGGAACTGATGATCGGCCTCTACTGCCGCGGCAGGCACGGAGGCCGGGGGCTTTGCCGGGCTTGCGGGGAGCTGCTGGCCTACTCGCGCGAGCGGCTGCAGCGCTGCCCGCGCGACCCCAAACCGGCCTGCAGGGCCTGCCCCGTTCACTGCTACTCGCCGGAACGGCGGGCGCAGATACGCGCGGTGATGCGCTACGCCGGGCCGCGGATGCTGCTGCGCCGGCCGCTGCTGGCGCTGAAGCATTACTTCCGGTAAGCGGCCGGGCGCGTTTTTTTTATATCATAAATGAAGCGTTAGGGAGAGGCCTCAGGGAGATCCATATGAAAGTACTTATCGTAGACGACAATGTAATGACCAGGAGCATGATAAAAGACCTCCTGACCGAGATGGGCCACGAGGTGACCGGGGAAGCCGGCGACGGCGACGAGGCGGTCAGGGAATTCACCGCGCACCGCCCCGAACTGGTGCTCCTCGACCTCATCATGCCCGGCAAGAACGGCCTGCAGGTGCTTGAAGACCTGAAGGCTATAGACCCCTCCCCCCAGATCGTCATGGTTACGGCGGTGCAGCAGGACATCATAAGCCGCGAGCTTAAGGAAAAGGGCGCGGCCGGCGTGCTGCATAAGCCCTTCATGTACGAAGAACTTGAAACGCTGCTCAAAAACCTGCCCTGAGAAGATGGAACAACATCCGAGCATAGCCCTTGAAAGCCTGGCCTCGCTGAGCGTGGCCAAGTGCCTGCAGCGCATCTCCCGCGTCTCCGCCGGCACCTGGCAGGTGGAGGGCGTTAAGGTCTCGTACGGCTCCATCAAAGACGCCCTGTCCGCGCACGACTTTAAAAACCCGGCCTCCGCCGTCTACATTTCCCTGGAAGGCCCGGCGACGATAACCTCGGCCATGATCTTCGACCCGGCCAACATCGGCTACGTCTCCAAGTGCTTCACCGGCCATTCTTTCCCCAGCGGCAGGGCCATTACCCCGGCGGAAGAGGTGATGCTGACCGAGCTGGCCAACATCATCCTCAACGCCCTCACCAACACCATCCTCAACGCGCTGAAAAAAAGCCTCGTGCCCGCCCTGCCCCGCTTCGTGGAGGGCGACATAGACCGCCTGGTGGCCGAGTTCACCGCCATCCCCCGGCTTAAACAGAATTTCCGCATCGTCACCGTGCTTATCGGCATGCGCCGGAACGGCGACGCCGCCAGGAGCGAGGTGTTCGCGCTGATCCCCGAGGAGCTGGCGATGGAGCTGGAGAACACCCGCCCGCCCGCCGGTTCCCACGACGGCATCGCCTGAATTTATGCAGAAGATGTATTATCCCGAGGACAAGATCCCCTTCGCGCGCCTGGTGCCGATGGGCATGCAGCACGTGGTGGCCATGTTCGGCGCCACCGTGCTGGCCCCCATCCTGATGGGGTTCAACCCGCAGACGGCCATCTTTTTTTCCGGCATAGGCACCCTGATCTTCATCGCCATAACCCGCGCGAAGGTCCCCAGCTACCTCGGTTCCTCCTTTGCTTTTATCGGCCCGGTGCTGGCCGTTACCGGCGGCATGGCCGAGAAAGTTCCCTTTGCCCTCTCGGGCATAGCAGCGGCCGCGGTGCTCTACGCGCTCGCGGGGGCCGCCACCATTAAATACGGCTCCCGGTGGATAGACCGGCTGATGCCGCCGGTGGTGACCGGGGCCGTGGTGGCCATCATAGGCCTCAACCTTTCCTCTTCGGCCGTGGGCAATTTCTTCAACGCCGATTTCCGCCTGGCCAACAGCGGGGAGGCCGTGCGGCTGGCCGTAGCCGTGGCCACCTTCACTGTGGCGGCCTCGGTATCCATCTACCTGAAGGGCTTCCTCCGCCTGCTGCCCATCCTCACCGGCGTCGTGGTGGGCTACGCGCTGTCGCTGGTCCTCGGCGTCATAGGCCCGGAGCAGATCGACGCCATAGTGGCCGCCCCCTGGGTCGGCCTGCCGCCTTTCGTCACGCCCGCTTTAGACTGGTCAGCCGTGCTGGTAATAGCCCCGGTCTTCGTGGTGCTGGTGGCAGAAAACAAAGGTCATATCGAAGCCATCGGCGGCTACATGCAGCGCGACCTCAACCCCCACCTGGGCCGGGCCTACCTGGGCGACGCGGCCGCCTCTTTCGTCTCGGCCATGGGCGGCGGCACGCCGCAGACCACCTACGCAGAGAACATGGGCGTGATGGCCATCACCCGCGTCTTCAGCGTGTACAACTTCATAGCGGCGGCCTGCATCGCGCTGCTGCTGGGCCTCTGCCCCAAGTTCGGCGCCGTCATCCTGTCCATTCCCGCGCCCGTGCTGGGCGGCGTGACCATAATCCTTTACGGCCTGATAGCGATGATGGGCATAAAGATCTGGCTGGACGCCAAAGTGGATTTCTGCTCGCACAAGAACCTCATCATCGCCGGCTCCTCCATAATAGTCGCCACCGGTTTGGGCGTCAAAGGTTTTACCGCCGGCGGCATAAATATAGCCGGCATCGCCTTCGGCACCGTGCTGGCCGTGCTGATGAACCTGGCCCTGTCCTTCGGCAGGGAGGACAGGGCGGCAGACGGCCAGGACCGCGCCGAGTGCGCCTAAAAGGACAACATGCTGGATAGATTCCTCTCCCTCTACCGCCCCGCGGCCCACATCCCCCGTCTGCCTAAAGAACAACAGAGCGCCCGCTACAAGGCGCTGCGCTGGCAGATGATGCTGTCCATCTTCTTCGGCTACGCCGGCTTCTACCTGGTCCGCAAGAATTTCTCCCTCGCCAAGCCCTACCTGATAAACGACTACGGTTTCTCCAAGGGCGACGTGGGCCTCATCGCCACGGGCCTGGCCGTCTCCTACGGCCTGAGCAAGTTCGTCATGGGCAACGTCTCAGACCGTTCCAACCCGCGCTATTTCATGGCCACCGGCCTCATCCTGTCCGGCGCGGTCTGCCTGCTGTTCCCTTCGCTGGCAAGTTCATTGTGGGCCATGGTCGCGCTGTGGTTCGTCAACGGCTGGGCGCAGGGCATGGGCTGGGCGCCCTGCGCGCGCACGCTGACGCATTGGTTCTCGGACGACGAGCGCGGCACCAAGTTCGCTATCTGGAATTTAGCCCATAATGTGGGCGGCGGCATAGTGGGCCCCATCATCAACGGCGCGCTGGCGCTGGCCGGCGTGCTCGGCCTGCTGGCCATCGCCGGCGAGGGCCGGCTGCCGTTCCACCTGATCTTCTACGTGCCGGCCCTGATGGCCATAGGCATGGGCGTGCTGATAGCGACTTTCCTGCGCGACACACCGCAGAGCTGCGGCCTGCCGTCCATCGAGGAACATACCGGCGACAACCCCGATACCGGCGTGGCCGACCCGGAGCGCGAGATGACGGCGAAGGAGATCTTGTTGGAGCACGTGCTCAACAACAAGCCGCTGTGGATCATCGCCATCGCCAATATTTTCGTCTATGTCATCCGCTACGGCGTGCTGGACTGGGCGCCTACCTACCTGACGGCGGTGAAGGGCTGCCCGCAGGACATGGCGCGCTGGCAGTATTTCGTCTACGAGTGGGCCGGCATCCCCGGCACGCTGCTGGCGGGCTGGGCGTCGGACAAGTTCTTCCACGGCCGCCGCGGGCCGGTGTCGGTGATCTACATGCTGTTCGTCACGGTGGCGGTGTACGTCTACTGGCAGAACCCGGCGGGGCGCTTCTGGGTGGACTCGCTGTCGCTGTTCGTGATCGGCTTCCTGATCTACGGCCCGGTGATGCTTATCGGCGTGAGCGCGGTGGACATGGTGCCCAAGAAGGCGGCGGGTACGGCTGCCGGCTTTACTGGTTTCTTCGGTTATATGTTCGGGGCGGTTATTGCGGAGGTGGGGATAGGGCGGGTGGTGGACCGGTGGGGCTGGGACGGCGGCTTTAAGCTGCTGCTGGTCTCGTGCGTGCTGGCCATTATCCTGCTGGCCCTGACCTGGAAGAAGCACCACGAGAAAGATTAATTAAAATTCCCTCAACGGGGACCCGGCCAGGTCGGAACGCAAAACACGGTTTTGCCAATCCGAGCAGAACGTGATTCCGGACACCCATTCATATCCGGCATTCCCGCGAAAGCGGGAATCCAGACTGGATCCCCGCTTTCGCGGGGATGACAAATGCAAAGTGACTCATGAGCCACCCCGCCAGATATTATGCGTATTATCATTTTTCTTGCGTTACTTTCAGTTACACTTCCGGGCTTTGCGCAGCAGAAGACCGTCAAATTCAATACTGAGGATGGGTGCAGGATCGAGGCGTTTTATCTGGCGCCGTCGTCCGGAGCTATCGTTTTTGTTAATGTGCACGGGCTGGGGTCGGATAAGAACGAGTGGGGGACCTTTCAGAAACAGTTGAAGGCGGGCGGCTACGGCTACCTGTCGCTGGACCTGCGCGGGCACGGCAACAGCGCGCTCTGTAACGAAAAGAAATTGAGCTACACTTCGCTCAACGAGGCCGGCTGGAACGCCGCGTCGAAGGATATAGAAGCGGCGGCGGCCTGGCTTAAGCGGCGGGGCGTCGGGCCGGAGCGCCAGGTCTTCTGCGGGGCCAGTGTAGGGGCCAACCTGGTCCTTAAGGCGGCGGCAGAGGGCGCGCTCAAACCCGCGGCCCTGGTGCTGCTCTCCCCCGGCCTCAGCTACGCCGGCGTCAGGACGCCTGATTATTTTGCGGCGCCGCGGTCTTTCCGGGTGCTCACCGTCGCCGCCAGGAGAGACGGCTATGCCTGGGAGAGCGCCACCGCGCTGAACCGGGCCGCCATGGGCAAAGGGCTGCCGGCCTACGCCCTTGAGACCGTAGGCGGCCACGGCGTAGAGATGTTCAAGACCCCTTCCGTAATACCGGCCATAATCTCCTGGGCCGCGCAGCCCGCTCCCGCCGGGAAAAAATGATAGAATAGCCGCGTGGACGCGCTTAAAGAACTCTTCAAAAAACTGACCGCTGCTCCGGACGAACGGCTGTCTTTCCCTCCGGAGGAGCGCAGCGGACTGCTATCCCGGGTCTATCTTTTTTTTCTCTTCATCCTCTGTTTCGTAAAGCTGCAGCCCTACGTGCTGCCGCAGCTCGACGACATGACCCACGCGGCCATAGGCGCCTCCATCCTGCAGACCGGCGACTGGTTTACCATGCACGAGGGCACCGCCGTGAACTGGCTGAAGCCGCCGCTCTACTTCTGGCTCGAGGCCGTTTTTTTTAAACTTTTCTCGGTGAACGAGTACTGGGCCAAGTTCCCGGCGGCCCTCACCGGCTTCCTCACCTTCCTCTTCGCCTGGAAGACGGCGAAAGAACTGTATAACGCCAAGGTCGCCTTCCTGACGCTGTTCGTGCTCTCCACCAGCCTCTTCTTCCTGCGCTACACCCAGCGCTGCATGCTGGACATGCCCGTCACCTTCGCGGTGACGCTGAGCGTCTACGGCGCGGTGAAGGCCGCGCGCGGCGGCCCCCGGTACCACCTGCTCTACGGGCCGGCCGTGGCCCTGGGCTACTATTTCAAAGGTCTGCAGGGCATGTACGCCCTGGCTATCGTTCCACTCTACCTGGTCCTGGCCGGGCGGTGGAGAGAACTTTTGGGCCCTTGGTTCATCGGCTCGCTGCTGGCCGGCCTGGGCCTGGTGGCCGCCTGGACCGTGCCGCAGTACTTTACCCATGGCCTGGAATTCCTGAACTCCCAGTGCGGCATAGGGCCCCTGGTGCAGGGCGGCCTGCCCGGCTACGAGAACCCTTTCTACCGGCCCACGCAGAACCTGTTCCGGATGTTCTACTGGAGCGCTTTTTCTTTCTACGGCATGTGGCTGGCCGTAAAGGGGCTGCGCGGCCCGGGCGGCCGGGAGGCGGCCTCCGCCCTGTTCCCCTGGTTCTGGACCATCCTGGCGGCTATCTCCGTCAGCAGCGTTTTCGGGGTGCGCTACCTGGTGCCGGCGCTGGTGCCGGCGGCTATTTTCGCGGCCCTCGCGCTGGACAGGCTCATCAGCGAAGCCAGGTTCCGCTACTTCCAGCACTGGGCGACCCTCGTCTTCGGCCTGGCAGTGCTGCTGGCCGCGCTGCTGCCGGTGCCGCCGGCCAAGGCGGCCAGCGAGTTCATCTCGCTGTACCGCACCGTCAATACGGTGGCCCGTCCCGCCGACAGGCTGGTGCTCTACAAGGAGCGCATCTACATTTTTAACCAGGGCCTGGTTTTCTACAGCGCCAGGGAGCTGGCCAAACAGGTAATGACCCCGGAAGAACTGGCCGCGGAGGCGCCCGCCGGCGGCGCGCGGACGCTGGTGATCGCGGTGCCGCGCGACTACGAGGAGATAAAGAAAACCCTCCCCGCGAAGCGGATCTTCGAATTCGCGTCCGACAGGGACTGGGTACTCTTCCAGCTGCTGCCCTGAAAATTATTATTTCAGCATCCCCCCCGCGGCCGACTAACCGCTGCTTGGCGCCAAAAGTTAGGTAGAATATAGGCACTGGGGATTTTAATAATTATGCGTTTTTTCAAACATTTACTCGCGGCAGCGGCGGCGGCTTTTCTCTGCGCTTGCCTGCCGCCGAACTGGTTCAACGCCCCGGCGCCGGCCCCGGCCAAAAGAGCCGCGCCCGCCAGGCTCTCCGCCGAAGACGAGAAAACAGTGGAACGCCTGTACTACAAGGCGGTCGGCGCCTACAGCAACAACGACATGCCGGCCGCGCTGAGCCACCTGGACGAGATTGACAGAATAACCACCTCCTATGCGCCCGCCGCCGAACTGCGGGAAAAGATAAAGAGCATCGGCGTCAAAACAGCGCCCCGGCCTAAAACCCCATGAAAGCCGCCAAGCTCAGGGAAATAGCCATCAACGTTTCCCTGATATTTTCCGTGCTGGTGATCCTGCTGATACTCGGGACCGCCGGCCTCATTCTCGGCGACGCGCGCGATTCCGTCTTCGAGGTTATGCGCGTACGCACCGGGATCTTCGCCAAAAGGGCCGGCGCGGCCATGTTCCCGAAGACCGACCCGTTCTCCCTGCATTTCCTCGTCAACACGCTGTCCATCGACGACACCGTGAAATATTCCGTGGTCCTGGACCAGGCCGGCAGGGTGCGTTCCCATTCGGACCCGGAAAGGATAGGGGACCAGGACGACAGCCGCGAGGGGACCGCCGCCCGGGGGTCCAAGATCCCCCTGACGCAGACCTTCAAAGGCGCCGACGGCCTGAACTACTTTTACTTTTCAGAACCGGTTACCGTGGGCAACCGGCGCATAGCCACCGTGGCCGTGGCCATAAACACGGAGACCATGGCCCCCCGCCTGGCCGCCACCAAACATAAGCTCCTGCTCATCTTCCTGGCGGCGCTGGCGGCGCTGGGCCTGCTGCTGGAGATGCGCTCCCTGGTGCGCAAGGAACGCAGGACCGCCGCGGTTAAATCGGCGATGGTGCATACCGTCAGCCATGAATTCAACAACGCGCTCACCGTCATAGACGCCGCTATCTTCATGCTGGAGGAGACCGAGCCCCAAAAGGGCGACGCTTCGCGGGCCGGCCTTTACGAGGCCCTGGCCTACGAACGGACCTCACTCAGGCGCTTCGTCAAGAACGTCCTCAACGAGGCGCGGATGGAGGCCGGAAAATTCAAGATAGAGAAAAAGCCGCTGGCGCTGCGCGACCTGGTCCGCGGCTCGATCTCGGCCATGGAAGGCCTGATGAAGCGCAAGGGCCTCTCTTTTTCGCTGGACCTGCCCAGGGATAGGACGCTGGTGGACGCGGATCCAGAGGCGCTGGCGCTGGTGGTCTCCAACCTGGTCGGCAACGCCGTAAAATACACCCCCGAGGGCGGCAGGATGTCGGTCCGGCTGCAGAGGTCAGGCGGAAAAACCGGCAAGGTTACTTTTTATATAGAGAATTCCGGGCGCGGCATAGCCGCCGAGGATCTCAAGAAGTTGAAGAACGAGTTTTTCAGGACCGGGGAAGGCGAGGCCGCCTCCGAAGGCTTCGGGCTGGGCCTCAAGGTCTGCAACGACATGCTGCTGCTGCACAACAGCGAGCTGGAGATAAAAAGCGAACCGGGCAAATATGTCTCTTTCTATTTCTCCCTGCCCGTTTCCGAAATAAAGGAATAGGCCGGCCCGCCAGGAAGCCGGCCTCTCCGCCCCGTCCAAGACGGGGCGTTTTTTATTTATCGGCGGAGAGCTGCAGGATGGCGGCGTTGGCTATGATGAGGCCGAAGATCCCGGTGAGGGTAGGGAGGCTCCCCAGCGCGGCCCGGCGGCGGCCCTGTTCGAAATACTGGGTCTCGGGGTCCACCTGCCGGCGCTTTTTAAGTTCCCCTACCGGCTCCAGAGAATAAACGCAGGTAAAATCCAGGTGGGTGCCGCTTTTGCGGAGCAGGTTGCGCACCTTGGCGGCCAGCGGGCAGCCTTTAACTTCCTTTATCGGCCCCACGCGCACCGCGGCCGGGTCCGTGCGCAGGGCGGCGCCCATGGAAGAGATCAGCGGCAGGCCGCGCTTTATAGTCGCGGCTATCAGCCCGGCCTTGGGGCCGAGCGAATCTATGGCGTCTATCACCAGGTCCGGGTTCCCGTCCAGGATCTCTTCGAAAGTGTCTTCGTTGGCGAAACGGTTGAGCACCTCTACTTTGCAGCGCGGGTTTATATCCACCACGCGCTCGCCGGCTATGTCGGCCTTGTGGCGGCCCAGCGTGGAGCCCAGCGCGTAGAGCTGGCGGTTGATATTGCTGGCCCGCGTCACGTCGAAGTCCACCAGCTTGAACCGGCCCACTCCGGAGCGCGCGAGGCCTTCCACGGCGTAGCTGCCCACGGCGCCCAGGCCCACCACCGTAACAAAAGAGTTCTTGAGCCGCTCCAGTTTTTCTTCGCCGAGCATAAGGCGTATGCGCGCCAGCCTGTCTTCGTTCATGTTGTCTCCCCGGTGAATTTTTTAGCGTTCTCGAATGAAAGGTCCGCCAGGCTCTGCTCCGGCAGGCCCAGCAGCCCCGCGGCCGCGGCCACCACGGCCGCCACGTCAGCCGGTCCGGCGCTCCGGCCGTCGGGCCCCGGCTCCGGCGCCTCGGTCTCGAACAGCAGCCGGTCCCGCGGCACGGCGGCCAGCGCGGCCCTGAGCTTCTCCCGCTTCGGGTCCGCCAGCTCTCCCCCGAAAGAAAAGTAGCCGCCCAGCGCCGCCAGCTCCCTGACCAGCTCCGGCGAACCGCCGTAACCGTGCAGCATGAAGGCGGGCAGGTCCGCTTTCTTCAGGAGTTCAAGCAGCCGGCCCCAGCTCCCCACGCAGTGTATGACGGCGGGGCGGCGGAACCGCCCGGCCAGCGCCAGCTGCAGCGCAAAATTTTCTTCCTGGCCGGGCAGCCCTTTGGCGGCGTCCAAGCCTATCTCTCCCACGCAGGCGGAAGGCATGCGCCGCAGGAACTCTTCCAGCTTCTCCAGCCAACCCTCCTCGGCGGAAAACCAGGGGTGCAGGCCGAAGGCCGGCCGCACCGACGGATACCGGCCGGCCAGCTCCAGCACCCTGGCCCAGTCGTCGGGGGCGGTGCCGCAGCAGAGCAGGCCCTGCACGCCCGCGGCCTCGGCCGCGCGCAGCGCGGCGTCCAGCTCGGCGTCGGAACCGAAGTTCTGCAGATGGTCGTGGGCATCAAAATAAGCCTGCGGCATAGCTAGAGTTTACACCATAGCGGCGGGAGCGGGCAACCGGTAAAAACGAAGCGCGGCGAAAGAGTGAAAACACTCTCCCGCCGCGCAGCACAGACCGTCGTTAGAATTTCTTTTTTAAGGTTATCCGCTGCACACTACCCAGCTTGCCCTCAGGCGACATGGCATAGTCCAGGTCCGCGTTCATCACTTTTATGCCCGCACCCGCCGTGAACGCGCCAGCAGCGCTTTCCCCATTGCCGCCCAGCAGACCGCCTCGCAACGCCAGCCCGGACATTGTCCCCGGCCCGCCAAACAGCGCGTACTCCGTGCCAAGGCTGTAGGCAGTATACTTGTCGTACACGTAACGCCGGGCGTCCAAGTTAAGCATGAATCCGGCTACCGGCATGAACATTATACCGGCGCTTACGCTTAAAGGCAATTGGTCCCGCTGTGAAATATACTTTATCCCGGGGCCGAGGTTCTGCACCGACAGACCGACGCTGGCGGGCAGCCCTTTTAGTGCGCGCTTCATGCCCAGGTCAACCGCATAGCCTGTTCCCTTAACCCCGGCTATAGAGCTTTCAATATATTTCACCGTGCCGCCCACGCTGTACGCCCCGTACTGCCGGGCCAGCGCTAGGCCCACCGCCTGGTCGTAAGCGCTGTAGCCGCCGGTACGTGTACGGTTAGCGCCGCGGCCTTCCATGGAGCCGCTCGACAGCCGGTTAAAACTTACACCTGCCCGCCAGCCGCCTGACCCCGGCACGGTGAACCCCGCGCCCACAAAGTCGTGCGCCGAGCCCAGGTACCAGGCGCTGTGGCTTATGGTGCCTTCGCCTTTACCTATGGAAACCATGCCAGCCGGGTTGTAAGCCATGGCGCTTATCCCGGAGACCGAAGCCGCGCCCGCCGAGGCCATGGCCCCGGCCCGCGCGTCAGTGTCTATGCGCAGGAACTCAGCGCCGCTTTCAAGGGCAGAGCTGATAGTTGTTGAAGGGATAAGCAGGAACAGCAGCGCCGCACCAAAGGCCCAAGGCCTTGAAAGCAGGTAGACCACGCGATTGAGCATATCAGGGGTGTTTGTGTTTTTCATATCTCCCCCCCTTACCTGACCACCGCGAACTTGCCGGTCTTTTTTATCTTGCGGCCTGCCCGCTCGGCCTCAATGAAGTAGTAATAGACGCCGCTGGGGATGCGCCCGTTCCAGGCGTATTCATAGGCGTAGCTGAGGCCGTTGCCGTCGTCCAGCACCACCGGGGCGCTGGTTATGGTATATTCATGCGCTTCGCGGCCGCTGACGGTGTAGATCTTGATATTCACGCTGTCGGCTATGCCGCATTCCAGGTGGATGGTGGGGGCCTGGCCGTTCTTGGCAGGGTTGGGATAGACATAAACCTCGCCCAGCTTGAACTCGGGGTCGGGGCCGGCCAGCACGGAATAGGAACTGCCAGACGACAAAGCGCTGACTTTTTTGCCGCCGCCGGCTACGGGAACCGCCGCGGGCAGCGTTTCGCCGGCCTGCACCAAGTTCCCTGTGCCGCTTACAGCCGCGCTGCGCACGAAGTAATGGCCGCCCAGCAGCGCGTTGCCCGCCAGCTTCAGATGCGAGTACGGCGCGTACACCACGCCAACAAAGTTACCGCCGCCGGTGAACGTAATGCTGGATATTTTGCCGACAAATATATTCAGGCCGGAAGCCGTGCCCGAGGCGTTAAGCGCACTGCCGCCGCTGATGGTGATATCCCCATCGACATAGATATCCACCTTCCCGTTGACGCGAATCTCGCTGCCACCGGACAGTTCGATGCCCTTAACGTAGTACGTCCCGGTGGATAGGGTCAGCACGGCCTGAGCGGCAACGGTAAGCTTTCCGTCCATAAGATATTCGGCAGCCACTACCCCGGTTATAGCCGTGCTTATGACCGCGAGAAGTATAGGCTCCGCGGCCAGGGGCGTTGCGCCGCTCAATTGCTGGCCGGTTATCTGCGCCTTGGTCCCAGACAGGGTTATAGTGCTTGCCGTCACGTCCCCGAATATCCGCGCGCTGCCGCTTACCGAAACCACGGCGTTGGATCTAACTGCCCCCGCGATATCTGCCGTGCCGGACAGGTCAAGGCCAGCGACCGCGGCCAGGGCCCCGTCGCGCAGCGTGCTTACCGCTAGGCGCAGCTGCTTGTAGGCTTCAATATTACCTACTTTATCCACCGACCAAAACCTGATATCGTAGGTGCCCTGCGCCAGCTTGAATGGTTCAGTATAATCCCTGACTTCGGAACTTCCGTCCGCCACGGCGATAAGCTCGTAGGATATACGCGCCAGCCCGGAGGCAACTTCGCCCGACACAATGTCTGCCGCGGCAAGGCTGACCGACGTTTCCGGTGTTATAAGCGGCAGCCCGAAGGCTTCGTACTTGGGCTCGCCCAGGGTTATACTTGCAGCCGGCGGCGTATTATCAACGGCAAACGCGGCCGTTCTTATGGTTTCCGTGTTCAACACGCGGTCCAGGCTTTGATATTCCAGCGTGTGCCGGCCTTCGGCGGTTATGGTGAAGCTGCCCGCATATACCTGCCAGTTGCCGCCGTCCACCCTGTATTTGGTCAGCAGCACGCCGGAAGCCGTTTCGCTGTTTATGGGGTCAGCGGCGGCCAGCACTATGCCGGAATCCCTGGTGATATAAATAAAGCCGTCGGCGTCGTGCCGGGCGCCTGTTATGGCCAGCGCTGTCGCGGGCGCGGTAGCGTCCACCCACAACTCCGAGGTCTTCACCGCCTCCACATTGCCCACCTGGTCCACCGAATAGAACGACACTACACGTTTACCTTCAGCCGACAGATTGAACAGTGAATAGGCGGCAAAGGTTCCGCCGTCCACGGCGTAGCTGGTTTCCCGAACGCCCGAGGCTACTTCGTTAACCAAGGGGTCCATTGAGGCGAGCATTAGCCCCGAGCGGGTGCTGATATAAACCTTGTCGCTCCGGTACTGGTCGCCGGCAACCGACAGTTCGGTCACAGGTTTGGTCCCGTCCACATAGATAACAGTGGACTTAGCCACTTCGACGTTGGCCACATTGTCCCTGGCGCTGAAATTCAACGTTCTTACACCCTCGGCCAGGCCGAACGGCGCCGCATACTTGCCCGAGGGAGCGGCATCTATGCCGTAATAAATGCCTTCCACCCCGGAAGCGACTTCGGAAACTACGGGGTCGTAGCTTTCAAGCGCTATCCTGCCAATGGCGCTAAGATAGAATTTTCCGGCGAGTTCCAGTTGCTCACCGTCGGCCTGCCAGGCGCTGACCGGCGAGGTGTTATCGCTTTGCAGCTCAAGCGTGCGCGCCGTTTCGGTATTGCCCACATTGTCCACGGCACGGTACTTTACAACATACCTGCCCTCGCCGAATTTCAGCGCAGCGGCATAGACGGTAAAGGAGGACCCGTCTATGGAAACCTCTATGCGCTCTACCCCTGAAGCCACTTCGGCGGCCACGGGATCAGCCGCGGTAAAAGTTATAGGCGTGGCTGGCGTGATATAGTTCAGAACACCCGAAGCGAAATAAGGGAGCCCGATATGAGTTGCGGCCTCAGGCGCGGTGTTGTCTACAAACACGGTACTGCTTCCGGTTACCTCCAGATTCCCGAGATTGTCTACCGCGCGGTACGCCAACGCATGCCGGCCCTCGCCAAAGGCAAGGCCGCTAGTGAGATTAGAACCTTCTCCGCCGTTATCGCTCCAGGTGACGCTGCTTACGCCGCTGGGCAGCAGGCCCGGATCTTCAGCCTGAAGGGCGAATACAGCCGAGGCCGCCGCGTAATTAAGGAAGGCCGACCCGGACACCCGCACGAATGCCGTACGCGGCGCTGTGTTATCCACCACGAAAGTGCTGGTATTCACTTCTTCGGTATTAACCAGCATGTCTTCAGCATTATAAGCCAGCAGGTAAGCGCCGTCCGCGCCCGCCAGCGTGAACGTAGACAAGAATATGCCGCCCGGGGTCGGGACGGGGTTTTCAAAGACCAGCTCCACCGCCGCGGCCGGCGCGCCAGTTATCCTCAACAGCTGCCGCTTTACGCCCAGGCCCGCCCCGTCGGCCGGCGTGGTAAGGTCGTCAATGCTGGACAAACTGAAGCCGGTGTCGCCCCGCACATACGAAACCCCGCCGAAGAGGTAGGTCTTAGCCGTTTCGGCGTTCAGAACGCTCCTGGGGGGCAGGATATCATGCACCACCTCAAAGCCGCCGGCGGCTGCCGTGCTGATGTTGCCCGCCGCGTCTTGCGCCAGCACGCTTAACACCCACACGCCGTCGTCGATAGACAAAGGTTCTATAAGCTGCCCGGCCGTTACGGCTATAGTGGACGGCCTGACGCCGCGCGGGCTGCCCCTGTCCTCAATTTGCGTAAGCATGGCCGTGGCCGTAAAGGCGGGGTCCAGGTTGTCGTTGACCGAGTAATATACACCTATCTTATCCTTAGCCGCTATAAAGACCGCGCCGGCCGCCGGTGAAGAGATAACAATGGCAGGCGGGGTCCTGTCTATTTTCAGGAGGATGGTCTTCTCCGCCTCTGCGTTGGCTACATTGTCGGCGGCGAAATAGTGCAGCGTGGTCACGCCCTCTGAACTTATAACCAGAGGGATCGCGTACTTTACGGGTTCAGTGGAGGCGCCGGCGCGGTAATACACCGCCGCCAGGCCGCTAAGGCTGTCGGTGGAGACCATTGTGACCGTGGCCGCGGAGACGTACCACCCAGCCTGGCCCGTTGTGCCCTCTATCAGAACGTCGGTGGCCGGCGCTGTGGCGTCGGCATAAACCTCACCGTAGCGCAGGGGTTCCAGATTGTCGGCATAGTCCCGGCTGCGGTACTCTATGGCATGAAAGCCTTCAGTAAGCGGGAAAGGCCCAGTATACGCCGCAAAGGCCGGCGTGGTGCCCGGATCCACCCGGTATTCAGTGAAGGCCACTCCGGTGGAGGTGCCGTACACCACCGGGTCGTAGGCCGCCAACGTAACGCTGGAACCTGCGCCGATAAAAGTTTTCCCGTCGGCCTGGTAGCTGACCCCGGCGTAGGAAACAGCGGAAACCGGGGCGGCGCGGTCGCGCACAATGCCGAAAATAGCGAACAGCGAAGCTATGCGGGTTATCGGCACGGTCAGCTTATGGGCCTGCGTATCCAAAACCTGCCCGGGCAGTTTCACCCAGCCGGTTTCGGGGAAATGCTCATAAACGGCTACGTCCTGTTCCTGCAGACCGAGCGCGGCCAAGGTGGACGTGGAATAATAGAAAGTCAGAACGGCCGGCGGGTCGTAAGTGCCCTCGGGGCCTATCTCGTACATGTTGCCGGCCAGGGTAAGGCCGCCCGCCGCAGCCGAGCCTATGGCTACCGCACCGACGGCTGAAATTGTGCTGATAAGAGCCACTTGCGGCTCTACCGGAGACATGAATGAGATCTCTGACACCCCGTTCACCGTTACCGTGCCCGCCAGCACATAGCCCTTGAATACCGAAGCCGCGTTGGAAAGCCCGGAAAAATTACCCAGCTCATCTTCGGTCCTGACCGAGAAGTAATAGGTGGCAAGCAGGTTAAGGCCGGACAAATAGGCGGTCTGCGCGGTGCCGGCGACCGCCGGGAAAGGCACCTCGGCGGCCCTGGCCGCCGCGCTGAAATTGGACGCGTCTATAGGCGAGGTCGCCCATCTGATGTCGTATCTCATCGCCGTGCCGGCGTAGGCGTCGTCGCCGGGCGCGGTCCAGGACAGCGCGGCCTGGTCCCTGGCCGGGCCGGCAGCCGCCGCCACATCGGTTATGCTCCCGGGGGCTACAGGGTCTATGCCGGCGTAATAACCCAGATATGTCTTACCGCCTATATTTGACACCTCGGCCGCCACCGGCTGGCCCACCGCCGCCAGCGCGGCATAGCCGCCCTGCGCCGCGTCCAGGCCGCCCGCAGCTACCACGAACCGGGCAAGGTATACCGTGCGCGTGGCCGTGTCCACCACGAAGTTGTTGGAATAAACGTAGCCGTCCAGGTTAAGGGACAGGCTGGCCGGCCCCTGCCCGGAGTTCACGTAGATCTCCAGCGGCGTATTAAGGGTAACGTTCTGCGTCACCGTCTGCCCGTTAAGTGTATACGTCAGCGAGGAGACGTACGGGTTAGTGACCTCTATGATTATGGGCTGGCCGGTGTTCATCACGCCGAGGTCGTTGACGTTGGTGGTCATCTTGGGCGGCACGTAGAAAGCGCCGCCCGTATACACGGCGCTAAGACCGGCCCGGTTGGCGGCGGTGATCTTGAAGGTGTAATTGGCCGGGTAGACCAGGCCGCTTAAGAACAGGCTCTGGCTGGTATAGTAGGAGGAGGCGTAGGTTTTAACCGCGGACGCGCCTGGCAGGGTGTACTCCAGAACGGCGGAGGCTTCGTCGTCGGTCTCCCAGGTGACGCGGGCGGTGTCGTAGGTTATCTCTGTCACGCGCACATTGGAAATAACCGGCGGCGTAACGTCCACTGCGGTTTGCGCCTTGGCCGGCGTGGTGGAGACAGGCACCGGCTCGCCGTTGCCGGCTTTATCGAAGGCCTGGGTGTAGAATTCCCAGCTGCCGCCTGCGCCTGCCGTGTCGAACCCGAATTTGCCGCCGGTACCGGCAAGCGTATACGTGCTGGCAGACCACGCCGCCCCGTTATTGCGCGCCCAAAGGGCTGTCCTGTCAACGCCGCTGACCGCGTCGTTGGCGACAAAGACCACCGGCACCACCCCAACGCCAGAGAAAGCCGGCGCGGAGGCCGTGGACGCGGGCAGCCCGGCGTCATAGCGCAGCTCCACGCTGGCGGCCATGGCCGGGTCTGCATTGCCCACATTGTCTTCAAGCCACAGCCAGATAACGTTCACGCCGCTAACTACCTCGGTGGAGGAATACACAAGGGAACCGTCGGCGGGGTAGAACACGCCATCTTCGTTGGAAAGCGGCGCCACTTCCCCATACTTCACCCGCACCCCCCCTATCCCGGCAACGTCCTCCGGGTTGGTCCAGGTGATGTTGAAAACGTTAGTGTTACGCCACACACTCTGCGCTGCCCCGGCCACAACAATTCCAGTCAATGGGCTAGGCGCAGTACCGTCAACCACTACAACAGTAGACTTTATAACCTCGGTATTCCCGGCATAATCCCGGCTAAGGAAATAGACGGTGTGCGTTCCCTCAAAAATTGTAAAAGGCAGATATCTCCAAAACGCGCTAAACGTTGACGGGATATCATCTATGGATACACCGGTAAAACTTACTCCGCTGGTATGAGTATTTGCAATTTGCGGATCAGAAGGGGTCAGCTGCACATACGTGTTTGTTGAAAGATGTACTAAACCCGAATTGGATAGATAAACCGGGGCCCCAAAAGTTATGTCTGTTGCCGGAGCGGTTTCGTCCCTAAACTGCACATCCACATACGTATACGTGGATTTCCCAGCCGCAGATATATTTATCTGCGCTCTTCCTAGGCTGCCAGCTACAGCTTGTCCCACCCCATCGGCATTCGCTATCTGCGGGTTCAGAGATGTATACGTGGTGTTGAGGTTGCCGGAAAGATTACAGGCTTCTCCGTTTGACAGCGTGGCTAATATGCTCAACTGCGCCGATTCTCCGGGGGGTATTGATGCTGTGGCTGTCGGAGCGGTTTCCTCCGGCAACATTTCGTCCGAATTTTCGAGACCGAAAAGCGGCTGGATTTCAACAATGGATAGGGATGGATTTGTGGTTATCTCAGTGTAAGCCACCGCCAACAGGTATTCTGCCCTGATATATCCTTTACCACTCCCTAAAGAACTAACCTGTCCGGAGGAAGAAACAGAGACAATCGCGGCGTCCGACGAGGAATATGTGGTGTAAGGACTGGTTGTGACATCGATTTCGGTTCCGTTTTCCAACAACGCTTTTACCTGTAACTGAACTTTATCTTCAGGAACGATGATACAGGAAGAGTTTGGAAAAATCCTTAGACTTATCGGCCTGCTAGAGAATGACAGATTCCCGAGCGAGGTCTCTCCGCCCGGATTAATATTAACGCTGGTAAGCGGAACTTTAATCCGTATTTCGGATGCTACGGCAAAGCGGGGATAAACAGCGATATATACAGTGGCCGCCAGGACCAGTAGCCCGGCAATCCATATTTTTTCACCACCCAACACGCGTTGCATATTATTTCCCGTTTTCCAAGAGTGCAAACTTCCCCCGGTAAACTTCCAGCACCCACTCTTGAGCTTTACGTTCCGCTTTCATTTGCACATCGACCACAAAAACATACTCCCTATCACTTATCATTTTAAAGTCACGGATTGTAAATTTATGACCATGTGGCTCTTTCCATGCGAATCTACCGATTAATTTTCCATTAAACCCATACACACTCCATTCACCTTTATTCCTGGACGGCCAAATTATGACTTTATTGTCAAAATCGATATCCGGCTGCAGAAACCAGAGCGAATAGTACGGAAGGTCACTGACTTTTTCGTGCGATATAGTGCTAAGGATCTCCCCTTTCATGGTTAACAATCGCAGTTGTTGGCGATAGGGGTTTAATACGACTAATAGGCCGCTGGGCAGAAAAGAAAATGGATGAAAATTCACATCCTGAACACCTTCTTCAAAGGCCAGCAGTTTTTTTCTAACTATTCCCTTGTCCCATTCTCCAAGATATGTTTCTGGATCCTTCAGCGCAATGAGATGACATCCGTCTTCAACCGTCCTCTTGTCACACTTGCCCTCAGTAGCAACAAAGTAACGCCCATCAAGTGACATAGCGCGTATGACTACTGCGTTGCCAGGCGTTTGTGGCTTAAATGTGTTGTCACCCTTTTTGGCAAATTGGGGGAAAGTTATAATTCGCCTTCCGGAATAAAACTCGTATATCCCCTTGTCTCCGACAATAATGCCGCTTGCCTCAGATAATAAGGCGTTGTGCTCCCTTACGACCTCTTCCCTGCACCAGATCTCTCTCCCCGTATCTATTTCCATAAGACAGGTGCCGGTTGAAGGCGAATATTCGCCTCCGCCTTCATCGGAATACCCAACCCCGAATTGTCCCAGCATATACTTGCCATCGAATGTAAATTCTGGATGGAATCTGGCAAACCTTGTGCTATGATACAGAACCGCACCGCTTGCCACATTAAACATATAACCTTCCGGCTCTGACTCGCAATTCTCCACTGCAAGTGGCTTAGGGCACGCCGACAGTTCAGTAAATGCTGCTAATTTTTTATTGGGAACTACTGTTTCTCTCCAGACATGCCAACGAGAGATATCCAGTTCCCAGACTTTTTCCCCATCAAAATCAAATCCCTCCATTGGAAAAGTTGGGGCACCTGTGGAACCCACAATATGAAATGTCACAGTAAACAGATTGCTCTTAGGATACATGGAATACGCCCGTATCGATTGAGGGACTTGTGGGGAACGATACAGCAGACTGTATTCACCGCCCATGAGCGCCTGTGGGAAGAGCACCAAGGGTACAAAGAAAGTCATGAGCACTATAATGTTTTTCATAAACCTCACCTGTAGATGTTACACCCAATCTCTGTGTCTGGATTTGTGGGGCGAGTGCTCCCAAACAAGCTCCCGTTCTCATTAGAGTTCATATCGCCGCCATTGCATTGTAGGCTTGCCCCAGCGCAAGGGATTGGAACTCTAACAATAGCTAATGGGGAACTCAATAGCCGTCGCTCGACATGAACGTGCGGGCACCGAAGCGGATTTGTTAAATTTCCAGTATAGCGACCTGTCACAGCAATCTGCTGACCTGCAGAAACATTATCACCTGCGCTAACTGACACAAGATCAGGATCTAAATGGCCATAGAGCAATACTTCGTAGAAATTTAAAATCCTGCGAGCACTTTGAATCACAACTATCCACCCCCAACTCTCGTTCGGCGTTCTGTCGTCATTAAATAAGCCAACATGAATCACTCTGCCAGTAGTGGCAGACAAAACCGGTGTTGCATCGTTCACGGTCAGCAAATCGACGCCAGCATGCGATCTCCCCCTGCTTCTTGATGCCCCAAAAGCGCCCCCTGCGCATGAAGCAGGCATCCGCTGCACATTAGCGACTGGACACTCCGCATCGTTATTGCATTTAATTTCTAGTTCTGACAACAATATTCCAACTTGAGGACTTATTGTCAGAGGAACGTTGGGTAGGCGAAAAGTATTCGTTACTGGATCCACCAGAGCAGTTATATTCCCAATAGTCACCTGTGAGCACCCTTCAGGCACCATTCCTGTCACATCGGTATGATTTTGGATAGCCGAGGCAGTGAGCACGACCTCTTTCGCCCCCGAGATGCACACGTCAGCCGGACAGGTTGCCTTGACAGTGTATGTGCCGGGAGAGTTCCCCAGCGTAAGACTCGCTCCCGCTATGCCGTTAACGGTATTCACGCCCATGGTTGTCTGGCCGTTTGAGAACTTCGCACCGTTGGAAGGCTCCACTATGGTGAAAGTTATCGGGATGCCCCCAGGGACGGGCGTACCAGTCTCGCCATCGGCAACTATTACACTCAACGCCTTTGGCAGCTCTTTATCCACAAACCATGTCTGGTTGTTGCTGGCTGCATCGTATATTTTTAAGGCGTTACCACGATAAAACACCTCGATATTCTCATTCACACTCGAGTTAAAAGTCACGTTCGCCCCGCCATCCAATACATCAGGCTGATAACTCCTGCTTTCCAGGGTTACACTTCCTATATAATAGTAGTCCGGCTGCAAACTTTCTGTAGTGGCGTATGTGTCGCCTTCCATCATTTTCTCACCACTGGCCTGTCCGGCAACGCCACTTGAATTATACCCCACCGCAGCAGGGCCGCTGCCGGCCGGATCGGCAAAGTAAACTCTGGCATAGGCACTATTATCCGCATGCAAATTGCTCCAGCTTAACGCTAAAGAACCGCGTACTTTAACGCGCAACTTTCCACCCGGCACAACCTTGGAGTACACTTTCATGACATATTTCGCGATGGATGTCCCCCAAAACTTGTTCGGCGTATACGTGCAGTAGTGACTCCCGGAAACAGAAAAGCGTGACGCCGAAAGGGTAGCGGTATGATTTATGTGTGCGGGAAAAGTTGCCGACACAGCACAATCCGCGGTTATGCACGCCTGACTGCTTATGTATGTAATTCGTGGATAAACCGGCTGTTTTTCTTCCAACCCGATATATGCGCTGACAGTTTGCAGGCGGACCTCCTCCTGCGCCCTGGCCGTGGCAGCAACGGCGCATAAAAGCAAGCCGCCTCCCACGACCGACATAATTGTTGCTACTTTGCCTCTCCTCATATAATGCTCACGACCCATGTGTGTTTCAGGCTACATCTTATATCGTATCTCATCGCCGTGCCGGCGTAGGTGTCGTCGCCGGGCGCGGTCCCGAATGCCGAGGCATACTTAGGGCTACAATTCACAATTGGACCTGCAGATATTACTGCGCTTCCTGATTTCGGTTCTTTCACAATACCTAGCTGTGCCGGCACGTTTAGTGTCGAATTAGGCGTTATGGATACACTTGCTTCAGATTTTTTCCGTCGCCGTCGGCCCAGAAGAGTTTAAGATTGTATACGGCAGGTGAACTGTCTTTCTTATATTCACTCAAAGCAAAGGTAAAACTCTGGCTGTTGCCGGCCCAGTTAAAATGCTCGCAGTACCCACTGGCAACCAGTTCCTTTTGCCCGGTTTCTATCTGCACCACCCATACCTCTGTTGCGGTGACATACCCCACTTTTTTCCCATTCGGCGACACATATGCTCCAATAATGTTCTCGCTTGAAACCACGCGGCCTCGCTTAGTCCCCAAAGAATCAACAATCTGCAGTTCTTTGGGCCCGCTAAGTACGGCACCAAAGTCCATATTCCTTTCCCAGTATACCCAGGGTCGGAATGCGGGTTGGCTTTCCTGGCTGTAGCCCTGTACTGCCAGCAAAACAAGACCTATGCTGAACATGATTCTATAGAGATTTTTCATATACCTGCTCCTTGCTGATAAAAAACACATAAATTATCGTGGCCACACCTAATACTTTATACATGGCAGCATGGCATAGTTGCGGGGACGCGTTTCAGAATCAACTTTGACGGGGCCATAGGCGCCGTCCGTTAAAGTTGAATTGGTGTATTTTGTGTCTTTTCCCTCGGGAAAATTACCTGAAGCCAAGTTAAAGCCTGCGCCAGTACGCTGATATGTCTCCATCCCATGCCGGTGTCCCTGGAAAGCATCGTCTTGTTTCTTGCCAAGAGGCAAAGCTTTCCCACCGGTGGACCGGATAAACGCGCCATCTGACAGATTCGGCAGGACAAAATTAGCGCCGCTCCCGCCATATATGTAAGCAATTTGGTCAGACAAAGGCTTATAGATGCCAGAAGCCGGAAGCGTAGAGCCGTCCAGCAATAACCACCCGCTGGGACAGCCTGGTCCCGCAAAATACACAACAGCCCCCACCAGATTACCGGCAGATATGCTTCCTGTTATTGCCGCGTCACCCGCCACGACCAGTTTTTTATCAGGATTGCTGGAACCAACCCCCACATTCCCGTCGTTGCTAACAGTTACTCTCTCGGCGTTGCCCGTACGCATTGCTATACGGCCGGTGACCGCTTCTATAAGAACATCATTCTGGCCGGAAACCACGGCTGGCGCAGAGAACGGGGAACGCAGAAGCATTTGCCTTGGGACTAAAGGAGGATCATTGCCGACCTTTAACTCCACATATGCCTCCCCAAGGTCTTTCACTTTTTCTTCCAACTGATTTGAACTATCATCGGCCCCAGCCAGCACAACCTGGAAATTACCGTTCTTCACCACAACCGACGTCATGGACTTCTCCCATTTAGGAGAGCCGCCGCTATTAGTTTCAAATACCGAAAATTTTACACTAAAGGTTCCGTCCTTATTTACGCCGTTGGCGTCGGTAAGGCGGCCTTGCACGTTGAAGCCGGCCGGGATAGCCCAGGCCGCAGTTACGCCAAATAAAAAACTGAAAACCGAAAACAGACAAGCAGGCATCTTCATACGGTCTCCCTTTCTTGAGGGCAAAAGTATAGTTTTAGGTTGAGCACTAGAAACCCAAACCGGTCCCCACGTAGTTTATAGCAGAGATGTTGCCCATGCGCAAGGCTTTTTGAAAATCTTTAGAAAGAATTAAACGCAACGACAGTAAAGTGCCCCACCATAGCGGCGGGAGCGGGCAACTAACTATAATATAACTCGCGGGGTTAACACTATGGCAGGAGATACCGAACCTTCTTTCACCGAACTGGTGAATCTTAACAGCAAGTGCAACCAGCGCTGCGTTTTTTGCGCAGCGGAAGGCCTCATCCGGCCCCATGGGCCGGCGGGCATAGCCGCCGCCATAAAGCGCGCCGGCCGCCACCTGACCATAAGCGGCTGGGAGCCGACGCTGCACCCGCGCCTGCCGGAAATAGTAGCCAGGGCCCGCGCGCGCGGCGTAAAGAATATCACGCTATTCACCAATGCCATATTGCTCGACGACGCGGAGTACGCGCGCCGGCTTGTTTCCGCCGGCGTGACCACCTTCCATATAAATTTCCCCTCGCACCGGAGCGGGCTGGCGGACCGCCTCACCGGCACGCCGGGCTCCCACGAGCGCCGGGTAGCCGGCATCAGGAACGTGCTGGGAGCGCCGGGGAAGAAATACGTCTCCCTGGTTTTCGTGATGAATTCATTAAACTACCGCACCCTGCCGGCCTGCGCGGCCTACATCGTTAAAAATTTTCCCGGGCTGGTGCACGTGCTCTTCACCACGGCCTGCGTAATGGGCCGCGTGCGCAAGGACCGGACCCTGGTGCCGAAGTTATCCAAGGTAAGACCCTACCTGGCCAAGGCGCAGGGAGCGCTGCTGAAGGGCCGGGTGAAATGCCTGGTGGAGAACGTCCCGCTCTGCCTGATGCCCGGTTTCGAGCACGCCTCTTTCGACGCCAGGCAGGCTCTGCTTTCAGGCCGCGCCGGCGCGCCCGCCAAGGCGCATCATGCCGTTTGCGGCACCTGCTCTCTCAACACGCTCTGCCCCGGCCTGCGCGAGGATTATTTTCACATACACGGAGACGGCGAGCTGAAGGCCTCCCGCCGCGCCCCGGGCGAAGTGGCGCGCAAGGTGCGCCTGCTCAAGGCCGCGCACCTGTAGTACCGGGCTTTAATTTTATATCATCAATTCAGGAGAAAACCATGAAAAAACTATTACTGCTGGCCCTCATCGCTATCCCCGCCGCTGCCGTGGCCGCCGGGCCTAAAGCCCCGCTGGTGCACGGCCACCGCGGCTGCCGCGGCGTCATGCCGGAGAACACCCTGCCCGCCTTCGCCGAGGCCCTCAAGGCCGGAGTGGACGTGCTGGAACTGGACCTGGGAATTACCAAGGACGGCGTGGTGGTGGTTTCCCACGAACCCAACGTCACCCCCGAGCGCTGCCTTGGACCGAACGGCGCAAAGCTGGAGAAACCTATACCCCTGCGCTCGCTCACGCTGGAGGAGCTGAAAAAATTCGACTGCGGCACCCTGACCAACCCCAAATTTCCCCGGCAGGCCGCCGTGCCCGGCACGCCCATGCCCACGCTGGAGGAAGTTTTTGCGCTCGTAAGGGCCTCCAAACTCCCCGCCGCAGCCAAGGTTGAGTTCAACATCGAGACCAAGATCTTCCCCTACGATCCGGAGCTCTCCCCCGCCCCGGCGGAATTCGCCGCGCTGGTGGTCCGGGCCGTCAAGCGCAACGCCATGGGCCCGCGCGTGATGGTGCAGTCCTTCGACGTGCGCACCTTGAAGGAAGTAAAAGCCCTGGCCCCGGAGATACGCACCTCCCAGCTCACCTACGAGGAGCTGCTCGACATTGTGCCGGCCCTGCAGGCGGCTCTCACCGACATCTGGAGCCCCAACTATAAGTGGATCACCGCGGAGTCGGTTAAGGCGGCGCAGAAGGCCGGCATACCGGTGGCGCCCTGGACCATCAATACGCCCAAAGAATGGGACCTGGCCATTGCCGCCGGCGTGGATGCCATCATTACCGACTATCCCGCCGACCTGATAGCCCACCTCAAGACAAAGAAGCTCCGCTAAAAAGTTTCCCAGGGCAAAGAAAAACCGCGCCGGATCACGGCGCGGTTATTTTTTTACTCCGTCCGCAGCTCAGTTTTTGCCTTTAAAGGTTTTAGCCAGCCTCTCGAAAACCGGAAGATGCTTTCCGGAGACAGACTTAGGCGCGTAGAAATGCAGCGAGAAGAAGCCGTCGGCCGCGGGGATCACGTAGAACTTCTCGTAGATCTGCACGGTCCCGCCCGAGGGGCTTTCCGGGTTGATGGAGGTCTTCACCTCGCGGTCGAAGGCAAAGGCTTTGCGCCCGCCGAGCGCGGTCTCTTTTACCGGCCCGTACTTATCCTCGGTCTCGCCCCAGGAATCCTTGGAGTTGCGGTCTATGAAATCCTGGAACCCGTCGAAATACTTGCCGTCTTTGGCATAGAAAGCGGCGTAGATTAGTACCGGGGACTTTTCCGCCCGCGGCCCGACCAGTTCCAGCTTGGGGGTCTTATTGCGCTTCTCCCGCTCCAGGTCCCGCTCCTGCTTCCAATCCGCCGGCACGTCGCAACTGAACAGCTTGTCCTCCATGGCAAAAGCCTTGAAAGCCGCGGGCTGCGCGGGAGCGGTCTTCTTGGCCGGGCCGGCGCAGGCCGGCAGGCAGAAGACCAGCATAAGGGTAAGCGTCTTGAACATAAAATCCTCAGACCGCGGGCACGACCGTCCTCTTGCTGGAGGCGCCGGCTTTGCTCATGGAGGCCGCCCAGTCTTCGGCCCCGGCGTAATGCTGCGTGTAAACGCCGCTGTTCATCAGGTCTTTCTGCAGCTGGGTCAGGGCGGAGGCCTTTATATCGCCCACCGAATCGGCTATCTCCTGGGCGGACATTTTGCGCGCCTCGTTGAGGTCTTTGCCGAAGTCCTCCACATCTTTTATCTCGGCGGCGCTCAGGCCGCGGCGGCGCTCCAGTTCCCCGGAGACGGCCGAGAGTACCTGCGAAGAGGCGGCGTCGAAAGAAGGCACCCCGTAATAGTACTGCTTGCGGACGAATTCCCCGAATTCCTCCTGGTTGCCCTCGAAGCGCTTTGACACCTCTACGCGCTGCTGGGCGTAGGTAGAGGACTTGCCCATCTTGACGAAGATGAAGCGGTACCTGAGGTCGGAAGTCTTTTTCTGCGACGTGTGCAGCGCCTCCATGGAGAGGGCCTCCATCTCGTCCTCCTGCGTGTAGGGCTTGTAGACGCCGGCGTCGGCGGCCCACTTGTGCTGCATCTGGTGGGTGGCCTCGTGCACGAAGATCGGCGAGATATACTTGGTCAGGCCGGCCATGGCGAACTTGTCCTTAACCAGGGCGTCGGGGGTGATATTGTTGGCGCGCAGGTACTGCTGCACCAGCTCGGAATCTATGATGATGCGGCCGCTGGAGGGCTCGTACTTGGCGTGGCAGCCCTGGCAGCTCTCTATGGCGATGTCGAGCTTGTTGCCGGCGGCGTAGAAAGCGGCCACCCTGTCGCCCGGCGCCGACCCCTTGATCTCCCTGGTCAGCGAGCTGCGCAGCATGCCGGTGATCAGGTCGTTGTTCTGGGCCGAGATGTTCTCGTCGGGGCGGGAGGGCCGGTTGGCGTCCAGCGTGCGCTCGGCCACTACCCCGGTCCTGGCCTCGCTCTTGTCGAACAGGCTGCCCAGCTGCAGCATCTGCTGTTCCACGGTCTGGGTCTTAAGGTTAGCCAGCTGGGTGGCGGAAAGCTTGGCCTTCACGTCCTCGGCGGCCTTCATCTGCGAGATATACCGGTCCAGACGGCCTTTGCCGGCGGCGTCCAGATATTCGAAAGTGGGGAACCCGGAGACGAAACCCTGGAAGTTGGCGTCGGTGCGGGTGGAGCCGTCTATGAAGGCGCCGGAGAGCAGGCTGGCCGCCTTGCTGGCCAGGTAATCGTTGCGCTCCCTCAGCGTCAGGTCCAGCCAGAAGGTCCGCATGGCGGCCGGGGTGTTGCGGAAGATGAAGTCGCTGCGGCCTATCTCCAGGAAATAGGCGCCGGTGGAAGTCTTTACGGTCCAGGCCGTCAGGTAGCTGGTGCCGCCCGCGTTCTGCATTTTGGGATTGAAGGAGAAACCGTCGAAGATGGCTTCCCAGTTCTTCAGGGCCTTGCCGATCAGGCGGGTCTTCTCGGCGCTGTAGGTCTTATTCTTCGCGGCCCAGGCCAGGGTCTTTTCCGGCTGCGGGGCCAGGCCCATCTTGGCCAGCGGGCCTTCCTTGGTAAGCAGCAGGGCAAGCGTGGTGCTGAGGTTGCGGGCCTGGTCGGCCTCCCACTCTTTGTCCAGTTGGCGTTCGAAATTGGCGAGGGCGGCGGCCTTGGCCTTCAGGTCGGCGGCGCGCTCCGGCTCCAGCAGCATCAGCTTGTCCATCAGCTCCCTGTCGGCGGCCATGGCGCGCGCGGCGGCGGGGCTGGCGGAGCTGAGGCCGGCTTCGAAAGCGGCAATGCGAGCGGTCTCCTGCGGGGTCAGGCCCTGCGCGGCGGCGCTCCCGGCCAGGGCCAGGGAGAAGAGGAAGGAGAGAAGAGTCAGCCGTTTCATAATAGTCTCAGAAATTGTGTTCTTTGGTCACCATCATTTTTATCAGTTCGTCCCAGAGGGAATCGCGGGCGAACAGGGTCTCGTCGTAGCTGGGGTCGTAGACCATTTTGGGGAAGTAGACCGCCATGCCTTTGGCGCGCACGTAGGCGGCGTTGGGGCCGGTGGTGACATTGGCTATCACGTAGCTGCCGCTGTCTATGAAGTCCAGCAGGTCCGCCCCGAGGGCCTTCAGCGCGGGCGTGGCCGCGGCCTCGGCGTTCACGTTCTTGACGAAATCGTACAGGTCGCGCGAGCGGGCGCTGGTGGAGGTGTCGTTGCCGTTGCCATTGTTGTTGCCGTACTCGAAGGCCAGCGTTTTAGCCATGGCGGCTTTAAGCACCGGGAAATTGGCCGGCTTTTTGGCCTCGGCGGCCCAGGCGTTGAGCACGGAGACGAAACCCGAGGAGGCGGAGCTGCGCACCGCGGAGAGGGTGGTGCCGGCGTTGGACTTCAGGGCCTTCATCGCCACCAGGGCCGCCATATTGGAATCGTAGAAGGTGTGGAACTTCTCCACCAGCGTGCGGCTGAGCTGCTCCGGGGACATGCCGGGATCGGCCGCCAGCGCGCCGAGCACGGTGTCGTAGGGCAGGCCGGGGCCGGGAACTATCTCCTCGGCGCCCACCACAAAATCCACGCTGTCTTTAAGTTCGTAGGTCACGCTGGCCATCTGCATCAGGCAGGCGTCGGTGTCGAGGATGTTGACCTTGCGGCCGGTCTCGGAGCGTATGGCGTCCACGGCCAGCTTTATCTGCCGGTTGCGGATGAAATTGCGGGTCAGGTCGTCGTAGGCTATGCCGAGCTCCGAGCCGCTGTTGTCCGCGCCGCCTATGTCTATGCGGCCGGAGCCGTGGTTCCACAGCACCACCATTATCTTCTTGGCCGGGTAGCGGCGTATGGACCACTTGGCGAAATCCACCAGGTGCTTCCAGCTGCCCATGTCGGCGTTGGGGACCCTGACGCCGGGAGAAACTATGTGCGCCACGTTCCGGTCGCCGGAGACCAGGTCGGCCACGGGGAACTGGGTGTCCTTCTGTATCAGGAAGCGGGCCGCGGTGCCGCGGTCCTGCAGCAGGCCCAGCTGCACGGTGACGGCCATCTTGTCGGTGGAGCCCACGGTCTCCATCTCGTTTATGTCGGCTATGCCGGAGCTCCAAAGATTGTTGCGGCCGTTGAGGAAAACCATTACCAGCCACTCGCGCTCTACGGCTGCGGCGGGGGCGGCCTGGGTTGCGGCCGCTACGGGGGCGGGGGCCGAGGCGACGGGGGAGGCGGCGGGCTGGGGCAGGCTCTTGTACAGTTCGTCAAAGCCGGCGCCCTGGGCCATCAAGCCCATGGAGAGCGCGGTCAGAGCCGCTAAAGTTAAACCCAGTACCTTTTTCATAACGTTCACCAAGGATATTCTCGCTTATTGTTTGACTTTAATCAAAGGTCTTTGGCCCTACACGCGCCTGGGCCTTTAGACCTACACATATAACTCTTAAATTAATATCGACGGCTCCGCTCTAATAGTATAAGTGAATATATTGACTTGTCAAGGGGGCGGCGCCAAAAAGAAGGGCCAAAACAGCCTGAAACCTTTTGCCCCTTTCTGCATCTACTTATAGCAGGGACAGGAGACCACTAATGAACAAGACGCTTGTATTATCCTTTATATTAACGATTTCTTCCTTAAGCATGGGCCAGGCAGCGGAGCTAACCCTGGAGCAGGCGGTGGGGATGGGCTTAAAGGAAGACAATATAGTTAAAACAGAGGCTTCCCGCGTAGGCGGGGCCAAAGCCTCCCTTAGACAGGCTAAATTAAGCCGCCTGGGAGGCCTTAAGCTCAAAGGCATGTATACCGATGGCAACGACCCCGTATACGCTTTCGCCACGGCCATGCGCCAGGGCACCTTCAGCATGGCCTCCATGGCCACCATCAACGACCCCTCCCCCGCCCGCAACTATATGGGCGGTATAGAGGCCGGTATCCCCCTTTTCACCGGTTTTGCGCTCTCCAATGCCGCCAGGATGGGCGAATTGGGCGTAGAGGCAGCCCAGAACGGCTACGAAAGGGCCCGGTCCGGCATAACCTTTAAGCTTACCTACCAGTGGCTGACCGTGCTGCTGCGTTCAAAATTGGCCGCCCTGGCCGCGGAGAGCGTGCGCGCGGCTGAAGAAGAGCTTAAGACCGCCCAGATGCTCAAAGACAAGGGAATGGTGCTGGGCTCCGACTATTACGGCGCCGAGGCCATCCTCTCCACCCTTAAGGGCTACCGGCTTAACTGGGAGCGGGCGCTGGAGCTGGAGCAGGAGAAGCTCGGCATAGCCGTAGGCCTGCCCGGCGGCGTTTCCGCCCTGGGCCGCCTGGCCGACCCGGCCTATGAGGACGAGCGCGGCCCCCTGGCCGCCTCCGCGGCCGGCAGGCGCGATATAAGGGCCCTGGAAAAGATGGCGGAGATTTCTGAAATTTCGGCTCAGCAGCAGAAAAACTCGGTTCTCCCTGTCGTAGAAGCCTTCGGCACCTGGGAGGTCAACTCTGAAAGCCTGTCGGAGTTCAGGGATAACCGCCTGCTGGGGGTACGTTTCTCCCTGCCCATAGGCGACCCGGCCTACTTTGCCAGAAAAGAAACCTCCCGGGCGGAGGCGTCCATGGCCAGGAGCCGCCTGGACGAGGCGCGCCGCCAGGCCTCCATAGAACTGGTAGAGGCCCTCAATAACTACAGGGCGGCCAGGGAAAGCCTGCCGGTAGCCAGGGAGACACTGGAAAAAGCCAGCAAGTCGCTGGAGCTGTTCCGCCCCCTCTACAGGCAGGGCCGCCAGAGCGTGCTGGAGGTGCTGCGTGCGCAGGCCTCGGTGCTGCAGGCCGAAGCCGCCTACCAGGAAACCCTCTACAAACTTAACCTCTTCCACGCCCAGGCGCTGCTGGCCTCGGAAACGCTGGACGCCGCCGCGGTAAAAGACATGTCGGCCAAACTGGGCAATTAGATCCCGTCATTCCGGCGAAAGCCGGAATCCAGTCTTGCCCTGGACCCCGGCTTTCGCCGGGGAGACAAAACTGAGAGCAGGAGCACACCATGCAGAACACAGAACACAAATACGGGATGGCGGGGCGGATGGCCGAAGGGTTCATCGGCTCGCGCCTCACCCCCATACTTATCATCACCTTCATCCTGCTCGGCGTCTTCTCCACCCTGAAGCTGCCGCGCGAGGAGGAGCCGCAGATCAACGTGCCCATGTTCGACATCATGGTGCCGTTCTACGGCGCCTCGCCGCGGGAGATAGAGCAGCACCTGGTGGAAGTGGGCGAGCGCAAGCTCTGGGAGATCCCCGGCGTGGAATATATCTATTCCATCGCCCAGCCCAACTTCGCCATGTTCACCGTGCGCTTTAAGGTGGGCACGGCCCCCGAAACGGCGGCCAACCTGGTCTACACCAAGACCCTCGACAACAAGGATATCTTTCCCCGCGGCTCCGGCGAGCCGCTCATCAAGTACCGCGCCATCGACGACGTGCCGGTGCTCGCGCTCACCCTCTGGGGCGAGGGCCGGGACGGCTACGCCCTGCGGCGCGCGGCGGCCAGGATCCAGACCGAGATAAATTCCGTAGCCAACGTCTCCGAGACCCGCATTATCGGCGGCCACAAGCGGCAGTTCATAGTGCATTTCGACCCGGCCGCCATCGCCCGGCACCGCCTCACCCCGCCCATGCTGGCGGGCATCATTAAAATGTCCAACGCCAGCCTGCCCGCCGGCCATTACAACCGGGGCGACAACGTACTGCTGGCGCAGACCGACGCCTTCATCCGCAGCTCCGACGACCTCAAGAACATCATAGTGGGCGTTTACGACGGGCGGCCCGTAAGGCTTTCAGAAGTAGCCAAGATCACCGACGGCCCCGACGAAGAGGAACGTTCCGTCACCATGCTGCAGGGCCCCGCCTCGGCGGTGCAGGCCGCCGCGGCCTCCCCGGCCGTCACCCTGTCCGTGGCCAAGCGCCGCGGCGCCAACGCCACCGAAGTCTCCCGCGAGATCCTGGCCAAGGTGGACGCCATGAAAGGCCGCGAGATCCCCGACGGCATAAACATCACCGTCACCCGCAACTACGGCGAGACGGCCAAGGCCAAATCCGACGAGCTGATCTACCACATGCTGCTGGCCACCCTGTCGGTCACCCTGCTCATCGCCCTGACCCTGGGCCTGCGCGAGGCGGCCGTGGTGCTGGTGGCCATCCCGGTCACGCTGGCGCTGACCATGCTGGTGTATTATCTCTACGGCTACACCCTCAACCGCATCACGCTGTTCGCGCTCATCTTCTCCATCGGCATCCTCGTAGACGACGCCATAGTGGTGGTGGAGAACATCAACCGCCACTGCATGCTCAACAGGAACAACTCCCTGTACCGCAACATCCTCAACGCCGTGGACGAGGTCGGCAACCCGACGATACTCGCCACCTGGACCGTGATAGCCTCCATCCTGCCCATGGCTTTCGTCAGCGGCATGATGGGGCCGTACATGCGGCCCATACCGATAGGCGCCTCCGTGGCCATGGTGTTCTCGCTCGGCGTGGCTTTCGCCTTTGCGCCGTGGCTCTACGCCAAGGTAGTGGAAAAGTGGCCGGTAAAGCATTGCGCGCATGACCGGGAGGGTCTGCTCGACCGCACCTACCGCGCCCTGATGAAGAAACTGATCTACACCCCGGCCAACGGCAGGAAGTTCCTGTACGTCACGGCCGGCCTGCTGGCCGCCGCGCTGGCCATGGTGGCGTTCAGGATGGTCATCTTCAAGACCCTGCCTTTCGACAACAAGAACGAATTCCAGGTAGTGATCAACATGCCCGAGAGCTCGTCGCTGGCCCGCACCGAGCGCGCGGCCGGCGAGATGGCGGCCTTCCTGGCCACCGTGCCCGAAGTGCGCGACCTGCAGGTCTACGCCGGCGCCTCCGCGCCCTACAACTTCAACGGGCTGGTGCGGCATTACTTCCTGCGCCGCGAGCCCTACCAGGCCGACATCCAGGTGAACCTCTCCGACAAGCACGACCGCAAGCGCCAGAGCCACGACATAGCGGTGGCGGTGCGCGCCCCTCTCAAGCAGATAGCCGACAGCTACGGCGCCCGCATACAGGTGGCCGAAGTGCCGCCCGGCCCGCCGGTCATGGCCACCATGCTGGTGGAGGTCTTCGACCCTAACCCGGCCAACCAGCGCGCCCTGGCCGAAGAGATAAAGAATATCCTCAAGGGCACAGAAGGCATTGTCGACGTGGATTCTTATATCCCCGAAGACCAGCCCATCACCCGCCTGCTGGTGGACCGGCAGAAAGCCACCCTCAACGGCGTGGCGGCCGCCGACATAGTGCAGACCGCGGCCATGTCCCTGAACGGGGCCGACATAGATTCCGCCCACGTAGAAGAGGAGAACGAGGCTGTGGACATACGCCTGCGCCTGTCGCCGGAGAAGCGCAGGGAGCTGTCCACGCTTAAAGAGATAAAATTCTTCTCCCCCAACGGCACGGCCATCCCCATGGCCAGCTTCGTCAAGGCCGAGGGCGGCCTGGAGAACCGGCCGATCTACCGCAAGAACCTGCAGCGGGTGGCCTACGTAACGGCCGACATCGCCGGCGGCACCGAAAGCCCGGTCTACGCGGTGCTGGACCTCAAAAAGAAGATAGACGCCCTCTCGAAGGCGCGCGGCAGCAAGATAAACCAGTATTTCACCCGCCAGCCGGTCAGCACGGCGGAGACCGCCATAAAGTGGGACGGCGAGTGGCATATCACCTACGAGGTGTTCCGCGACCTGGGCCTGGCCTTCGCCATGGTGCTGGTGCTCATCTACATCCTAGTCGTGGCCTGGTTCGAGGACTTCGTCACGCCGTTCGTCATCATGGCGGCCATACCGCTGGCGCTCATCGGCATCATCCCCGCCCACTGGGGGATGAACGCCTTCTTCACGGCCACGTCGATGATAGGCTTCATCGCGTCGGCCGGCATAGTGGTGCGCAACTCCATTATCCTGGTGGACTTTATCAACCTGAAGGTGCGCGAGGGCATGGAACTCAAGGAGGCGGTGATAGAGGCGGGCGTGGTGCGCTTCCGCCCCATGCTGCTGACGGCCCTGGCCGTTATCGTCGGGGCCGGGGTGATCCTGTTCGACCCGATCTTCCAGGGGCTGGCCATCTCGCTCATCGCCGGGCAGATAGCGGCCACGCTGCTTTCCCGCGTGGCGGTGCCGGTGCTGTACTACCTGGCCTTCAAGGACAAGGAATATAAATTAAAGCCCGCGCGGCCGGCGCCGGAAGTGCGCGAGGACCTGCTCGGGGCTACGGGAGAATGAGCGTCATTCCGGCGGAAGCCGGAATCCAGTTAACCTGACTGGGCACCGGCTTTCGCCGGTGCGACGGAATAGCTGAAGGAGAAAACATGACCATTAACGACGCGCTGCGGCTGCTGGCGGGATTTATGATATTGCTCAGCGTAGGGCTGGCGGTTTACGTGGACAAGAACTTCCTATGGCTGACGGCTTTCGTCGGGGCGAACCTGCTGCAGTCCGCCTTCACCCGCTGGTGCCCGGCCATCTGGGCCTTCAGGAAGCTGGGGCTCAAAGAATCCTGACGGAGCCGGCAAGTTTAAACATCCTGCCGGCAGCGAACGACAGCAGCGCCAGCAGGCCGAAGGCGCAGACTATGGCGGGGCCGGTGGGCAGGTCATAGGCGGCCGAGGCGGCAATGCCAGCCAGGCTGGTAACCACGCCCAGGCCCCACCCCAGCCAGATGCGCCCGCGCAGCGTGGCGGCAAAATGGGCCGCCGCCACCGCCGGGATTATCAGGAAGGTGAATACCAGCAGTACGCCGGCCAGTTCCACCGAGCTTGTAACGACAAAACCGAACAGGGCGTAGAACAGGAAGTCCCAACCGCGCACCGTCGCGCCGCCGCGGCTGTGAGAGATGGCCAGGAAGCGCTCCCTGAACACGTAATGCGCCAGGCCTACCGCCGCGTAGAGCAGCGCCGTCCTGCCCACCTGCGGCCAGGTTACGAACAGGATATTCCCGACCAGCATACCTTTAAGGTGCTCGGCCTCTCCCGGCAGGCGGTCCAGCACCATCACGGCCAGCGCCGCCGAGACCACATAGACTATGCCGATGGCCGCCTCCTGTATGGCCCCGCTGGTATCCTTGCCGCGCGTCAGGGCGAACACCCCGGCGCCTATAAAGGTGGCGGCCAGCGACGCCAGGTAGGAGCCGGTGGTGTGCAGCTGCAGCCCGAACAGCACCCCGGTTATGGCGCCCAGCGCGGCTATCTGCGCCAGGGCCAGGTCCACAAAGATCACGCCGCGCGCCAGTATATGTATACCCAGATAGGCGTGTATCCCCACAAGTATCACGGCCGCGGCCATGGCCGGCAGCATTATTTCCATCATAATTTCTTACCTCCCTCCGCAAACTTCGGCCGAGCTGGCACAGCCGGCCGAGGAGGCCCGCTCCAGCTCTCCCAGCACCCTCTCGAAGACGTCGAAATACGTCTCCACTCCCTCCGCCCCGCCGGCGCTGACCGGAGCGGTCACCACCCGCGCCCCGGTCCTGGCGGCCAGAAAGTCGGGACCTTTGCGTGGATAATAGCTCTCGGCCAGGATCACTTTAACCTTCTCCGCGTTCATTTTTTTTACCAGCCCGTCCAGGTGGGCGGCCGAAGGCGGGATCCCGGGCTTCGGCTCCACGTGCCCGGCCACGTCCAGGCCGAAGCGGGCGGCGAAGTAGGGCCAGGAACCGTGATAGGTTACTATCTTCAGCCCCTTCAGCTTTTCCGCCCGGGCGCTCCAGCCTGCCAGCCGCTCATCCGCCTCTTTAACGAACCCAGCGTAATTGGCGTCGAACAAGGCTCCTTTTTCCGGCGCCAGGCGCTTAAGCCCCGCCAATATGTTCCTGGCCATTATCCTGGCATTGGCCGGATCCAGCCAGTAATGCGGGTTGCCGTAGATGTGGATGTCGCCCATGGAGGCGTCCACCTTGCCCGCCGGCTTCTCCAGCAGCGGCACGCCGGCGGAGGCGTCCACGTAACCCTGGGCCCCGTAGAATAATTTTTTATTCTTGGCCGCGTTCACCAGGCTGTCCAGCCACATATCCAGGTCCAGGCCCACGCGCACCACCAGGTCGGCCTTCTTCAGCTTGAAGACCATGCTGGGGCGCGGCTCCACCATATGCAGGTCCTGGTCCCCGGCGGCCAGGCTTTCAACTTTCACCTCCGCTCCGCCTATGCGCTCGCAGATATACTTCAGGTCAGTGGAGGCCGTGATAACTTTCAGGGCGGCGCTCGCAGGCCCGGCCCACAGGGTGACAACGGCGGCGGCAATAAATATTTTTTTCATGTTTTTTCCTTTTATTCCAGCTCGTGACTGTGCGGGCCCAAGCCGAAGCTCAGCTGGAACCAGCCCTCGTCGGTCTTTTCGCCGTCGAGGTTGATATGCTTGTACTGCGCGCGCAGCGTGGTGGTTTCCGTCAGGCGGCGCGTGGCTATGAGAGAATAATCCCGTTCACGGGTAAGGCCGGGAAAGGCGTTCTCGGCATAGTCGAAGCGCGCGCCGAAATCCCAGTACTTGCCTGCCCTGTAATTGGCGAACAGGTACAGGCCGTCGCGCTTCAGCTTGCCTGCCGGCACTTCGCGCACCAGGCGCAGATACTCGCCCTGCAGCGTCAGACGCTTGTAGGCGGTGGGCCAGAACTTCAGCGTGAAGTCCGCCCCCGAGAGCTTTATATTGTCCTGGTGATGTTCCCAGTGACTGCCCTTGCCCTTCAGGAAACTGGTCCCCAGCTCCAGTTCCGCTCCGGCCGACAGCGGAAAAGACATGTTCAGGCGACCGGTATATATTTTGCCGGCCGGGGAGAAGTCTTCCGTCTCTTCGGGCGCCAGCACCACTGTAACGGTGCTCTGGTCTATGTCCAGGACGTCGGCCATATTGTCTGCCTCCACGTGATGCTCGTGCGGGCTGCCCTGCCAGGCGCCCACCTGCGCCTGCGCGTAGAAAGGCAGCGGCAGCAGGTACTTCAACACGCCGCCCTGCGGGTTCAGCGCGTGGTCGCCGAGAAAGTTGGTCAGCGCCGCGGGCTGGTCGGCCATGGCACGGGTATGGCTGTGCGCTTTATTTAGCTTGCCGAACTCCGTATTGACCTTGCCGACCTCTGCGGAGAGCCCCTCGGCCAGGCGCAGGAAGGAAACCTTGGCCTCGCAGATCTCGCTGGCGTATTCGCCGCCATGCTTATGCAGGGCCAGGAATACGTCCGCCTTCATCTCGGGGTAAATATAGCCCTGAAAAGCTGTCTCCACTTCCCTGAACTCCAGCGTATTGCGGGTCTCGTCCGACTTGCCGGAACTTGTGTGCCCGTCGATGACGCCCACCAGGCTTATGTCCGGCAGGTTGGCCGGGGTGCCGCGCATCCCCTGCGGCGGGGTAGGGCCTTCCTGGGCGTAAGCCGAAACGCCCAGGGACAGCAATAGCGGGAAAAACAGTTTTTTCTTCATAAATTCCTTTTTTATATCGACGCGGCCAAAAGGAAACTGGCTCCTTTTGGGGCTTGGGACTGGTTTTTAGGCGGAAAAGGCGACTGGCGCCTTTTAAGGTCTGGGAGGGGCCCGGCCGCGGAAGGCCGCGGGGGCGGAAGCTCCGGCAGGCAGCCCGGGGAGGGCGGCCTGGACTAAAACAAAGTTGTCAGGTCTGGCTAGCAGCGCGCTGCCGCAGTCGGCGTTCAGCTCCGGGGCGGACGCCACGGCGCAGAACTGGCAATTCTCGCCGGCTTCGTGGCTCGCGCCAAGGACGTGGAAATCCCAGGCGCCCGCGGCCACCGCCGTTAGCGCGAGGCTGATAATGATTTTTGCCAGCGCACGCAGTTTCATTTGTTGAATTTTAGAAAATCAGTCTTTCAACAGGTAGTCCGCCATGGCCTTGTATAAGGTAGTGGCGGCCAGGATGGCGCAGTGGCGGTGGTCTTCCGGGACGTTGGCGAGCGTTTTAAGAATAAGCCCCGGAGAGACGAACATGGCCTCCTCCAGCACGCGCCCGTCGGCATAAAAGGCGGCCACCGCGCCGCAGACGGAGGTGTAGCCGCAGCCGTCGGCATGAAAGAACACTTCGTTCACCCTGTTGTCCTTTATGTTGAGGTAGAACTCCATGGTGTCGCCGCAGGCTCCGGTCACCGACGCCGAGGCGTCGGCGTCGTTGAGGCGGCCGGAATATTTTTTTATCGCCTCGCCAAAAGGCATGGCCTTGTCTTCCATTTAACCTACCGTCCTCATGAACTTGGCCTCAGCCGACACTTTCTGCCGGCCGTCCTGCCTCAGCTCGGAACTCACTGTAAACAGCGGGTCGTGATCAGCCTTAACGCTTGCTCTCAATATAACCGCGCGCCCTATCTGCACCGGCGCCCTGTATTTAACGTTCATCTCCGCGGTAAGAGCCGTGATCCCCGCGGAAAAAAGGCAGTTGGTCATGGCGCTGTCCAGCATCAGGGCCGCCACGCCGCCGTGCAGCAGCCCGTCGTAGCCGGAAAGGTCCTTCACGCAGAAAGCGGCGGCTTTTACCGAACCGTCGGACTGCTTCTCGAATTTAAGCCGCAGGCCGGAAGGATTCTCCGGCCCGCAGGCCACGCAATGCCCATGCAGCCGGTGGTCAATGACAGTCATGCCCCTGGCAGCAATCTGTGGGCAGGATCTCGGGCAGCTCCTGCTTTTTAAACATCTCGAGGGCCTGGGACAGCGGCCCCTGGGGCGCGCGATAAACTTTTATGCCGCCGGCGTTCAGGCGCTCGAGGGCGCGGGCGCCTATGCCGCCCACCAGGATGCCGCTCACGGCTTTGTCCGCTAGGGCGCCCAGCGGGTTGCACTGGCCGTGCTCGTGGTGCTGGTTGCCGTTGTCGACAAATTCCACTTTCCCGGTGGTCACGTCGCAGATGGCGAAGAAAGGCGCGCTGCCGAAATGGCCGTAAACCACGGACTTCAGACCGTCGTTATTCTCAACAGGGACACAGATATTCATTTATGTTCTCCTCCGCAGGTCGGGCGGCGGAGCTCCACCGGGCCTCCCTCTATCTTAAGGGCCTTGCCGTTGACGACGGCGTCGGCCAGCTTCCGCCTGGCGGAAGCGAGTATGGTGCCGAAAGTCTGCCTCGAGATCTTCATGGCGGCCGCGGCGGCGCGCTGGTCTTTTTTGTCCAGCTCCGCGTATTTAAGGGCCTGGAACTCGTCCAGGTGCAGCGTCGTTTCTTTTAGCTCGCAAAGAGGCACGGCCCGCGGCTTAAAATAATAAGCGCGGGGCTCGGCGGTGACTTTTCTGCATTTAAAAGGTCGCGTCATAGGTTATTGGCATACGCCAATAACTATATACTAACAAGTTGGCTCTGGCGAGTCAACAGAACAAAGCAGCCCTGCCAGCGCTGCCGCCGGCGCGGTCTCCCCCGCCCTCCAGACCGCGGCTGGTTTTATGCGCCAGCGGGCGATGATCTTCTCCAGCAGGTAGTCCCTTACCACCAGCACCAGGGGCGCGCCGTTCTCCGCCAGCATGCTCTCCAGCTGCGGCGCCCACCCGCCCCCCTCCAGCTCCAGGAACCCGGCCTCGTCCAGAAAGACGGCGGCGGAAGAGGAGGTCTTGTCCGCGGAAAATGCGGCCTGGCCCGCCGCGAGGCCAGCCCCGAAGAACCGGAACTCGCCGGCACGGATCTCCCCGCCAGGTTCCCGGCGGCAAAACGGGGTACTGGCCCCGGAAGACAGATCCTTCAGGTCGAACCCGGCGCGCACTCCGTTCTTCCAGGAGCCTTCGGCTATTATGCCGGCTGGCTTCCGGCCGCTGTCTCTCAACAACCCTGCCAGAGCTGCGGCCAGGGTGGTCTTTCCAGAGCCGTGCCCGCCCGTTATTATGAAAACCTGCCGGCGCGGCCTTTCCAGCAGGCAGGGCGCCCGGGAAATTATGGTGCGCAGCGAGGCGGCGGGGCGCAGCGCCAGGTCGCGCCCCGAGGGAAGCGAACCCAATACCAGCGGCAGGGTGGCAAAAGCGTATTCCAGGGTTTCAAAGAAGGCTGGCCCGGCAAAACGCTCCAGCGCGCGGCGCACCCGCGGGTTCATCAATTCCTGCGCTATCGCGGCAAAGCCCAGCGTAAGCGCAAAAGCCCGCGCCGCCATCCGCAAACCCGAGCCCCAGTCGCCCAGCAGCCAGCCGGCCAGCAGCGAAACCGCTCCTACGCCGAGCCAGAGGCCGCCTTTGCCCAGCAGGGCCGCCGCGCGGCGGTAGGACAGGGCGCAGGCAAAACCGTAAACCAGCGACAGGCCGCAAACCGGGGCCAGCGGCAGCCGGCCGGAAACCATCAGCCCGGACACTGCGACCAAATGCATAAAAAGGAAAAGCGCGGAGTAATGGCCGGCGGCCGGTCCGCCGGGGCGAGGCTTGAGGAGGTTCGCGCTCCCCCGCCCCAACGCCACCGTCTGTCCCCCGGCCGCCGCCCGCATGCCCACAAGGGAGGCGGCGGTGCCTGCCAGAAAATAAGCCGCCAGCACTATCAGCAAGGGGCCCCAGACCCCGCCGGGCTGGCCCAGCCACGACCTCAGTTTTTCAAGGCCTTTAACGTACAGCGCCAGGGAATCCGGGCCGTAAAAGATGTAAAGCTTTCCTATCTTGTGGATAAGGCCCCAGCTCATGGCCAGGCCGCCGGCGAAAAGGTACCCGGCCGCATTTCCGCCCAGCAGCCGGACCGCCGTTTCGGCCAGCAGGCCTTCCGCGAAAATAGCCACCATGGGGCTGAGCAGCACCGCGCTGGGAGAGATCGCCTTCATGGCCGCGCAGACAAGGCCGGCGCGCCACAAGAGCCCTTTCTCCGGCCAGAGCCTGTGCCCGGCGACAAGTATGGCGATACCGATGCCGCTGAGCAGCAGCCCGGCGAACGGGATATGCGCGTTTTTAAGAAAACTGCCGAGCACGATCTCGGAGGCGGCCCACAGGCTGCCAATAACAGCGGCCTTGCGCCAGAGAAGAGTTTTGGCCTTCATTTACACAGGAGCGACCACGCAAAAGGCCCCGTGCGTAACGCCTTTTATGGAGCGCAGGGCGTCGGCCAGGCGTTCCAGCGCGGCCGGCCGCCCGACCACAGACGCCGTAACGAGGATCTTCCCCCCGGGCAGCAGGTTGGTCTGCAGGGAAAGCACGCTTTTGGCGTTAGTCCGCAGCAGCGCCTCGAGGCCGCGGCCGGGGCGGCTGTCGGCGGGATCGTAGACCACGGAAACGGTGCCGGCGCAGTCGCGGCCGCCGCGCCAGTCTTTCCTGACTATGGCCCTACGGATGAAATCGGCCATGGCCTGCGAGCGGCTGGGGTAGCCGCGCTCGGCGGAGACCTCGTCCAGGCGGGCGAGCAGGCCTTTCTCCAGGCAGACGGTGAACCGGTCAAGGGCGGCGTTTTTCATATTCATACTATTTTACATATTAATATGAACGCATGACGCCAAAAAGGCCGCCCGGGGCGGCCTTTTACCGGGCTGCCCGTCCTAGAACGACAGCGTCAGCCCGACCGAATAATAATTGCTCCTGCCGTCGCCGCCGCCGGGGTTAAAGCCTTCCCAGCCGGCCGAGAGCTCGGCGGCGCCTACCTTCAGCGACAAGCCGGCGGTGAAGGACTCGGAATCTGGCTGGTCCAGCAGGTAGGTGGTTTTAGTGTAGCCGGCTTCCGGGGCCAGGGGCAGGCCGGGCAGCCGGATGCGGCCGGAGACCGCGGTGTCGGGAAAGCCGCTGGTGCCTATGCTGCCGATGTCCACAGGCAGCTGGCGGGAGTCAGCGGTAACATCCTTGTCGTAGCTGGTCTTGGAGAAACGCCCGCTGGCCCGGATACCGTAGAGCTTTACCGCCGCGGTAAGGCCGTAATCGGTCTGCCCCAGCTCGAAGGCGGAACTCAGCGCCGAGCCGGGCTGCCGCCGCCCGCCGCCGTCGGACACGGTAGTGGTGGAAAGCGCGTAGCTGTCTTCATGCGCGGTGAACCCAGCGAAGACGCCGAGAGAAACGTCCTCCAGGGCCGCGTCCTCCTCCGGCTCCGGCAGAAGCCTGCAGGAGAGGTCGCCGTAAAGGGCCGTGTTGGTATAGCCGTCCTTCTCGGGAGCGAAAGACAGCTCGGCCCCGGCGCTCCAGCGGCCGCGGTCCAGGCCGCCGCCCAGGGAATAAGTGGAATTCCTGTCGGACAGGTCACTGCTGTAGGTGTTCAGCGAGGGCCGCAGATAATAGTCGTCGTCGCCCCATTCGGCGAAGATGTTGATGCCGGAGTAGCCGTCCGGCCCTGCGGTGTACTTGCCGCCGGCGTCGGTATA
Source organism: Elusimicrobia bacterium GWB2_63_22 (assembly GCA_001799735.1). Classification (GTDB taxonomy): domain Bacteria; phylum Elusimicrobiota; class Elusimicrobia; order Elusimicrobiales; family UBA9959; genus UBA9959. The sequence continues at coordinate 21,394 of MGUA01000011.1, read as the reverse complement.
GGCCAGCGCCGGTGAAACCGAGAACAAAAAAAACAAGGCGGTAACAAGCCGTCTCTTCATATTTTCCCCTTTTGGCCGCCGCTCCCTCCCGGGAACGGCGGCTTGGCCGGACTCTGGTTAACGCTTGCCGCCACCGCGGCGACCCTGGCGCTTCTCTGAACGGATCTCATTGCGTTCCTGCTTCCTTTCGCGCCGCTGTTCCTTCACGGCCTTCTTCTCCTGCTTGCGCTCCTGTTTCTTCAGCGCTTTTTCGCCCTTCGCCCCGGCTTTTTCGGCCTTCTTCAGCGCCTTCTCCTCGCCGGCATTACCCTGCTTTTCGCGCGCCGTATCGCGCCCCTGCTGCCCGTTCTCGCCCGCGGCCTCATCGGCGCGGTCCAGGCCGGTCTTAAGAGATTTCTCTTCGCCGGCGTTCTCGGCCCGCTCGCGGGCGGCCTCGCCATTGGCGTTCTCCCCGCCTTTGCGGGCGCGCGTCCTGGTTTTCGTCTCCAGGCCGTCCCCGGAACCATCTTTCAGCATGACCTTCTCGCGCGCCTGCTCCTGGGTCTGCAGCTTGTCCTGCACCTGCAGCTTGTCCTGCTCTTTAACCGCATCCTCGGCGCTTACTGCCGCCGCCGCGAAAAAAACAGAAACAAGGCTGAGGGCCGCTATGCTCATTATCCTGGTCTTCATAAGTCCTCCTTAAGTTACTGCGGCCCATGCCGCTCTATACACTGACCCCGCTGGCAGGCAAAAGGTTTAGTCGCCTTAGCGCCGCCCCCGGCCGCCGCCCGAACGCCTTTCGGATTTTTTCTGCTGCCGGTACTCGCGGCGCAGCTCGTCGCGGCGCGTTTTGGAGAGCTGTTTCCATTTTTTAAATTTTTTAAGCAGCTTCTGGCGCTCGCCCTCCGGCATGGTCTGAAACCGGGCCCAGCGCGAACGGAGCTCGGCCTGCCGCTCTTTAGGCAGTGAACTGAATTTAACGAATTTCTCTTTTATCTCGGCCTTTTTCTCTTCGTCCAGGCCTTTCCATTTTTCATAGTTGGCCAGCACCCTGGCCTTTTCCGTTTCCGGGAGTTTTTCCCAGGCCGCCTGTTTCGGGGTCTGCGGCGGTTCCTCGCCGGCGGAGACGGGAGCTCCGGCGGATATAAGGAACGCGATCATTAAGATATAGTTAGCGCTTTTCATAAGGCCTCCGCGTAGAAGTTGACAGTGCGACGGTTCCGGACGAGATGGCTACGGTGCGCGTGGAAACCAGCGCGGTAAAAGTTGCGGTCGAGAGGACAGCCCCGCCCGCCGGGACGGCCAGCTCGCCGTCCGGACCGTCATTCTCCAGGATCTCCAGGTTGGACAGCAGCTCGAAGTCGCTGAAAAAATCCAGGTTGTCGATCACCTCCGCGGGGGCGTTAACGGCGGCGGCCATGGCCGCCGCGGCCAGCGCCACGCCAAGCAGCGAAGTCAGGTATCTTTTCCTCATAACTCTTCCTCTGAGACGGCCTCAAGCACGTCCATATCATCCAGCAGGTCCAGATGCTCCAGGAACGCGGTACTGACAACGGTTTCCGGGGCAGGGACGGGCAAGCGGGGTTTGGCCAGCAGTACGATAAGCAACGCGGCCGCGGCGGCCGCCGGGGCCAGCAGCCAGGCGCGCGCCGGTCCGCTCTTTTGCAGGGCGCCGGCGGTTATGCGCGCCCGCTGGGCCGCCCAGAAAGCTTCGCTCCGGCGGGCGGCCAGCAGCGAGACCAGCCTTTCCTCTTTCTCTTCGTCTTTCATAAATATTCCCCCAGGGAAACCTCAAGTTTGCGCCTGGCTTCGAACCAATGTGCTTTTACCGTACCTTCGGCCATTCCCAGCGCTGCGCCTATTTCGGCCAGCGCCAAACCCTGAGCCCTCAGCACCGCCACTTCCCTCTGTCGCGTCGGCAGCAGGTTTATGGCCTTCTGCACGCGGCGTTCAAGATCGGCTGCCAGCGCGGCCTGCTCGGGGCGCCCTGCCGGATCGTCCGGCAGCAGGTCTTCCAACGCGGCGCCCTCCCCGTCCTCGTCCCTGGTTCCCAGCCCCACCCAGGAGCGCAGCTTTTTCCAGCGCCAGTAGGAGCGGACCTTGTTGGCCGCAATGCGCAGCAGCCAGGTTTTTAAAGAACTTTCGCCGCGGAAGCCTTTTAAGTGACGCCAGGCGGAAATAAAAGTTTCCTGCGTTATATCGTCCGCCGCGGCGGCATTGCCGGTGAGGCGCAGCGCCAGGGAATACACCTGCCGCTGGTGCTCCGCCACCAGCCGGTTCAGCACGTCTTCTTCCTGCCCGGCCGGGCTCTCCGCTGGTTTTTCCGTTCTGGTCATTGTTTCCACAAGTATACTGACGCCCAAGTGCGGGGTTTGGTTTAGTCCCCCGCTAAATTATATTAAACAAAGCGGCTAAACCTTTTTGCCCCGCCGCGCGTCTTAACCTTGGAGGACATATGGCCAAGACGCTGCTTATCGTAGATGACGAAGCCTCCATGAGGAAGCTGTACTCCCGTGTCTTCTCCTCGGGGGGCTACGCCGTTTCCATGGCCGCTTCGCTGACCGAGGCCCTGGAGCTGACTGCCGCCAACGCTTTTGACCTGATCATCACCGATTTCAACCTGGGGGATGGAGAAGGGACGGAGCTTATCAGGAAACTAAAAAGAAGCGACAAGCATACGAAAGCGGTGCTGATAAGCGGTTCTCTGACCAGCGAAGAGCTGCTGGAAACAGCGGCTCGGCACGGCATACAGGCCTGCTTTGGAAAGCCTTTTAATTCAGAAGAGCTTATCAGCACCGTCTCAGCCCTGCTGGCCTGAGCCCTGGCGCATAGAAAAGGGCGGCCTGGGCCGCCCTTTTCGCATTCATAGCCTTCTTTTAGAACTTGAAGGTGAGGCCGAGGTCGTAGGCAACTTCGGAGAGCTCGGACTCCAGGGTGATGGCGCCGGAGCTGTCCCGCTCGGTTATCTTCTTGGCCAGGGCCTTCTTGAAACCCAGGTTGAGCGTGAACTTGGGCGAGAACTCGTAGCCCGCGCCCAGCGTCAGGTGATGCTCCACTACGCCGGGGAAGCCGATCACGCGGAAATACTCGTAGCCGAAGGTGCTCATCGCGGTGCCCTGCACGGCGGTAGTGGTAGCGGCATTGAAGCCGTTATGCTTCTTTAGGGGGCTCTTGCCGTAGTTCCAGCCGGCGCGCATGGTCAGCTTGTCGGTGGTCTTGTTCTGTACGCCCAGGCCGACCACGGTCTGGCTCTCCCAGTCGAAGTCGCTATAGCCGTCGGCGTTAGCCCAGTCTATGTATTTTACGTCCGCGGAGAATAACCACTTATCCATCCCCTTATAGGCGGCGCCGAAACCGAACTGCGCCGGGTTCTCCAGCTTCAGGGTATCGTAAGTGCCGTTGGAGTCGAAGTCGTAGATGCGCTCGTGCTTTACGTTCTGCGGAGTAACGCAGGTAAGGCCGAAAGCCCATTTCTCATACGCGTAAGCCGCGCCCAGGCGCACGCCGACGGCGTAATTATGGGACATCCCCTGGCCGAAGTCGGCAGCCTGGTAGTCTATGTCGAGGCCGGCGCCGTAGGAAAAGTTCCCGTTCTTATAAGAGACGGCCGGGACGAACTTCATAACGGACACCTTGGTGTTGGTGTCCATCGGGTCCTGGTCGCGGTAATCCACGCCCATGCCGGAGACGCCGTAGGCGGCTATGCCGAACATCATCCTGTCGTTCATCGGGGTAGAGAGGCCGATGGCGGGAATGGCGTAAGCCGCGTCCTGGCTCTCGTCGCTCCAGTTACCCACGCCGGCGGCTGGCGGGGGCGACACGACTTTAGCCTTCACAGTCGGGGCGAAATAGGTGCCGGCGAAATTGAACTGCGAACCCTCCATCTGCGACATCGCCGCCGGGTTGGAGAAGATGGCGCTGATGGCGTCCTGGGGGGCGGCTATGCCGGTACCGCCCATGGCGCGGGAAGTGGGCCCCACGCCGATCATGTTGTCGCCGTTGGTGGCGAAAACGTTGACCGCGAGGCCGGTTATAACGAACGCCGCAGCAAACACGTTAACCGATTTTTTCATTTTTCCTCCGTTAATTTTCCGAAATTATATAAACAGCGAAGACTTGCTGCTGCCGGCCTCGGCCAGGAACTTGCCCACGCCGGCGCTCTTGAGGTTCGGGTAATCTATCATCTCCTCCATCTTGTAGCCCATCAGGTCCATGCTCATCTGGCAGACGTAGATCTGCACGCCGGAGTCGGCGGCGGTCTTCATCAGCTGCCCGAGCGTCATCACGTTGTGCTTCTTCATGATGGACTTGATCATGGCCTTGCCCATGCCTCCCATGTTCATCTGGCTGAGCTTGGTGCCGGCCGCCCCGTTGGGCAGCATCAGCTCGAACATCTTGGAGACCGTGTCCTTGGAGACGGTCTTCTTGGGGTCCTTCAGGGCCGGGATGGACCAGAAGGTAAAGAACATCACCACCTTCTCGAACATCGCGGCCGCGCCTGTGGCGATGATGAAAGAGGCGAGGAGTTTATCCATATCGCCGCTCATTACCACCATGGAGAGCTTGTCCTCCGGCGCGTTGGCCTTGAGGGTGTCCACGTCGGCTTTAAGGGCCGCTATCTGCGCTTCCAGTTCTTTAATATCAGCCATATTGTCTCCTTAGTGAGTGTAATCCTAAATCCGGGGACACAATACTTAATTCGGCTGAATTAAGTATTGTGTCCCCATAATTCAATGCGTGTAATCTAAAAATTTAACCTTGTCGCCCACCTTCTTTACTATCGCGGCCTTCATCGCCTCGGCGTGCGGGCAGGGAAAGCCGATGGGGTTGCCGTTCTTAATGCAGGAGGCCAGCGCCAATACTTCGGCGCCGCGCGCCACCAGCTCTTCGGCGCGGCCCACCGCCCGCTTGCCGGGGCAGCCGCCGCAGGAGACGAAACCCACTATTTCCACAGGGCCGGTCTCGGCGAAAGAGCCCTTACCCGCGGCCGCGCACTTGAAGTCCGTGGTGCCGGGGCAGATATCTTCGGTCTGCTGACAGCGTATTATTCCGGCTTTTTTCATTTTGAGTCTCCCAGTTGAAGCGTGAAAGCCGTACCGGCCTCCGCTTCCTTTCTAATGTGCTGAAAATAGACCGCCAGCGGGCGGAAGAAGATGTGTATCCACTTGGTGAACGGCACAATGAGCAGGATCCACACCGTCTCCACGGCGATATTGAACCTGTAGACCTGGTCGAGCAGCGGGTGCGACGTGCCGTAGACGACATTAAGGTAATGCGTGGCCAGCAGGCTCGCGCCGATGAGGAACATCGTAACCACGAACAGCCAGTCGCTCGGGTGCGAGAACTTGGAAGACTCCGCGCTCTTGAACACGCGGCGCAGCGACATGGAGCCGCCGCCGACGATAATAGCCAAACCCGCGTACCAGACCAGCAGGCTTACCGGGCTGAACAGAGTGTAATGCTTGTCCAGCGGCGACAGCAGGTGCAGGTTGGAGATCAGCAGCGTCAGCACGTAGCCGCTCATCACCAGCAGATGCGCTATCCAGCGGGTCCAGTCCGTCTCCTCGCAGCCGTTAAAGTTCTTCTGCGTGAAGCCGTGCACGAAGGTCTCGTAGATATGCGCGGGCTTGAGCGAGGCCTTTATGCCGCCGAGCGGTTTTACTATGGCGTAGCGGTACATGTTTATTATGTAGCCGCCCAGCGCTACCGTGACATAGACGGGGAAGGCCAACTCTATCCTGCCGGCCAGGACCCCGAAGTCGCCGGTGTAGGAGCTATAGAGCCAGTAGAAGGCCGCGAGCAGGCCCAGGGCCAGCCAGGTCTGCAGCCAGCCGTTCTTATAAAAGATAGAGGACAGGCCGGTGATGTCGTACTTGGCTATCAGGTAGCGGCGCAGCGCCATCATGTACTCGCCGGGCTGGGCCTCGCGCGGGCAGGTGGCCGAGCATTCGCCGCAGTAGTAACAATGCCAGGGCTCGATGGCGGAAGTGATCTTCTCTTCCATACCGACGTGGCCGGCGCGGATAAGTTTGCGCGGGAAGGAGGCGTCCTCTTTGGACAGCGGACAGACGGCGGTGCAGTTGCCGCAGTTAAAGCAGGCGGAAATGTCGAAAGCGCCGTACTTCTTTATCTCGTCGATGAGTTCCGGGTTGACCTTCATTATTTGGCCTCCCCGGCTTTCAGTTCGTATTTGGGATAATCCCCGCGGCCGGCCACGTCGGCTATCTTGCCGTACTTGCGCAGGCCCACCAGGTACCAGAGGGCCTTGTCAGCCGGCAGGCCGGCGGCGGCGGCCAGTTCCGGCGCCGTCTTGGGGCCGCCCTTCAGCGCGTCGAGGATAGCTTTCTGCGCCTTGTTCTGCGCGGCCACCTGGTCTCGCAAAGCCTGCGGCACCGGGCCGCGCAGCTCGTTAAGTTTTTTCAGTTGTTCGGCGAGTTTTTTAGCGTCGGCCATATTATTCCTTGGCGATGGCTTCTACCATCGCGTCGAACTGGTCCAGCGTCCAGCCGGCCACGTTAATGGCGCGGACCGGGCAGACCGCCACGCAGGCGCCGCAGCCCTTGCAGAGCGCGGGGTTTACTACGGCCACCTTCTTGCCGTTCTTCTCCGCCATCATCAGCGCGCCGTCGTAGGAGCACTCGGCGGGGCACAGGCCGCAGCCGGTGCACTTATGCTCGTCCACCACGGCCACGAAAGGTTCCAGCGGGATATCGGGTTCGGCCAGCAATATGGCGGCTTTGGCGGCGGCGGTACCGGCGGCGGCCATGGCCTCGGGCACGTCCATCGGATACTGGGCCGTGCCGGCTATGAAGACGCCGGAGTTGGCCAGTTCCACGGGGCGCAGCTTCAGGTGCACCTCCTGCAGAAAGCGGTCCGCGCCGGTCGGCATTTTCATCTGGGATTTAATAAGGGAGATGTCGGAGGGCATCATGCCGGTGACCAGCACTATCAGGTCGGCCTTCACCTCCAGCTCTTCGCCCCAGGTCAGCACGTCTTTAACTTTGACGGTGTGGCCGGTGCGGTCCGAGACTATTACAGGCTGGTCGGCCTCGTTGTGGCGCATGAACAGCACGCCGTCTTTGGAAGCCTTATCGTAGTAGGTCTCATGCTGCATGCCGTAGGTGCGGATGTCGCGGTACACGTCGTAGATCCGCACGCCCGGATACCTGTCTTTTACCTGGTTAGCGGCGTAAAGCGCGGAAGAGCAGCAGACGCGGGAGCAGTAATCGTTGATCTTGCCGTCGGCCTGGGGTTTATGTATCCCCTCCACCTGGCGCGAGCCCACGCAGTGTATCAGTGCCAGGCTCTTTATCTCTTTGCCTGAATATTCCAGGCGGCCGGCCGGGGAATTTTTCATGAGGGAGATGAATTCCGGCAGGGTGACCACGTTGGCGCTCTCACCGTAGCCGAACTCGCCCTGCGCCGGTTTATAATGCTGGTAGCCGGTGGCCATTATGATAGCGCCGGCTTTCACCTGGGAGGAAGTTCCGTCGGAATTTTTAAAATTTATTTTAAAATTACCGACGAAGCCGCCGACGAAGTCTATGTCGACTCCTGTGTGCACCGAGATCTTGCTCTCCGCGCGCACCAGGGCTTCGAGCTTACCGGCGATCGCCGTCCCTTCTTCCCCGGACGGGTACATCTTGCCGAGCTCCAGCAACTTGCCGCCCAGGCGCGGGGCTTTCTCTATGATGACGGCCTCCAGGCCCTTGCCGGCGGCCGAAAGGGCCGCGCGCATACCTGCCACGCCGCCGCCTATCACGGCCACGCGGGGTTCTGCGGCCACGCGGATGGCGTTAAGTGGATCCTTGCGTTTTACCTTCTCCACGCCGGCCTGCGCCAGTTTTATGGCTTTGGCCGTGGCGCCGGCATGGTCGGCCTTGTGCACCCAGCTGGCCTGCTCGCGGATATTAATGTGCTCGTGCAGGTAGGGGTTCACGCCGGCGCGCTGCAGTACGTTGCGGAAGGTGAGCTCATGCAGGCTGGGGGAACAGGCGGCCACCACCGTGCGGTTGATGCCCAGGTTCTTTATGTCCTCGGCTATCAGGTCCTGCCCGTTGGAAGAGCACATAAAGGCGTACTCGCGGGCCACGGCCACACCGGGGTACTTGGCCAGCGCCGCGGCCACAGCTTTTACGTCAATAATATCGGAGATGTTGCCGCCGCAATGGCAAATATAAACCCCGACCTTCGGCTCCTGCCGGTAATTGTCTTTAGACGAAGCCTCGGTTATTTTCTCGTCCATCACAGTTTCCTTATATAGCTGGCGGCTTCCATGGCGGCCGAGCCGGCGTCCATCACCGAGTCGGGGATGTCGCGCGGGCCCTTTACCACGCCGGCGGCGAACACGCCCGCCCCGGCCGTGACGGCCGAGGAGACGGTCTCGTCGGAGAGCTGCACGAAGCCGAAGTCGTTAAGGCCGGCGCCCAGGCCGAACTTGGACACGTCGCAGCCGGGCACCAGGCCCTGCGCGAGCACCACCAGGTCGTGTTTAACTTCTTCGGGAGCGGAGGTCCCCTCCTGGCGCTCTATGCGCACAACAGGATTATGGTCGGCGTCCTCCGTTACGCGGGCGACCTTGGCCTTAACGAAGTTTATGCCCATGGCCCGGGCGTTGTTATAGAACTGTTCGTAGCCTTTACCGAAGGCGCGGATGTCCATGTAGTAGATGGTGATGTCCGCTACCGGCAGCGAGCCGGACAGCAGGATGGCCTGCTTGATGGCGTACATGCAGCAGACGCGGCTGCAGTACGGCACGCCGATGCTCTTGTCGCGCGAGCCGGCGCACTGCACGTAGGCGATGGAGCCCGGCACTTTGCCGTCGGACGGGCGCAGCACGCGGCCGTACGGGCCGTGCGGCGCCAGCAGGCGCTCGGCGGCCATCGGGGAGATTACGTTGGGCAGCTCTCCCAGGCCGTACTGCTTTTTGGCGGTCATCGGGGTGGTCTCGTAGCCGGTGGCGAGTATTACCGCCTTAGCCTTGATCTCCACCGGGGCCGGCTCCTGCAGGAATTCTATGCAGTCCTTGGGACAGGTGCGGGCGCAGGCGCCGCAGCGTATGCAGTGCTCGGGGTGCATGACCGGCAGCTGCGGGATGGCGTTGGTGAAGGGTATGGAGATGGTTTTCTTGGCGCCCAGGCCCTGCTCGTACTCGTCGGGCAGGTAGACCGGGCAGACTTCCTCGCAGCGCTTGCAGGAGATGCATTCTTTTTCGTCTATGTACCTGGGCTTGCGGGTGACGGCTGCGGTAAAGGTCCCGCCTTCGCGCTTTATGGCGTCCACGGTGCTGTAGGTGAGGGTCCTGATGCGAGGGTGATGGGAAACGGAAGCCATGCGGGGGGTGGTGATGCAGCTGGCGCAGTCCAAGGTGGGGAACACTTTGCTCAGCGAGATCATCTTGCCGCCGATACTGGGCGCTTTTTCCACTATAGCTACGCTGTAGCCCTGGTCGGCCAGGTCGAGCGCGGCCTGCAGGCCGGCTATGCCGGAACCTACCACCAGCGCGTCCGCTTCTATTCTTTCGGTATAGCTCATACGGCGGCCACCGCCTTTTCCATTTCGGATATTTCCTTGAGGAAAGCCGCGCGGCAGACGGTGCAGATGGTTGTGAGCTTGAGCCGGTTGGCGGCTATGCCCTTGGCCTTCATCTTTTCGTAGACGCGGGCGACCCGTTTGGAGAGCCGCTCGTAGGCGCCCTCGTAAGGGCAGTCGGAGCCGGAGGACATGATAATGATGCCGGCTATGCCTTTAGCGAAGGCGTTGAGGTAGAAGTCCTCGGGGAACATGACGGGATCGGGGACGCGGATCACATAAGTATCCGCGCTGTACCCCATCCTGGCCTGCCCCACGGCATCCGCCCCGGGATATGAGCTGTGATTAGTAGTAATGATGAGTATTTTTTTTGACATTTGCGCTCAGCTTTTAGTTAGGGGCCGCGGGATGCCCAGTCGGGGCCTACCGCAGAGGCCAGAACGCAAAACCGCCGTCTCGCACACCGTGCTCGCGGCTGCCCGTCTCGGCCCTCGCGCTTACGCAAGCTCGGGCCTCCGACAGGCTTTTGCTAACCTGGCCTCTGCGGTCTCCCCTCCAGTTTCTGCAGCGTCACCAATGTTACTCCGGCGAACACACCGGAAAAATATCGTTAATTACTTCTTTCTGGTAACGAAAAGAGACTCATAGCCGTCGTGCTCGACTACGCCCAGGTATTCGTGGCCGGCTTTGCCGCACCAGGCGGGGATGTCCTCGCGGCTGCCTTTGTCGCCGGACTGTATTTCCAGCACGCCGCCCACGGGCACGCCGGCTATGCCTTTCTTGGCCTCCAGGAGGGGGCCGGGGCAGGCCATTGAGCGGGCATCCACGGTCTTATCTGCTTTTATCTGGCTAAGGTCCATGAGAGTTCCTCCTACCGCTGTTTTAAAGTTCGAAATTAGGGCAATACAGCTTTTTTATCCTGGCAATCAGTTCGGCCAGGCTGGGATCTTTGATGCTATAGAAGATGCGGTTGCCGTCGCGGCGCTTCTGTATGAGGCCGCGGTCGGCAAGGACGCGCAGGTGCTGCGAGATGTTCCCCTTGGTCGTGCCGAGCTTCTCTATGACCTCGTGCACGAACATTTCCCTCTTCAACAGCATACAAATTATCATAAGCCGGGAGGGATGGGCGATGCAGGACAGCATCCCGGCTATCCCTTCGGCCTTGGCGAGCATGGCTTTATTCATGTATAGTAGTTTAGCATATTCTAAACTACTTGTCAAGAACAAAGCCCCGCGGCCGGACGGCGGCGGGGCCCTGCGCTAGCGCAGCACTTGCTGAGCGAAAGCCCTGGCTTCCTCCAGGAAGCCCTGCCAGGCGTCCACGGCCAGCCGGGTCTCGCCCCTGAACAGCAGCACGTGGCCGGGAGCGCCCTGCACCCACAGCCCGAGGTTGCTCTCGAACCACGCGGCGCGGGTCGGGGTAAAGAACATATGCACGGCCGTCTCCTCGGGCGCGGTAAGGCGGTACTTGTCGGAGAACAACGGGAAGGCCGGCAGGTCTATGTCCTTGAAGCCGATCAGCTCGCCTATCTTGTACAGGAAGTTTTCCGGCTTCAGGTCGAAGTGCGGCACCTGGAGCGAGGTATAGATGAGGGCCACGGTCAGGTTATGGGTCCGGGAGTGTTTGCCGCTGCCGGTAACATACTTATAGTCGAAGACCTGCACGCGCCCCCCGGAGACCTGGGTCTCCATCATGCTGGTGGCTTTGCGGGAACGGCCAAGCCTGAAGAGCTCCAGGCCCGTGGATTCCAGCAGGTACTGCTCCGGCCCGTCCTTGGCGAACTGCAGCCCCATCGAGGCGGCCAGGTCCGCCAGGGCGTTGCGCCGGCGCCAGTCCAGGTAAAAGGCGAACCCCACTATCAGGGCGAAGGCCCCGATGATCACCACCACAAGGTTGTCCGTGAAAATATCCATCCTTCCTCCCTGTCTTCAGGCCAGGTTGAAAGCCAGCCTTGAAGCTTCCGCGATAAAACCTTTATACTCGCCAGGCGGCATAAGTTTGCATTCCTTATACATCACCAGCCAGCGCCCGGCGCCCTGCGCGCTCCAGCCCGGGTGCTCCGCAAAGCAGGCGGCGAGCTCGGGTGTGAAATACTTCTTGAGCGCCTCCTGGTCGCGGCCATAGAGCCTGGCGCCCTCCGGGAAACCCCGGAAGGCGGCCATATCGGCCGGCTCCAGGCCCGTGTCCTCCCCCAGGCTCTCCGCGCCGGCGGAGAGATGGAAGTCCGGCAAAGCGCTTTTTTCAAAATCAAAAAGAGCCACCGTGCATTGCTTTCTCCGCTGCCCCTGCCCGCTGCCGAACAGGCAGGAGTAGTCAAAGTAGTACGCCTTGGCGCCGTCCTCCTGCGGGAACTCCAGCAGGAACCGCCCTATGGCCGCGCGGCCGTCCACAAAGAACGGCAGCCCGGTCCCCTCCAGCAGGGCCACAGCGGGCCCGAACTCCTCAAGACTGACCGCCGCCCCGGCGGCGACCGCGGCCATGCCCCTGGCGCGGCGGCTTTTTACATATTTTACCAACAACAGTACGGCAATCGCCGCGGCCGCAGCTGCGGCCAGTATGACGTAATTCATTCCCCCCCCTTTATTCCCCTCTGCGCTAAATTTTACGGCCCCTAGTTCCCGCCGGTATTGTTGAGGTCCAGCGCCGCAGCGTTATCCCTGGCTGTTTTTTCGTAGAGCTCTTTGGCGGCTTTGGCCTTGTCTATCTGGCCGACGGTGGACTGCAGGTAGGCGCCGGGGACTTCAAGGAGGTTGGGGGTGACGGCCGCGGTGGAAACTGCGGCGGCCTGAGGCTCAGCCTTGGGCTGAGGGATATTTTCCGGGGCTTTCTTTTTGCAAGCCCCGACGGAAAAGGCCAGGGCCAGAGCAGCCGCGGCTAAGATTATTTTCATACTCCCCCCTAAAGTTTAGCTATGCGCTCCGCTATCTGCACCGAGTTAAGGGCCGCGCCCTTATAAAGATTGTCCGACACTATCCAGAGCTGGAACTCGCTGGGCGAGGTCTTCGCCCGGCGCAGGCGCCCGGCGTAAACTATCTCCGTGCGCTGGCCGTCGTCGAGCGGCGAGGGATAATCCTCGGGCCTGGCCCTGAATTCCAGCCCGGGAGTGCGCAGCAGTTCTTTCTTCAGCGCCCCGGTGGTAAATTTTTTCGCGGTTTTAGCCCAGACCGCCAGCGAATGGCCGCGCTGCACGGGCACCCGCACCGCGGTGGAGCTGATCTTTATACGCTTGTCGCCCCAGATCTTCTTCAGTTCTGCCTCCACCTTGTTTTCTTCCACGGAGTTGCCCTCGGCGTCGAAGCCCCCCACCTGCGGGAACAGGTTGAAAGCGATGCGGCGCGGGAATTTGGCGTCGGGCAGGCGCGGCACGGCGCCTTTTTTAACGTAGGCGCGGAGTTCCCCGTCCAGCTGCGCCATCGCGCCCTTACCGGCGCCGGAAACGGCCTGGTAGGTAGCGAGCCGCAGCTCGGTTATGCGGAAGCGGCGGTGGATCTCCGCCAGCGCCACGGCGGCGCCCGTCAGCGTGCAGTTGGGCCCGGCGATCAGCCTGCGGGAAGTTTTAAGTTCCCCCCCGTTAACCTCCGGGATCACCAGCGGCACGCCGGGCGTGAGCCGGAAACGGGAAGAGTCGTCTATGCACCAGACGCCGGCGGCGGCCAGGCGCGGCGCGAACTCTTCCGCGACCTCCTCGTTGGAGACGAAAAAAACGATATCGGCTTTTTTAAGCGTCTCCAGCGACGGGGCGGCGCAGGGGTATTTTTTCCCCTTGAACGTTACCGTAGCGGCTTTTCTGCCGGAATTATAAGGATAGAACTCCCCCACCGGGAACCGCCTGCTCTCCAGCAGGTCCATTAATTCGCCGCCGACCATACCGGAAGCGCCGACCACAGCCACGTTGAATTTTTTCATATGTCAGTTCTCCCCTTCCTCTTCGGGGCTTTCAGCGGCCGCTTCCGGCGCCGGGGCAGGGGCCAGGGACACGGAGGGCACGGTGATAGGCATGGAATACCCTACGTTCTCAAGGTTGTCAGCGGCGGCGGCCCGCAGGTAGAACATCTCCTTTGAGATCTCCTCACGGCCGAAGGTCCAGAAATAGGGCGCCTTGAACATGTAGCGCGTGACGCGCTGCCAGTCGAACTTGTCGTAGGAAATCTCCAGCCAAGTGGCCCGGATGTCCTCGCCTATGGCGGTAAAAGAGACGCTGATCTCGTCGGAGGTAAGCTCGGCCGCGAAACCTTTTATATAAACCTTGTACTCGTTGAGCGGCACCAGCTTAATGGCGATGGCCGGCTTAAGGCCGGAGATGGGGGTCTCCAGCACGCCGTCGCCCGACGGGGCGTTGCCTTTTATGGAGCGGTTGAGCCAGACTTCTTCCTCGGCGTTCTCGCTCATGGCGGCGGCCACGATAGGGGCGCTGGACGCGGAAGTGAAAAACCGGGAAGAGGACCAGAGCGCCAGGTAATTGGGCTTCTCCGCCGAGACGCGGGACAGCGGGATCTCGGCCCAGAGCCAGCGGGCCGAGTCCACCCCGTCGAGGGAATCGTTGGGCAGCGGTTCGCGCGGCAGGTCGGCCGCCTCGGCCAGGAAATAAGTGTGGTCAGAATTAAAGGTAGGCGCCTGGTTGAGCGCCATGTAGATCTTGCCCGGCACCGGGGTCTTGTTCCAGGAGTGCGGCCAGGACATGATCTTGGCGCGGCCCAGCTTGGCCCCGATAAAAGCCTTGGCGTAGCCGCCGGTGGGCACCGGCGGCAGCTTTACCACCCAGCAGTTGTTGTAGCCGACGTACCAGTCCGCGTGGAACCCGCCGTCGGCGTAAAGATAGTACTTGCCCAGGTTCTTATCCAGCGCAAAATAGGCCGGCACCGGAGATTTTGCGGCGAAGGAATGCCCTTTGTCGGCGTCGGCGGGCGCCTGCGCGCGCGCTCCGCTTAAACCTGCGGCCAGCAGGGCCGCCGCGAGAAAATAGCGCATCGTTCCTCTTGTGTTACTTTCTTAAAATTTGTGTAACCCTGTCCAGATCGTCCAGCGAGAAGTAATGTATCACTATTTTACCATTCTGCGGGCCCGGGCCGGGCGTCAGCTCCACCTTGGTGCCAAGCGTTTTTTCCAGCAGGGACTCCAGCTCCACAACTTCGGGCGTGCGGCGGGAACCCGCCCTGGCCGCCTTGGGCGCGCGCGGCTTCTGGGCGTGAAAGCCCTGGGCGAAATTCTCTATATCCCGCACGGAAAGCTTTTCCGCCATGATCCGCTGGTAAAATTCGCGGCGCTTGGCGGAATCCGGGATGGAGATCAGCGCCCGGGCGTGGCCCTCGCTGATACTGCCGGCCTGTATGCCCTGGCGTATATCCTCGTCGAGCTCGAGCAGGCGGAGGGTGTTGGAGACCGCCCCGCGGGACTTGTGCACGCGCTCGGCTATCTCGGCCTGGGACACCCCGAAATTATCCATCAGCCGCCGGTAGGCCAACGCCGTGTCTATGGCGTTGAGGTCCTCGCGCTGTATGTTCTCTATCAGGGACAGGCCGAGCTTCTGCTCGTCATCCAGGTCCTTCTTTATGATAGCGTCTATCTCTTCCAGGCCGGCCAGCTTGGAGGCCCGCAGGCGGCGTTCGCCGGCTATCAGCTCGTAATTGTCTTCCCCGTGATCCTTCCAGACGGAGATAGGCTGCAGCAGGCCGCCTTTCTTTATGGATTCAGCCAGCTCAGCCAGCTTGGCCTCGTCAAAATTGCGGCGCGGCTGGTAGCGGTTGGGCCGTATTTTGCCTACCGGGATCTTCTGCACTATGTCCCCGGAAATATCATTGTTCTGAACCTTGGTTATCAGGGAATCGATACCGCGGCCTAAAGCTTTTCTCATAATTTCTCCTTGTAAAATAAGCGTTTTTTGTGGTTATCAACATTAGCCGCCAAGGTCATACTCCATTTCGGCCTCTTCGTTGACATACAGGTCGGAGTTCTTGTAGTTGGAAATATCCACCCCGCGCCTGGCCAGGAATTCAAGCGTCAATTCTTTGTACGCCAGGGCGCCGCGGGAGCTGGGGTCATAGACAAAAATGGACTGCCCGTAACTGGGAGCTTCGGCCAACCGAACATTGCGCGGGATAACGGTCTTATACAGCCTGTCACCGTAATATTTGCCGATCTCCTCCCTCACCTGGTTGGCGAGGTTTATTCGGGAATCGTACATGGTGATAACCCCCCCGTCTATCTTGAGGCCGGGGTTAAGCGCCTGCTTTATCTTCTCTACCGTATTCATGAAGTAGGCCAACCCCTCCATGGCGTAGTACTCGCACTGCACGGGGGTAATGACGGAATCCGAAGCGTTAAGAGCGTTAACGGTAAGCAGCCCCAGCGACGGCGGGCAATCGATTATTATGAATTTATACATATCCCGCACCCTGTCCAGAGACCGCTTAAGGACGGATTCGCGGGAGAATTCGCTCACAAGCTCTATTTCCGCGCCGGCCAGGTTATGGCTGGTGGGCACTATGTCCAGCCACTCCACCGAAGTCTGGTGGATGGCGGACTCTACGGGAGCTTTTCCACAGAGCACGTCGTAAATATTCTTATTGTTCTTGGTAATGTCCACCCCGAGCCCCGAGGTGGTATTGCTCTGCGGGTCAAAGTCTATAATGAGCGTCTCATTGTCAAAAGCGGCCAAGGCTACAGCCAGGTTTATGGCGGTTGTGGTTTTACCCACCCCCCCCTTCTGATTAGCTACCGCAACTATTTCAGCCATACACTCTCCCGTAGATTGTTTTCACGTGAAAACATTCCTGCGCTAAAGATGTATTAATTCTATAGTTTTAGGGAAGGCAAGTCAATAAGGAGCAGCACTTGGAACCAAAGCGCGGCACCCTGGGCCTATATAATAAGGAATAGACCTCTCGACAAAACTCCAGTCGCCGCAGCGCAGGCAAATAAAGCATGGCTATCACAAACATTGTTTTCACGTGAAAACATACCCAACAGCCACACACACCTACAGCAGAACTGCCGCGCGCAGCGGATCAATCCACAAGGCAGCAATCCACCAGCACCAGATACAGGCCACGCCACCGGCGCCGGGGACAGTGCCGACAAATGTTTTCACGTGAAAACAATCCCCCCGCCAGTGGCCCATGCGCCTGCACCAGCGGACGCCACACCCCAAAGCAAAGCCTGGCGCGCCAGGCACCCCGCCCTGGCGCCCCAGAAGCACAGACCAGGCAAAAAAGGGCCCCCGCATGGCTGCCGGGGGCCCAAAAACCTCTTCATGGTATTTTCAGAGGGTATTGTTTTCACGTGAAAACAACGCCAACATCAAAACCAACGACGCACACTTAAATATCCAAATTCTTCAACAAAGCAACCGCCTCGTGCGTGAATATTTCTCCGCGCTTCAACCGCGCCAAAATTTCTTCCTGGCTGGGCCTCAGGTCCGGAACCGCAACCGGGCCAAGCTTAGCCAGCAAATTGCGAAGCCTGGCCTTGACTGTAGGATATGAGATACCCAACTCCTTCTCCACGGTCTTGATCCTCCCGCCGGCCCGCAAAAAAGTCAGCAAGAACCCTTCGTCTTCGACCGACAGGGCGGCGAGGGGGGAAAATTGAAAGCTTCCCCTGACACCTGTCTTACACCCCGAGCAGTAAAGTTCGGTAACCAGCAGCTCGCCGGCACAGGATGGACATTTTTTAGGAATATTCATATATTCAATTCTATTATAAATATTATTAATGTTGCAATAATTTATTTTAACAATAAATCACATTTCCTACCGCAAAGGCCCGACACTACCCCAAAGAGAAAAACAAAAAAAAGAGGCCCGAGCCAAAGCCCGGACCTCTTCATGGTGTTTCTTGACGGGACTAAAAATCGCCGCCGCCGCCCGAACCGTCGGGATCGGAACCGCCGCCGCTGCCGCCGTCACCGGTGCCGTCAGGGTCGCTGTCCCCGTCCCCATCGCCGCCGGTACCGTCCGGATCGTCAGAGCCGCCGCCGCAACCATCGGGGCAATCCGTGGCGTAGCAAACACTCCCCAGGACCGTATTGGCGTGGGAAAAATAAGCCGCGGCCGCAAAGGCCAGCATCAGTATCACAAAAAGTTTTTTCATCGTGCCTCCCAGTAAATTACAGGTACTATTATAACAAAATCCCCCGCCACGGCGGGGGATCTTGGGGCCGGCGGGGGAAAGTTTTTCGCCCTATTGCGCCGGTGGGACTTTAGACCCTTTTCCTGTCAAGGTTAGCGCCCCTTCTCGATGGAGATAAAAGGCACGCCCGCCCCGACGTAGCCGGGCAGAACGCCGTTCCACTTCTCTATAGCCTTAAGCTGGGCGTCCACCTTGCGCAGCTCTATGAGCTGGGGGGTAACCTGCTCGCGCTGCATGCGCAGGGCCTCGGCCTCGCCGCGGGACTTGGCTATCTGCTGCTCCGCGTCGCGCTTGGCTTTCTCGACGAGCTTTCCGGCCATCTGGGCCTGCTGGTCTGCCACCTGCTTGTCCTCGACGGCCTTCAGGAACTGGTCGGTGAAGTCCAGGTCTACCACTGAAATGTCGGTCACGATGATCTCTTTCTTCGTGAGCCGCTCCTTAACTTCCGCGTTGATCTCTTCTACAAGCGTGCTGCGCTCGGAAATGACCTTTTCGGCGGAATAACGGGCCGCGATAGCCTTAAAAACCTCCTGCACGGCCGGATTTACGATATTATCCACGTAACCGGGTCCGAGGTTGCGGAAAATGCTTACCGCGGTCTCCCGCTGTATGCGGTGGTTTACCACCAGCAGCACGTTCATGGTCTGCAGGTCCTTGGAGAAGGCCTGCGTCTTTATGTTGGCGCGCTGTATCTGTATGGAGAACCTGGTAATGCTCTCCACCAGGGGCATTTTAAAATGCATGCCCTCGCTGTAGGAGTCCACAATAGAACCGAGGCGGGTCTTTATGGCCACCTCGCCGGGGGGGACTATAAAGAACGCCGAAAGAGCCAATATTACCACCGCAACAGCCAAGACCGGTATCCAGAGCTTGCCTAAATAATCTTTTTCCATTTTTTCTCCCTTACCTTCTTTGCCGAATTCATTCACTATCTCACTGAGATCCTCAAAAAAAGAACCCATTTTTTAACCTCCTGCACTGCGTCAATCCCAACCCATCGAATCCATTTCCTCGTCGGAAACGCCGCCCTTGATTTCCTCCGCCGCCGGCGCCCTGCGCGGCACAGCGGGAAGCGGCGGGGGCGCCTTAACCGCGGCCGCCGAGACGCGCTCCACCTCTGCGGCCGGCACGGCCCAGTTTCTCCCAAAACGCAGCGCCGCCATGCGCCCGGCCTTAACCCGCTTAAAAACAGCGATGCGGCTAAGCCCAAGCAAAGCGGCAGCTTCCGGGATAGAATAGTATTCCCTGGCCATTTGTTAACCTATGTTAACCTATATCCACCAAAAAAGCAAGCCACCCGAAGAAAGGAACACAACACTAACAACTCCCTGGTGCACAGTTAACATATGTTAACTAGGCGAGGCAAGGGATGCCGCTGGGTCCGGGTTAGCAAAACCGTCGTTGAGCCCGCCGCTTGCATAAGCGCGGCGGGCGAATACCGAGCGAGGCCACGGTGTGGCCGAGCGTGTTTTGCGTTCCGGACCCAGCGGCGTCCTGGCCAGACAGGCTTACGCGTCAGGCTTAATTAAGGAATTAAAATTTATATACTATATATCCAATGAGGATACTGATATTGGGCGGCACCAGCTTTTTTGGCAAGGAAACCGCCATCCGCCTCCACAAAGCCGGCAACGACGTCACCGTCTTCTCCCGCCGCGCCCCCGTGGACGGCCTCCCGCTGGACATCCGCCAGACCCGCGGCGACCGCACCGTAGAGATAGACCTCTCCCGGATGGCCCTGGAACCCTGGGACGCCATAATAGACAACATCTGCTACAACGCCGAGGACGCCCAGAAAGCCATAAAGGTGTTCAGCGGCAGGACAGGCCTGTACATTTTCACCTCTTCCGCCTCCATTTACTCAGTTCTCGAGGGCTCCGGCTCGCCTTTCCGGGAGCGGCAGTCGGAACTGCTGCCCCTGAAAACCCAGCTTAAAGAAAAATACGCCTACGGCCTGGGCAAATACGGCGCTGAGCAGGAATACCTCAAGGCTTTCAGGGAGAAGAGCTTCCCGGCCGTGATCGTACGCCCCCCGGTGGTGATCGGCCCCAACGACCCCACCCTGCGCGCCTACTCCTACTGGCTGCGGCTGGCCGACGGGGGGCCGCTGTTCCTGCCAGGCTTCGCTTTCAACAACCGCTACATCTTCTCCAAGGACATGGCCAAAGCCCTTGAAACCCTGGTCTACGCCCAGGCGCCGCAGGGGCAGGCTTACAACTTCGGAGATTCCCAGAGCATCTCCCTGGACGATTTCGCCAAGGTTTCCGCCCGCATCATGCACCGCGAAGCGCAGATCCTCTACCCCGACTACTCCTGGCTCAAGGAGAACGGCTTTAACTTTGAGGCTTCGCCGTTCTCCATGGGGGGGGATTTCGTGCTGGATGTTTCCAAGGCCGAAAAGGACCTGGGCTGGACCTCCACCCCGGCCGCGCAGTGGCTGGAGGAGAGCATAAACTGGTATCTTTTCAGCTATACAGGCCCGGCACCCGCCAATTACGCCTCGAGGAAAGCCGAATTCGAACTCGCCAAGAAATGGATAATGAAACTATGACCAACCTCGCCCGCGCTAAAAAGATAAAGCTTTTCCTGATGGACGTTGACGGCGTGCTCACCGACGGCAAGATGTACTACTTCCCCGGGGGGCGGGGGGAACTGGTAGAGGTCAAAGCCTTCCATTCTCTCGACGGCATAGGCCTGCGCCTGCTCAACCAGTTCGGCATAGCTACCGGGGTAATAACCGGGCGCGAATCACCCGGCACCGAAGAACGGGCCAAGGGCCTGGGCATGAGCTACGCCTACCAGGGCTTCCTTTCCAAGCTGGACCCGCTGCGCCGGATCCTCGCCGACACCGGCCTTAAGCCGGAGAACGTGGCCTACATGGGCGACGACTGGACCGATATCCCGGTGCTCAAACAGGCCGGCCTCGCCTGCGCGCCGCACAACGCGCTGCAGGAGGTAAAACGCGCCTCGCACCTGGTGACGGCCAAGGACGGCGGCCTGGGCGCGGTGCGCGAAGTCTGCGATTTCATACTGAAGAGCCAGGGACACTGGGGTACAGTAATGCGCTACGTCGAGACCGCCCACTGGCCGGCCATAAAGAAAGACCCGATGCAGATAGTGCGGTTCTCCGCGCTGAAGGGGAAAAAATGAAACTCCTGATACTGGCTCTTTTCTCGCTGGCCATGGCCGCGCCCGCCCGCGCCTACGAGGACGACGGCCTTACCGAAGCCGCCGTCTCCACTGAAACCGCAAAAACCGGCGAGGAGGAAGAGGCCCAGCCGGTAATACAGGAGAACGACGAGGACCTCGCGGCCTTCGTCACGGATTACGTGCGCAAGGACATACAGCTGAAGGGCTCTTTCTTCCTGGAGAGCAAGCCGGACAGGAAACTGCTGAAGCTGGACCTGGTCTCCGTGGAGAGCAAGGCCGCTCCCGGCGAGAACGGCGCCAAAAAGGTGGCCGCGGTATTCAAGGACGCGGCGGGCAAGAAATACACGGCCTTTTTCCACCTGCAGGCCGGACCCTGGGGCGGCCTGGATATTTTCCGGCTGGAGCTCAAGGCGCCGCAGGAAAAGTCCAAGCCGACCCCCAAAAAGACAGCCAAGTAACTGCGCTATTCCGCGGCGATGTTTAACGCCTCCGACCCGCAGGTGCCCGACGTTATAACCTCCGGCTTCAGCCTGACCAACTATATTCTAACCCCGGACTCTGACACGGTGGAGCTCTCCACCTATACCGGGCCGTTCAACCTGCCCG
>MGUA01000010.1:7607-26148 GCA_001799735.1 Elusimicrobia bacterium GWB2_63_22 | reverse complement strand
CCAAGGACATGCTGGAGCTGGACCTCGACATGGAGGCCGACCTCGGCATCGACACCGTAAAGCAGGCCGAGCTGTTCGCCGCTATCCGCGAGCATTACACCATACCCCGCAACGACAGCGTTTCGCTCAAGGATTATCCGACCATCCGCCACTGCATCAAGTTCGTGACGGACCAGAAAAGCGCCGCGGCCCCTGCCGCCGCGCCGGCGGCAAAAACCCGCGCCCGGCAGCCGGAACTGCTGGACCTGACCGCCGCGCCGCAGGAAGCTCCGGCCGAAAAACCCGCGCCGAAGGCCGCCCCGAAGCAGGAGTACCCCAAGCGCCATATCCGCCACGTGCCGACTATCATCCTGGCCCCGGTGGAACAGGAGGTCATAAAGAAACTGGCCCCCAAGCGCCCCGTGGCCATCTTCGCCGAGGACCTGGACCTGGCCAAGGCCTTCCGGGCGGAACTCAACAAGCACCGCGCCGATTCCTATATCTTCACCCCGGCCAAGACCAAGCTGAAGGACGCGATCACCGTGGACTTCCGCGACGTGCCGGCCCTGGAGAAGACGCTGGCGGACTTCGCGGCCGCGCACCCGGACACGCAGGGCATAGTGTACCTGCCGGGCTGCATGGTGAAGTCGCTGTCCGCCGAGACGGCGGCCTTCGAAGACCTCAAGCGCTACGCGCTGCCGCTGTTCCTGGCGGCCAAGTACCTGTCCGGCGGCCTCAACCAGGCCGAAGCGGGCCACACGACCTTCATGGCCGTGGTGACCACCCTCGACGGCGGCTTCGGCTACAAGACCAAGGACGCCTACGACCCGATCTACGGCGCCATCCACGGCCCCACGCTGTGCCTGCGCAAAGAGCTGGAGAAGAGCGCGGTGAAGCTGCTGGACTTCGAGCCCAGCTCCTCCAACCAGGTCATCGTGCAGAAGACCTTCTACGAGATCCTCTATTCGGACAAGCGCCTCGCCATCGGCTACGCCGACGGCAAGCGCTGGACCATGGTAGGCAAGCCGGTGGCGCTGGACAAGTCCCGCCGCACCACCGAGCTGGAGGGGAAGAACGTGCTGATCACCGGCGCCGGCCGCGGCCTGGGCGCCATGTTCGCGCGGATGCTGGCGGAGCAGCACAAGGCCAACATCCTCATCCTTGACATGATGGAGATTAGCGACAAGGCCAAGCGCCTCACCGGCATGAGCGAGGCCGAGCTGAAGGCCTACAAGATGGGCGAGCTCTGGAACGAGCTGAAGGCCTCGGCCGATAAGGCCACGCCCGCTACGCTGGAGAAGGAATTCACGCGGCTCAAGGACGCGGCCGACATGCACCGCAACATGGAGGCGATGCGCGCCCTCGGCGTCAAGGTGCATTATTACCGCTGCGACCTGATGAACCCCGCGGCCTTCAAAACGGCCATGGACAACATCAAGGCCGACTTCGGGGCTATCGACGGCCTGGTGCATTTCGCCGGGATGGAGCGCTCCAAGCTGGCGGTCGACAAGACGGTAGAGGAGTTCAACCTGATCTTCACCGTGAAGGCCGATTCCGCCATCAACCTGTGGAAGTCCGGCATCGTCAAGGAGAAGGGCTTCTGGGCGATGGCCTCGTCCATCGCCGGCAAGTTCGGCAACCTGGGCCAGACCGACTACGCCGCCGCCAACGACTACGTGGCCAAGTTCTGCGTCAGCCAGACCAACCGCGGCGTGCGCGCCGTCAGCATAGACATGACGGGCTACGCCCAGATCGGCATGGGCGCCCGCCCCGGCGTGGAAGCCTTCCTGAAATCCCAGGAGATGGAGTTCCTCTACCCCGAGGAAGGCATGCAGGCTTTCCTCGACGAGATCGCCTACGGCAAGGTGCCGGAGATCATTCTCTCCGGCAGCCTCGGCAAGCTGGACTGGGACAAGCAGCTGCTCTACGAGCCCAACTTCTCCGCTTCCGCCTCCTCGGGCTACCACTTCGCGCCCCGGCTGGAGGACCTGCTGAAGGGGGAAAGCCTGGCCGCCTCCAAGGAATTCTCCCTGGAGTCGGACCCGTACCTGACCGACCACTCGATCAACGGCACCCCCTACGTGCCGGGCGTGATGGGGCTGGAGACCTTCGCGGAGGCCGCGGCGGTAGTGACCGGCGCGCCGCCTAAGGCGCTCGTCAACGTGCGCTTCGCCGTGCCGATAAAGTTGCTGCGCAACAAGCCGGCCGAAGTGAAGATAAAAGCCTTTACGCTGGCCAACGGCGGCGGGGTGGAGATGCGCCTGGAGTCGGACTTCGTCAGCCCCAAGGGCCTGCGCCTCGGGCAGACGCGCACCCACTTCAAGGCGGTGGCCGCCTCCGACGCCCCTTCCGCCTGGACCCCGGCCATGCGGCCGGTGCTGCCCAAGGTGAAGAAGTACAAAGCCGACCTGGCGACCATCTACAAGACCTACTTCCACGGCCCGAGCTTCCAGGTGCTCGACGGGATAATCTCCGTGGATAAGACTTCGGTGCTGGCGGTCTTCAAGCGGCCGGCCGCGCCGCTGTGGAAGGGAACCCAGCAGAAGCTGGTCTTCCACCCGCTGGTGTTCGAGGCCCTGTTCCAGGCCTGCGGCTGGCGCGACATCCAGTTCGACCGCAGCATGGCCCTGCCCGACGCCGTGGGCGCCGCCATCGCCTACGACCACGAGCCGGTCGACCCCGAAACGCTGTTCCTCTACGGCGTCTTCAAGGGCCGCACCGACGACAACAGGAGCCTCTACGACGCCTGGGCCTTCGACGCGGACTTCAACCTGGCGGCGGAACTTCGCGACTACGCGATGATCCCCACGCCCATCTGAGCATGACCCGGGCCGCGACCACCGACACCACGGAGACCTGGCCGGAGACCGGCGCCAGGCTCAGGTTCCTGCGCACCGACGCGCCGGAGCCGGGCGAAGCGCTTTCCCCGGCGGAGACCCTGCGGCTGTCCGCCTTCAGGCTGGACAAGCGGCGGCGGGAATGGCTGGGCGGCCGGCTGGCCGCCAAGGCCCTGCTGTCCGAAGCCGCGGGCGGCGCCGCCCCAGCCCTCTTCGAGATCGGCATGGACCACTACGGGCGCCCGGCCTGCAGGGGCACGCTGCTCTCCATCTCCCATTCCGGCGGCTGGGCCCTCGCGGCCCTGAAGCCGGAGTCGGACTTCCTCGGCGCCGACCTGGAAAAGATAGAGGAGCGCCACCCAGCCTGGTACGCTGACTATTTCCATTCCTCTGAACTTCCAGTCCCGGAGCCTTCAGCCGCGACCCGCCTGTGGGCCATAAAGGAAGCCGTCATGAAGGCCCTGGGCCTCGGCCTGATGGCCCACCCCCTTGATATTAAGGAAGGGGAGAAAGGCATAGAGTTAAAGGGAAAGGCGCGCGACCGCTGGCTGGCGATGGGCAGCCCCGCCTTCTCCGTGGAGACCCGCCCGTTCCCCGAAGGTTTCTGGACCGCGGTGGCCGCGGGCAAATGACCCCGTATAAAAGGTAAAATAATCACAGCTTTGGAGGCTAATACATGGCAGATCTGATAGACCCTATAACCGGAACGAAAGAGGAACCCCAGCCCTCGGGCAAGAAAGCCCATCCCAAGAAGGTCCGCATCGTTTCAGAATCCCTCAAGAAGTTCCGGGAGATCCACGCCGCCGCGGAAGCGGGCGGCCCTCCGGAAAAGATAGAGGCCCAGCGGAAAAAAGGCAAGCTGACGGCCAGGGAAAGGATAGCCTACCTCGTAGACGAGGGGTCCTTCCAGGAGCTCGGCCTGCTGATGGAGACCCGCTGCACCGATTTCGGCGTCAAGGACAAGCACATAAAAGGCGACGGCGTCATCACCGGCTTCGGCACCGTCAACGGCCGGCTGGCCGCCATCTTCTCCGAGGACTTCACCCAGCTCGGCGGCTCCCTCGGCCGCACCCACGCCGACAAGATCACCCGCCTGATGGACATGGCCGCCGACGCCCGGGTGCCGGTCATCGGCATCCTGGACTCGGGCGGCGC
The DNA here is from genome assembly GCA_001799735.1 of Elusimicrobia bacterium GWB2_63_22. GTDB lineage: Bacteria > Elusimicrobiota > Elusimicrobia > Elusimicrobiales > UBA9959 > UBA9959. Next base: position 22,177 of record MGUA01000010.1, on the reverse strand, counting down.
GCGCATCCAGGAAGGCGTGGATTCGCTCGACGGCTACGGCGAGATCTTCCTGCGCAACGCCAAGTACTCCGGCGTAGTCCCCCAGATCTCCATCATCGTCGGCCCCTGCGCCGGCGGCGCGGTGTATTCCCCGGCGCTGACCGACTTCGTCTTCATGGTCAAAGGCCTGAGCCACATGTTCGTGACCGGGCCCGAGGTGGTGAAAGCCGCCACCGGAGAGGAAGTGGACTTCGAGACGCTCGGCGGCTCCATGACCCACGCCTCCAAGTCCGGCGTCTGCCATTTCGTGGCCAACTCCGAACCGGACTGCTACCGGCAGGTGAAGGAGCTGATGAGCTTCCTGCCGCAGAACCGCTACGAGGCCGCGCCGGCGCACGAGACCAAGGACCCGTCCGACCGCAAGATCGCCCTGTTGGAGAAGCTCGGCGAAGTGGATCCCCGCAAGCCCTACCGCGTGCACCATATCGTCTGGTGGCTCTCCGACGACCATAAATTCCTGGAAGTGCACCACGACTACGCCAAGAACATCGTGGTCGGCTTCATCCGCCTCGGCGGCCAGGTGGTGGGCGTCATCGCAAACAACCCGGCGCACATGGCCGGCGCGCTGGACATCAACGCCTCCGACAAGGCGGCGCGCTTTATCCGCTTCCTCAACAACTTCAACATCCCGATCCTCACGCTCGTGGACGTGCCCGGCTACTGGCCCGGCGTGGCGCAGGAGCACGGCGGCATCATCCGCCACGGCGCCAAGCTGCTCTACGCCTACTCCGAGGCCAGCGTCCCCAAGATAACGCTGGTGCTGCGCAAGGCTTACGGCGGCGCCTATATCGCCATGAGCTCCAAGCTGATGGGGGGAGACATAAACTTCTCCCTGCCTTCGGCCGAGATCGCCGTCATGGGCCCGCGCGGCGCGGTGGAGATCCTCTACTCCCGCCAGATAAAAGAGACCAAGGAGGAGGACCGGGAAGCCCTGAGGGCGAAGCTCGCCAAGGAATATTCGGACAAGTTCGCCTCGCCGTACCAGACCGCGGCCATGGGCTCGATAGACGAAGTGATAGAGCCCTCCCAGGCCAGGACCCGCCTGATCGGCGCGTTCCGGATGCTGGCGGGCAAGCGCCGCCCCGGCGAGCATCGGCTCACCGGCAATATCCCATTGTAACGCGGAGTTACGATAAAAAAAGACACCGGCCTCCAGCCGGTATCTTTTTGCCTGCAACGTCGGGAGTATTAGCCGCGCTAATAACCGCATTAAGGTTTTTAAAAAGAAGGGCTTTTCCCTTTTTTGTATAATAAAAATAAGGAAAACATATGGACCTACCTATTCAAATGCTCGTCACGGCAGTAGCAGTCCCGGTCTTCGGCGCCTTCTTAATACCCATCGCCGCCCGTGTATCGGTTCCGGTCAGGAACGCCTTCGCGGTGCTCCTGGGCCTGTTCACCTTCTTCGCGGCCGCTTCGCTCCTGAAGCTGGTCATAGGCGGCCAGACGGCCACCTGGACCCTGGCCTTCCCGCGCGGCTTCGACCTGATCCTGCACGCCGACATGCTGTCGGTGTTCATGGCCTCGGTCTCGGCCTTCGTCAGCGCGATCATCCTGATCTACTCGCTGGACTACATCTCCCACTACGAGAACCAGACCGAATACTACGCCATGGTGGTCCTGTTCCTGGGCTCCATGATGGGCCTGGTCTTCTCGGCCAACCTGCTCTGGATGTACGTGTTTTGGGAAATGACCGGCTTCGCCTCCTGGCGGCTGGTCGGTTTCTTCCGCTCCGACAAGGACGTGGCCAAGGCCAATAAGACGATCCTCGTCACCGTCTTCGGCGCGCTGTGCATGCTGGTCGGCATCATCATGGTGTACTTCGACCACGGCACGCTGGACCTGCGCAGCCTGCACGGCAGCGCCATTTCCATGGTCGCCGCCGGCTTCATCCTGGTGGGCATCCTCTCCAAGTCGGCCACCCTGCCCTTCTCCACCTGGCTGCCCGACGCCGGCGTCGCGCCCTCCACCGTCACCTCGCTGCTGCACGCGGCCGTGCTGGTCAAGATCGGCGTGTACGCCTACGCCCGCATCTTCGGCGTCACCTTCGCCGCCCCCGAAGCCTTCTCCAGCGCCGTGCTCTACATAGCCGGGGCCAGCGCGCTGGTCTCGGCCGGCGCCGCGCTGATAGACACCGACATCAAGCGGATTATCGCCTATTCCACCGTCAGCCAGATCGCCTTCATTTTCCTGGGCCTGGCCAGCGGCAACAAGACGGCCTTCGCGGGCGCCCTGCTCTACATCCTGATGCACAGCATCGCCAAGGGCGGCCTGTTCCTGTGCGCCGGCATCATCGAGCAGAACACCCACACCAAGGACATCAACAAGATGGGCGGCCTGTTCTCGTCCATGCCGGTCACCGGCGCCGCGTTCGCGCTGTGCTCGCTGTCCGTGATGGGCATCCCGCCTTTCGGCGGGTTCTTCAGCAAGTTCCTGGTCTTCTCCGGCGCCGCCCAGAACGGCAGCCTGCCGGTGCTGCTGATGTTCCTCGTCGGCGCGGTGATGACGCTGCTCTACCTCGTCCGCCTGTTCTACAAGATCTTCCTCGGCGAACCGGCCGGGCACAGCAGCCCTAAAGAGGGCTCGGTCACCATGGTCGCCAGCGTGATGGCCCTGGCCCTCATCGGCCTCGCCCTCGGCGCGCTGATCTACTACCCGTCCGCCTACGCGGAACTCCTCACCAACAACTTAGGGGTGAACCTGCAATGAACCTGATACTGATACCGATAATACTTCCCATCGTCTCGGCGCTCGCGCTGCTGCTGATCAGCGAGCGCACGCGCTGGCTGAAAGAACTGCTGGCCATCGCCGCCTCCATAGTCTCGCTGCTGGCGGCGGCCAACCTCTTCCTGCTGCCGGCGCAGACCCTCTCCTACGCCTGGCTGGGCGGGGGGATCAGCTTCACGCTGAGCACCGACACCCTCAGCGCGTTCCTGCTGCTGGCGGTCTCGCTGTTCTCGGCGGCGATCTCCATCTACTCCTTCAGCAGCCCCAACAAGGGCTCGGCCAAGTGGTTCTTCTTCAACCTGCTGATGACCCAGGCCTTCGCGGCCGGCGCGGCCCTGTCGGACAACATGGTAGCCATGCTGTTCTTCTGGGAAGGCCTGCTGGTGTTCCTCTACACCTTCATCGCCCTCTCGCAGGAGACCAAGGCGGCCAAGCGCACCGCCATGAAAGCCTTCCTTATTAACGCCGTCACGGACCTGTGCCTGCTGACCGGCGTGGTGATCACCGGCTACATCGCCGGCACCTACAGCATGAGCGAGATCTCGCACAACAAGCTGACCCTCGACTACGGCTGGTCGGTGTTCGCCTACGTGCTGCTGCTCATCGGCGCGGTCTCCAAGGCCGGCGCGTTCCCGTTCCACACCTGGATCCCGGACGCGGCCACGGACTCCAGCGCGCCCTTCATGGCCTACGTTCCCGCGGCCATCGACAAGCTGCTGGGCATCTATTTCCTGGCCCGGGCCAGCGTCTACCTGTTCACCCTTAACGGGACGATGCAGCTGGTGCTGATGACCCTCGGCGCGGTCACCATCCTGGTGGCCGTGATGATGGCCTTCGTGCAGAAGGACTACAAGCGCCTGCTCTCGTACCACGCCGTCAGCCAGACCGGGTACATGATCCTGGGCATCGGCACGCTCAACCCCATCGGCATCGCCGGCGGCCTGTTCCACATGATCAACCACGCCACCTACAAGTCCTGCCTGTTCATGACGGCGGGCTCGGTGGAGCGGCAGGCCGGCACGGGCGACCTGTCCAAACTGGGCGGCCTGTTCCGGGCCATGCCCATAACCGGCCTCTGCTTCCTTATCGCGGCCGCGGCCATCTCCGGCATAGCCCCGCTCAACGGCTTCTTCTCCAAGGAGCTCATCTACAAGGGCACGCTGGACACCGGCTACACCTGGTTCTTCATCGCCGCCGAGCTCGGCTCTTTCCTGACGCTGGCTTCTTTCCTGAAGCTGGGCCACTCGGTCTACTTCGGCAAGCGCCCGGAGGGCCTCAAGGACACCAAAGAAGCGCCCTTCTCGATGCTGCTGCCGATGATGGCCTTCGCCGGCATCTGCGTGGCGTTCGGCTTCGGGGCCAGGCTCCCGGTGCAGTGGTTCATCTCGCCGTCGCTGGAAGCCCTTAACCTGCAGCACGGGCTGCTGTTCGGGTTCCACGCCGACAAGCTCTACTTCGTCTCGGTGATAGTGATCCTCGCGGCGGTCCTCAACCACATGCTGGGCCTGGCCGCGGGCGGGGGGAAGGCAGACAAGGCTTCCGACCACATTCACTACGCCCCGGTGCTCAAAGAGACCTACGCGCTGGCCGAGCGGCGCGTCTTCGACATCTACGAGCTGGCGATGGACAAGGTGGTCCCGCCGGTCTCCTACGCGCTCTTCAAGGCGGACCGGTTCTTCGACTGGGCGATCGACACCGTGCCCAGCGGCGTGACCGGCTTGCTCAGCGGCGCCTCGAGCCGCTTCCACAACGGCTCCTACCCGCTCTACATGGCCCTGACGCTGGCGGGCGCCGCGGTTTATATTCTGCTGGTCGGAGGATTTAAATAATGGACAAGGGACTTCTGGCTTACCTCCTTATCCCGCTCTTCACCGCGGTGCTGATCCCCTTCATAGCCCGCAACCGCCCCCGGCTGGCCGACATCTTCGCCAACGTCACGCTGCTGGCCGGGCTGGTCAACCTGCTCTGGCTGGCGCTGCGGCCGTCGGTGATAGCCGGCGGCTTCGCCGACATCCCGGGCGACGCGCTCTCGCTGCTGCTGGTGGCGGCCGTCTACCTGGTGGGCCTGTGCGTCACCTTCTTCTCCGCCTACTTCATGGAAGAGGGCCTGCCTAACCGGCAGGCGTACTACTCCCTGATCCTTACCTCCATAGCTGCCATGACGGGCGTGGTGACCACCGGCGACTTCTTCACGCTGTACGTGTTCATAGAAGTCCTGGCCGTCACCTCCTTCGCGCTGATCACCACGGACGACTCCGCGGGCGGCATAGAAGGCGCCATCAAGTACTTCTTCCTGACCTTCCCGGCCTCGGCCCTGATCATGGTCGGCATCGCCATCTTCATGATCTCGCTGGGCAGCCTGTCCTTCGACAGCCTGCGCGTCTACATGTCCTCCGACATGCCCGACGGCCCGGTGGTCTTCGCCTCGGCCCTGATCATGCTGGGCTTCCTTATCAAGTCCGGCGTGGTGCCCTTCCACGCCTGGACCCCGGACGCCTACCAGGGCTCCTACGCCCCGGTCTCGGCCCACCTGGCCGGCATCGTGACCAAGATCTCCGGCGTGTACGCGGTGGTCAAGCTGGCCACGCTGCTGCGCTTCTTCGACGGCCGCGCGCAGGCGCTGTCCGAACTGGTGATGTTCCTCGGCCTGCTGTCCATCGCCGTGGGCGCCATCGCCGCCCTGCGGCAGACCAGCTTCAAGCGCATGCTCGCCTTCTCCAGCATCAGCCAGGTCGGCTACATCGTGCTGGCGGCAGGCCTCGGCACGCCGCTGGCCATCATGGGCGCCGTGTTCCACCTTATCAACCACGCCACCTTCAAGACCACGCTGTTCCTCAACAGCGCGAGCCTGGAGAAAGCGGCCGGCACCACAGACATGGACAAGCTCGGCGGCATGGAGCACGCCATGCCCTGGACCTCCTGGACCTCGGTGATAGCGCTGCTGTCCACCGCCGGCGTGCCCCCGCTGTCCGGCTTCTGGAGCAAGCTGCTCATCATCCTCGCCCTGTGGGAGTCCGGCCTGAAGACCTACGCGGTGCTCGCGCTGCTATTTAGCATCGTGACGCTCGCCTACTTCATGATCATGCAGCGCAAGGTCTTCTTCGGGCGCAAGAGCCCGGCCGCGGAGCGCTCCTCCGAGGTGTCCGCCCCGCTGCTCGCCCCGGCGGTGCTGATGTGCGGCGTCATCGTGGCGCTCGGCCTGCTGTTCCCGTATTTCTACCAGTACGTGAAAGTCGTGGCTGAAAGGATAATACTATGATCTACCACACGCTGCTGTTCGTCCTGACGGCGGTCTTCGCGCTGTGGGCCGTAATGGCCCGCAAGCTCCTGACCTCCGCGATCATGCTCGCGCTCGTCAGCATCACAGTCTCGCTCATCTTCTTCGACTTCGGCGCCCCGTGGGCCGGCGTCTTCGAGCTGTCCGTCTGCGCCGGGCTCATCACCGTGCTGTTCATCGGCGCGGTCAGCCTGATCCGCGACCACGACGAGAAGCGCCCCGAGAACCGGTCCCGCTTCCACGCGCTGCCGCTGGCGGCCGCCATCTTCGCCATAGCCGCGTGGTTCTACCTGCCGGCCTTCTTCGAGGAACTGGCCGGCTGGGCCAGGGTGGGCAACGGCGGGGGCACCATCGGCCTCGCCCTGTGGGAGATGCGCCGCCCGGACCTGCTGGGCCAGGTGCTGATGCTGGCCGCCGGCGTCTTCATGATCAAATCCATATTCCCCAGGAGGACCCAGAAATGAACGTTTTCGCCCTGGACTGGTACCTGATAGCCCTGATAATGTTCATCGGCTTCTACTGCATGCTGGCCTCGCGCAGCATCGTGCGCCAGCTCGTCGGCCTGGAGATAGTCTCCAAGGCCGCCATGCTCGCCCTCATCTCCGCCGGCGCGCTCACCAACAACCTGGTGTACGCGCAGGCCATCCTGATCACGATGATCGTCATCGAGGTCGTGGTGGTGGCCACCGGCCTGGCCCTGCTGGTCAAGAACTTCCGCCTGCACGGCGCCGCCGACATCTGGAACCTGGACAGCCTGAAAGGATAAAACCATGGAAATACTCCTGTTCCCTCCGATAGCCTTCATCATCTCCCTGCTGTTCGTAATGCTCGTGTCGGGGCTGCTCTCGCCGCTGGCGGCCAAGCCCGCGCGCGTGCCGGGCTCGGCCAAGCACAAGGCCTACGGCTGCGGCGAGGACGTGCCGGTGGACCAGGCCAAGGCCATCCCCGACTACCAGGGCTTCTTCCCGTTCGCCATCTTCTTCACGCTGCTGCACGTGGCCGGCCTGATGCTCGCCACCTGGAGCTTCAACCCGGCCTCGGCCGGCATAGAGCTGGTCATCGGCTACGCCGTCTCGGTCATGGTCATACTCGCCATTCTCTTCGTGGGATAAAACCAACATGAAAATCATAGACAAACTGATAACCTGGTCGCTGCTGAAATCCCCCTGGATCCTGCATTTCAATTCCGGCGCCTGCAACGGCTGCGACATAGAGATCGTGGACGCGCTGACGCCCAAGTACGACGTGGAGCGCTTCGGCATAGTGCTCAAGGCCACGCCCCGGCACGCCGACGTGCTGGTAGTGAGCGGCCCGGTGACCCGCCAGCAGGCCAAGCGCCTCCGGACCATTTACGAGCAGATGCCCGAGCCCAAGTTCGTTATGGCCATCGGCGCCTGCGGCTGTTCCGGCGGCGTTTTCGACGGCTGCTACGGCGTGGTGCCCGGCGGCCTGGGCAACGTGCTGCCGGTCTCGGTCTACATCCCCGGCTGCCCGGTGCGCCCCGAAGCCATCATCGACGGCGTCGTGAAGATGATCCAGAGCGTCGAAGCCGCTTCGAAATAACAAGGAGCCTACCATGAGCGATTTTCCCAGAGAAGAAAAGATCAAAGCCGACATAGAAGCCAAGTTCGGCGGGGCCGTCTCCAACGCCCTGGTGCAGCGCAAGAACCGCGTCTGGCTGGACGTCACCACGGAGAAACTGCCGGACCTGATGGCCTGGCTGAAGGCCAACAGCTTCGACCACCTCGCCACCGTGACCGGTTTCGACGAGGGGGAGAACCTCGGGGCCTACTACCACGCCACCGACACCAAGCTCATCGTCACCGTTAAGGTGAAGACCCCGCGCGCCAACCCGTCCATCCCGTCCATCCTGAAGACCTTTCCCGGCGCCCTGTCCTACGAGCGCGAGCTCGAAGACATGCTGGGCATAAAGATAGACGGCCTGCCGCCCGGCCGCCGCTACCCGCTGGCCGAAGATTTCCCCACGGACCAGTACCCGCTGCGCAAGGACTGGAAGACCGAGGATTACCTCGCCCAGCAGGCCGCGCTCAACACGGAGGCCAAATAACATGTCCAAGATAACCATCCCGCTGGGTCCCCAGCACCCCGCCCTGAAAGAGCCCGAGAACTTCATGCTCGTGCTGGAAGGCGAGCAGATCTCCGGCGCCACCGTGAACCTCGGCTATAACCACCGCGGCATGGAGAAGGCCGCCGAAGGCCGCACCTACCTGCAGAACCTCTACCTTATAGAGCGCGTCTGCGGCATCTGCTCCCACTCCCACACCACCACCTACATCACCAACGTGGAAGAACTGGCCAAATGCGAGACGCCCAAGCGCGCGCTCGCCATCCGCACGCTCTTCGCCGAACTCGAGCGCGTGCACAGCCACCTGCTGTGGCTGGGCGTGGCCGGCTACGAGATGGGCTTCGAGACGCTGTTCATGTACACCTGGCGCGACCGCGAGCAGGTGCTGGACTGCCTGGAGATGCTCTCGGGCAACCGCGTGCACTATTCGATCAACACCATCGGCGGCGTGCGCCGAGACATCACCCCGGAGCAGAAGGCCGGCGTGGTGCAGCGCATCAACTACCTCATCGAGCGCACCAACTATTACATCAAACTGGCCCTGGAAGAGCCCACCGTGGCCGCCCGGACCGCCAACGTCGGCAAGCTGCCGCTGGACGTGGCCATAGAGCGCGGCGCCGTGGGGCCCACCGCCCGCGCCTCCGGCCTGGCCCGCGACGTGCGCAAGGACGAGCCCTACCTGATCTACAACGAGCTCGACTTCAAGCTCATCACTCACAACACCAACGACGTGTTCGGCCGCCTGGTCGTGCGCGCGCTGGAGCTGGTGGAGTCCTACAAGATGATCAAGCAGGTGCTCAACGACCTGCCCGAGGGCCCGATCGCGGTGAAGGTGCCCATGCGCATCGCTCCCGGCGAGTGCGTCAACCATTACGAAGCGCCCCGCGGCGAAGACATCCATTACCTTAAATCCAACGGCACCGACAAGCCCGAGCGCCTGAAGGTGCGCGCCCCAACCCTGGCCAACCTGCAGAGCGTCGCCTACATGCTGGAAGGCGGCTGGCTGGCCGACGTGCCGCTGGTGATAGCGGCCATAGACCCGTGCATGTCCTGCACGGACCGCGCCGCGGTCTGGAACCCCAAAAAGGGCAAGACCGAGGTGTACAGCTGGGAAGACCTGCGCAAGCTGAGCATAGAGCAGTACCGCAAGCGCGGCGTCGACTTCACCAGGCTTTAACGTCATCCCGGCGAAAGCCGGGATCCAGATAAGGATAACAAATGGAATTAATAACACCCCTCGCTTACCTCTTGATCTTCCCGGGCTTCCTGTTCCTGGCCGTCTACGGCCTGTTCCTCCAGTGGGTGGACCGGAAGCTCTGCGCGGTGATGCAGAACCGCATGGGCCCCCCGTGGTTCCAGGGCTACGCCGACTTCATAAAGCTGCTGGCCAAGGAAGTCATCGTGCCGGACGAGGCGAACACGCGGATGTTCCGCGTGCTGCCTTTCTTCGCGATGGCGGCCATAATTACGGCGCTGCTCTCGATCCCGGTCTGGGGCACCGCCCTGTACGGCTTCCAGGGCGACCTGGTAGCCGTGATCTACCTGCTGACCATCCCGACCGTGACGTTCTTCCTGGCCGGCTGGAGCTCCGCGAGCCCGTACTCCACCGTGGGCGCCATGCGCGTGCTGACGCAGCTGTTCGCCTACGAGGTGCCGCTGATGCTCTCCCTGATCGGCCCGGCAATACTGGCCGGCACCTGGAACATCACCGAGATCTCAGCCTTCTACGCGGCGCACCCGGTGCTGATCCCGGCGCAGCTGCTGGGCTTCCTGGCGGCGCTGATAGCGCTGCAGGGCAAGCTCGAGCGCATGCCTTTCGACATCCCGCACGCCAAGAACGAGATCGTGGGCGGGCAGTTCACCGAGTATTCCGGCCGCCTGCTGGACTTCTTCCTGCTGGCCGTGGATATGGAGATGGTGGTCGGGGCGGCGCTGCTTAACGCGGTGTTCCTCGGCGGAGCGCTGGGCCTCACCGGCCCCGCGGCCATAGCCATGTTCCTGGCCAAGACGCTGTTCATCACCTTCCTGCTGGCGCTGCTGAAGGTGCTGATGGCCCGCATCCGCATAGAGCAGATGATCAATTTCTGCTGGAAGTACCTGGCCCCGGTGGCCATGGCCCAGCTGGTCTTCGACATCTTCCTCAAATACAAATTAGGATAACTCCATGAAAAAACCCGCAAGAGTCTTCAGCGAAGTTATAAAGCACCTTTTCAAGAAGCCGGCTACTATCGCCTATCCTTTTGAAAAGGCCCACATCTTCCCGAATTTCCGCGGCCGCATAGACTTCGACTCGTCGAAGTGCATAGGCTGCCAGATGTGCGTGCGCGTCTGCCCCTCGAAGGCCATAGAGATCCCGACCTCCGAACACCAGCCGCCGGCGCCCGCCCAGGTGGAGGGCCAGCCCGCCGTGGCGGCCAAGAAAAAGTTCGACTGCATCATGAAGCTCGACCACTGCGTGTACTGCGCCCAGTGCGTGGAGATCTGCCCCAAGAAGGCCCTCATCATGACCCAGGACTACGAACTGGCCCAGACCGACAAAGCCAAACTCCGCCGCCACTACAAATAATCGCAGTTCCTATCCAAACGAAGAGCCGGCTAAACGCCGGCTTCTTTGTTTTTAGACACTCACGGCCCGGCAAGGGGTATGGGCCCGTCGGGCACGGGGTCGGGACACACCGTGCCCGCCCCTCCTCCCTCGGCCTCGGCGCTTACGCAAGCCTCGGCCTCCGGGAGGGCCCGCCGAACCCATACCCCTTGCCAGGCCGCAGGTCACAGTAACTATATAGACGTTGAAAACCGCAGGGTGACGGGCCGGGGCCGGTTCCCCGCGACTTTGGGGAAGGGGTGAGGCCCGGCTTTAGAGCGAGGCATAATTATGCCTCGCGTCCGGGCCGCAAGGGCGGAGGCAATTTTTCAGCGAAAATTGCCGAGCCGGGGCCGCGCAAAACCGCTATGCGGTTTATGCGTGGCACCCGCTTAATTTCCCGCGGGGGGAAAACCGCGCAACGGTTTTCCTGCGGTCAGCTAGGAGCGGGGAACCGGCCCCGGCCTGGCACCCGTCGATATTGAGGTTCCATTGGAAGGGGTGAATTTTTTATAATTAAGGGATGAACCTTTCGCTTAATTCCGGAACTTTTTCCGACTGGGCTGACACTACGCTTATACTGGGGAATACGCCCACCGGGTACGGGCTGGCGCTGGCGGCGTTCTGCGCCGCGCTGGCGCTGCTCTATATCGTCAAGAATATCGGCATCAACCGGCTCAAGGTCCTCGCGGCCAAAACAGAGACCGACCTCGACGACCTCGTCATCTCCCTCACAGAGAAGTTCCGCTGGTTCGAGTACCAGCTGGTCGCCCTCTTCGTCGCCACCCGCTACCTGCAGCGCGGCGCGGCTTTCGACAAAGCCTTCAAGCTACTGCTGCTGGTAGTCTTCACCTACCGCGCCATCACCATCGCCCAGGACCTGCTCACCTACTGGATCAACAAGGTGGCCGCCAAGCGGCAATTGGAAGACCAGGCCAGGACCTCCGTAGTAAAGAGCACCCAGACCATCCTGCGCATCCTCCTCTGGATAGCCGCGATCCTCTTCGTCCTTTCCAACCTGGGGGTCAACATCTCCTCAGTGCTCGCCGGCCTGGGCATCGGTGGCGTGGCGGTAGCGCTGGCCTCCCAGGCCATTCTGGGCGACCTGTTCAACTTCTTCGTCATCCTGCTCGACAAGCCCTTCAAGATAGGGGATTTCATCGTAGCCGACCCCATAGTGGGCACCGTCGAGCACATAGGCCTGAAATCCATCCGCATCCGCAGCCTCTCCGGCGAGCTGATGATAGTCTCTAACACCCGGCTCCTCGGCATGGAAGTCAAGAACTACAAGCACATGACGCGCCGCCGCGTGGCCACCAAAACCGGCGTCGTCTACCAGACCCCGCTCGAGAAGCTCAAGAAAATCCCGGCGCTCGTCCAGGAAGCCCTGGCCGAAGTGGAGCAGACCACCTTCGACCGCTGCAACCTCTCCGGCCTGGGAAATTTTTCAATGGACTTCGAGACGGTCTATTTCCTGGAATCTCCGGATTACAACCAGCACATGGCCGCGCAGGAAAAATTCCTGCAGGGCGTGATAGCGCGCTTCCAGAAGGAAGGCATAGAGTTCGCCTATCCCACGCAGACGCTTTACGTTAACAAAGTAGGAGGAGGCACAACACAATGAAAAGAACCATATTAGCCGCCGCCGCCGTGGCCCTGCTGGGCACCGGCCTCTACGCGGCAGAAAAGAACGTAGCGGTGGTCAACGGGGTTAAAATAGCGCCCCAGGAACTCACCAAGAAGCTGTGGTGGCAGTACAGCGCGCAGGGCCTTTCCGAGCTTATAGACGAGAAGCTCCTGCTCGAAGAGGCCGCCCGCCTCTCCCTGAAAGCGGACCCCAAGCAGGTGGACGCCAGGCTGGCCAGCCTGGAGGCCAACTACCCCGACAAGGCCCAGTTCGAGAAGAACCTGAAGTCCGTGGGCTGGTCCAAAGGTGAGCTGCGCGAACTGATCCGCCGGCAGATGCTGATCCGGGCCGCGGTCATAGCCGCCGGCCGGCTGGCCGTCACCGACGAGGACGCCAAGGCCTTCTTCGACAAGAACAAGGAGCGCCTGGGGTCACCGGAATCGGTAAAGCTCAGCCAGATCTTCGTAAACACCAAGGCCGAGGCCGACGACGCCTACGACCTGCTGACCTCGGTGGGCGCCGACTTCGCCAAGCTGTCCTCGCTGAAATCCTCCGACGCCAACCTCAAGAAGAACAACGGCAGCCTCGGCTACATCGCCAAGGGCATGCTGGTCCCCGAGATAGAGAAGGAGATCTTCGCGCTGCAACCCGGCCAGTTCACCAAGCCGATGCCCACCGGCAACGGCTACAGCATCTTCCGCGCCGAAGAGCGCCGGCCCGGCAAAGAGGCTGACTTCGCCGCCGTAAAGGAAGAGCTGAAGGCCGCCATCCTCAACCAGGCGGTAACCCAGAAGCTGCCCGAACTCGCCGCCGAGCTCAGGGCCAAAGCCAAGATAGAGATAATAAAGTAAGGACCCGCAGGGCGGGGCGCAAAAAAGGCGGGCCGGATAACCGGCCCGCCTTTCTTTTTGCCCTGAAGGGCTTACGCCGCTTCTTCTTCCGCCGCGGGCTTGCGGGTGCGGAAGTGGTCCACTATGAAGTAGAGCACCATGACGCCCAGGATGACGTGCGTGGCGTAGAAGTAATTGCTGCCGGAATACTTGTACAGGTCGTCGAAGCGCCCGTACAGCAGCGAGAAGCGGCCCATGACGGTATTGCCGAAGGCCGCGCCGAAGTAGAGCATCAGGAAGTAGATGCCGATATTAGAGGCCTTCTTGATGGCGCCTTTGTGCTCTACCGAGAAGAAGAAGTAGAACAGCACGCAGATGAAGCCCACCGCGATGATGGCGCCGTTGACCAGCGACAAGATGTTGCCGCGCGTGACCTCGGAGACCATGAAGGGCGCCATCGTGCCGCCGATCTGCTTGAGCAGGTCGGTGGAGATGGTCAGCGGGATCACCAGGCCCGAGCCGTAGCCCATGATGAAGGTGAAGCCGTAGCGCGACAGCCACGAGATCTTGGGGAAGAACTGCGTCACCAGCGTCAGGCCGAGCACGGTCGGGATCAGCACCGTCCAGTCGCCCTGCTTGGTCAGCGGCTCCCAGACCTTGGGGATCCAGGTCTGGAAGAGCACGGTCTGGAACACCCAGCCCATGCCCGCGCCGAGGTACAGGTGCTCCGCCGCTTTGAAGAACGGGTTATCCTTGTACAGGAAGCTGAACAGGAAGATGGTCAGGCCCGCCGCCACCCATCCGCCGACAATGAACATTGTTTCGGACATATTTTCTCCTAAATTACAGGTACTTGAGCCAGAACATCATGATGTTGGCCACCACGATCAGGCCTATCACCATGATGTGGGCGAGGCTGAGCGCGTCGAGGCCGGCCGTGCCCTTTTCCTTGGCGTCGATCAGCAGCTCGTAGTCGGCCGCGCCCTTCATGCCGCCCATCAGGCCCTTCAGCTGGCCGGTCTGCAGGTAAGGCGCGTAGCCGATCTGGCTGACGGCGGTGGTGCCGCCGGCGAAGGGCATCTTGAACTTGTCGGCCGTGTAGGCGACCCAGTAGTCCAGCAGGGCCGTGCCGGTGATGCACATGCCGAGCTGCATGTCCTTGACGTTGCGGATGCCTTTCATGACCGGCATCTCCCTGAGCAGGGCGCCGTCGCGGTCCTTGTCGTAGATCTGGTACATGTCCATGCCGAGCTGCGTCATCACGGCCACCGGGTTGGGCTGGTAGGGCAGGATCACGTAGTCGGTCCCGTACTTCTTGGTCGGGGCGATATCCTTGGGGATGCGCTCGCCGATCTCGTCGATGAGGCCGGTAGCGCCGGCGTTCAGCGTCAGGATCATGA
>MGUA01000010.1:0-7594 GCA_001799735.1 Elusimicrobia bacterium GWB2_63_22 | reverse complement strand
TCGCCGGGTCGTAATCCAGCGACATCATGATGAAGGAGCCGGCGGGCAGGCTCTCGATCTTCTCATGGAGGGCTTTCACTTCGTTGCCGATGTTCTTGTTCGGCAGGCCCAGCGGCCGGACGATCGGGAACACCAGCAGCAGCGTCAGCGCCAGGAAGATCAGGCGCCTGTCGATTTTCAGGATCTTTTCGATGATATTTTTCATGGTCTAGTCCTTACCCATGTACTGGCGCTCGATGCCGAAGATGATCTTCAGCGCCGTCACGATACCGCCTATCGCCAGGCCCATCATGATGCCGCGCTTGCCGGCCACCGCCGGGACGTCCATAAGCCACTGGCCGATCTGGGCGATATCCCAGCCCCCGGTCCAGCCGAACAGGGTTTCCCAGATCATCTGGCCGAGCGGCACCTTGGCGAGCATCAGCACCAGCGCCGCCGCGAACAGCACGCCGGCCTGCAGGGACTTTATGCGGAAGGCGCGGTACGCCGTGGAGACGATGTAGAACGCCAGCACCGAGAACATCGTGCCGGAAAGGGCGTTGAACAGGAAGCGGTAGCCCCAGCCCAGGCCGGTCAGGTCGGCGCCGACCATCTGCTTGCCGTTGCTCACGATGGCCGGGACGACCATCGCCAGGAAGCCCACGAAGACGAACAGGCTGTAACCCCAGCCGTCCACCCTGCGGGTGATCTTGCGGGTGTGAGAGAAGAACAAACTGAACAGGCCCAGCAGGAACGCGAAGCCGGCCACGATGTTCTCCCACTTGTTCATGCTCTCCACGTATTTTTCCGACGCCTGGGTCGGAACATAGTAGGAGCTCAGCGTCAGGATGCCGACGATGAAGCAGATAGCCAGCGGTATGTGTTTTTTGATCAATGTCATATCAATAGGCCTTGAAGAGGTGCTTTACCACCGTGACCAGCGTGTCCAGCTTGAACCAGGTGCCGGCCAGCAGCAGCGCCGAACCCGCGACAATGGAGACCATCACGAAGGCTTTGCCGAAGTCCTGCACCTTGAGCGTGCTCTGCAGCATGGGCTCCTTGGACAGGTACGCGCCGGCGGCGTAGAGTTCCTCGCCGATGAGCGTGTAGTCGCAGGAGGTAAAGAAGAACGGCAGCTGAGATTCCTGCTCCGTGCCGGCTATCTGGATGGCGCCGGTAGTAGCGCCGACCTCGGCCAGCAGCAGCGACTCGGCCATGAAGTGGCCGATGAAGAAGCAGGCGGCGGGCTTTTCGCGGTGGATCATGCCGTCCACGGAGGCGGCGTAGGAGAACTGGTCCTGGCTGACGAAGAAGTTGATGTCGTCGCGGTAGGAGTCCAGGCGGTTCACCTCGGCGTAAGCCTGCTTGACTATCTCTTTGGAGACGGTCATCACGATGGGGTCGAAGTGCGGCACCTTGAGCTGGGTGTCGTGCGCGGCCACTTTCTTGGCCACCTCGGCCAGGATGGAAGTGGAGGCGATGGTGGGCACGCCGCTCATGGCGCCGATGCCTGTGGAGTAGAAGATCGGGCGGCCCATCTCGGTGGCGCGGCCGACGGCTTCGTCTATGGCGTCGAGGCCCGCGATGCGGCGGATGAACAGCCCGCCCTTGCGCTTGGCGTGCGACACGGTCCAGAAGAAGACGATGGTCGTCACGATGAGCAGCAGCAGGTTGTTCAGGCGGGCCAGGTTGAAGAGGTTCGGCTTGGGGGCGGCCGGGAGCTCGGAGCTTTCCGCCGTCACCTTGCCGTTAACGTACTTTACCTTGAACCGGTACTCGTTGCCTATCTTGAAATCATTGAAAAAGCCGGGCAGGTCCAGCTGCACCACGTGCAGCGCGGCGTGGCGGTCCCACGCCCAGAAGGGCAGCTCGACGTCGGCGGCCAGCTTCGTTCCGGCCGGGAACTCTTCCACCTTGACCCAGTCTTTACCGGAGGCGGCGTAGACCTGGTAGACGGCGCCCGGCACGTCGGCGGGGCCGGAGGGCCAGGTAAGCAGAACCGCCTCGCCCTTGTCATAGGGCATGTCCTTGGCCGCGAAGCCGGACAGGTCCGGGGCGGTCGGGGCATTTTTCTGGGAGGCGGGAGTCGCGGCCGAAACAACTGAAGCCGCAAGGAAAACAGATAACACAGCAAGGTTGAGTCGTGTTTTTAACATAACTGTTAATAATATACACTTTATGGATTTTTCAGGCAAGAGAAAAACCGCCGGGGAGGCTCCCGGCGGCACAGGGCGGGGGTCAGAGCGAGCGGCTGGGGGCGCCGGAGTCGGGCAGGTGGTCCAGTATCGCCATCATGATGCCGGCGCAGAGCAGCAGCGTGCCCAGGAGGACCAGCATGCCCCCGGTCAGCACATAGACCCAGTGAATGGTTATGCGCCCGCTGGAAAGATACTCCAGGATCGTCCCGGAATTAAGCGCCACCCCGGCGGCGCCAAGCAGCGCCCCGGCCAGCATGGAACCGCCCCGCAGCCAGCCGGCCTCCAGGGCGCCGCGGACGCGGCGCACCGAGATATTGGAGACCCGCTGGCCTATCAGCCCGAAAACCAGCGCCGTAAGGCCGCAGACGCCCAGCGTGGAGATGGTGATAAGCCGGTAGATCACGTCCTCGCGCAGGTACCGGTGCTCCAGGTAGAAGGAGACGGGGGCCGCGGCGTAGGCCAGCGCGGTGACCAGGAAGACCAGGCCTATGGGGCCGAAGATGCGCAGGGGGAAATAGGCGAAGATAATGCCCAGGATGACGCGCAGGAACCTGAGCCCGTCGCGCACCACGCTCAGTTTGGACCTGCCCTCGCGCTCGGCGTAAGGGATGGGGGTTTCCGTTATGCGCGCGCCCATGCAGGCCATGCGGGCGGTCATGGCGGGGGTAAAGTGCAGGCCGCTCGGCAGCGGGGCCAGCCGGGGCAGCAGCCGGGAGGAAAAGAGGCGCATGCCGCTGGCCGTGTCCTCAACGTGCACTCCGGAAAGCGCCGAGATCAGCCAGCCGTAGAGCCGGTTGCCGATATAGCGCACGCGCGGCATCTGCGAGCCGGCGTGGAGGCGGTTGCCCACGGCCATGTCGGCGCCGGCCCGCTGCAGCGCCTTGAAGAGGTCTATGAAGGCCAGCGGGTCGCAGGTCCCGTCGGCGTCGAGAAAGCTGAGGTAGTCGCCTGTCGCGGAAGAGAAGCCCGTCATCAGGGCCTGGCCGTAGCCCTTGTTCTGCGGGTGGGTGATGAGCCTGGCGCCGGGGATGCCGGCGGCGATCGCGCCGGTCCTGTCGCGCGAGCCGTCGTCTACTACCAGCACCTCCACCCCGGCCAGGCCGGTGGCCGCGCAGATGGGCGCGGCCGCGGCCAGGCAGCGCCCGACTATGCCGGCTATGGAGGCTTCCTCGTTGTACGCCGGTATGACTATCGAAAGTTTTTCGCTCACTGGCTTATCCTCCCGCTATTTTTCCAGGCCTTTCAGGTAAAGGTCGTAAATGTAATTGTGGGGCTGCGGGGCCGCGGCGGGCCTGCCCCCCGGGACCAGCCGGTAGACGAACAGCAGGCGGTAATCCGACTGGCTGTTGCGCATGTCGCTCCAGAGCTGCTCGGCGTAGCGGGCCCACCAGGCGTTAAAGACGCCGAGGCTTTTGTCGTCCCACTGGAACAGGCGGTAGCTTTTATCCAGGCGCACCGCCTCGCCCAGGTTGAGGAAGAGGTGGGTTATCCCGGCGGCGGCCACCCGCGCCTGCATTTCCTCCGGGGTGGAGGAAGCGCGGGCAAATAGCACCAGCGGGTGCACGTCGTGGACGGAAACCCCGATAAACTTCCGCTCGCAGAAAAAGCTTCTGCTGTCGCCCGCGAACAGCACCCGGCTGTCCGGCGGGAGCGAGGAATTTATGTATTCCATGGCCGGGTAGTAGGGCATGGGATACGCCGAATGGGGAGCGCTCAGGTACTCCGCCCTGGACTGCAGGCCGAAGACCACCCGCCAGCCCTCCTGTGATTTTGCCAGCTCGCTGATCCACTGCGCGCTGTAGAGGGAGAAGACCACCAGCGCGCCCTGCAGGGTCCATTTCAGGACCGCACTGCCCGACTCCGTTATCACCGCGGCCAGCAGCAGGCTCAGCAGGGACAGGGAGGGGAGGAAGTAGCGGGGCATGGTGGTGGACAGCGCCCACAGGCACCACATCACGGCCAGGTACAGCGCCAGGTGGCGCAGCGCCGGCTTCTGCAGCCGGTACAGCAGCAGCAGCGGCAGGCAAACCAGGAGGAACGGCCCGACGAAATCGGCGTTGCCCATCCCGGACATGGTGATGTACCAGGGGTGGAACACGAAACGGAAGAAGTCGCCGGATGTGCGGAAGGCGGCGCCCAGGTCGCGCGAGAAACAGTCCGAGTTGAAGATGACCCACTTCACCGGGTCCACCAGTTGCCCGCCCAATAGCTTGCCGAAGAACGGGTACAGCGGGTTGCCGTGGAAGAACAGGTTCTTCAGCGGCCACGGCAGGAAAACAAGCGCGGCGGCCACGCCGAAGAGCAGGGCCTGTTTGGCGGCCAGGCCGTAGTCGCGGGGCGCGTCCCCGGCGGGACGCCGGAAGAGGACCACCGCTCCGCCGGCGATGACGGTGAACAGGGCCGGGTACTTGGTGCCGCAGGCGAGGCCCGCGAAAAGCCCGGCCAGCAGCAGGGTCCTGTCGAAAACCGGCCCGGGGCCGCCCTCCCTGGCGGAAAAAAGAAGCAGGGCGTAGACGGCCAGCGCGGTGAACCAGGCGGAACCGATCTCCACGCCGGTGCTGCTCATATTGATGAGGGCCATCGGCATGCTCAGGAAGATGACGCAGGCGAGCAGGCCGGCGGTGACGGAAACCCAGCGCCGGCCCATGGCGAACAGCGTGCCCAGCAGGAACAGCCCCGTGGCAAAATGCATCAGCTTGGGCAGCACGTCGTCGGACATGAGCAGGCCGGCCGCATAAAGCATCTGCATCAGCAGCGGGAAGGCGGAATTGAGGTTGTGGGGCTGGGCGAGAACGCGGCCCTCCTGCAGGTAGGACGACGGCACCGCGAGGTGGTAGACCAGGGAGTCGAAGAAGATCTCCGGCGCCAGCGCCCACACCAGCGCCGAGGCGCCGTACAGCGCCAGCAGGAACAGCAGCACCAGGTCGAAGCCGGAGAACCGGAGGGACCTGACTTCGGCCAGCAGCCCGGCCAGGCGCCCGGCGGCATCCGCCCTGAACCGGACGGCCCCCAGCACACAGGCGGCGCCCAGGACCGAAAGGAGGGCGGGCCGGTTGAGCTGCCCGGCGAAACCGAGGCCCAGGGTCAGCAGCGAAAGCGCGCCGAACCCGAGGCCCAGCGAGAACAGCAGCCAGTCCAGGCCGCCAATGTCCTTATTGTCCGGCCCGGCGACCGCCCGCAGCAGGGTAGCGCCCAGCAGCAGCGCGGAGGCCGAGAACAGGGCCAGCAGCAGGAGCTGCGGCACGTACTTGAACAGGTGGCCGGCCCGGCCGAGGTTGGTCAGCCAGAGCGGGGGGGCGAAGGGGGGCAGCGTAAAGAAACCGTTCTGCGCCGTGTAATTTACCAGCACGACCAGCAGCCATACCGCCAGCAGCGCGGTCACGGCCATGACGGGCAGCCTGGGGCTTACCGCGGCCGCCGCGGGGGGCGTCTTTTTTTGCTGTACTTTTTTCGCCATAAACTCCGGGGCCGGCCGGGAATAGTTATCGGTAACCAGTTCGGGGGCTTAAAGCTCCCGGCTGGTTACCGATAAACCCAAAGACGGCCGCGCTCCTTACTTCTCCAGGACTTCGATGTTGGCGCGGGGAACCACTATCACTTCCCCGCCGTCGAGAGTCACTTCCAGCACGCGGGCATGGGACTCGCTGCCTATCACGGTCAGTTCCGGCGGCAGGGACTTCACCGTGCCGATCACGCCGAAGTGCGGCTCGCGGATGATGCGGATGGGGTCGCCGGGTTCTATCCAGCCACGGCCCTGGTCCTTCTTGCACTCGGTAACGTTCTTGGGGAAGCCGGGCACGATGATCTCGGGCCGCATCACGCCGGCGCGGATCTGCGTGGCGCCGGAGACGCTGGCTTTCTCGCCGTTGCGGGAGGCCAGCAGCTTGAAGGTGTACTCGGCCATCGGGATCATGCCGAAACCCTCGGTAACGATCACGGTCAGGCCTATCTTCTCGGTGCCGGTCACGGCCACGCCTATGTCGTAGCCCAGCAGCTGGCGCAGGTCGCGGTCGTGGATGCCGCCCACCACTATGGCCTTCACGCCCATCTCTACGCCGCGCTTGATGGCGGTGATGCCCGCGTGTTTGCCGCCGATGACGATCTTGCCGCGGCAGGCTTCGTTGATGGATTCGGGGGTCAGCTCTTCGTCGGGGCTCTTCGCGGCCATGTGGATCTCGCCGTTGGTCTCGCCGCCGATGCCGAAAATGCCCTGGATGAACGTGCCTTCGGACTCTATGGTCACGCCGAAGTCGGGGGTCACCTCCACCACCTTGCCTTTAATGTAGGCCGGCAGCGGCAGCACCTTGGGAGGCTCGCGCAGCATGATCTGGCCGGTAAGGTGGGAGACGGAGTCCACCGTGCCGTCGATCGGCGATTCCAGGGTGGTCTTGAACCACTTGATGAAAGGCTTGTTCTCGGCTATGATCTCGCCCTTCTTTACCGTATCGCCCTCTTTTTTCAGCAGCAGGTCCTTGATCTCTTCCGGGGCGACCGACATGCGGTTGGCCACGTTGATGGGGAACACCTTGCCGGGCAGTTCGGTCTGGGCCACTATATCGGTAGCTTCCACCTGCTTGCCGTCCTCCACGAGCACCTTGCCGGGGATGGGCAGCAGGCGTTTCTTCCTGAACAGCGTGCAGGGCATTACTTTAAGTCCGGGGGTATATGCGTGAGCCATATTGTTTTCTCCAGTTTAGTAGGATCTGTCGGGTTAGACCGGGTACATCCCCATGGATTTGTACCACTTGTTGAGGTTGTCCCGGCGCTTGGCGGGCTCCTTGGAGATATTGAAGGGCCGGCCGCGGCCGTCGAGCACCAGGCCCACTACGCCGCCCTCTATCTCCGCCTCCACCTTGTTGCCGGAGCCGGCGCCCATGTCGAAGCCCTTGACGGGTTTGGCCACGAGTTTGGCTTTCGGGGAATCGAAAGGCACGTGCAGGATGTCGCCGAAGCGCAGCTGCCCGGCCTGCTTCTTGCCGTCGGAACCGGTCACTTCCCATTCCATGATCAGCTGGCCGTCCTTGGCCAGGCCCTTGGGCGCCAGGCACGTGCCCATGCGCACCAGGCAGTCGTGGTAGAACACGTCGAGCGCTGCCTTCTCGCTGATCTGCGCCAGCACGCCCAGGTGCGGCATCATGAAGATGCTGTCCACGGCCATGCGGGTGATGCCCTCGGGCTGATAGGCGTCTATCATCATCATCATCGACTGGGTGCGGCGGGGGGAATGCGCCAGGATGCCGCCGGAGCCGATCACGTAGTCCAGCCGCATCACATTGATAAGGCTCTGGCCCGACGAGGTCTGGTCGAAAGCGTCGGAGATGGAGCGCTCCTGCTGCACGCCTTTCAGGCCCACGGCCAGCGCCTTGTGCTGGTCGAAAGCCAGGCGCAGCGCCTCGCGGGAGACGGCGTGCTCTATC
>MGUA01000009.1 GCA_001799735.1 Elusimicrobia bacterium GWB2_63_22 | reverse complement strand
CCGGCCCCGTACGACGCCTCCGTGAAGCCGTTCCAGCTGCTGGCCAAGACCATCAATGCCGAACTGGAGCGCCTGTTCCCGGACCCGAAGATAGAGATCCTGGCCGAGCCCGGCCGCTTCATGATAGCGACCGCCGGCACCTCGGTGGTGCGCATCAACGGCAAGACGGTGCGCGACGGCAAGACCTGCTACTACGTCAACGACGGCGCCTACCACAGCTACTCAGGCATCATCTTCGACCACCAGCACTGCAACATGTTCTCCTTCCGCAAAGGCAAGAAGACCGAGAACTGCGCCGTGTTCGGCCCCACCTGCGACGCGCTGGACGTGATCTCCACCGCGATGCCGCTGCCGACCGACCTGCAGCTGGGCGAGCTGATGTACAGCACCAACATGGGCGCGTACAGCCACGCGTCCTCCACCTGGTTCAACGGCTTCCCGCCGGCCAAAGTGGTGCACGTGAACAGGTAAAGCGCCGTATAAGCCAAAAAGATACCGCGGGCCGGCGCCCGCGGTATTTTTTTGCCCCCCCGCTTAATTTATTATAATTTAGCCATGTCATTACACCTGGTACCCAAAGAAGTTTTCCTGACCAAAGGTCTCGGCCGCCACAAGGAAAAGCTGGCGAGCTTCGAGGAAGCCCTCCGGGACGCCAAGATAGCCAAGTACAACCTTGTGCACGTCTCCAGCATCTTCCCCCCCTATTGCAAGGTCATCCCCGCCAAGAAGGGCCTGCCCAAGCTCAGCGACGGCCAGATCCTGCACTGCGTGCTGAGCCGCAACGCCATCAACGAGAACCACCGCCTGATCGCCTCCTCCGTGGGCCTGGCGGTGCCCAAGGACCGCTCTCATTACGGCTATATCTCCGAACACCACACCTTCGGCGAGACCGACGAGAAGACCGGCGACTACGCCGAAGACCTGGCGGCCATGATGTTATCCACCATCCAGGGCGTGGAGTTCGGCAGCGAAACCACCTGGGACCAGAAGGAAGAGATCTGGAAGCTCAGCGGCAAGATCGTGCGCGCCGCCAATATCACCCAGTCGGCCATAGGCACCGAAGGCGTCTGGACCACCACCGTGGCCGCCGCCGTCTTCCTCTTCTGACCGCAACCCTGCAGGCGGGGCCAGGGCCGCTGGCGAGCCCCGCATCTTCGGGCATTTAACGGAGACCACCATGAAATTTAAACCGGCTAAAAAGCAGTTCATGCGCAACGACGGCGTCAGCCTGGAGCGCGCGGCCTTCGCGGTGCTGCCGGTGCCTTACGAGCGCACCGTCTCCTACGGCAAGGGCACCCGGCGCGGCCCGGCCGCCATTATAAACGCCTCCCCGCAGGTGGAACTGTGGGACGAGGAGGCCAAGTCCGAGACCTGGAAGAAGGGCATCTTCACCGCGCAGCCGGTGGATTGCTCGCTGCCGGAGGCCAGGTTCTTTCCGCACCTGGAGCGCACGGTGGAGGGGCTGCTGTCCTCCACCCGGGCCATTCCGTTCTTCCTCGGCGGAGAACACAGCGTCACCCAGGCGCTGCTGCCGCCTTTCATAAAGCGCCACAAAAACCTTTCCATACTTCACTTCGACGCGCACGCCGACCTGCGCGTCTCCTACCACGGCGACAGGCACAGCCACGCCTGTGCCGTCTACCCGGCCTCGCGCACGAACCGGGTGGTGCAGGTGGGCATCCGCAGCGTGGGCCACGACGAGCGCCAGTTCCACAACGCGGGCAACGTTAAAACGCATTTAATGCACGAGAACCAGGACCTCCGCAAGCTGGAGCGCGCCGTACTGCGCGAGCTGACGGACACGGTTTACCTGACCATAGACGTGGACGGTTTCGACCCTTCGGTGATGCCGGGCACCGGCACGCCGCAGCCCGGCGGCTTCGGCTGGTACGAGGCGCTGCGCCTGTTCAAGGCGGTCTGCAAAAATAAACGTGTGGTCGGGGTGGACGTGGTAGAGGTGGCCCCCGTAAACGGCTCGCACGTCAGCGAGCTCACCGCGGCCAAGCTGGTCTACCGGCTGATGAGCTACCTGGCCTGAGCGCTCCGGGAGCAACAAAAAAACCGCGGGCCTTCCCGCGGTTTTTTTTACGCCCGGCCGGTGGCCCTCAGTGCGGGACCAGGTGCAGCCAGGGCAGTTCCGCCAGGGCCGCGGCGAGGGCCGCATTCAGGTCGGGGTATTTCTCGGCCGTGCCTTCCTTCACCGGCAGCCAGTTCATCTCCAGGAGCTTGTCGTCGAAATACTCCTCACGGTAGCCGCAGACGCCGTCCTCGTCCCTGCGGAAGAAGCGCACCCGGCGCTTGCCGTCGGGGGCGTAGACCGTCTTGACCACGGCCACGGTATCCGTCTGCGAGCCCGGCAGGAAGAACGCCGTTAGCGCTTTTTTCAAGGCCTTGAACATAAATTAAAAAGTGTCCAGCTTGTCGAACTCCGACACCTTCTTTTTTTCCAGCAGCCCGGCCAGGTCGCGGCTGTAGGCGAACGGGCCCTTGGGCCAGCCGAAAGCCAGCTTCACGGCCGTCTCGATGTCGTACTCGGAGGCCATGATCTCGGCGGCCAAAAGTTTGGCCTCCTCCACCACGGGCCGCATCAGCTCTCCAAAGATCTCTTCTTTCCCGGTCTTCTTAAGGCCGAGGTACTTTATCATGTTCGGCAGCCCCGGGTTCTCCCCGGCTATGCGGCCTTCCTCGTAAATATAGAAGCCGATGGTGGACTTGCGCCCCAGCTGCCCGTACTGCACCAGGCGCCGCAGGGTGGGCGAGGGGGTCAGGCGCTCGGGGCTGCCGAGCGCGGCGTAGATGGCTTCCGAAGCCCGGAAATCAGAATCCAGGCCGGCGAGGTCGAGCATCTCGAAGGGCCCGGCCGCGGCGCCGCCCACTTCCTTGAAAGCGGCGTCGATCTCGTGCGGGTAGCCCTTGCCGGACTCCAGCAGGCGCATCGCGGCCAGCAGGAAAGGGCGGGCCAGGCGCTCCACTATCTGGCCGGGGTTATCCTTGACCATGATAGGGGTCTTGCCGATCTTGCGCAGCAGCGCGACGGCGGCCTCCACGTATTCGTCCTTGGTGTGGTCGGTGCGCACCACCTCCACCAGGCCGTTGGTCCGCACCGGCTTGAGCAGATGAAAACCGAGCACGCGCTCCCTGGGCAGCTCGGCGAAATCCAGCATTTCCTTCAGCGGGGTGACGGCGCAGCGGGCGGCCACCACGCAGCCGCCGTCCAGGTGGGGGCGCAGCTTGGTGTAGAGCAGTTTTCGTTCCTCGGGGGATTTGGAGGCGGCCTCGATAACGATATCGGCGCCGCTGAACTTGGACAGGTCCTGGATGCCCTCTATGTTGCCCAGCAGGTCCTCTTTGCCGGCCTGGCGCAGCGACCAGGAGATCTTGGCCAGCGCCACGTTGAGGCTGTCCTTGAAGTCGTCGTAAAGCCGCACCTGGTAGCCGTGCTTGACGAACAGCTCGGCCGCGCCGCAGCCGGTGGTGTTGCCGCCGATTATGCCTATCGCTTTTATTTCCATGTTCAAAAAAACTCCTCGCGGGGAGCGGCTAGGCCACCCGGACCTCTTCCAGGCGCACGATGCCGTCCTTGCCGACGACTATTCTGATGCGTTCGTAATGGATAGTGACCTGCTCTTCCTTGTCGAAATAGGTGTACTTCAGGACCAGGTTGAGGTGGTAGACCCGCGAACAGACCGCCGTGCGCAGGTCGCCGGTGGTCGGGTCCACGTAGGGATAGTCCACGGCCGCGTCATCGGCCTGCGCCACCAGTTCCCGGATATTGAAGCGCATGATGTCGTTGAGGTCGCGGCGGCGCTCGTGGCTCTTGATGATGACCTCGGGATAGAGCAGGATCTCCTTCTTGTACTTGAAGACGCGCTCCGGCTTGCCTTCCTCGTCCACCGAGGTAATATTGTCTATGCGGCGCAGGCGGGCGATGTCCGGCGGGATGTCCCGGTCCGAGATGAAGGTGAAGGCCTCCTTGAGCAGGCCGATGCGCGCGCCGCCGCCGGAGGAGTCCAGGATGTCTATCTTGCGGTCGGAGATCCAGCGGGTGAGGCTCTTGGAGAACAGCAGCTTGAGCCAGTCCTTGATGCGGTCCTTGAAGATATAGCTGATCACCACGGCCAGCACGAAGGGCATGCTGTTCATGGCGTAGCGCTGCTGGAAGAACAGGGTGACCAGCACGGCGAACAGCATGGCGCTCCCGGCGGCCAGGCCGAAGAACACCTGCGTCAGCCCCTCCCACTCGGAGAACTCGGCCTTGAGGTAGAGCACGCTGGAGATGAACTTCTTCAGCACGCCCCGGCGGTAGATGATGGTCTCGTTGGAGGAGCCCGGCGTGAGCACCGAGGGATACTTCATGGCCTGCCGGTAACGGCTCTGGGCCGTCACGATGGCCAGCACGCCCCGCTCCACGTCGGCGAAGCGCTCCCTGGCGCCCGGGTTCCCGCGCAGGGCCTCGAGCAGCGAGGTCAGGTACTCCTCCAGCAGCAGGCTGACGTACTCGTCGAAGAAAGCGGCGGTCTCGCGGATCTTCAGCGGCACGGCCGGGTCCGAGACCTCGGCTTTAAGGGAGGACAGCGCGGTCTCCAGCCTCTTGAGGTCGCCGAGGAAATTCTCCAGGCCTTCGCCCACGAAGAGCCTGCGCTGCGCAGCCGGCACGGCGCCCCCGTAAGTGACCAGCCCGTCCACGAAGATCTTTACGTAGTCGCGCAGCTCGCCGCGGATAATGCAGCCCAGCAGGCGGAATTCGCCGCAGATCTTGTCGGAGAGTTCCTGGCCCCCATCCCCGGCCAGCACCCGCGACAGGTCCTGGCGTACGCGGTTGAGCGGCGAGGTGGCCAGCGCCGGGTCGCAGACCTTGCCCAGGCTCATCTTGGGCGTGCGGAAGCGGATGTAGCGCTGACTGGAATTGTAGAAATTCTCTTTCTTGTAATTGTGCGGGCCCACGTTGAGCGCCCGCGGCACGAAGAAGTAGGTCTCTACTTCGTAGGAGCTCCGGGCCGTGGCGTCCAGGTCGATGTCCAGCTTGATCTCGAAGCGGTGCCTGTCGTGCTGCTTTATGCGTGAGTCGAAAATATCGTTCTGGTCTTCTATCATAAGGTCATGCGCGGCCCGCGGGGGCCACCGTTATATTATAGAAATTGTAGGGAGGGGACGCTGATGACTATATTCCTAATTGCTACTAACTCCAGCACGCGTTGCGGGAAATAGTCATATAGTCATCAGCGTCCCCTGCCTTCTACTTGTCGGGGTGGTATTTGTCGTGGGCGCGCTTTACGTCGCCCTTGTCTACATGGGCGTAGATCTGGGTGGTGTTCAGGCTGGCGTGGCCCAGCATCTCCTGCACGGAGCGCAGGTCGGCCCCGCCCTGTACCAGGTGGCTGGCGAAAGTGTGGCGGAACAGGTGCGGGTGCGGCTTTATCTCCACCCCCGCTTCGCGGCCGTAGGCCACTATGTCCTTCCAAATCTGCTGGCGGCTGAGTTTAACTCCGGAACGGTTAAG
This sequence comes from Elusimicrobia bacterium GWB2_63_22, assembly GCA_001799735.1. Lineage (GTDB taxonomy): Bacteria > Elusimicrobiota > Elusimicrobia > Elusimicrobiales > UBA9959 > UBA9959. The sequence continues at coordinate 91,814 of MGUA01000009.1, read as the reverse complement.
GAACAGCTCGTCGGCCACCGCCCGGCCGCCGAACTTGAGCTGCCTGGCCTCCAGGTATTCCTTCAGGCGGCCCAGCGCGGCGGCGTTGACCGGCACCATGCGCTCCTTGGCGCCCTTGCCGAAGACGCGCAGCCAGCCCTGCTGGAAATTCACCGACTCCAGCCGCAGGCCCAGCAGCTCCGACACCCGCATGCCGCTGGCGTAGAGCAGCTCTATGGCCGCGGCCGCGCGGATATGGGCGAAGGCCTGCCCCGCCGGGAAACCGAGCAGCTTCTCGGTGTCGCGGCGGTCCAGGAAGCGCGGCACTTTGCGCGGCAGTTTGGGAGCGCGGAAATTAGCGGTGGGATCTTTCTGCGCCTTGCCTTCCAGCCGCAGGTAGCGGTAGAAGGCCCTGAGCGCCTCGGTCTTGCGGAAGATGGAGGCCGGGCCGAGCCCGCGGTCCTTTTTAAGGGACCACAGGTAGCCCTCCACGAACGTCGCCTCGGCTATGGCGGGGTCGGTCTTCCTGGCCTCGCAGTAGGCCAGGAAGGCTTCCACGTCCCCGGAGTAGGCGAGGCAGGTGTTTTTTGCCAGGCCCCGCTCCATCCCCAGGTAACGCGAGAAATCCGCCGCTAAAGGTCGCATCTATTTCCTGGCGTACTTTTCTTTGCGCTCGGCTTTTTCCGCCGCCTTGGCGGCCGCCGCCGCGGGCGTGACGTTCATCAGGCCGGGCTTCAGCCCGGGCGTGAGGAAGCGGCTGCGCAGCTCGGTCTCTATCTCAAGCGCCACGTTCTTGTTGGTCTTCAGATAGGTCCTGGCGTTCTCGCGACCCTGGCCTATGCGGTCGCCCTTATAGATATACCAAGTGCCGGATTTTTCCAGCAGGCCGGTCTCCACGCCCATGTCCAGCAGGCAGCCCTCGGTGGAAATGCCCTCGCCGTTGACCATTTCGAACTCGGCCTGGCGGTAGGGAGGCGCCACTTTGTTCTTCACTACCTTCACCCTTATGCGCGCGCCGGTAACCACATCGGCGGACTTGATGGTCTCTATCTTGCGGATGTCCAGGCGCACCGAGGAGTAGAACTTGAGCGCCAGGCCGCCCGGCGTGGTTTCGGGGTTGCCGAACATCACGCCGATCTTGTGGCGCAGCTGGTTGATGAACATGACGGAGGTTTTGGTGGAGGACACGATGGAGGTAAGCTTGCGCAGCGCCTGGCTCATCAGCCGGGCCTGCAGGCCGACGTGCAGGTCGCCCATCTCGCCTTCTATCTCGGCCTTGGGCACCAGCGCGGCGACCGAGTCTATGACGATAATGTCCAGCGCGCCGGAGCGCACCAGTTTTTCGCAGATCTCCAGCGCCTGCTCGCCGGAGTCGGGCTGGGAGATCAGGAGGTTGTCCACGTCCACGCCCAGCTTCTGCGCGTACACCGGGTCCAGCGCGTGCTCGGCGTCTATGAAGGCCGCCATGCCGCCTTTTTTCTGCGCCTCGGCGATGACGTGCAGCGTCAGCGTGGTCTTGCCGGAAGATTCCGGGCCGTAGATCTCTATCACGCGGCCGCGGGGCAGCCCGCCAATGCCCAGCGCCAGGTCCAGCGACAGCGCGCCGGTGGGGATGGTCTCTATCTTCATGTTGGCGGCCCGCTCGCCCATCTTCATGATGGCTTCTTTGCCGTAGCTCTTCTCTATCTGCGCAAGTGCGGCTTCGAGCGCCTTGTTCTTTTCGTCGTTGGACATATGTTTCGTAACCTCCGTTAAATTTTCTTACCCGAATAGTCTACAACCTCAACCCGACAGCGTAGTGTCGGGGTGGCGGGGAATATTATGTTAACATTTTACCGCCGCATTAGAGACCAGCAACCTGCGCTATTCCCAGCTAGTATAGAAGATTCCCGGCCATCTGTCAAGTATTAAGGAGATATTGACTTTAGCGATATAATATATTATCCTTTATATATGCATCCTATACAAGAGAAGCTCCTGAATCTTTCCAAGGCCAACAATCTGGCGCAGTTCAGCCTGCGCGAGATGGCCGCCGCCATAGGCCTGCCGCAGGAATCCCCCCAGAAGATAAAGCATCACCTCCTGCAGCTGGAGAAGAAGGGCTTCTTCACCATAGACCGCGCGAAGGGCATGATGGAGAAGGCCTCCCTGCTGCCGGGCCTGGCCAGCGGCCTGCTGAAAGAAGCTTCCTCCCTCTTCTCAATCCCCATAATCGGCATGGCGAACTGCGGCCCCGCTACCATCTACGCCGAACAGAACTTCGAGGGCTTCCTGCGCGTCTCCGGACGCCTGATCGGCCGCTCCACCCCGGCCGGCCTCTACGCCCTCAAGACCAGCGGCACGTCCATGAACCGCGCCGAGATAGGCGGCAAGAAGATAGAGGACGGCGACTACGTGGTGATAGACAGCAACAAGCGCGTGCCGGCCAATAACGATATTGTGCTGGCCATCATAGACAACAAGGCCACAATCAAGCGCTTCATCGACGACCGGGCCAACGGCCAGGTGATCCTGAAGGCCGACTCTTCCCACGACTACGAGCCCATCTATCTGCACCCCGACGACGACTTCCTCATCAACGGCAAAGCCGTCGCCGTCATAAAAAAATAGGGACAGCGCCCTATTTCCCCATAGCGAACTATTACTATACGCGCCCCGCATAAATAGGGCGCTGTCCCTATTTTTTGCTTGCCTCGGCGGGTCAGATTAGGTTTAATCTGACAATAGTCAATTGACCGGAGGCAACACATGAAGAAAATAGCTTTGTTAACCGCGGTAGTGGCGCTCTGCGCCGGCGCCGCTTCCTCTTCCGATAAAGTAATTTACGGTTCCGACGACCGCCTGGACATCTACCAGGTTTCCGACGCCCGCCTGCTCAAACTGGCGGACTCCACCGTGGGCCTGTTCCAGGCCGGCGACGTGTATGTTAACGGCCCCAAGGCGTTCCTCACCACCGAATCCTACGCCGACGGCTACGGCCTCTGCAAGGAAGAGCCCTTCTACGAACAGGTCACCGGCGCCTTCTGCTCCGGCTCCCTGGTCGCCCCCGACATCATCATGACCGCCGGCCACTGCGTTAAGAGCGAAGACGCCTGCAAGGACACCAAGTTCGTGTTCGGCTTCGCCGTAAAGGCCAAGGGCGTCATGCCCGAAAGCGTTCCGTCCTCCGACGTTTACGGCTGCGCGCAGCTGATAGGCCGCGAGCAGGTGGGCACCGGCGCCGACTGGGCGCTGATCCGCCTGGACCGCAAAGTTACCGGCCATGAGCCGCTCAAATATAACACCGCCGACACCGTTAAGAACGGCGACGAACTTGTGGTCATCGGCCACCCGGCCGGCCTGCCCACCAAAGTGGCCGGCGGCGCCACCGTGCGCGACGCCTCGCCCAAGGGCTACTATGTGGCCAACCTCGACACCTACGGCGGCAACTCCGGCTCCGCGGTGTTCAACGCCCGGACCGGCGTGATAGAGGGCATCCTGGTGCGCGGCGAGAACGACTACGTGTACAAGGACGGCTGCTCCGTCTCCAACGTGTGCCCCTCCACGGGCTGCCGCGGCGAGGACGTGACCAAGCTTTCCGCCATCACTTCCCCCTTCACCAAGGCCGCCCTGGCCCGGGCGGAGGGCAGCGTGACCGTAGCCAAGGCCGCCCCGGCCTTCGAGCTGCTCAAGACCGTGGCCCCCGAACTCAACTAAACCCGGCCATAAAAAAAACCCCCGGCCGCCCGGGGGTTTTTTATTTATACCTTTAAAACATCACTCCACCACGCCAAACCGCACCGGGCGGGACCGCACGGTTTCTGTGCCGCGGGAGAGAGTAAAGCTCACGCTATGCGCCCCGGGCGCCAGGGGCCAGGCGACGCCGTCGCCGCGTTCCGCCAGCTCCCTGCCGTCCACCGTCCAGGCGATCTCCCCCTCCTTCTCCCCGGCCCTGAAAAAAAGGGCCTGCGACGCGCGCGGCGTCTGCGGGTCCAGCCGAAAGACATCCCCTTCCGACGGGAATTTTACCGAGGGCTTTCCAGCCGGGCGGAGAGGCGCGGCCTCGGGCGGCCGATGCTCGGCGCATTGGCCGGAGGGCAGGCGCGCCGCGGTGTACACCTCCTCCATGGAGGAAGGGCAGAACTGCGAAGGGGGCTGGCCGGAGACGGGGCAAACCCGGGCGGTCTTTATGCCCGGCGGCCGCCTGAACGGCGTGGAGCCGTAAAGTTTTTTAAGCGCCAGCGCGACTTCCTTTAATACGGGCGCCGCGCCGGTTATGCCGGAGACCCGGCGCATGGGCGCGCCGCTGAAATTCCCCACCCACACGCCCACCGTCCATTCGGGCGTGTAACCCACAGCCCAGTTGTCGCGGTAATCCTTGGTGGTGCCGGTCTTGGCCGCCAGTTCGAAGGGCAGGTTGAAGGCAGAATCCGCGCCGAAAGCCGGCGCGCGGGCGGAGTTGTCCGAAAGGATATTGGTGACGATATAGGCCTCGGCCCGGCCTATGGCCCGGCGGGCCTGCGCCGGTTCCCCCGGCGTAAGCCGCGCCGGCAGCCAGATGCCGCCGCGCGCCAGCGCCGCGTAGGCCGCGGTCAGCTCCAGCAGCGTCACCTCGCCGTTGCCCAGCGCCAGGCCCTCGCCGTAAAAATCGGCCGGCTTGTCCAGCGAGGCGAAACCGAAATCCCTCAGCTTGGCCAGCAGGTCCGGCACGCCGGCGCGCTGCGCCAGCCGCACCGCCGGCACGTTATACGAACAGGCCAGCGCCTGGCGCAGGCGCACCCGGCCATGCCAGGAGCGGTCGTAATTTTCCGGGGCGTGGCCGCCGGCGGCGGAGAGCGGGGAATCGTCCAGCAGGTCGGAAGCCCGGGCGCCTTTTGAAAGAGCCAGGGCGTAGAGAAACGGCTTAAGCGCCGACCCCGGCTGGCGGCGGGAGACAACCCCGTCCACCTGGCCGTTATTGACCCCGTCGAAAAAATCGTTGGACCCTACCCAGGCCAGCACGCCGCCGGTGGCGTTATCCAGCACCAGCACGGCCCCGTTCTTAACATGGTTGCGCCCGGCCAGGCCGGCCAGGTGACTGTTAAGAGCCCGCGCGGCAGCCTCCTGCGCGCGGCTGTCCAGCGTGGTGGCCACGATGCCGCCGGCCGGGGCGCGCCGCAGCGCCTGGTCGGCAAAGTGGGGCGCGCTGAAAAAACTTTCTTTCTGCCTGGCCGTTGTTCTTTCCGCCAGCGCCAGGCGGTAGGTCTCGGCGTCCAGCAGGCCCAGGTCGAACATGCGGCGCAGGATCAGCCGGCGGCGGTCTTCGGCCGCCTTGTGGTGGCGGCGCGGGTCGTAATTAACCGGGGATTTGGGAATGCCGGCCAGCAGGGCCGCCTGGGCGGGGCTCAGGTCGGCCGCTGGCACGCCAAAATAGTCCAGCGAGGCCGCGCCGGCCCCTGTGAGGAGCGCCCCGTAGGAGACCCCGTTAAAATACGCCTCCAGGATCTCCTCCTTGCTGTGCCCGGCCTCCAGCCGCAGGGCCGAGAACATCTCTTTAAGCTTGCCGAACACGGTGCGGGGGCGAGGCTGCAGGGCGCGCGCCAGCTGCTGGGTTATGGTGGAGGCGCCGGAAACCGTGCGGCCGCGGCTGGCGTTCTGGGCAAAGGCCCGCGCCGCGGCGCGGAAGTCCACACCCGGGTGGGCGAAAAAACGCTTATCCTCGGCCGCCACCGTGGCCAGCACCAGCCAGGGCGAGATCTCCCCAAGTTTAAGGGGCACGCAGGCGGCGTCGGCCCCACCGTCCAGGTAGGAGCGCAGCGGCCGGCCGGCGCGGTCGGTGACCACGGTTGAAGCCCTGGGCGTCTCCATGGCGGCGCGCGCCGGCAGGGACGCCGCGCAGCACAGCAGGGCCAGCGCCAGGTTAACGGCGGATGATTTCATGTTCGGAGAATAATTATAACCCTTTTTGACGGCCGTCATTAGCCGCCGGAGCGCTTATTGCTAGAATTAATAAGCGGCGGACAACAAAGGAAAGCAACATGAAAACTAAAGTCTTAACCCTATTCGCCCTGGCGGTCTCCCTGGCCGCGCCCGCGGCCGCGGAAACCCTGAGGATAATAAGCCCCTATATAGGCAGCGTCACCAACAAATACGCCAATGCCGCCTATGGTCTGGACCTGGCCGATACGGCGCAGATGCGCGGCATCTACGCCCAGTGGATAAACACCGAAAAGTTCCAGGTTAACGCCTTCTACTACGGCGCCCCGGAGGTTAACTACAGCCGGGTGACCGGCCTGCACCTGAACCTGGACTTCTATTTCCGCCCGACCCGGGCCGGAAAATGGGTGGCCGGGGCCGGTTTGGAGAGCCTTAACATAGACATGTCCGCGGGCAACTCCATACCGGGGTTGACCCTTTTTAACATGGACAACGACGTCCTCTTCTATTTCGCCAGGGCCGGACGCTACTTCTACTACAGGAAGGGCCTCCTGGACGCCTCGCTGCTGCCCTATGCCGGCTACGCCAGCGAGAAAATAACAGGGGAGATCACCTTGGACACGCCAAGTCCTTCCCCGGCGCGCACCATAGACATAGGGGACAAGGACAGCCACCCCCTGGCCGGCCTGAACCTGAACGTCACCCTGGCGCATTTCATAGACCTGCAGGGCAAATGGATGGGCCGCTTCAAGGACGGCGAACGCCTGGACGAGTACTCCCTGATGGCCAACTTCTACCTCAACCGGCACTGGGGCCTGTCCTACCGCTACAAGTACATGGAGTACGGTTCCTCCTCGAACGGCTACCACCTGGGCGGGGTGGCCTATTGCTTTTAGCCGGCAGTTTTATGCTAGTATCTAGGCATACACCCCTTTTACCACATTAATGCGGTCTAGGGACTTTTAAGGAGAAACACTATGGCAAACCCTAAATTCATGAAAGAAATGCAGCCTGACGCGGAACTCAGCGCCGTTATCGGTGCGGAGCCCGTTGCCCGCCCCACCGCGGTGAAGAAGATCTGGGACTACATAAAGAAGAACGGTCTCCAGGACAAGGTCAACAAGCGCAACATCAACGCCGATGACAAGCTCCTGAAGATGTTCGGCAAGCCCCAGATAACGATGTTCGAACTGGCCGGCATTCTCGGCAAGCACCTGAAGTAAGCCGCTTGGCGGTGCATTAAGGGCTTCCCGTTAACCCGGGAGGCCCTTTTTTGCCATGTCTGAAGAGAACGAAGCCCCCAAACCCCATAAACGCCGCGTCCGCTACGCCGGCAAGCACCCCCGCAATTTCGAACAGAAATACAAAGAACTGGACCCCGCTAAATATGCGGACCAGATAGCCCATATCATAGCCAAGGGCCTCACCCCGGCCGGCACCCACCGCCCCATCTGCGTGGACGAGATCCTGGCCATCCTGGCCCCCAAGCCCGGAGAGGTCGCGTTCGACGCCACGCTGGGTTACGGCGGCCATACCCGCACCATACTACCGAAGCTGCTGCCGGGAGGAAAGTTGTTCGCCGTGGATGTGGATACGGTGGAGCTGCCCAAGACGGAAGCCCGCCTGCGGGCCGAAGGTTTCGGCCCGGATGTACTGGTAATAAGGAAGATGAACTACGCCGGCATCCTGGGCCTGGCAGGCGAGGCTGGAGGCGGCTTTGACTGCGTGCTGGCGGACCTGGGCGTGTCCTCCATGCAGCTCGACAACCCCGAACGGGGCTTTACCTACAAGGCCGACGGCCCGCTGGACCTGCGGCTTAACCCGGAGCGCGGCAGGTCCGCCGCCGAATTTCTGAAGACCGTGACGGCAGATAAACTGGCGGCCCTGCTGACGGAGAACGCCGACGAGCCGCATGCCGCGACCATCGCCCGCGCCATAAAGGAAAGCCCCGCGGCCATCCTCACCACGGCGCAGCTTACCGAGACCGTTACGGCCGGGATGAAGCGGACGGATTCCAAACTGGGCGAGGACATCATAAAGAAATCGCTACAGCGCGTCTTCATGGCCCTGCGCATAGAGGTGAACGAAGAGTTCAGCGCCCTGGACCGCTTCCTGACGGCGCTGCCCTGGTGCCTCAAGCCGGGCGGCCGCGCGGCCATCCTCACCTTCCACTCGGGCGAAGACCGCCGGGTGAAGAAAGCTTTCGCCAAGGGCGAAGCCGACGGGACATATTCAAGCGTGGCGCCTACCCCGGCGCGCCCCTCCCCCGCCGAACGCCGCTCCAACCCCCGCTCGGCCTGCGCCAAACTCCGCTGGGCCGTGCGCTCGAGCGCCCAGCCGGGAGCCCTGTGAAAAGAACCCTTCTCCTGGGCGCCCTGGCGGCCGTCCTGCTAGCCGGCATAGCCGGGCTGGGCCGCGGCGCCTCCCTATTGGAGACGGCGGCGAAAGAAGTCCTCCGGCAGGACCCGAAAGGCCGGAAGATCCTCAAAGATTTCGAACGCTACCGGAAGTTGGCGCATATCTTTAAAAAATACCACGACAGCCGGACGCTCGATGACGCGGACCTGCTGGAAGTGTTGCGCGAAACCGGGGTTATAAAGGGCGCCTCGCCGGCTAAAGGCGCAAAACCGGCGAAGCCCCCTAAACCCTTCCCTATACAACAATATTCAGGCAGGTACCGCTGGCCCATGGACGCCGGGGTGGTCAGCTCGGAATTCGGCCCCCGCTGGGGCAAGCAGCACCAGGGGCTGGATATCGCCGCGGATACAGGCGTGCCGATAAGGGCCATCGCTCCCGGAGAGGTCATCTACTCCGGCAGCCATATTACCGGCTACGGCAACGTGATTATAATGCGGCACGACCAGGACACCACCACCACCTACGCCCACAACAAGGCCCTCAAGGCAAAGAAAGGCGACCGGGTAAAAGCCGGGCAGATCATAGCCCTGCTCGGTTCCACCGGCCACTCTACCGGGCCTCACCTGCATTTTGAGTTCCGCACAGGCAACACGCCGGTAAACCCGCGCACCAAACTCCCTAAAAGCGCTTTTTAACCGCCACAAATAAAAAACCGCCGGGGAGCCGGCGGCTAGAGCTATAAATACGCGGATTATTTTATCTTTGCCGTCATCTTATGCAGCGAGCCGGCCACGTTGGCGTAGCTGCCTTTGTAGTAGTGCCCCCATTTCAGGCAGACCAGGTTGTTCATCTCGGAAGCCGCTATCTCGTGGAAGAACATGGCCGTGGAGAAAGCCAGCAGCGGCAGGCTGGCGGCGCTTACCGCCGCGCCGGCCCCGTGCCAGGCCAGCCTTTCGAAAGCGAACTCCAGCACCTTCTCCGTGCCTATCATGCCGCCTTCCTTAACGGCGTGCCAGGCCAGGTGGTGGCCCGCGGTAGCGGCCCCCTCCACGTGGCCCACGTAGACCGCCTTAACATCCTGCTTCACCACCTTCGCGAACTGTTCCATCAGCGCGTCGGCCTCGGCCTGCCTGGCCTTGTCCTTTTCGAAGCTCTTATGGCAGCCGGCGGCGGCGCGCAGCGAGAAATAGACCGAACTCTGCAGGTCCCCCGCGCAGGAGCCCCTGCCCTCGGCGCAGTCGCGCTCACCCATCTTCCCCAGCATCGCGCCGCAGGCCATCCAGTACATGGGGGTCACTTCCCCGTCCTCGGCCTGCCGCCGACACATATCCAGCACTTCGTTGACGCAGTTGAAACCCCTGTTATTGCAGCGGCCGCCGCCTATGCCTTTGGCGAAATCCCTCAGCCAGAGGTCTTTCCCGTTGCAGTCATCCATGTGCTTGTCGCAGTAGGCTATCATCCCGTTCAGGTGGCGGATTACGGCGGGCTTAAGATCGTCCTTGGGCGCGGCGGTACGGGCGCCTTTTTCTGCTACCGGCTGGGCTTCTATGCCGGCCGGCAGCGCGACGCTCCGGCCTGAGCGGCTTTCGGTCATGGCCTCGCGCAGGACGCCGTTAGCGTCGCCCAGTTCGTCGCAGAAGGCGACGCCGGGCAGGGCCAGGGTCAAGGCGGCAAATAGGGCGGCGGTCAGTTTCATAAAGGTTCCGGTACCTGAATAGTATAGTGGGCCGGCCTTGACATGTCAAGGCCGGCCCAATATATAATAAGGAACCCCTTACGCTACTGCTTCAGCAGGCCGCTGTAGGGTTTTAGGGTCAGGTCTTTACTTTTGACTTCTTACACCCAGGCCAAGAATCAAGACCTGACCCCAAATCTCCTCCTATATTATTTCCAAATCCGGGCTTTTCCAACAACCTCTCACTCACTCATTCCCGCTGTGATCCGTACTTCGAGAAGGGTTACTGTCGGAACAAGCCATGTACACAATCTCAGATGTATTCTCCAAATAATCGCTTTGCTCCGTGGGCGGCGCGCTGGTCAACACTTTCCGCCAACCATTGCCCGTGCGACGTATTGCCGGGGGGCAACGCACCGCATTGACTGGGAGTTTGGCCGGATCATAGCGCATTACTATTTTTCCGGACGGCTCCAGTTGTACCCCCGCTGGAGAAAAGGTATAAAACGCAGACAGTAAATATGTGTCGTGAAAATTCCCGGAAAGCATATCCCCAGGCACACGAGGGGATTCCACAATATCTATCTTCCGGTCAGAATACACCTCCAACTCAGGAAGTCCTTTTACAAGCCTGGAACTTTTAGCGACATATGCCTTCTTAAATGCCGGCATAGTCCTGACAAAATTCCCAAGACTTTTTACCGCAACAGCGACCGTTCCGGCCCTCGTATCAACCTTCGCTTTATAGCGCTCAAGTGGACCACCAGCGCTGGCTGGGATCAGACGGGAGATTTGCTGCCCTTCTTCCTGTTCCTGACTTAAGCCCGCCTTATTGTAGGGGAAGGTGATCGTAGCCACATTAAAGCGAAGCAAACCGCCAGGCTGTATTTCGTATACCGGTTGTTCCTGCAGAACCTCCCCCGCAACTGGATAATAGGGATTGCTATTCTGTATACCGAAAGTTATCTCGCCTGACGCATAAACCTCGTCGAAAACCATATAAATGCCGCTATTGAGGTCTACCCGCACGTTCCGGCCTGCAGGGACCAGTCTGCCCCTGTTGTCGGGCTTTCGAACCAACTCGATAGAGCCTTCCTTGTTTCCCTCGTTTAGTGTAAAGTATTTCTGCAGATACACGCCGCGCATATCCACGACCTGTATTAGGTAGTTCCGCGGTAGCGCGGACCGTGCTCCTTTTAATACCACTTTTATCGTTCCGGTACTGCCCTGAATGGGTTTCGCCCAGACCAAAGCCCCATCCTCGATAAGCTCCACACGCCTCAAACCCTCTCCGGACTTTAATTCCAAGTCGAGGGAAGCGGAGAACGCCCCGCTTTCCGTTTTAATGAGGCCGCGGAAACTTTTTGCCGGGATTTCAGCCTCAAGCTGCACATTGTAAAAGTGCATATTGGTTTGACCCATAAAGGAAAAAAGTGAATAAACGCACGACCCATAGGGAAGACCCCGCGGCGTTAAGTGGACAGAGGTCGTTTTGCTGGAGTAGAACTGCTCAAACACGGTTTTTCCACCGCAAATTATCGCGGCCGTTGAAATGCCCCCAATGTCAGAAGAATTTAACTCCCTGTCGCGTCCAAGTGTATAGCGCACAGGCAGATTCCTTACCGTGATGGTGGTTATGGATTTTTTGACTGGTGGCTTAGGTTTTGCTGGTGCTGGCGGTGCTGGAACGAAATCTTCAGGAAACAGTTCCTCCAACTTGGCTTTAATGTCTTTATCTATGATGTGCTGACGCTTTAACACCTCTATCGCAGCACGCCGCCTGGCTCCGGTCGCATATTGCGCGTAAGCCATGAGGTCTTTTTCGCATTGAATGAAGCCTGAGCTCGGATGTCGGTAGGATTTAACCGCGCTAAGATCTTTGGCCACTACATACAGCATATCGTCGTATTTATCCATCAACGGATCCATAGCTTCCAGCGGATAGCCTTTGCATAACATACCTGCCAGATAATAGTAATCCTTATGGCTGGTTGTCTGACGGACTGCCTCCTGAAGCTCCGGCAACACCTTCTGTGGATTGGCATCCTTGAGATAATGCAGTAGTAGCGTTTTCTTTATCTTCCAGGGCTCCCCCTTTTCTTTGATCTTGTTGTACACAGCGTCGCTGAACCCGTGCGTGGGACTAATGAACCTCAAGAGTGTGTCCCGATAATTGCCGTTCGGATACTCAAACAGTTTTAAAAAGAATTCCTCGACCTGGGGGCCGCGACCAAAAGCACCAATCATCTCTATAATATTTCGCTTTCTGGCTACTGTCGTCAGACCGTCTTCATCGTCCAGAGAATTAAATAAATCCACCAGCCGGCGCGTCATATTCCCGCGCCATTGCATCGGTGTATCCTTGCCACAGAATTGCAAATCGTTCCACAGGTCACGGCGCCGACCACCCACAAGAGAAAAGATGCCATAAGAATTTCCATTTTCAAATGCCTCAAGACTTTCATCAAGACTGGCGCAGGATTCTTTTTTGACAGCGGCCATATCCACCGCCTGGCAGATACCTTGGGTATAGCCAACAATGAGAAACGCCAGAAACAAATATCGTCGTGAATTCATCATGCCGTCCATTATCAGAAGCTAGCGGTCATCCGCGTCTTTGCGCACTCCGGGAGCCTTGCCGGGGCGGAGCTGGCTTAACGTCATCTTAATCTCCCCCCTCTCAAAACCGTTGGTGTCTTTGGATTTCAGGAATTTCTCAAGCATATCAATGGCTTCTGGACGGTTTAATCCGTCTGAAACAGGAAACATGCCCATTGCAATACGCCTTGAGTCGGTCGGAAACGCCTTGCTTACAAAGACTTCCTTTAGAAGCGAATACGGGGGATGCCGGCGCTGCATAACGAGGCTCAGAAGCGCCATCCTCCCCCAGGTATTCTTATCTTCCGTGTTGGATGAAGCTAAAAGCAGGCACATATAAACGTCGTCGCCATATTTCGCCTGCAACTTGTCGAACGGGGCCAGGACCCCGGTAATCTTGGTTTCATCCGGCTGTGCCATAATGAGGGGAGCAGCTGTCTCCGCTAATGCGTCGAGCTCCGCACTGAGTCCGCTTTTCACAAACTTAGTGCGCAGCATCGTAGCTCGCGCGTTGGTCCGACACAGCGCGATGGCATCGCGCAGAATTTTCCGACTTCCTGAGCTGCACGGCCGCTTTAACGCCGCTTTCATATATTTCAACGAGGCGACGGGGTCTGGTCCGCCGGCCAGGCTGTCTATTGCCGCTTTCCGTAAATTCGCATTCTCGGAACAGATGTAGTCAGCCGCATGCTTTGGCAGTTTTGCACGCAATATTTTTATCAATGAATCATACGCGGCCTTGGCAGAATACTCATCTTGGTGTCCCAAGTATGTGATGCACGCTTTCTCGGCAGCATCCGAAGTAAACTGTCCTATCTGCCTAAGAGCATGAACTACAAGGTAGGCTATTTTATACGAGTAGGGAGTCTTTAAGATATCCACAAGCGCTGACTCTGCGGCGGCATCCGGAATCTTTACAAGACTATCTAACGCATTGCCACGAAAAACATCACCTTTTGATGGGTCTGCGACTATTTTCAGCGCGACCGCATGCACACTCGGGTCTTTTGCATATTTTTCCAAGGGAACGAGGATTGCAGGAGAAACAGGAAGTTTCCGGGACTCCAAGATCTCGAATAACTTAAGTGTGTGCTCAGGATTGTTTTTGGAGGAATCGAATACGATGTCACAGGCGTTGCGCATGTAGCTCTCATCAGCGTCAGGTTTCAACCCAGGATCTGAAACAAAATCAAAGATTCTTGGGATAAGCGCATCTTCGATATCTGAATACCGATTTCGATCTATGCGTTTTCCTGCCCTAATATCAGAGACAATGGCATCGACACGTTCTTTGACGTCCAATTCTTTATCTTGCGCCGCAGCCAGCAAAGGCACCGCGGACATAAATATGAAAAATAAAACTCTTGTCATTATTTATCCCCCCAAAACCGGGACACCCTTTAAATCGCTTATTCCATCGTCAGTCAAACCTGGGAGACCGGCTATTCCCCAGAGTCAGCCGTATCTTCCACCATAAACCGGGTGTAGACATAAGAAACGCCCAGCAGCATAAGGCCCAATAGGATGAAGCTGATTATCTTGTAGATAATGGACAGGCCTGCTATATCCACCGCTCCTATATGAACAACGGCCACGGCGAACATCAGCAGTCCGGCATACCGCAAAGGCCTGTCCTTAAAATAAAACCCAGGGGCAAAAAGCGCCAGACCCGCAACGCCAACCGAGAGAGTAATCATCGATTTGGAAGCATAATAGAACAGGCCATGCAGCAACAGCAGCGTCCCTGGCAGCACGCAGATGTAGGCCAGCAGTTGCCGGGAAACGCCGCCAAATACTCGTCCGGGATATTTAACTCCTGCGAGATGAGCCGCTAAGAAAGCGCCAGGAGCGGAGAGCACCGCCGCCCATTTCCCGACACCGCCCAGCGCGGAATAGTTCTCCGCTCCGAACCTTCGGCCGAAGATATACGGAACAACTACGCCCGCGCTGAGCGCGAGGACATTGTCGCGCAGCGCTATGCCGGCAAGATAGAGCAGCACCAGGACCGCCGAAGCGGCCGTAGTTTTATGAATAAGCGGTACGCAGCGGTCCACGGAAAGCAGCGCCATAAGTACGGCGGCAAGGCACAACGCCGGAAGCGCCTGTTTCTCCAGGACCGACGCGCCGTCTTTCAATCGACCGGAATAATACGCATATACTGCATACAAACCTCCGCACACTGCCGCCGCATAAACCATCTTGTATAAGTGGCTGCGCGGCTCAGCAGGAAGGAGCAGGTAAGTTAAAATCGCCGCGGGGACAATGGCCAGCCATGAAGCCCGCAGCGGGATGTCCCCGCTAAGGACTCCGATGACAAAGAACGCGATATATCCCGCGGTCAGCAGCAGCGGCCGCACAGGTCCCGCGCCGTAGGTAACAAGATAAAACACTGTCAGAAATACGAGCAGTGCGAATACGCCCAACGGCGCCGCCGACTCGCTTTCCTGCTCCGTAGCGGCCGCGATCAGCCGCCTGTATGGAAGGTAGACGCAAAGGAGCGAGGACAATTGCAGGCCTATCGGCAGCCAGCGCGCGCGGCCAAGGGCCGCATAAGTCTCGGCGGAGATAAAAGCCCTGAGCCCTACAACGGTGAACACCAGGCAGGAAGTCACTCGCACGAATTTCTCTTTCAGGGCGGTTCCTATAAAGAACATAGCCGCCGCCAGAACGGCCAGTGAACTTGACGCCCAGAATTGCGGGCTATAGCGTGTTATGGATACCGTCGCCAGTACTGCGAATCCGGCAAAGACCGCATGCGAAACCTGCGACTCTTCCACCGACAATCTGCCGGCTACCCGCAATTCCCTGTACAAGCCATATACCGCCGCGGAACTTAACGCCTGTATGAATGGCGGAAGCCAGCACATTAACTTTCCCAGGGAGGCATAGTCATCCCACACCACGGAACGCGCCAAGGCCGCGCCAAGGATCGCGCTTCCGGAAACGCGCGCGTCAGGCAGATCCCTGAAATAGCCGTAGAGAAAAGCGCACAGTCCCGCCAGCGCCAGTACAGCCGCCGCCCAGTTATCCGGTACGTAGCGCCATACGGCGACAGTGGTGAGGAAGGCCGCCACGCCATAGGCCATATGGACGGAAGGCGACTCATTTTTCTCCAGGACCCCGCCGGACAACGCTCTTCGGTACGCGTAAGCCAGCAGGTAATACGAGCCCAGCACTACGCCAAGCGGGAAAATCCTCGCGCCTCGCGGGTAGCTATCCAGCACGGTAAACCTGGCCATCACGACAGGCATCAGAATAACGGACGCCAGACGCACGAATTTTTCGCGCAGCAGGCATCCGATGCCGAACAGCGCCAGATTCAGGGCGGCGAACGCCGGGGTCATCATGTTATCCGGCACATAGCGCAGCACCAGTGCCATCGCGGTTATCTGGAACAGCACGTATTCCGCGTCCGGGAAATTTTTCTCATCTTCGGGCAGTTTCCCGTCGGCACGGAGCTCCCTGTAGAGATAGTATATCCCTGCCTGGCTCAGCGCGGGGAAGGAAATAACCGCCCAATCCGCAAAGCTCGCGCAGGAGAACGAGTCGACAAAGACGAACCTTGCCGCCGCCATGGCCGACCCGGCCAAGGCGCTGCTCCGGAGCGAACGGGAACCGGTAACGTAGGCGATAGCGAAAGTAACCGCGGCGAGCCCCGCCAGCGTGAAGGTCACCCAATTTCCCGGCACATAGCGGAAGACGGCTGAAAGCACCAGCGCTCCGGATAAGACCGCGACTCCGGTGACAAAGAGCGATTCAAGCTCACCCAGCAGCTGGCGCAACCGCATACTCCGGTACAGGAAGTATATGGCATAGCCGCATACGATCTCCCACGCTATATATACCCACCGCCGCACCGCGGTGAGTCGCATATAGTTATCGACCCCTTGGAACCGTATAACACCAGAGACGAGGAAGATCAGAGAATAGATCCTTACCGCAGGCTCATTGGACAGGTAGCCCCAGCCGAACAACAGCAGCGCGTCGAAGAACAGGTATGCCGTAAGGTTCTGCGGGGCCGAAGCGAGCACAGTTCCGACGGAAAGAAAGAAGGAGGCCGCAGCAGGCAACAACTGTCCCGCCATCTTCTCCGTGTCTCCTATCTCGCCGCGCGCGGAAGCGCGCTTAAGCAGCGTAAAGACTCCGGCAAAAGACAGCGCAGAAGCAAAAGCCGTAAAGGCGCGCAGCGGGATGCTCCCTATGCCCATAAGCTCCACACTGGCGCTGTTACCCACCAAAGAAAAGGCATGATGCAGAATTATCCACGCGAACAGCAGGAATGCCGCCACGCGGATACTTCCGCTCTTAAGCTGCAGTCCCGCGTAGTATAATAGCGGCAACTCTGCTATCCAGATGAGAGCGCTTTCAAGTGGCATATATTTGATGGGGATGGCCGCCGTGATCAACGCTATGCCGAGCATCGTGTCGCATACGAACAGCTTTCCTTTGCCGGAACTGAACGTGTACGCCCCGAGCATCAAAAAAGTCGTTCCCAGCGCGACGACAAAGTTGAACCTCTGGTCCGGAAATAACCGCGTGACCTCGGGATAAGTCAGCAGGAAGTAAAGCAGGGCATTGCCGATATTGGCCACGGAAAGCCTGCCCTCAAAAGATTCGTCCTCAGGCTTGCGCAAAAGGTGCACGCCGGCCGTAAATACTGCCCAATAAAGTGTGAGAAAAGTGGCGTTGAGAAGAAAAAGACTTTTTGCCGTCATCAACGGGTCCGCGGAAGCGGGACCGTGCATATTCTTCATGACCCACAGGAAATGCGCGCCGTAGGTCATCAGGATGCCCATAAACAGCATCCTCAGCCATTTAAACCGGTGGACCAGCACAAGAATGACCACAGACTCTATCGCGCAGCTTATCAGCGTAAAGAAGCGGACGTCCCCTATTGTGGCCGTAGCATAGCCCACGAATATCGCCACTCCGGAGAGCGCCTCGGAGCGGAATCTCAGAGAGTGGATAAGCATGCCCGCCGCTACCGCGGCCAGCAGTACCATGTCAGCTCCCTCGCTCTGCAGCACCCTGGACTGAGGGAAGTGGTGCATGGCGAAAGTGGTGAAATAGCAGAGAGCCCATGCGCCCCCGGTAAGGACATGTCCATAATTAACCATCCCCTCTTTCCGGAGCAGTCTCCACCCGGTGAAGAAAAGCGCGGCGCTTACCAGATAGCCCGTCAATATCTTCCCCCAAGGACCGAAATGGCCGAAATAGCGGGATGAATAAGCGACAAGGAAGCCGACGCCAAGAACAAATATCCCGATGCCTATTTTATTCAGCCAGTATTTGCCTATGTTCAACTCAATATTACGGTTGGGCTTCCTTCCCTGCGGCGCCTTCGGCATGGGAGGCTCTTGACCGGGAAAAGCGCTATCGACATCCTGCGGTTGCGCTACGGTGGGCTCTTCAAGAGGCGCCTCCTCCGCAAAAGCGGCGGACTGCGGCTCTGGCGGGACGGCCCCGGCATATGAGGCGTTCTCAAACGTTTCCATCGAAGCAGTCTCAGGTTCAGGCGGAACAGGGCCCGGCACGGCCATCGCCGGTTCCACGATCGGCGCAGGTGGAATAACAGGAGGTTCGGGGATAACTGGCGGGATATTTTTATCGGTAGCAGAGGCTTGCTGAACTTTCGGCTGCACCTCAAGAGGAACTCCAGCGTTAGGAAGAAGGCTTTCAGCGGCCTTTATTGGCCCGTCCATGCGTTGCGCCGCATCTGCCTGCGGCGCCTTGATGCGTTCTATGGCACGCAATTTCTGTTCCATATGTTCCATGCGGTCAGAAAGACGCGCAATGGCCTGGCGCAGAAGTTTAAGTTCACTGTCGTTCGCTTCGTTCATAGCCGCCCCTGTATATAAGCACGAAAAAAGTAACTGGTGCACCGACCTGCGTATCGGGAGAAAACTTGTAATTTAAGGCTTTTTCGCCTAACCCTTTGGATATTATGGCGTAAATTAAGAGTTTTGTCCAAGCAAAACAGGAGCAATAATGCATTGAATCAAAGCTCCGATATTGGTTCCGGCACCAACAGCAAAGTGGGCCGGCCCTGAAATATCAGGACCGGCCCACCATATGTTAAGGAACCCTTAATGTCAGCGCTTCAGCAGGCCGCTGTGGCGCAGCAGCGTCTTGGCGCTGTGCGGCCGGCCGCGGAAAGCCTTGAACACCTCGGCCGGGTGCACGCTGCCGCCCAGGCCCAGCACGGTCTCCCTGAACCTGGCCCCGGTCTCCGACAGCGCCTCCGGGTCGTCCAGGCCGGCTTCCTCGAAAGCTCCGAAAGCGTCCGCGCTGAGCACTTCGGCCCACTTATAGCCGTAGTAGCCGGCCGCGTAGCCGCCGGAGAAAATATGCGTGAACGAGCACAGGAACCTGTCCTCTTCGATCGGGGGGATCACCGTGGTCCGGGCCGCCACCTCTTTCTCTATGGCCCGGATGTCCGGGTCCTTGGCGGTATGCAGCGCCATGTCGGTCAGCGCGAAGTTCAGCTGGCGCAGCATCAGTATGCCGGCGTTGAAAGAGGCGGACGCCTTTATTTTCTCAAAGGTCTCTTCGGGCAGGGTCTCGCCGGTCTTATAGTGCTTGGCCATGCCGAGCAGGGTTTCCTTATGATAGCACCAGTTCTCCATGAACTGGCTGGGCAGCTCCACCGCGTCCCGCTCTATGCCGCTTATGCCCGCCACGTCGGGGTGGCCTACCCGGGTCAGCATATGCTGCAGGCCGTGGCCGAACTCGTGGAACATGGTGGTGACCTCTTTGAAGGTCAACAGCGACGGCTTATCGCCCACCGGCGGCGTGAAGTTGCAGACCAGGGTAGCTACCGGCAGCCTTTCCCCGCCGGACCAGACCCGCCGGTCCACCACCCCGTTCATCCAGGCCCCGCCCCGCTTATTCTCGGGCCGGGAATAGGCGTCCAGGTAGAAAGAGGCGATATGCCCGCCCGCCTTGTCGAACACCTTGAAGAAGCGCGTATCCGGGTTCCAGACCCGGGCCTCGCCGTCGGCCGCCTTCACGGTCACGCCGAAGATACGGCCCACCAGGGCGAACATCCCGCCCAACACCTTCTCCAGCGAGAAATACGGCCTCAGTTCGTCTTCGGTGTAGCCGAACTTCTTCTCTTCCAGCCGCTTGGCCCAATAGTACAGGTCCCAGTTCGCAAGCGCGCCGGGCTGGCCGGAGGCGTTGGCCAGGGCGGTTATCTCTTTAAGTTCTTCTTTCGCGGGGCCGGCGGCCGCCGCCAGCAGCTCCTCCAGCAGGGCGCTCACCTCGCCGACGCTTTTAGCCATCCGCGAGGCCAGGGAAACCCCGGCATAGTCGGCATAGCCCAGCAGGCCCGCCTCCTCGCGGCGCAGCTGCAGGATCCGCCCCATCAGCGGGGCGTTGTCCTTCTCCCCCGAGGAGGCGCGGGTCACGAAGGCCCGGTAGATCTTCTCGCGCAGCGGGCGCGACCGGGCGAAATCCCTTACGGCCAGGTATACCGGCATATCCAGCGTCACCAGCCAGGGCCCGCTCTCGGCGTCGGGTTTGGCCGGCGGGTTCTGCCTGGCGTAAGAATGGGCCAGCATCTCCCTGGAGGACGCCGGCAGGCCGTCAACGTCCGTCTTTTCGGTCAGCGTCAGCTTAAAGGCCTTGGTGGCGTCTATGACGTTATTGGTGAATTTGCTGGACAGCTGGGAGAGCTCTTCCTGTATCTTGTTGAACCGCTCCTTCTTTTCCCCGGCCAGCGCTATGCCGGAAAGCTTGGCGGAGAGCAGCCTGTAATCTATGCTGCGCCTCTGGGCGGCGTCGAGTTTCGCCCACTCCCCCCCGTCTTTTATCGCTAGCAGTTTCTTGTAAAGGGGCGCGGACTGGCCCAGCTTAAGGCTCAGGGCCACCACTTTGGGCTGGGCCGCCTGGTAGGCGTCGCGCAGGGCCGGCTCGTTGCGGACCAGGTTAAGGTGGGCGACCGGGGCCCAGACATGCGCGAACCAGTCCTCGAGCGTGTTCAGCTCTTCTATCAGGGTTTTCCAGGTCGGGGGCCGGGTATCGGCCTCTATACGGCTCAGGCCCGTCTCCACGGCCTCCACCATCTTGTCCACGGCCTCGGCCACGTGCTCCGGGCGGATCTCGTCGTAACGGGGCAGGTCTTCGCCGCAAAGTAAAGGGTTCATGGGAGCTCCTTGTCAGCAGGGTATACGGTAATTATATCAAGCCGCGCGGCGCCAATACAGGCCCGGGCAAATTTTTTCCAATTTGTATAATATCCGGGCTATGAAAAAATATTCCTTTTACGCTTTTTTATGGGCGCTGGTCTGCCTGGCCGGCTTCTACGGCCCGCAGGCCCTGGCGAAGGCCCAGGAGAAAGCGCTCCCCGAGGTTTACTTCTCCAAAGAGATCTCCCCCGCCAGATTAAAGGCCGCCTACGCGCGGCTGGACTTCAAGCCGCAGGGGAAACTGGGCGTGAAGGTGCATTTCGGCGAAGAGGGCAACGACAACTATGTCCCGCCCGCGCTGCTCAGGGAGCTGGTCACCGGCCTGAAGGGCACTTTTGTGGAAACCAACACCCTCTACGGCGGCTCGCGCTCTGATTCCAAAACCCATATCGCCACGGCGCGCAAGCACGGCTGGGGCTACGCCCCGGTGGACATCCTGGACACAGACGGCGAAACGGCTGTTCCGTATAAAGGTAAATATTTCAACAAGGTTTACGTCGGCAAGGGGATGGCGAAATACGGCTCTTTCCTCGTGGTCTCGCATTTTAAGGGCCACGGCGGGGCGGGCTTCGGCGGGGCGCTGAAGAACCTGGCCATGGGGTTCGGCTCGCCCGCGGGCAAGAAGGCCCAGCACTCCGGCCAGTTCCCCACCATCCGCTACTCCAAATGCATAAAGTGCGGCATCTGCATCAAGGAATGCCCGGTCGGCGCGATAAGCGCGGACTACGTCATAGACCGGGCCAAGTGCATAGGCTGCGGCAAATGCGTAGAAAGCTGCCCTTATAAAGCCATCGCCTCGGCCCCCGCCTCCACCAAAGGGGCCGCCTTCCAGGAGAAGATCGCGGAATACGCGCAAGGCGTTACCGCCGGCGGCAGATTTACCTACATCAACCTGCTGATGAACATCTCGGCGGCCTGCGACTGCCGCTCCGGCGCGCCGGCCCCCTTCATGGGGGACGTGGGCATACTCGCCTCCGCGGACCCGGTGGCGCTGGACCAGGCCAGCTTTGACCTGGTCAACAAGGCCGCTGGCATCCCGGACGTTTTCGAGCATGAGACCGGGATCTCCGGGGTCAGGGCCCTGGAGTACGCGGAGAAGATCGGCCTCGGCAGCAGGAAATACAGGCTGGTAGAAATAAAATAAACACTCTGGACAAATAAAAAAGCGCCGGCTTTATGAGCCGGCGCTTTTTTTATGCGTCTTGAAGTAACTTTATATTTCCCTGGCGCCGAGGGCCTTCATCAGGGCCGCGGCGGGCACCTTGGGGTAGGTCATGGTGATGCAGTGCACCGAACCCTGGCCCTGGTTGGAGAGGGCTTTGGAGTCGGCGCCGCTGGCCTTGAGGCCGAGGCTCTGGTACACGGCCAGCGCCTGGGCGTCGGTGGAGCGGCCGAACACGGGCACGATCACCTGGTCGTTCATGATGAGGGAGTTCACGTAGGTCTCGTAAGGGCCGGAGGGCTTGGGCAGCATGTGCACGGTGAAGCCTTTACCCTGCAGCACGTCGCGGTACTGGGGCAGGTCGGTGACCAGCACCTTCTCGGAGATGAAGCGCACGTGCTCGTCTATGTGGCCGATGCCGTCCACGAAGGGCAGGCGGATCATCTGGCTGCAGCCGTACTGGCCGGTGAAGACGCTGTCGGGGATCTGGGTGTGGGCGCCATGGTTGACCATGATGCAGGCGCCGGCGTGGTTGGCCATGAAGTTGCCGCCCTCGTAGTAGTACTGGTGCTTCTCGAGGCCCGCGCCGAAAAGCTTGGCTATCTGCGCGTCGGGCTCGAAGCGGTGGCCGTACACGGCGTCAACGACTACCAGTTTGCCGGCCTTGTCGATGGCGGGCACCGGTATACCGTCGCGGGCCCAGAAACCCTGGTAGGCGCCGGCGAGGGCGATAACTTTAATGCGGGAGCGGGGCACCACCTTCTCGTAGGCGCGCAGGATGTTCTCTTTGGTGCCGGAGTCGTCGTAATCGGTAAAGATCACCAGCGTGCCGTCGGCGGGCAGCTTGCTGGCCATCAGCAGCTTGGCCTGGCTGGAGTTAAAGTTGAAATCGGCGCTCATGATGAGGTAGCCGGGAGCTTCGTAGTCGGCGAAGGGGCGGTACTTGCGCTCTACGCGCTCATCCTGGCCGGGGGCTACGCCTTTGTTGAAAGATTCCTGGAGGCCGGAGTTATGGGCGCGCATGGCGCTCTGTTCGCCGGCGCTGAAGCCGTGGGCGGGAACCGCTTTAACGGGGAGGGCCTTCTCGTCCGAGGAAGGGGCGGGGACGGCCGGGGCCGCAACGGCCTGGTCCACGCTGAGGCCGGCGCCGTCGAAAGGGCCGGCAGCTTTAACGTTAACGGCCGCGAAGGCCGCGAACACAGCTATCAGAGGAAATATTCTTTTCATGTATATAGTCTATATACTTAAAGGCTCCCCCGAATGAGGCAAAGGGCCCAGGCCCCCGTTGAAAGAGTACCCAGGCCCATATAGGGCTATGGACTGCCTGGCGTCAGGCCTCAGGTAAGTTTGGTGATCAGCCCCCCGGAGGCAGGGAAGTCCCGCAACAGGGCGGCGCGTCCCCGCAGTTCGAAGTCGTCGAACTCGAAACCGGGGGCCACGGTGCAGCCCACTAAGGAAAATCTGGTGCCCGGCTCCGGGTAGGCGCCGAACCAGCAGCCGGCCGGCACCAGGAGCTGCTGCACCTGGCCGGCGGCAGGGTCCGACCCCATGGTCACGCGCTCTTCCAGCCCGTTCGGCAGCAGCTGCCCCACTGTCAGCGGCCCGCCCAGGTAGAAATCCCACAGCTCGTCCGCCTTCAGCCGGTGCATGCGCGATTTTTGCCCCGCCGGCAGCAGAAAATAGATGGCCGTGCACAGGTTCCGCCCGCCTTCGGTCTTTCCCGAAGACCTGTAGGTCTCCCGGTAAAACCCGCCCTCCGGGTGCGGCTTCAGCCCGTAGATCCGTATCAGTTCTTCCGCGGTAAGGTTCTTCATAAGAGTCGCCCCTCTCATCTTACTATTTCCACTTCGGCGCCGGCGGTGCGGCCGAAGACTTCGGGCTCGTACATGCCCTCGGCCAGGGCCGAGGGGGCGTAGAAGACGCCGGGCACGGTGCCCTGCACCACGTAGGAATACTTGTGGGTGCCGGCGGTCAGGTAGTCGGCGAAGATGAGCATGCGGTCGTCGTAGCGCTCGGCACGCTCGAAGCCGCCCCAGTCGCCGCTGCGCCCGGCCTTGCCGGCCAGGGCGCGCGCGTCCTCGGCGCTCTCCACGGCGAATTCGGTGTTGACGATCTCGAAGCCCGCCGGCACCGGGTCGTTGACCGCCACGAAGGTGCGGTCCTGCGGCGTCTTCACGGTGATGGTCACTATGGCGCGGGCCCCGGCCTTAAAGACCTTGCCCCCGTCCATCGGCTTCACTTCCCGGCTTATCTCCAGCCCCTCCACAGCGGGCTTGTCCCGTTTCTGCGGCACAAAGCCCAGGCGCAGCGTATAATACAGCCGCCCCAAGCCGGACTTGGTGAACAGCACCTTCGCTTCCTCCCCCTCGCCGAACACCGGGCCGAAGCCGGCGGTGCCGGACACGGAAGCCAGCCCCCTGCCTTTAAAATGCCGCGCCACAATGGGCGACTCCGCGCCGGCCACAGAGGCCGAGGCCAGGAAATCCGGCTCGTCCTTCTCGTAACGCTGGTAGAAGCCCTGGAAGGCCCGCAGCGCCCAGGCGTTCTCCTGCGTGGAGCGCCAGCGGCCCTTATTCTTCTTCTCTCCGGTCAGCCAGCGCACGGCCTTCTCGTCGCTGGGGAAGCCGCCGTCGGCCGCCAGCAGGGCGTCCAGCATGACGGCCGTGGTCTTTACCGCCGAACCGTGTATCCACGGCATGGGCTCGGCATCCTCGAAGTGCAGCCCCGTCGGGCTATAGCGCGCCTGCGCCATAATCTCGGCCGTCAGGGTCTTCGCTCCCAGCGCGTCGAAGTTAAGCAGCCGCGCCGCCTTTACCAGGTAGGCCTTGGCCAGGTAGGGCAGCTGCGCGCGGTCGACGTAGAGTTTGTTAAAGTAGGAGTTCATGAACCGGCCGTTCAGGGCCAGCGCGTAAACCGCGTAGCTCCGGGCGGCGTAATCTTCGCTGACGCTGTACGGGTAGGCCCAGTCCTTCCTGGTAGTGGTCAGGCAAGTCTCCAGCCAGTCGGCGGCGCGCTTGATAACTGCGGGGTCGACACGGTAGCCGGCCTTCACGGCCAGCGCCGAGGCCTCCAACGCGTAGGAGGTCAGGTACGGGTCGGGGCGGCCATAGTAGCCGGTCCAGTAGCCGAAGCCGCCGTCTGAGCGCTGGTAATCGCCCAGCCGGTCAAAGACTTTCTGCACCTCGGCCTTCAGCGTGCCCAGTGAACCCAGGCCGAAAGTTTCTATCAGCTCGGCGCCGGTTATAACAGGCATGGCGCGGGATAGTTTCTGTTCCAGGCAACCGTACGGGTATTCCAGCAGGTAGCGCGCGCCCTCGTTGAGGCCGGACAGGGCCGTGGGCGACAGCTCCACCGCCAGGTCGCCGGCCGCACCCGGGTAGGGCCGCAGCAGCGCCTCTTCGGCCGCGGTCTCGGCCACTCCGGAGGTGGCCGCGTATTCGCGCGGCTCCCAGGTTTTTACCGGCACCGTCCACTCCAGGCCGTCGGTCTCGCCCCCCGCCCTGGCGCGGAACTTGAATACGGTCTCGCCCGGTTTCTCCGCCGCGCAGGCCCAAGTCACCTCGGCGGCCTTGCCTCCGGCCACCGTGACCTGGCGCAGGTCCTCGCCTTTCACCAGCACAGCGTCTCCGGAGGTCTCTATGGAGATCTCGGCGGTGGAGACCGCGGAGGTGTAGTTATGCAGCACCACGCCGCAATCAAAAGTATCGCCGGTGCGCGCCAGGCGCGGCAGGGAGGGCCGCAGCATCAGCGGCTTGGACACGGTGACAGAAGTTTCGCCCGAGCCGAAGCGCTTGTCGGCATTGGCCACCGCCATCAGGCGGAAGCGCGTCAGGCTGTCGGGCAGCTTGAACGCGACCGCGGCTTTACCGTCCGCGCCCGCTATGACCGAAGGGTTCCAGTAGGCCGTGGGCCTGAAGTCGGAGCGCAGGTCCACGCCGGCCAGGCCGGCGCCGCCGCCGCCGCCGCGCGCCTCGCCCTTTTCGCCGTAGCTGCGCTGGCCTATCACGTGCAGGCGGGAATCCGCCGTAAGCACATTGAGCGGCCGCGGCCCGTAGAAGGCAGAGAAGGCGTCCGGGGTACCGTAGCCGGTGAGGCTCAGCACGCCCTCGTCCACGGCGAACACCGTGATTTCTCCGGAGGCGGGCCGGCCGGCCTCGTCCTTCACTTCCAGGGCGAGTTTAACTTCCTGGCCGGGCCGGTAGTCGGCCTTGTCGCTTTTAAGCGCCACGGCCAGCCGCCGCCCGGCGGGACTGACGTTAAAGGAGAGATAGCCGAACTTGGCCTGCGGCTTGGACAGGTCGTTCTCCCCGTCCTCCGAAAACTTCTGGTCCGCCGCGCGGCCCTTCACTAATATCACGCTCACATAGGCGTTGGGCAGATATTTTTCTTTTATCGGCACGTTGATAAAATCCGCGCCGCCCTTGGTAGTGGTCAGCCAGCGGTCCAGCACGCCCTCGCGCTCCACCGTTACCAGCGCAACCGCCTCGGCGTAGGGCGACTTTACCATGATCTTGGCCGTGTCTCCGGGCTTGTAATCGTATTTCTCCGAGACCAGTTCTATGATGTCGGAATCCTCGCGGGACCACCAGGCGTCCCCGCCCCCGAACACGTAGAAGCCGAAGGAGGTCTCGGTCCGGCGGCCGGCCTCGTCGGTGCCGGAGACCGAGAAGATGTAATAGCCGCCTTCGGCCGGTGTGAAGCTCCAGGTTTCCGTGGAAGCGGAGGCCGTAAAGGTGAAGGTTGAGACAACCGTGTCTTTAACTTCGCTTACCCATTCCAGGCGGCCGCCAAGGCCGGCGCGGCGGGAGCTGAGCCACTGGCGCTTCGTCATCCGCCCCTCGCCGGCAACGCCGGCGGCGGGAGAACCGTCGGGGCGCACGGCTATCAGCTGCGCGCTCCAGGGCTTGCCCGCGTCGGTAAAACCGCCGGAGGCTTTCACGCCGAAGTACAGGTCCGCGCGGTGCACCCAGGCCGAGGCGCGGCCGAACAGGCGCTGCCGCTCCGGGTCGGTTACGCCGGCCTCCAGCGAGGCGCGCAGGGCGTTGCCGGTGCCGCCGTATTTTTTCTCCAGCTGTACTGCGACTTCGGTCTTGCCCTTCTGGTCCAGCTCGGCCGAACCGGAGCCGGCCAGCAGGTCTATATGCTCGCCGCGGAATTCCCGGCCGAAGTTGAAGCCTTCCTTGCCCGGCGGCTCATAATGGGCGCTGTTAAGGCGCAGGGTCCAGTCGGCCCGGCTGCCGGCCATGGGCGCCCCGAAAAGGTACCAGCCCTCGGCCGCGGCGCGGAACTTATCCCCCGCCAGGTAAGCGGGCTCCAGCGAGCGGGCCTTTACTTCGAACACCGCCGGCTTGAACTCCTCCACGCGGAAGGTCTCGCTGAACAGGAAAGGCCTTTCCACCCCGGCGTAATTCCTGTAGCCGTCCTCTTCGCTCCCCGCCACGGCCCTGGCCGACGCGGTATCGTCTTCGTACGGCTCGCTCACCGCTACCGTCCACACGCCGGTTGGGGCGGTGCGCGGCAGGGCGTAGGCGTAATCGAAAGAGGAGAAGGCCGCGTTCACGGGCACGGTGGTCTTGAAGACGCGGTTGCCGCGGGAGTCCGTCACCGAGACCTGCGCTACGGGGAAGTCCAGCGGAGCCCAGTCGCCTCCGGCAAGCTTGCGGCCTATGGCCTTTATATCCACGGTCTCGCCCGGGCGGTACACGCCTCGCTCGGTGAACAGGGCGGCCGAGTAACGCCGGGGGCGCGGGTAGCTGTCGTAATTAACGGAGAAGCGCCACGGCTCCACGCCGCCGGTCCAGCCGGTGTTCAGGACGGCGGTGCCGTTCTTGTGGCGGGCGAACACCCACAGGGCCGGGCGCTGCCAGCGCGGCCAGTCCGTGATCCCGAGCCGCAGCCAGCCGGGCGCGTCGGCGAAGCCGTTCTTGTCGGTGACGCCGGTCCACAGCACCTTGTTCTCGTCGCTGCGTATCTCCACGGGCACCCCGGCGGCCGGGCGGCCGGTCTTGAGGAAGCTGGTCCAGACCAGGGTGGCGTCCTGGGAGCTTTTGAGCGTAAGGCCTATGCGCGTTATATTGTCTAGCGCGCGGTAGGGATAATCGTGCATGCCGGGGGCGCGCAGGTAGCCGAAGCCGCCCTGCTCCGGGCCGAAATTGTCGCCGTGGTCCAGGAAGGTCAGCAGGCGGAAGTTGCGCTGGCCGCCGGACGGGTCCCAGGTCTTGGTTATGCCGTCGGCAAGGAGGCTTTCGTCCTCCATTCTTCCGCGGTAGAACGGGATCAGGTTCTCCTCGCTGACGCGGCCTTTCACCACGGCTAGTGGACCCGCGTTGAGGACGGTGAACGGGTGCCTGGCAGGCAGGTAGCCCTCAAGGATGCCAAAACCGGACGGCATGGTCCAGTACGGGCAGTAATCCAGCGGTCCGATCTGAAAGGCGGCCGCCTCGCCGAGCCGGTTGCCGAAGATGTCGGCCAGGTCGGGCGAGAGACGGAAAGCGTAGGTGGTGGCGGGCAGCAGGGCGCGCGGCAGCTGCTGGTAGGCGGTACGCGCCTGGCTGTCGCGGTAGCCCTCGTAGTTATTGTTCCCCGCCCGCAGAGGCGGCATGGCCGTGGACGGCTCCACCGACATATGGGCGTAAAGCTCGGACAACTTTACCGGGTTGGAGAAACCGAGGTTGAACTCGCCGGGCAGGCAACTGCTCCTGGGGAGTTCCTTCAGGCGGAAGGTGTAGTAGGTCTCGGCGTTTATGACGCGTTCCGCGGCCAGGCCGAGGTTACCGGATGCCGGCAGCAGGCCCTGGCCGAAACGCAGCAGGTAGGCGTGGTCGGGCTTTAGGAGCGAGGCCGGGCGTACCGCTATCACCGTGCCCGTGGAAACGTTCTGCCACTCGTAAGGCCAGAGCTTCTTAACTTCCTCGTCCTTGGCCAGGCGCACGCCGGCGAGAATCTCCCGGACCGAGCCGTCCGGCGCGCGTTCTTCGAGTTTAATGGAGTCCCTGGCCCGGGCCGAGGCCATAGGCAGGTTGAAGGCGGCGAAGAAGATCGTATCCTTGGGCAGCCAGCGCTGGTTATTCTCCGGGGCGCTGTGCGTCAGGGCCGGCCGCGGGGTCTCAAAGAACCATTCCGCGTCCTCCCTCAGGGTCTGGCCGCCGAAAGTAAAACCCTGCCGTACGCGCGCCGCGTAGAGGGAGGCCGTTCCAAGCGGCGAGGCCGGTTCGAAGGAAACCGCCTGGGTGCCCTGCCAGCGGCAGCGCCCCTCCACCGCCTTCAGGTCCTTAAAATCGGCGATCTTCACCGAGGAAAAAGAGGGGTAGTTCTCCGGGGTCAGCGTGTCCCGCACCTCGAACACTTCCAGCGGGCAGGCCGCCCCCATTTTTTCGGCCGAGGTCAGCGCGGACATGGGCCGGCTGAAAGTGGCGGTTATCGCCCGTACCGCGCCCATGTCGGCCACCGGGCCGTAGGGCGTTTTAGAGACCAGCAGCACCTGCGCCCCGGCGCCGGCCGGGAAAACGGCCAGGAAGGAAAAGACGGCTAAAATAGTTTTTATCATGGACAACCCCTTGTCCGTCCATTATATATAAAAGAAGATGGGCCGCTTTCGCGGCCCGTCCTGCGCGGCTGGCGCGGGGCTTTAGTCGAAGGAGTAGCGCGCTTTCTTAAAAATTTCGCGTGAGCGCCACCCGTTTTATTTATAATACTAAAAACCGGCCGGTTTTTTGAAAATTCGGGCAGGTTATTTCCACCCGGCGGGGCGCCGGGCTGGTGAGTGGCAGGGTTAATCTTCAGGCGAGGGCGGATCTATTGCTGCCCCCCCCCTTCCGCAAAGGGTGCGTTCGCCAATCCCCCACCCGCCCGCCTCCAATTTTCCCAAAGTTATTCACATAATTAAGAAGGAGATACCTCACTTGCAGTCACTGAATTTAGAAAATCGGAACACGTGTTTGTCGCAAATCGCCGCTTTCGTGTCCTTGGCAATTAGACATTTCCGCCAGAC
This sequence comes from Elusimicrobia bacterium GWB2_63_22, assembly GCA_001799735.1. GTDB lineage: Bacteria > Elusimicrobiota > Elusimicrobia > Elusimicrobiales > UBA9959 > UBA9959. The sequence goes on along the minus strand of MGUA01000009.1, from coordinate 61,968 downwards.
AGAATATGGCAAATCAGTGAAAAGACTTGTGCAAGCCTTCTCCTTTAGGTCGATCCAGATGAGATAAAGACGATACCCCGCATCGCCACCAGGCCCTACCTTTCCATCCTTCCACATCATAGCTGGGATTAAAACGTGCCTGTCGTCTGGCGCAAATAAGACTTTTTCGCTGTTGCAAAGAGTCGGGACGATATATATTTGCTCTAAATCGCGGTTGTAGAATATACCATCTATGAGTATAAAATTCCCAGAAGGGGACATCGCGTAATCATAGAAGTTGGCCCAGACCGGAGACCGCGACACATAGATATTCCCATCGAGCCCATAGATCTGAACATTCCAAGGCACTGGTGCTCCTTCCCCATCTGAGTAGTGGTCTGGCGGGAGGGGAAGCATTGTGGCGACTAAGCAGTACTTCCCATCACCCACGATGCGGACTATTTGTTCAGTCTGAGTACTAGACTCAGTACTATAGTCGGGATAAACCGTTCTAAATGTTCGTATGGTCTTTCCGTTCGGCGACTTTAATATTACGTCCGAAAGGCAGACTCCCGGATCTGAGTTGATGGTAACAGCACAACCAGGGAGGCTCTTTCCCCCGCGAGTAAACGTGTTGCCAGGTCCCGTTGCATAGCAGCAAGTGCTGGCAATGAAAAAAAGTAGCGCAGCGTAAAACGCAGATCCGCAAATCTCCAACAATATCAATTTTACTCGGCTCTTTTGTTTTGCCATGGCTCACCTAATTTAATTGTTTAGTGATTTTTTCATTCCTAATTTTAAGATATTAACCCAAGGCTTTAAGAATCAGGAATCAGCGTACCCTGTAATAGTATCAAGGGACGCTGCTTCCTATCTTCCTATCTTTTCCGACCGAACCGTGATGCCCCGGTAAATTGAGTTAGGAAGCCAGGAAGCAGCGTCCCTCTTTGACTAACTGTAGGCGACATGAGCGCGGTTACCGGCAGTTCCCCCCTGCTTTTTTTCCTTCCCCGGGCGCGTTTTTTTAAAATTTTCGCGTGAGCGCCACCCGTTTTATTTATAATACTAAAAACCGGCCGATTTTTTGAAAATTCGGGCAGGTTATTTCCGCCCGGCGGGGCGCCGGGCTGGTGAGTAGCAGGGTTAATCTTCAGGCGAGGGCGGGTCTATTGAGTCGTATTGGTCCGCTAGCGGGTTAAGCTGGCAATCTTCTTCGGGCGGGCCACGTTTCGCCCCCCCCCGTGAACATACTGCCGTGGAAAATAGTATAGCAGGCCAACCCGTCAAGGGCGTGTCGGGAAGGGGCAGCCGCTACGCACTGAAGACGGGCCGCTTTCGCGGCCCGTCCTGCGCGGCTGGCGCGGGGGTCAGTCGAAGGAGAAGGACCTGCCGGAGGGGGCTACCGTTATGGAGCTGGAATCCACCGGCACGGGGCCGGCGGCGGCCTCCTCGGCCGTGGGGGTGACGAATTCGGCGAACACCGAGGTCTTGGTGACGTCCTCGCCGTCGTCTATGTTCTGCGGCACCACGTTGGAGAGCATGCAGCCCTCGGGGCTGCGGTTGAAATCTTTGTTGCCGCGCACCAGCACGCCTTCTATAAGGTTGGTGCGCCCGTTGAAGACCGGGGAGCCGGAATTGCGGCCGTAGGTGTCCAGGTTGGCCTCGAAGAACAGGGCCTTCTCGTCCAGTTTCACCACCGTGGCGTCGTCGGCTATCTTGACCGGCAGGCCCATCGGGTGGCCGATGACGAAAACGGGGTCGTTCTTGGCCAGGCCGCCGGCCCGGTTGAGGCGCAGGGGGCTGCGGCCCTCTACCTTGCGCTTGAGGCGGATTACCGAGAAATCCCTGTCGGTGGCCATTTCGCCGTCGCTGGATTCAAAGGCGCTCTTCACAATCTCCTTGCAGAAGAAGACGTCCGAGGCCGGGAAAGTGGTCGGCGCCTCCCCGCCTATGACGGAGATGTTGAAGCCGAAAACTATGCGGAGCCTGTCGCACTGGGCCTGGCTGGACACGCAGTGGCCAGCGGTCAGCAGCAGGTCCTCGCCCACCAGGGAGGCGGAGCAGCCGGCGCCGGCGGGCTGGTCGCGGTAGGGTTCGTTGGCGCAGACCTTGCCGCCGTTGACGTTCATCTCGGAGAACTTGCCGGCCGTCAGGCGGAAGCTGCCGTTGGGCAGGGCTTCCAGGTCGTTCTCGGACCAGAGGGAGGCGACGGAATCCGCCAGGACCCGGATCTCGGGCTGAACCTGAAAATACTCTTTGCGGCTGTCGAGGCCGTAGATCACCTTCTCGTCTAAATCGCCGAACTGGGCGGATGACGAGGCCGGGAGGGCCAGGAGCGCGGTGAGTATCAGGTTGAAGTTTTTCATATAGCCGCCTTCAACAATGTTATAGCCCCCGCCAGCCCAAAGCGCAACGCCTATAGGGCCCAGCCGCGTCTGGGCCTTAAGTCCCCCCGGGTTTCCCGGGCCGGGTTGTTAAATTTAATATAATAAAAATATGAAAACTTTAGTCTTTTCCTTCATATTTCTGCTCCCCCTCAACGCCTGGGCCGCCGCGGTAAAGAAGCCCGAGGCTAACGTGGAAAAGAGAAAGGCGCCGGCCGCGGCTGACGCGCCCATAGTGCTTACCACCACCACGCCCAACTTCTGCCTCTTTGGCGGCCAGTCCGGCAAGCCCCAGCAGGGCGAGGCCTCCTTCAAGTCCGTGGTCTGGAAGAACGACGTGGTCTACGTGGGCGAAACCCACGACCAGCCCCTGGATCACCTGGCCCAGTTCGAGGCACTCAAGGCCATGCGCATCGCCCGCGGCTCCAAGATCGCCGTCGGTTTCGAGATGCTCAGCCAGCCGCTGCAGGCGGTGCTCAACGAGTACGCCGAAGGCCGGCTTACCGAGGAAGAATTCCTGGCGAAGGCGGACTGGAAGAAGGAATGGGGCTTCGACTTCAACATGTACAAGCCGCTGCTCGACTTTATAGTGCAGAACAAGCTGCGCGCCCTGGCCCTGAACGTGCCCAAGAAGGTGGTAGGCAAGATCGCCCGCACCGGCCTGGAGAGCCTGACCCCGGAGGAGAAGTCCTTCCTGCCGGAGAAGGTGGAGATAACCCAGCATAAAAAATATAACGAGTACCTTAAAGCCACTTTCGCCGGCCACGGGGATTCCCCCATGGCCAAGTTGTTCACGCTTGAGAACTACCTGGCCTCCATGGCGGCGTGGAACGAGGGCATGGGCGCGAGGGTGGCCGAGTTCCTGAACGCCAACCCGGGCTACTCGGTGCTGGTCATCGCGGGCAACGGCCACATTCTGCACAACGCCGCTATCCCGGCCTCGGTCAAGTCGCGGGTTAAAGGCGTGCGCCAGGCCTCTTTCTACACCGAGCACGCGGAGAAGTGCCCCGAGACCATGCCCAAGGAGCACAAGGACCTGGCCAACTACATCTGGTACATCAACCACGCGCCCAAGCCCGAACCGGAAGTAGCTGTTTCCACCGCGCCAGCCTCAAAGTAATCACACGCTAAGGGTGTGCCCGTGGGATTCCCCCGCAAACCCTGGCTTGCCGCAGGGAAACCGTTGCGCGGTTTCCCCCCCGCGGGAAATTAAGCGGGGCCCCCCCTTCCCCAAAGGGTTTGCGGGGGAATCCCGCGGCCCCACCTGCAACCGAAGTGTCCAAAGCCGTTCGCCAGACCATGAGAGATATTTTTAAAAACTACACCGCGGTGCTCAGGGATTTTAGTCCCAACGCCAGGCGTTTTTTGCTGCTTACTTTCCTGATGTCCTTCGCGCAGAGCGTCTTCAGCCTGGTCTTCAACCTCTACATCCTCGACCTCGGCTACACCCGCGACTTTCTCGGCATACTCGGCGCCATTCCCAGCCTCACCGTGGCGGCCCTGGCCATTCCGCTGGCGGTCTTCTGCGCCGCCTTCCCGGCCAGGCGGACGCTTATCGCCTCGCTGCTGCTCAGCTTCGCCTCCATGGCCGGCATGGCCTTCTTCCCGGGCCGCAGCATGCTGATGCTGTTCGCTTTCGTCGGCGGCGCGGCGGCGGCCCTGTTCGCCATTACCGCCATGCCGCTGATGGCCCGCAGCTCCTCGGAGAAAGAGCGCCAGCACCTGTTCAGCTTCCAGTTCGCGGCCTCCATGACCGCGGGCTTTGCCGGCAGCCTCGCCTCGGGCTGGCTGAGCGCCATCTGGGCGGTTTCCCTCTTCTCCGGCCACGAGGGCGCCGGGGCCTACCGGGTGACCCTGTTGGCCGCCTGCGCCCTGCTGCTGGCCGCCGTAGTCCCTGCCCTGAAAATTAAAGAACCCGCCGCCCCGGCCGACCGGTCGGGCAGCGCCGCCTTCTCCGCCCTGGCCCTCGGCCCGGCCCTGCTGGTGCTGGCCCCCCAGCTCATCATCTCTTTCGGCGCCGGCATGATCATGCCCTACCTCAACATCTTCTTCAAGTCCGGGTTCGACCTCGGCATAGGCAGCCTGGGCTTTTTCATGTCGCTCATGCCGCTGGCCATGGCCGCCGGCGGGCTGATAGGCCCCTGGCTGGTAACGCGGGTAGGCCGCGTGCGGGCCATGATAATGTTCCAGTCGCTCTCCATACCTTTCCTCGCCACCATGGGCTTCTCCGGCTTCCTGCTGCCCACAGTACTGGCCGCCTTCGCCCGCACTATGCTGATGAACGCCAGCTGGCCGGTGTACAGCGTTTTCATGCTGGGCCATTTCCCCCCCGCCCAGCACCAGGCCGCCAGCGCCCTCTACACCGCCGGCTGGAACCTCTCCAACGCCCTGGCCGCCCGCCTCAGCGGCCGCCTGCAGATGGACTTCGGCTTCACCCTGCCTTTCCTCATCACCATCACCTGCTACTCGGCGGCCACCCTGCTGCTGTCTCGCAAGTTCCTAAAAGAGGACAGCAAAAAAGCCGTCACCCCGACGGCCATCAAAGAAGAAATAGAATAGGCCGGGGAACCCTCCCCGGCCTTACTGCCGCTGCGTCTTACTTTTTCAATCCAAAGAGACCGCCGCCTTCCGGCCTGTCACGGTCAGCGTGCCGGGACGGGAAACCCTCAGGTCCAGCCCGGTCTCGGTCACGGTCAGCGTTTCAAAGCTGTATACCCCGTCTGCCGGAGTGAACGCCCGCCCGTCCAGCAGGACGGCGGCCTGCGCGTGGAAACGGACCGCCATATCGGCCAGCACGGCCTGACGGTCAGTTACGTTCAGGGCGTAGCCCTCCGTCTTGGCGTCTATCATGTACATCTCGGGCAGCAGGGTTTCAGTACCGCTCAACTGGTAGTCCGGAGAAGCGGCGCTGAAGCCCATATTGCGCCCGGTCGGAACCGACCATTCTATCCCGGGGAGGGCCTCGTAGGCGGCTATAGCCGCGGTCTTGGCGGCCTGGAAAGCTGAAGCTTTCTGCAAGCCCGTGGCGAGAAGCGCGGCGTAACCGTGCTCGCGCCTGGCCTCGGCCAGCGCGGCCGCCGGGTCCGTAAGCGGGAAAGCCTGGCGGATAACCTCGTAAGGGAAAGCTCCGGCGGCTACCAGCGCCTTCCAGTCGCTCCGCCCGGCCCTGTCCAGCAGCAGGCCCTGCGCGGCGCCGGTGGCGTAGTAGCGGGATTTCTCCATTTTGTCCACGTCCGGGAACCAGTCCAGCTGCATGGAGAGCAGCGCAGCCTGGCCGCCGGGCTGCGGGGACAGTCCGTCGCGCAGCATCAGGGCCTGGTCCACATATCTGGCCATGCCTTCCAAACGCTCCTCGCGGCTTTCCGGCAGGCGGGCGTCGGGGAAACGGGCGTAGCGCTCCTCGCGGACGGCCGCGAACTGCCGCACAAACCTGGCCGCGGCCTCCGTCCCTTCCGCGGCGAGAGCGCTCTTAAGGGTTTTCTGCTCCAGGGCGGCCATGGCCAGGTCCTCGCCATCCGGCTCGCTGTCACGCCTGGCGTAACGGGCCGGTTTGAAGCCGGTCTGCTGGAAGACATGGAAGCGTTCGTGCACCATGGTGCGCACATCCTGCTCCGGTTTGCCCTCCGCCTTATAGCGGTAAGCGAAGGTGTCCACCCCGTTAAGCGGGAAATGAAAGCTGAAAGTAAAATTAAAACCGGGTATCTGGCCCTGCTGCACGAAGACCGGCCTGGGCTCGGCAAAGAGGGGCGCGTAGCCGGCGGGCGGGTTCGGGTGCGCTATCAGGAAAGACCGGATGCCGGCCTCGTAGAGCAGCACCGGCTGGCCGAAAACGTCGTAGCCGGGCCACACGGGGTCCCGGCGGTTGGACTCGTCCGCGTTCAACAGCAGCGCAACGCGCGGACCGGCCTTTTCCACGTCGGAAACGGGCGCGGGGATATCGGCCTTCAGGGCCTTTATCCCGGCCAGGTCGAGGCCGTGGAAAGCGGAAGAGTTGAGGTTGACGCGCTGGGCCTGCGCGGCGGAGGCGAGCAGGACCAGGGTTATGACAGCGGCGGTCTTTTTCATCTTTGGTTTTTATTTCGGCAGCGGCTGCGTCCACACGGCGTAGCGCTCGCCGCTGGCGGCCAGCGTCCAGCCGGCGCCGGGGTTCCAGCCCCAGTTGCGGCCGATCTTAACCACCACGCGGCTGTTGTCGCCGTCTATCACGGCGGCGTAGAGCTCGTTGGTGGCCTGCAGGATGGCCATGCGGCTGGTGGAATGCAGGCCGGCGGCCTTCCTTACATTCATGAGCGCCTGCAGCTTGGCGCGGTAGTCGGAACCCCAGTCGAAAAAATGCGGCCAGAACACCGACGGGATGCCGGGATGCGTGAGGATGTAGGCGTAGCCCATCAGGCGCTGCGTCCTGTATTCGGCCGAAGCGGTCTGGAGGAAAGTCGGGTCGCGCGGCGAGGTGTCGTGGTTCTCCACGAAGGTGACCGTCTTGGCCGGCCACCAGCCTATCATGCCGGAGGGGCGGCCGCCGTCGTTCATCAGCTCGTAGCGCTCTCCCTCTATGGCCGAGAGCAGGTTGAACTTGGTGGTGAAATCGAAGACGGTGGAGGCGTTCTTCTTGTCGGACGAGCGGTCCGTGGAGTCCACCCAGTTGGCCAGCAGCTGGCGGTTGGCGTCGTAGAACTCACCGACGGAGAAGACCGGGGCCGAAGCCGCGTCGTACAGGCCGACGTAGCTGCCAGGGTAGCCTTTCACCATGTCGTAGCGCCAGCCGTCGAAGCCCACGGTGTTCTTGAGCCAGCGCAGGAAAATTTTGGTATCGTTCTGCACCAGCGGGTCGCGGTGGTCCAGGTCGCGGCAGCCGAAGTCGCCCTGGCCTTCGTCGTCGTAGAGGCTCTTGGGCGATCCCTGCCACTCGTCGTTGCGCACGATCACCGTGCTCGGCCAGTCGGGGGTGGTAAAGTCGTACCAGTCCTTGGTGCCGTTGCGGTGGTTGAGCACGATATCGGCCACCACCTTGACCCCGGAGGCGTGCATGGCCTGCACGGCCTTCAGCAGGTCCTCGCGCTTGCCCCACTGCGAATCCAGGTCGTACCACTGTTTGGGATAATAGCTGCCGTTGGAGACCGGCGGGAACCAGACCAGGTCGAAGCCGGCGCGGCCCACTTCGGGCGCCTTGTCGGTCAGCACGCCCCACCAGCCGCGGGGCGGATGGAACCAGTAATTATCGGCGTACCAGTGAAAGCCCTGCAGCAGGATGAGTTTACTGTGTTCGGTGTCCACGCGCTGCTGCTTGCCGGGTTTAAAGACGGCGTCGGAATAAAGTTTTTTAGCGTTAAACCAGTCGGCGCGGGGCCGGCTGAGCGGTGAGTTTTCCAGGCGCCCGGCGGCAGGCTCGGGCAGGGCGAAGTTGAGATCGCCGGCCTCGGCCTTAAGCAGGTCCAGGGCGGGCGCGGCGCGCAGCGCCGACAGCGGGGCTAACAATATCAAAAAGGAAGGCAGCAGCCGCAGCAAGGTTTTCGCCGGCATCGTTTTCTCCGTTTAACGAGATTCCACGATCATAGTATACAGGCCCCGCGCCGGCCCGCCAAGTGCCTGAAGTCCCCCCCGCGCCTGCCCCTTGGACCTAGGCCTAGCAGGAGACCAGGTCCACGCTGAAAGCCGTGTCGTTGAGCACCAGGTTGAGGCTCTGCCCGGAGGCCTCGCCGTAAACGTAGTTGGTCTCTTTTATGGCGGCGTTCCAGCGGGCGAACTCGGCCCTGGGCCAGGCCCAGACCTCCACCCACTCGCCATTGCGCACTTCTTTATCCACCACCCCGCGCTGGCGGCGGCCGCCATGTTCGTCCTCTTTAAGCAGCACCAGCCGCCCTTCTTTTATGCGGCGGGCGACCTTGGCGAGTTTGTTCTCGGCCACGTTGCCGCATTCCACCCAGACGGCCACCCCGCCGACGCCGTCCGGCACCAGCAGGTCGGGCACAAAACCGATATCCGCCAGCACCGGGTCGTTGGGCCCGGGCTCGCAGGGTTCCTTGTCGAAGAAGAGGATGGCCGCGGTCAGGCGCAGGGCCAGGTGCTCGTGGGTCTCTTCGTCGTTGCCCACTATGATCACGCGGCGGCTGCCGCCATTGATGTTGAGTTCGCAGCGAAGCGTCATATTTTTATCTTCCCCAGCAGTTCCATAACTTCGGCGGCCTGCCGGGCCGCCGGGCTTTTCATCGGCTCGAAAACTTCCTGCCTGCCGCCCGGGCCGGCAACCGTTATCCGGTACGGCTGCCCCAGGCCGGCCAGCGCGCCGAAGGTTGCCGTGTCGGCCAGCGTTTCAGCCCAGCTCTTGGAGGCGTAAAGCGAAACAAAGCCCGCTCCCAGCATGCCCCGGTACAAGTCGGCGGCCCCTCCGATATCCAGCTTGGGCCCGCCGCCGAAGCCGTAAAAGGTAACCTGGTCCCGGCCGGGGAAGGAGAACTCGGGGCGGGGCTTGGCATAATCCGCCCAGCGCAGCGGGAAAAGGCCGCCGGAGAGCGGCCGGCGCGGCCTGTAGTAGGCGGGCATAGTGTCGTCGGTATAAGGGGTCAGGCCAGCCGCGTAGTCCAGGCCGTGGCCGCCCTCATGCGCGAGAGCGTAGAGCAGTCCCTTGTAGCCGGTGCCGGCGTCGACCCGCACAGACCAGCCGGCCCTCGGGATAAAACAGGTCTTCTCCCTGTTCGTCAGGGTTTCGGAGAGGCTTTCTTTCAGGACGGCCGCGTTAAGGATGAGCTGGAAATAGACGGTCCCGCCGGGCCCGGCCACCCAGTCGGCCAGGCCGTAGCCCACCATGTCGGGCACAAAGTAGACGCCCAGACAGCGCTGCTTGAAAGTTTTTTCATAGGCGGGCGGCAGCAGGCGCAAGTAATCCATAACCAGCGCGCGGTCAGCGGCGGAAGGTTCGTAGCCGGCGTAGTCCGGGCGGCTGTCCAAAGCCCGGAAAGAATCCAGCACGGGCGCGGGAATGAGTTTTATCCTGGTTTCCAGGGGAGAGGCGGGATCGAAACTGTAAGACTCCAGCCGGTTGAGGGCCGGCAGCTCGGGGGCCTTGGGACCGCAGCCCGGCACCGCGCCTAACAGCGCGGCCAGGAGTGCGGCCTTCAGGGCAGGGTTCATTTTTCCCCGCCCTTGAAGTACAGTTTCATCACGCAGCGGGCGCAGTCGAATTCCAGGCGGAAGCGGCGGCCTTCGCCGTCCTCAAGGAACAGCGGCTCCACCTCTTTGCCTTTCTTGCACAGGCCCAGCTGGCGGCGGAGGCAGAACTTGGTGGTCATCAGCGGCTGGCCGGCCAGGTCGGCGCCGGCTTCGGCGGCCAGGCCGATCTCTTTTACGCCGTGGCGCTTGTAGAAGCGCGCGGCCCGGCTGTTGAGCACATTGCCGGTGTAGTCCAGCTTCTCTTCGGGATACGGGTATTCGTTGGCGACCAGCTTGGCCTCTTCGCGCGGCCCGGCCGGGAGTTCGGCGGCCAGGGCGGCCAGCGCCTCGCGGCGCAGGTCGTTGAGGGCCGAGACCGGCATGAAATAAGGTTTGGAAAGCTTCAGCTCCAGCGACTCCAGGTAATATTCCGTCTCGCCCAGCTTGGAGAGCTGCTTGCGGATGGTGTCCAGGGCCTGCTCCGGCTTCTGGGCCGGGGCTTTTACCCCGCGCCACTTGGCCTGGGCCACGGCGCCGCGCTCGTCGGAGGCCTTCAGCAGGAAGCCGCCGTCCACGTCGGAGAATTCCAGCTTCAGCCAGAACTTGCGCTGGGCGCCCAGGCGCTGCACGGCGCGCATGAATTCCTTGTCGAGGTTGCGGTAGACGGCGGTGCCGTTCTCCATACCCTTAAGGTTGTCGGCGCGCACGCGGCCGTCCACCACGCCGTTGACCAGCGAGCCGGACAGCGTGCCGGCCTTGTCGAAGAAGGAGATCCCGTCGCCGGGATGCAGCTTGTCCGCGCCATGGATCCTGAACGAGCCGTTCTTAATGTCGAACACCAGGCCCAGCGGCTCGCCCACGAACTTGGGGGTGTCGGGGGAGGCGATGTCGGCCGGGTTGCCGTCTATGAAATACTCGGTATAGCCGCGGTTGAAGGTTTTGGCCGGGTTCGGCTCGAAGGCGGCCAGGCTTTTGCCGATGGACGGGCGCCCGTAGCCTTTTTTCTCCATTACCTTGTCGAGTTCGCGGCGGTAGAAGGTGACGATGTTGCGCACGTAGTCCTGGTCCTTCAGCCGGCCCTCTATCTTGAAGGAGGTGATGCCGGCGGCGGCCAGGTGGGACAGGCGCCGGGAAAGGTTCAGGTCCTTGAGCGAGAGCAGGTGCTTGTTGACGGCCAGGGTGTCGCCGGCATTGTCCTTGAGCGTGTAGAGCTTGCGGCAGGGCTGGGCGCATTCGCCGCGGTTGCCGCTGCGGCCGCCGAGGAAGTAGCTGAGGTAGCACTGGCCGCTGTAGCAGACGCACAGCGCGCCATGCACGAAGAATTCCAGCTCGACGGAGGTCTTGGCCCTGATGGCCTTTATCTCCTCGAGCGTCAGCTCGCGGCCCAGGATGACGCGCTTAAAGCCGGCTTTCTCCAGGAACAGCACCTTCTCGGGGGTCACGTTATGCGTCTGGGTGCTGGCGATGAGCGGGATCGGCGGCAGGCCGGTCTCGAGCAGGCCCATGTCCTGCACTATCAGGGCGTCAGCCCCGGCCTCCCAGAGGGAATGCACCATCCGCTGCGCGCGCGGCAGCTCCTCGTCGGACAGCAGGGTGTTCATGGCCACGTAGACCTTGGCGCGGTAGCGGTGCGCGTAGGCGGCCAGGCGGCCGATGTCGGCCACGGTGTTGCCGGCGGAGACGCGGGCGCCGAAGCGTTCCGCGCCTATGTAGACGGCGTCGGCGCCGCAGTTAACGGCGTCGATGCCGCAGGCCAGGTCTTTGGCAGGGGCTAAAAGTTCAAGTTTCTTATCCACGGTATATCCAGTAGGGCAGTATCACCAGCAATATCAGCCAGACTATTTGCCAGGTGAGGGCCGCTTTCTCGGGGTAAAGCCTGTCCGTCATTATCAGCCAGGTCTTCCGCCATATCCGCCAGGTAAAGAACAGCAGCGCTCCGCCGGCCGCGGCGCCGACCAGGGGGTTCGCGAGCGAGGCCCAGGAGTCGTGGTGCATGAACATCTGGCGTGAAAGCTCATGCAGGTTCCTGAAAGAGTAATGCAGCCCCAGCAGCGTGACCGGCAGCAGCCAGGCCAGCCGGAGCGCCAGCACCAGGCGCGTGAACTTGCGCGAGGGGCGAGGCCGCTGCATCAGACCGGCCCCGGAGCGCCCTGGGAGATCTGCGCGTAGTCGGCGTCCACTTTGTAGTAGTGGTAGGTCAGCTTGGCCACTTTAGAAATAAAGATCTTGGCGCTGGAGTAGCTGGGCACTTCCGACGTCAGCACCGCTATCACGTAGTCGCCGCGCGGGGAGAAAACTATGCCCACGTCGTGGCACGCCTTGCGCAGCAGGCCGGTCTTGTGGCCGATCTCCCAGCCCAGCGGCAGGCCGCGGCGCAGCCGGCTGCGGCTCTTGGTATGCTTCATCACGTCCAGCATGAACTCGCTGGATTCCCGGTTCACCAGCTCCCCCGCGTAGATCCGCTCCAGCAGGGAAGCCATCTCGCGCGCGGTGGTATAGTTCTCCCGGGCCACCCGGCCTGACTTCAGGCTCATCCCCTCCTGCGTAATATTCGTATGTTCCAGGTCCAGCTCGCGGAAAGCCACGGAGAGGTAGTCCATGCCGACGTAATCTATCAGCATCCTGGTGGCGGTGTTGTCGCTCTCGGTGATCATCTTGTAGATGATCTCCATCACGGAGAGGGAGGTGCCGTCGCGCACCCACTTCAGCGAACCCGAGCCGCCCACGCGCTCCCGGCGGGTCAGTTTGATCTGCGTGTCCAGAGTGAACGCGCCGAGCCGCATTTTTTCAAAGACCGCCGCCATGATAGGGACCTTGATCAGGCTGGCCGACGGAAAAAGCCGGTCGGCGTTGTATTCCCAGGTCCTGCCCGTCTCCAGGTCCTTTATGTAGACGCCGACGCGGCCCCGGTAGGCGCGGGAAACCTTTTCCAGGTCGGCCACCATCTCCTGCCACTCGCCGTCCCGCATAGGCTGCTCGACGACCTTGCGCGGCTCGGGCTGGGGCTCAAAACCTTCTTTCAGCCAGAGGGCCCCGCGGTAGAGCAGATAGCCGGCGCCGGTTATCAGCAGCGCCGCCAGGAAACGTTTTGCGAGGCGGCTAAAAGCGCCGCCCGCCGGCCTCTGGGCCGGCGGCGGGGCGGTACGGTGCTTCATCTGGCCGTGATGCTGCTGCAAGTTGTGGCTCCGGGGCGGCCGGGTTTACTGGACCTTAAGCTCGAGCGCGTCGCCTTCGCCCTTATAGTCCACCTTCAGGACGTCGCCCTGCTTCATCGTGCTGTTAAGCAGGAACTCCGCCATCGGGTCCTCCAGGTACTTCTGCACGGTGCGGAGCAGCGGGCGGGCGCCGTAGTTCGGGTCGAAACCCTTCTTGACGAGGAAGGTCTTGGCGGCCTGGGTGATGTCGAACTTCACGCCCTTCACTTCGAGCTTCTTGGCCACCTTCACCAGGCTCAGCTCCAGGATCTTCTCGGTGTCGGCCTCGGTGAGGGGCCTGAACACGATGACCTCGTCGATGCGGTTGATGAACTCGGGGTTGAAGACGCGCTTCACCTCGTCCATCACCGTGTCCTTCATCTCTTTGTAATCTTTTTCCTTGTCCTCGGTGGGCATGAAGCCCAGCGTCTTGCCCTTGGAGATCAGGCGGGCGCCGACGTTGGAGGTCATGATGAGGATGGTGTTCTTGAAAGAGACCTTGTGGCCCAGGCTGTCGGACAGGACGCCCTCGTCCATGATCTGCAGCAGGATGTTGAACACGTCGGGATGGGCCTTCTCGATCTCGTCGAGCACCACCACGCAGTAGGGTTTGCGGCGCACGATCTCGGTAAGCTTGCCGCCTTCCTCGTAACCCACGTAGCCGGGAGGCGCGCCGATAAGGCGGCTCACGGAGAACTTCTCCATGTACTCGCTCATGTCGATGCGGACCATGGCCTCCTCGTTGCCGAACAGGAAGTCCGCCAGCACGCGGGCGAGTTCCGTCTTACCCACGCCGGTGGGGCCGAGGAAGATGAAATTACCGATGGGCCGCTTGGGGTCCTTCATGCCGGTGCGGGAGCGCTTTATGGCCTGCGAAACTATCTTGACGGCCTCGTCCTGGCCGATGAGGCGCTTATGCAGCTCGCCTTCCATGTGCTGCAGCTTCTGGGTCTCGGTCTCCGTCATGCGGGTGACCGGGATGCCGGTCCACTTGGAGGCGATGCCGGCTATGTCCTCTTCGGTCACTTCCGGGAAAACCTTGTCGCGGCCTTCGCGCCATTTTTTGCGGGCGTCCTCGAGGGCTTTCTTCAGCTCCTTCTCGCGGTCGCGCAGCTTGGCGGCCTTCTCATACTCCTGGCCGTAGATGGCGCCGTTCTTCTCTTTGGAGGCCTCTTCTATCTCGGCTTCCTTCTCCTTGAACTCCGGCGGCGCCACGGACAGCTTCAGGCGGGCGCGGGAGCCGGCCTCGTCAAGCAGGTCGATGGCCTTGTCGGGCAGGGCGCGGTCCGTGATGTACTTGTCGGACAGCTGGGCCGCGGCGAAGATGGACGCCTCGGTATATTTGCACTTGTGGTGGCTCTCGTACTTCTCCTGGAGCCCCTTGAGGATCTCGATGGTCTCGCCCACGCTGGGCGGCTCCACGATGACCATCTGGAAGCGGCGCTCCAGGGCGGGGTCGTGCTCGATGTGCTTGCGGTATTCGTCGAAGGTGGTGGCGCCCACGCACTGCAGCTCGCCGCGCGCGAGCGCGGGCTTGAGCATGTTGGAGGCGTCTATGGCGCCCTCGGCGGCGCCGGCGCCTATGACCGTGTGCAGCTCGTCGATGAACATGATGATGTTGCTCTTGGCCTTGCGGATCTCTTCGATGATGCCCTTGAGGCGCTGCTCGAATTCGCCGCGGTACTTGGTGCCGGCCACGATGGACGCGAGGTCCAGGGAGAGCAGGCGCTTGCCGATAAGCGTGTCGGAGATCTCGCCGGCGGCGATCTTCTGGGCGAGGCCTTCCACGATGGCGGTCTTACCCACGCCGGGCTCGCCCACGAGCACGGGATTGTTCTTGGTGCGGCGGCCGAGCACCTGGATCAGGCGGTCTATCTCGTTGGAGCGGCCGATAACGGGGTCCAGCTTGCCTTCCTTGGCCATCTGGGTCATGTCGCGCGCGAATTCGTCGAGGATGGGGGTCTTGGTCTTGCCCTTGGCAGCGGAGTGGGCGTGGCCCTTGGCCGGCGGGGTCTGAGACTCTTTGGGAGAATCTTTCTGTTCCATCTCGCCGAGGATGTTGAGCACTTCCTCGCGGACGGTCTCGAGTTTGAGGCCGAGGTTCTCAAGCACGCGGGCGGCCACGCCTTCCTCCTCGCGGATGAGGCCGAGCAGGATGTGCTCGGTGCCGATGTAGGAGTGGCTCATGTGCTGGGCCTCTTCCACGGCGTATTCGAGCACCTTCTTGGCGCGCGGGGTAAAGGGTATTTCGCCCAGCAGCATCATGTTGTCGCCGGTACCCACGATCTTTTCTATCTCGGCCCGGACCTTGCGCAGGTCTATGCCGAGGTTCTGGAACACCTGGCTGGCCACGCCCTCGGAAAGGGCGATGAGCCCGAGGAGAATATGTTCGGTGCCCACGTAGTCGTGGTTAAGGCGCTTGGCCTCTTCCTGAGCTATAAGGATGACGCGCTGAGCCCTGTCGGTAAACCTGGTTCCCATTGTAGTTCCTCCGTATTAGTAGAGCGGAAAATCGTATTTACAAATAAATAACTTCGGCGAAATAAGACGCGCCGAACCAATATTATGCCACAACTGGCGTCCTTTTACAAATCCCTACTATATGATTATAGATAAGGGGCTGGCGCGGACGGTCTTCAGCAAGAGTGATAATAGCGGGACGAGCGACAGGAGAGACAACTTCCGGGCCGGCAGGGGCATGGGTTCGGAAGGCCGTCTCGGAGCCCCGAGCTTGCATAAGCGCGAGGGGCGAGAGACGAGGCGCGCGCACGGTGTGCGCGACGCCGTGCCTGACGGGCCCATGCCCCTGCCGGCCCTGGACGGCAAAGGTTACTTTGAGATGCGGACGCGGATCTTGAAGCCTTGCACGGCGGTGACTATCACTTCGGCGCCGGCGGGGATGTCGCCGGAGACGCTCTCGGCCTCCCACAGTTCCCCCTCCACCAGCACCGTGCCCTTAGGCGCAAGCGCCGTCTTGGCCAGGCCCTTGCGGCCCTCGAGACTCTCTATCCCCGTCACCACCCGGCGCAGCTGCGCGCGCAGCGCGATAAACGCCACGCCCGCCACCACCGCGATCAAACCCACCACCGTAGAAAGAAGCATGCTCATAGATATCGAAAGCCCCCCCATGGAAGGCTGGTTGAACAGCATCAGCCCGCCCATCAGCACCGACGCCGCCCCGGCCAGCGTCAGCAGCCCGTAGCTCACCACCTTGATCTCCACGATGAAGAACACGAAGCCCAGCATGATCAGCGCTACGCCGGCGAAGTTGGCCGAAAGGGTCTGGAAAGAATAGAAAGCCATCACCAGCGACACCGCGCCCACCACTCCGGGCAGGATCAGCCCGGGATTATAGAGCTCTATGAACAGCCCGGCCGCCCCCAGGCTCATCAGTATCATGGCGATGTTCGGGTCGGTTATGGTGGCCAGGAACTTCTGGCGGCGGGTCTGCCGGAGATAATCCACGGCCGGCTTCACCGCGCGCAGGGTGCCGAACTCGCCTATCTTGCGCCCGTCGGCCTTGACCAGGAACTCATTGATGTCGGCGGCTATAAAATCGGCTACGCCTTCCTTAACGGCCTCTTCCGCGGAAATAGACTCGCTCTTCGTGACCGCGCGGGTGGCCCAGTCCACGTTGCGGCCCGTCTTCTCGGTGATAGACTTCATGTAGGCCGCGGCGTCGTTGACCATCTTCTCGTCCATCGGGTCTTTTTTCTTCTCGGCCTTGTCCTTTTCCTTGCCTATCCCGCCGGGCAGGCCGCCGATCACCACCGGGTGCGCCGCGCCGATATTGGTGCCCGGCGCCATGGCCACCAGCGGGGACGCCATGGAGATAAAAACCCCGGCGGAGGCCGCGCGCGCCCCCTGGGGCGAAACGTACACCGCTACCGGCTTCTTGGAGGCCAGCATCTTCTTGATTATCTCGCGCATCGAGGAATCCAGGCCGCCGGGAGTGTCCAGCGCTATAACAAGCAGGTCGGCGCCGCCGGCCTTGTTAACCTTGTCCACCGCGTCCGAGACGAACTCGGCGGCGGCGGGCGTGATCACGCCCGAATAAGGCGCGACCAGCACCGACTTCACCTCGTAGACCCGCGCCGGGCCGGCCTTTTTGGCGGGGGCGGCGTAGGCCGCGCAGGCGCAGAACGAAAGCAGCAGGGAAATGGTTTTTATTTTCATAGGTCCGCTCCAGTTTGGTACCGCTTTTATCATTATACATTTTGGCGGACCGGGGAACCCCCCTTCCGCGCGGCAGCGATTTGTTAGAATGGGAGCATGTCTTTTATGGTAATAACCGCAGGGGAAAAACTCCCCGAATTTTCCGTGCTGGCGCAGGTTCTGAGCACCGCCCTGAACCTTGACCGCGACACCGCCGCCGGAGCGGCGCGCCGCTGCTGGGGCCTGCTGGGCCGGGACCTGGAAGAAGCCGCAGCCGCCGGGCTGGAGGCGCGCTGCGCCGAATTCGGCGTGGCGACGCTGAGGTTCCCCTGCCCCCAGCCACCGCTGCCGGAGGCCGAGAAGGTAAAGGCAGTTTCCTTCGCCGGCGGCTCGGCCGTATTCTCCCTGTCCGGAGCGGCCGCCGTGCAGGCGGCGCCCGGGGACATCACCGTCCTCGCGGCCGCCCCGGTAAAACAGGAGACCCTGCGTTCGGTTAAAACCACGGAGGGCCCTTCCTCCCGGGAAAAAGCGGTCAGGCTGGGTATAATGGCCGCCACCGGGCTGCCGATAGGCATGGGCAAGAGCAAGGAAGTGAACCGGGAGGTGCGGGGCTCGGAAATGTCCTTCTGCCTGGACCTGCTGCTGGACCGGCAGGGCAGGCGGCTGCGCGTGACCCCGGAAGATTTCGATTTCTCCTGCCTGAAGGCCAATAAGACCTATTCGAGCCAGGTAAATCTCCGCCTGTTCTGCGCCGAGGCGGCCGCTTTCGCCCCGGGCGCGGCCAGGAACACGGGACTGCTGGCCATGCTGGCGTCCCGCCCCCTGTCCGCCCTCCCGTACGACTCGCTGGAGGACCTGGAAAGGGAAGAGTTCCGCCTCCTGCTGGCGACCCGCGGGGCATAAAAAAACCGCCGGACCTCGGCGGTTTTTTTGCGGCGCAAGGCCTCAGACGGCCAGCGCCCGCTCCACGGCCGCCAGGAAGGCGTCCACCTTGAACGGCTTCTCGAAATAAGTGGAAGAAGAGGGCAGGTCCAGCCGCCTGTCCTCCGGATTGGAGCCGGTCACCAGCAGGCTTCTCGCCCCGGCTTTTTTCTCATTGAAGATTTTCACCAGCTCCGTGCCTACCCCGTCGGGGAAGGTCAGGTCCGTCACCAGCAGGTCGTAAGAATTTTTGGTGATGAGCTCCGCGGCCTCGGCAAAACTGGAGGCCAGGGTCAGGCGGTAACCGGTCCCCGAAAAAAGACGGGAATACAGGCTGAGCATCGCCTTCTCATCGTCGGCTACGAGTATCTTTCTAGGCATCCGTCCCTTTTTCAAATCGGCGCCCCCACCAAAAAAGCCCCCCCGGGCTGGGCGGCCGGATGAAACAAATCCCGCCGCCTTACACACAGTGTAACATTGAATACACTCCGCGTTCAGGGGCGCAGGGCCCAGGCGGGCGCGGTTATTAGGCCCAGACCGGTCTGGGCCCCACGGCCCGAGGTTCCCCGCCCCTATCCAGACAAACACCGATCACTGCCAGATGTACCACTTCGGCCGCTTCCAACTCCGACGGAACTCCTCCAACGTAGACGCCTTAGCGGCCTTTTCCCACTCGCGCCCGTCGAGGAATAATATCATGTCCAGTTGCTGCCTGTCGGTGCCGTACTCTACGTCGAACTGCTTGGCCATCAGGTTCGGCGGGCTTACGTGCCGCCCTATCACCTTTTCGGTCTCGAACCTTATGCCTTTCATCCGCGGGGAAGGCTCGTAACATTTGTAGACCAGCTCGGAACAGACTATGGTGTCGTCGGTCTGAAAATCGAAGTTGAAGTCGTAAGGCCGGCCTGAATAGTGGAAGGCCTTGAGGATGGCCTGCGCCTTTTCCGTTTTAGGGAGCCTGGGCCTCAGCACCACTATGGAATCTGCTTCCAGGGAATGTTCCAGGCTGGTAAAGGTCACGCCTTCGCTCATGGCCTCCAGCACCTTTGGCGCGTGCCCCATGTACGGCCGCAGGCTGGTTTCATAAGCCTCGGGGTATTTGCCCTTCAACACGCAGTCCAGGCTGCCGCAGACGGGGTCCAGCTGTTTGGCCCAGACGACCACTTCAGGCCCGCTGAAATAAGCGTCGCGTTCGTTCCGTCCGCCCACATAAAGCGCGGCGTGGGGCCAGAACCCCGGCAGGCCCACATTGGAAAGATACCATTCCCTCCGCTCCAGGAAGATGTCCCCCGGTTCCAGCAGCGGGGCTATCCGGGCTATCTGCTCCTGCGTTATCAGGGAGCTGTGCCGCCTGTAAACCTTAGCGTCGCCCATGAATTCGGAAACCTCCGTCTGCACCGGGAACCAGGCGGTGAAGCCGGCCTTTTTAACCACCGCCATGGCGTTCCTCAGCGTCTGAACCTGCCCCTTCACCCGGCCGTGCTTCCAGATGAAGCCCGCATCCTCTTCGGCCGCTTTCCTGGAACCGGGATGGCTTACGTCCTTATAATGGGCGTACAGCACCTCCAGCGCCACGAATTCGGCGGCGCGCGCGGCGTTGAGGAACCGGAACTTAAATTTAAAGTAACTGCCCTTAGGGATACCGGCCTCCGGCACATCCTCGTTGAGTATTACGTCTATGGCGCCGTTCTTTTCCAGCTGTTCTATCACCGTGAGCGCCGAACTGTACTGCGCCATAAAAGCGCCGTAGGCCGCGAGGAAAGCGCCCTGCCGGAGAGGCTTCTCCAGCTTGTCGTACGAGTCGCCGTATTTCTTGCCCAGGCGGTCTAGGGTCACAAGGTAGTCGAAGTAGGACTTCCAGAGACCCCAGACCTCTTCTTTTTCCTCCCGGGTATAGATCCGATCCGCCGCGGTCTTGCCGTAAAGCCCCGCCCTGGACCGCACATAGCCGTCGAGCGCCCTGAGCCCCGCCCGGCAGATCTCCAGCGTTTTCAGGTCGCTATCCACCTGCTCCGCGGTTATACGGGCGGGACCGCCGGTCTCTTTGCCGGCTCCGGCCTCAAAACCCAGCGGCAGCAGTACCGCAGCAAGCAGAAATATCCTCAGGTTCCTCATAGCTTCATCTCTCCCATGTCTACACCGTCCGGCTTTTCGAAAACCCGCCAAAGGGTCCCCGGCAGGTCTTTGAACGCGGCCAGGAACCTCGGCGCGTCCGCTTTCTCGCCGGTAACGTCGCGTATAAGTATCTTGGAAACGTTCCCGGGGAATTGCCTGGCTATCGCGCCGTAGATCTCCGGGTCTTTCTCGCCGGAATCCCCTATCAGGATGAATTTTCTCCCGGGGAAAGTCTCTATCAGCTTAGTTATAACCGGGATCTTGTACGCCTCCGGTTTCTGGAACAGTGAAAGGAAAGTCCGATCCTTCCAGCGGAACGTCTTAAGCTCCAGCGTCCCGCCGGGAAAGCCGCTCTCGACCATGAACCGCGCCAACGGCGCGTACAACTGCCAGGGGCTGGCAGAAACATAATGGAACCACGCGCCCTTTTCTGCCAGGCGGCCGTATAGCCCGGCCATGCCGGGAGCCGCGGTGAACGGTTTCACAAAAGTGTTGGCCACCAGCGCCGTTCTGTCGCGCACTTCGCTTATCTTTATGGTGTCGTCGATATCGGACACCACGGAAAGACCCTCAGGGCTTATCAGCGCTATCTCGCCCTCGAAGGTCCTGTGCCCCTGGGCGCACAGCGTGCGCACCTTCACCGCCCCGCCGGAAAATCCCGGGGCGCCGTCCTTTATACGCACCACATCGCGCATGTGCCCATTCGGCGCGGACTTAACCAGTTTAAACGGCCCGAGCCCGGCTATTTCCACGCGCAGAACCTTGCCCCTTTCGTTATCCACGAAGAACCGGCGGCTCCTTTCTTCGTAGACAGACGAGGCCAGGTCTGCTTTCTTCAGGCCCAGCATTTTGCCGAACGCCTTGGACAGCGTCCCTATGACCGCGGAATCCTCCTCCGGCTCGTAGATCCAGCCGTGTACGGAGACGTTCCACTCGCCCGACTTCCGGTCCAGCCAGCCGTAGCTGCCGAAAAACACCAGTTCTTCGTCCGGCTTTATATCGCAGGCGGGCAGGGGCGACGCGGAGAGGGCCAGAAAGCCAGCCAGCGCGGTGAGCAGCGGAAGCTTGAATTTCATTTCTTTTTTTCCCAGCCCAGGATTTTTCCTGCCATCCGGCCTATGAGGCGCGGTTTTTTCAGAGCTATCTTTCCCGCATGCGCAGCTATGAGCTCTTCCAGCTTGGCGGCAATGGCCGAGTTGTCGGCTCGCGGATATTTTTTCAGATTTGCCGAGTAAAGCTCTATATTCTTCAGGAAGTCCCGCAAGCCCAGGGCGGTAAGCGCCGGACGGTAGCGCCCGTAGCCCAGTTTTTCCAGGTAATAGGCGTTGGCTATCTGCTCGAACTGCCCGGCGATGGGCACGGAAAATATCGGCTTTCCCAAGTGCAGGGCTTCGCTCATAAGGCTTAGTCCGCCGTTGCAAACCACGGCGCGGCAGGAGGCCAGGTCTTTTATGAAGCCTTCCTCGCTGAACTTGCGGTACGTTATGTTGCCGTCACGCTGGTCCTTGTTGCAGCCGTAGAAGATGTACTCGCCGGGGCAGTTCTTGAGCGCGCCCGCTATGGAGTCATCCCCGCTGGCGGTCTGGTACACCAGCACATGCCGCCCCGCGCGCGGCTTCTGCGCCAGTATGGCGCGGCGCAGTATGGGCGGAAAAAGATAAGTATCGGGCCTGGTGACCCGGGGATGGTAGAAACAGGTTATGAGCGTTTCGCTTATGCGCGGCAGGTAGGCCCCTATCACCAGCCGGTTCACCCCGGCCTCCCGCGCGAAACGCCGCGGGTATTTTACGTCGCAATTGGTGAAGATATGCTGGTTATCCAGCGAGATGAGCGGCAGTTGGTTGTGCCTGGCCAGCAGCCCGGAGACAGGCTCGAAGTCCGAAATGACCACCTCGGGCCGGAACCGCTTCATCACGGCTTTCACCCCGGCCAAGGTGCCGTCCAGTTCGGCCGGCATCCGGCGCAGATTGGCAAGCGCCGTGCGCAGGTAATCCACCGAGCCGTCCCTGTAATAGAGGTGCAGGCCGTAGATCTTCTGCGTGTCGAAGCAGTCCTTTAGCAGGTCGTAGGACTTGCCATAGGCCAGCACCTTCACCCGGTGCTTCTTCACCAGCCCGGAGAGTATCTCCTTGCTGCGCGTGGCGTGCCCGCTGCCTTCTCCCGAAACCCCGTACAAGATTCTGGCCATTAGTGCCCCTCCGGCTATTGTGCCGCTCTTAGTTCCGCGTTTCCTTAAAAACCACTCCGTCAAAGCGGAGAATAAACTGCTTTCCCATTTGGCTGGAAAGTATATACAAGCGTTCTTTGGAGTCCACCCTCAGCCGCTGTATCCAGCCGCTCATATACGGCGTAAGGTCGAAATCCCCCAAGTATTTCCCGGACATGGTGTATTTCGCTATGCGCCGGTTGGCGGAATCCGCCACAAGAAGTTCGTCCTTACAGGACTTCACAATATCTACCGGTTTCCATGAATTCCTGGTCCCCTCCGCCTGAGGTATTTTAAGAACCTGCTTCCCGTCCGGGCCGTATTTTTCTATAACGGGACCCTTGCCGTAGTTCCTGGAATTACAGGACCAGATGTTGCCGTCCCGGTCCAAGCCCGTGCGCTCGAGCGAGATCTGTGAGCCATACTTGGCCCCGCCGATGCCGAGCGGGACGGTGCCGCCGCTGATCTTATCCGGATCAAAACTGAATACCCCGATATTGCTGACATGCCCCTGCAAGTTTCCCCGCTTGTCCGCGCCGAAAGCGGCCACCATCTTTACCGGGGAGTATGGTTTTTCGGGCAGTCGCAGATCGGCTATTTTTTTTGTCCCGGGCCCGCCATACTCATAAACTTCAAGGCCCTTCAGCATGAACAATTTCTTGCGCTTCGGATCGGCGGCAAACATGACCGCGTCCTGCCCGGAATTCGGGATGACCCAATAGTCCACCCGCTCTCCTTTCGTGGTATAGCGTTCCACCACGGTGTCCACCCGCACATAAACAAACCCGTCATCAGTAACAGCCAGGTCTCTTATTCCCACATTGGCTACGGTCGCTTTGGGGTGCAGTGTGCTGAAAGAGGTTTTGGCTTTGCCGTTGCGGTCATATATCTTCACCGTTGTTCCGCCCATGGACATTCCATAGCCGCTCACATAGATATCCCCGGCCCCATCCACGGCCACGCTGGTGGGGGTAACGGTTTCGTCGATGAAGGAATTTACAAGTTTGCCATCCTTTGAAAATACCGCAATCTGATGGTCAGTCTCTAAAGCCGCGTACATATTTCCTTCTTTGTCGAAGGCCATATCCCTGATATTCCCGAACTGCACCCCTGTCCGGACGTCCTTAATAGTGCCGACTACCTTACCTTCGTCGTTGTACTCAAGCACCACTCCGGCCTCTGGGGAAACCACGAACATGGTCCCTTTAGCGGATGGCGCCATATTCGCCGAATAATTCCCAAGACTGGCCCCCGGAGCAGGGACCGTTTTTGAGATCAAGCTTTTGGTCTTGGCATCGTATTTCTTCAGCGCCACCGAGTTCGCCGCGTAGACGTAAACATATTTATCGGCGAAGTGAACCCCCTGCCAATAAGGACTGCGCAGATGCTCTTCGTTGGTATATTTCCACGGATACGGCCCCTCCCGGCCTTCGAGAGGCAGGTCGGCCAGCACGTCGCCCTCGTCGCGCAAACGAGCCAACGGCCTACCCTCCGGGGACAGGAAGAGGGCATGGCCGTTGCACATAGCCGTATACAGCCAAATCCCGTTGCGGGTCGCCTGCATTTTCCTGTAGCTTAAATGACTTTGACTGTCCTGTCCGCCGTAGTCTATCTCTTTACTGTATATTTCGCTGCCCTGGCCGCTCTCCAGGTACCTGACCAGCTTGTTTTCCGCGGGGACGTACTCCTTGCCCCCGACTTTTACCGAGCCGGAAGTATAAAGCACGTCGGTCCATTTTCCGTCCTGCTCAATGTCAAAATCCACTATGCCGCGCATATACCCGGCTTCAAGATTCTGAACCAGCGTCTTGGGCACTAACCTGCCGGCCGCTTTATAAGGAGCGTCCGCAGGCAGTTTCCCCTTCGCGTCCAGCTCTTTCCATATTCTAACGGCCTCATCCTGTTTCCCAAGTTTATCCCAGTAAAGCTTGGCCAGGTTAGCCTGCGCTTTCGGTTCGTCCTCAGCGGCCGGATATTTCTTCAAGAAACCGAGGTAAACCATTTCCGCCAGGGCGTATTCCCTGGCATACTCGTAGTTCTCCGCTATCTGGTATTTCGCCTTGGCGCACATCTTTTCGTCTCCCGGAAATTTCAGCAGCAGTTTTTTGTAGGCCAGTATATCCCGGAAGAAGGCCCCTTTCACGTACTGAAAATATTGTTCTGACTCTAAAGCGGGCGGAGGGACGGGCTGGCGGGACGGTTGCGTCTTCCCGGACAGGAACCCCTTGTACATTTCCAATTCCTTGTCCGTCAGGGTCTTCTTGCCGGAGGTTTTCTCTTCTTCCCATACCCGAATGGCTTTTTTATCTCCGGTCAGCAGCCACATAGCGAGAAAATCTTTCGCGGAGTAACTCTTCATGTTCTTCCAGGCAGTAAAATATTTATCGGACAGTTCTTTCGACAGGCGGAAACTCTTTCTCTTTATTTTAGAGGAGTCAGTCCGGTCCAGCTTTAGCCCGTAGAACAGGTTTAGGTACATGTTTACGAAATAGTCAAAGTCCCCGTTCCGGCCATGGACAAAATACGCCGTTGAAAGGGACTGGCAGAATTTCCACTCCCCCGCCTCCTTTATAAAAGAAAGCCGTACCGGCGGGAGAACGCCTCTTATCGCTACCGGCAAAAAAAGCGTCACTTCGGCATATTGCCCGCCCCAAACGCGGATATCCTTAATGAAGAACAGGTCGAACAGCTTCTCCTGCCCCTTATCCCTGGAGTAGGGCCCCAAAGAAAGCGCCAACTGACCGCCTTTAAATTCGTAGATATCTTCTATCTTCTTCCCTAACTCTCTTTCCCTGTAAGCGCGTTCCTTTTCAAATTCGTTCTTCATGTGTTCCCCGATCATTTCATGCAAGGAATCCACATCAGCTTTGCTCAATTGCCTGTACCAGAGCCCGGGATCCGCACTTTTCAGAGCTTCCACAAGGGCAGCCGCCGCCTCTTGCGGCGTGTTAGCGCAGAGCCGGCCCACTGGCAAAAGCGATAGCAGACTGAAGGCGCAGCATAGCGCCGCCGCAGTTTTAAGCCGTTCGTTTCCCATTTTTATCCCTCTTCCCCTACACAACCCCGCGCCGCTTCACGGCAGAGGGAATTCTATTTCTTGAAAAATATTATCCCTGTCCACGGCGGGGTTCTGCAGCCCGTTAGTGCTGGTCTTTACCGCGGCGGAAACGTAGCCCCTGAGTTCTTTGGTGGACACTTTGCCGTCTCCGTTCTGGTCAGCCTGCCGGCCGCTTAGGGCCGCTATCACTTCGTGAGTAAAAAAACCATTCTGAATGTCAGAACTTTCATACGAAATTTCACCGCCGCGCGAAGAAGAGAAGACAATAGCACCAGTGCGCCGGGAGAGGTCGTTGTAGATGAGTCGGTTCTTTTCGTACAGGTAAGGCCTGGGGGCGGCCTCTTCTGTCCCCCTTACTTTCAGCGGCTTGCGGTAGCTGCGCGGCGTTATGCCCCTGGCCTTGGCTGCGGCGTAGTACCGGCCGAAGGTCTCCTCGTCGAGCTCGCCGGAATCGCAGGTATCCAGCAGGAATAGTTTTTTTCGCGGCTTTATGCCGTCCAACATAGATTCTATGGCCTCGAAAGTCACGCCAGTAGTCTCCGGTTTGGCCGGGTCCCCCTCGTACGGCAGGTAATAATACTTCGGGTCCGCGCCCCGGCTGTACCCGCCGTGCCCGGCCGCAAAAAGCACCACGGTGTCATCCGTCTTAGCGCCGGCCAGGAACGCCTTGGCGCTCTTTATATTCTCCGCGGTAGCCTCGGAATTAAGCAGCACCTTGGAGAAAACATTGTCGTATTTGGGGCGCATTCTCATCACCACGTCTTCCAGGTCCCGTGCGTCCTTATCGGCGTAATTCAAGGCCAGTTCCGGCAGCTTGTACCGCGAGACCCCGAAGGCCAGGTAGTAAAGACTGCCTTTCAGTTTCTCACCGTGATCGGCGTAGGCCTGGGCGCGGTAGGCTTCCACCCCGGCCCCGTTGGTAACGGAGATCTCTATCTTGTTCTTTCCGGAAGCGAGTTCTATCCGTTCGCTCCCCCGGAAGCTGCCGCCAGAAACGCTTTTTCCGTCGGCGCCTAACAGCGGAACATTATTCACGAAGACGTTGTAACTCTTCAGGGGGACTTTGGTGTCGGAAAGCAGGAAATCCACGGTCAGGAATTTTCCCTCGCGCCGCGTCAAAATCACCTTCGCCTCCGGGGCGTGAAGTTCCCCGCTCAGGTCGGCTTCGGTAAGGCCCATTTTCTTAAGCCTCCTCAGGTACAGTTCCTTATAATGGGCCACCTCTTCCAGCGAGCCGAGACCCATCCTGCCCAGGATGATATCCGGGCGGTTATTGCGCGCCGCGAACTGCTCCAGCCCAAAAACATTCATTCCGCTGACCATGGCGGCCAGTCCCTCGCCCCTGGGAGAAGCGTCAAAATAGCCGTCCGGAGTATAGATGAGCCACTCTCCGCCTCCGGAAAAACGGGTATAGTGCCTGAAATTCCGCAGGTTCCAGACCTTGGTGGTATTGTCGTTGCTGGAGGATACCAGGAACCGCCCGTCGCTGCTGAACTCCAGGTCCGTTATGCCCTGCTGGTGACCGGCCAGCCTTTTACCCCGCTTAAAATCCTGCCCGCTCCAGAGCTCTATGCCTCCGTTATCCAGCCCCACGGCTATCGCCTTTTCCCCCGGAGCAAAACGCAGCACGGTGGCCCTGCCAGCGATCCGCGGGTAACCAATTTCACGGCCGGCCAGGGTACGTACCACTACCCCGTTCTCGTAGCCGGCCACGGCCATCAGGTTCCGGGCTACGTCCACCACGTTGGAGGACATGGTAGTCAGCAACTTATTAGTTTTCAGGTCGTATAGGCCGCGGCCCCAAACCAGGAACCTGCCGGAAGAACTGAACCCGACCTTTTCCACCGGGCAATAGTTCACCGGTATCTCGTTATAGATCTTGTCCGACACGGAGTCGCGCACCACCAGGCGCATTGAAGAGGGGACCCCGGTCCAGGGAGGCATATAAGCTATCTTCCGGCCATCAGCACTAAGCGCCACCGGACTTATTTGACCAGCCTCTAACACATGGCTTTCCCCGCTGTCCAATTCCGTCACTTCTATTCCATAACGTCGGCTTACCACTATATGCCGCCCATCCGGGGCAAGGATTACCTTGGAAACGAGAAACTGACTCGGCACATTTTTAGGGGTCCCGCCTGCTATAGGCCACAGGCTCACCGAACTGCCTCCGGAAGCTACATGTTTTCCGTCCGGGCTGATATCTGCGGTCACTGGTGTGTCGGCGTGTTTGTGGAGGCCCAGGTGCAAAGTGCCGGTGTGAGGATCGATAAGCCTGTTGGACTCGCCGAGGCCGGCGATACCGATGAACCTGGAATCGGGCGTATAGGCCGCCTGCACGTCCCAGTGGTCCGGCAGGGGGTAATCGGCCAGCCTGGCCAAGCCCGGCAGGGAATAGACTATCCTCCGGCACGAACTGCCGGGGGCCGTTATTACCGCCAGCTCCGAACCGTCCGGGCTTAAAAGCGCCCTGGCCGCCTCCATGGGCTGGCCGCCGGAGACCAAGGCGGTGCTTTTCAGCACATTGAAGCCGCTGTCCAGCACCCAGATGGTGTTCCTGTCGTGCACAGCCAGTCTTTCTGTCCCTGGCGAAAAGGAGAACAACTCGCTGCCGGCTTTATTGCGCCACTTAAAACTCTTCCCGCCGCGGCCGACGGCGCCCACGAACCCCACTTCGAACCCGACGTCCCCGCTATTCATGGTCTTGCTGACGGACGTTGGGGTGCGCACTATGGTATAGAGTTGCACGGCGCCATAAACCAGCCTTCCGTCGCGCAGGAAGGCGAGCTGGCCGATAGTATTGTCGGTAACCTGTACACGTTTCAGTAATTGGTCCCGCTTGTAATCCCACAGTTCCACCGCGCCCTCGGTGGTACCTATGGCCAGCGTACCCCCGTCCCCGGAAAAAGCCAGGCAACTGGCGTTACCTTCGGTGCCGAGGGTTATTGTGCGCAGTATCTTCCCCGAAGCCGCGGCATAGATATTAACGGTCTTCTCGCTCCTGGAGGCAGAGACGAGTTCCCTCCCGTCCTTAGAGAACAGGAGCAGCCCGAAGCCGTAGAAAGAGCGTCCGCCCGCCGGAGGGAGAACCTCCCGAATGAGGTATCCTTTGTTGCTCCACACGACCAGGGTCATGCCGCCCAGCGCCACGCTGGCGTTGTCGGGGGAGAAGGTTATGGAGTATTTCCTGTCGTCAGAGGCACCGTTGGTCCGCTGCAGTGAAATGCCGAATTTGGCCGGTTTAGGAGCCGCGCCGAAACACGGCACCGCGAAAAGGAGAACCACAAAAGCATTTTTTAGCATTAAGACCCCCCATACGCGGCTGCCGCCAGCTTTATCGCAGAGCTTTACGTGAATTTTTTAAACCGGCGCTCTTTCCGCTATAATACAAAAAAGCGGGCCAGTTCTTTGATCTTTTCGCGGGGGTCCCCCAACGTCGGACGCCGGCGCGGGATTAGCGGATCAATCTTCAGACGAGGGCGGGTCTATTGCGGTGTATTGGTCTAGCCTTCTGGGCCTGCCGTGTCAAGTTCCATGCACACAGGACGGCCCGCCGCGGGGAATTGATAGAATACATTTGTGGAAAATATCCGGGCTAGAAAAAACCTCCTGATTTACGCCGCGCTCGCCGCGCTGGCCGCCGCGGTCTTCGCCCCTCTGCTGCCGCTGCCGTTCGTCTTTGACGACGTGCTGGCGGTGCAGAATAATAATTTCCTGCGCGACCTCTCCAACGCCGCCAGCCTGTTCCGCCCGTCCTATTCGGCCGTGTTCCGCAACGAAGGCTACGAACCCCTCACCTACCTGTTCTTCATGCTGGCCGGCAAAATTTTCGGCTGGCAGGCCTGGGGCTTCCACGCCGTTTCCATAGCGGCGCATGCGGCCTGCGCGGGCCTGGTGTTCAGGCTGGCCCTGCTGCTGACCGCCGACCGGGCGGCCGCGCTGGCCGCCGGCCTGCTGTTCGCGCTGCACCCGGCCCAGGCGGAAACCCTGACGGCGGCGATGTTCTCGGGCACCATCTTCTCGTCCATCTTTTTCCTGGCCGCCCTGCACCGCTTTATAGCTTCCGACGGGCGCGGGAGCGCGGGCGCGGCGGCCACGGCGCTGCTCTTCGGGGCCTCGCTGCTTTTCAAGGAAAGGACTTTCCCCGGCCTGCTGCTCTTCGCGCTGCTGCCGCTGCTGCGCGGCGGCACGGCCGAATTCCGGCGGCGCCTGCCTGAACTTGCCGCCCTTGCGGCAGTCTGGGGCGGGGCCCTGGCCGCGCGCGCCTACGCCATGGACGGCTCCGGCTTCGGCCTGGCCGGCCTGGACCCGGCCTACCTGCCGGCGCGCCTGGCGGCCTACGCCAAAACCCTGCTGCTGCCTTTCTGGCTCTCCCCGGTTTACGGCAAACAGCTTTTTCCGGGTTTCGCCGGAGCGGGCGCGCTGGCCGCCGCCGCGGCCCTGGCCTGGGCCGCCCTGCGGGCCGGGCGGAAGGCTCCGGGCCCGTATAACCCCGCCGCTGTCGGGCTGCTGCTGGCCGCGCTGATAATCCTGCCCTACCTCAACGTGCTGCCGCTGCTCGACCTGGCCGAGTACCTCTCTGCGGTCTTTGCCTCCAACCGCTACCTCTACCTGCCCCTGGCCGGCGCCGCGCTGGCGCTGGCCGCGCTGATTAAAGGCCTGCCGCGCAGCGGCCGCACCCTGGCCGCGGCGTCAGTTATTTTCTCCGGGCTGGCGCTGCTGTCGATACAGCAGCAGCTGCTGTGGCGCGACGAGGCCGGCGTCTGGACCAGGGCGGCAAGGTTGAACCCCGGCAGCCCCTGGGCCCGCTACATGCTGGGCACGCACTATCTGCAGACGGGCAGGATCGCGGACGCGGAGAGACTCCTCACCGAGGCGCTGCTGCTGAACCCCGCCAAAGCCCTGCGCTCACATACCCTGGGCGCGCTGGCGCAGGCCGCGCTGACGGAAAACCGGAGCGCCGAGGCCGAAGCCCTGGCGCGCGCTTCGCTGCAAGCCTGGGATTTCAACCACGAAGCGTGGAATGCCCTGGGGGCCGCGCTGGCCGGGCTGGGACGGACAGAAGAAGCGGCAGCCGCTTTCGAAAGGTCCGCGGCCATAGAGATCACCGGCGACGGCCCGCTGATCAATCTGGGCCTGCTGCGCCTCTATGGCGGGGAACCCGCGCGCGCTGCTGCGGCCTTCGAGCTGGCCCTGGCCCGGAAG
This sequence comes from Elusimicrobia bacterium GWB2_63_22, assembly GCA_001799735.1. Lineage (GTDB taxonomy): Bacteria > Elusimicrobiota > Elusimicrobia > Elusimicrobiales > UBA9959 > UBA9959. Next base: position 31,605 of record MGUA01000009.1, on the reverse strand, counting down.
CGCTCCGATTACGCCCTGGATCTGCTCTGCCGCGCCCGCGCCGCGAGCGGCAATAAGGAAAAAGCCCCCGCGGACCTGGATTGCCGGCCGCGGAAGCTCTCAAAAGATTAAAAAATAGCTTGGGTTCACCAACAGGGATAGACCCCGAAGCGCCCGCGGTCCGCCAGGCAGAGATGTACCGCCGCCTGTCTTTTCCCCGGCGGGCGGGCCGCTGCCGCCAGCGCCGCGAGAGCGGGGTCCGGCTCAAAGCCGGCAAAGCGCCAGGGTTCCCTGGCCAGCACCACCGCGGCCCTGTCAAAGCCGTATTTTTTCATGGCGTTCCTGGCCTGCGGCAGCTTCCTGTCGAACTTCCCCCCCAGCAATTCTCCGTCCAGTTTTCCTCCGGCCGAAAGGCAGCGCACCTCGAAAGCCCAGCGCAGTCCGTCCTTGCGCGCGGCGATGTCGGCGGTCCTGCCGCTGTTGGTGCCTATCAGCTGCAGCTCCGAGAAGCCCTGTTCCCGCAGCAGCAGCACGGCCAGCAGCTCGGCGAGGGCCGCCTCCAGCCTGTGCGGCGCCAGGTTGGAGCCGTCGAAGCCGGTGGCGAAAAGGACCTCCCCGGGCGGGCGGCCCAGCGCGGCCGCGGCGCCGGCCAGCAGCCGGGCGACAGCGCCCACAAAACCGGCGGGCTCCTTTTTAAGGGCGGCGGTAAAAGAAAAAGGCCTGCCGCGCCGGAGCGCGGAGGCCAGGTAAGTTTTCAGCCCTTCAGGCAGGCCGGAGCCCGCTATCAGGGCGGCGATCTCCGGTCTTTTCATCGGCCCCGCGCTGTCCTTTCCAGGGATTTCAGGTTGCGCACTATCTCGGCCTCCGTAAAATGTTCCGTGGCGTAGCCCATATCGTAGCGGCCGCGCTGGGCCAGGAAACCGGCCAGCACGCGGCGGCGCAGCTTTACGCCGTATTTTTCGGGGGCTTCAAAAAGCGGGGAACCGGGCTCCACGGAGAATACGTAAACTCCGGCCCTCTCCATCCTTAATTCCCGGCGCATCCGCCGTATCAGCCCGTCGGTTTCCAGAAAATCCGCCCGGGTTTCGAACGGCAGCCCCGTGGTGAACGTCACCCAGATATTCACGTACAACCGGGCCGCGGCCTTCAGCGCGGCGAGCAGCGCGTCGTTGGTGTAGAAACGGCCCCGGTTGAACCGGCGCACCCGTTCGGAACCGCTGCCGGCGAAAAGCGTCATGCGGGAATCCGGACCGGCGGCCCCGGCGAAAGCGGCGAGGAGTTTTTGCGAGGGCAGGCCGCAGAGCTCCAGCTTCAGCTCCGGCTTCAGGCCCTTTTTTTTCAGCAGCGCGAGCACGTCCAGCCAGTATTTTTCAGAAGGCAGCGGGTCCAGGGGCAGCTGTATCCGGCGAAACCCGCTGCCCATCAGCGTCGAGATGTCCTGCACGGCGGCGGCCGGGTTTTTTACGGCCACGCCCTTTCTCCCGCAGTGCTTGCGCTGGAAATCCCGCCCGCCGCCGCAGGCGGAACAGGCGTCCGCGCAGCCGCGGGCCTGGAGATAGGTGAACATGCCGTCCTCGCAGAACATGCCGCGGCGGGGTTTAAGGTCCCGGTTGAGTACCAGGCCCAGCCCCTCCATGCCCAGGGCGCTCAGCTCCGCCGAGGAGGCGGCGTACGAAACCGGGTTAAGTTTTACGGCCGCGCCGTAGCGCCAGGCCAGGTTGGGGACGCGCTTCAAAGCCGCCGGCCCGGCGCCGAAGGCCTTCAGCAGGCGCAGCAGCGGCAGTTCCCCGTCGCCCCGCACGACAAAATCCACGGCGGGGAAATCGTTAAGGATGGCGGCCGCGAAATAGGAGGCGGTATAGCCGCCAAGAACTATCCTGACCCCGGGCACGGCTTTTTTTAGTTTGGCCGCCAACGCCAGCGCGCCGCCGGTCTGGCGGTGCCAGTGGGCCGGGATGCAGACCAGCTTTACGCCGCGCGCCTTTATCAGGGCCGGCAAATTAAACTCGCCGGGGCGGGCGGTGGGCAGGCTGACCACAGCGGAAGAGACCTTATGCCTGGCCAGGTAGGCGGCCATAACGGGAAGCCCCGCCGGCATGATGGGCAGCAGGTTCTTCTTTCCGGCGGGCGCGCCGGGATAGACAAAAAGGCAGTCCAGTTTAGTCATTATAAAAAAGCCGCCGGGGCTGCCCGGCGGCTGGGCGCGGGAACCGCGAAGTTCAGACCGCGCTCTTTATCTTCTCCACGTAGGCGGCGTGGAAACGCTTCATCTTCTCCACCAGCGCCAGGATATCCGCCTTGGGCGGCAGGAAGGTGGTGCGGAAATGCAGCGTGCCGGGCTGCTGGCCGAAGCCGGACCCCGGCACCACGCAGATGCCCGTATCTTCCAGCAGGCGCAGGCAGTACTTGGAGTCGCGGGCGGCCTCGTACTTGTGCCGCTCGTCGGCGCTCATGGTCTCCGGGTCAATACCCTTGGGGTGCGGCAGGTCGAAGCGCACGAAGGCGTACATCGCGCCCTGCGGGATATGGGTATGCATGCCCTCTATCTCCGAAAGCCCGCGGCCGAGGATCTCGGCTTTCTCTTTCAGGTCGCCGAGGATGGCGTTGCGCTCTTTCTCATAGAGCGGCCAGCTCTCGTCGCCGGGCTTGGGCGGGTCCACCATCAGGTAGGTCACTATCTGCCCGTCGGTATTGGAGCAGAGGCCGATGGACTGCAGCTTGATCATTTCGGCGTACACTTCGTCGGACATGTTGCGGATCTCCAGGTAGCCGCCGCGGTGGCCGCATTCCCCCAGGAACCCCTTGGAGACCGAGTGAAAGCTGAACAGCGTGACTTCCTTCTCGCCCAACTCGTGCATGACCTGCGCGAAAGAGTGGAACTTCAGGCCCGCGCCGTAGACGTTCTCCTGGTACACCTCGTCGGCCAGGATGGCCAGCTTGTTGGCCCTGGCGAACCGGATGATCATGCGGATGTTCTCTTTGGAGAGCACCGCGCCGGTGGGGTTGCCGGGGTTGATGACGGCTATGGCCACCGGGTTCACGCCGTTGGCCCGGCCCTCGGCCAGGCTGCGCTCGAGCTCATGCTCGTTGAGCTGCCAGTTGTTCTTTTCGTCGAGGAAATAGTTCACCTGCCGCGCGCCGTAAAGGTCTATCGTGGCGCTGTAGAGCGGATACTGCGGGATGGGGATCATGTAGCCGTCGTTGGGCTTGTTGGTGAGCAGGGTGAACACGGCCTGCACGCCCTTGGAGGCGCCGTCGGTGAGCAGCACGCGGTTGGGGTCGGCCGGGATGCCGTCGCGCCGGGCGATGAAGTCCGCCACCGCCTGGCGGATGAAAGGGATGCCGGCGCTCTGCGTGTAGGCGCCGGTGCCGGTGGGGTTCTTCTCCAGGATCATCCTGGCGCGCGCCATGACGTCGGCGGGGAACAGCTTGTCCATGCCGGGGGCGTCCATCAGCGCCGGATATTCCAGCAGGCTCAGCACCTGCCGCACAAAAGTTATGGGCCGCTGCTTGAGGGCCTGCGGGTTGCCGATATTGCAGTAAATGACCTTGCGGCCCTGGCCTTCCAGTTCCTGGGCGCGGATGACTATCTTGCCGCGCACGGCGTAATGGGCTTTGAGAAGTTTGGCGTTAACATCGGAGAGTTTAACCATATTTTCATTATATAATTATTGGTATGGCCGGGGTCAAAAGGCCGCCGGCCGCCCGGGGGGAGGTTTTTATGAACATGGAAAAATACGAAAAAATCCTGGCGCAGGGCCGGGATGCGGGGCTGCTGGCGCTGCGGCTGGGCGTGGGCTTCTTTTTTTTCTACGTGCACGGCCTGCCCAAGCTGACGGCGGGGCCCGAGCTCTGGCTTAAGATCGGCGGGGCGATGGGCAACCTGGGGATACATTTCGCCCCTGTCTTCTGGGGCTTCATGGCGGCGCTGGCCGAATGCGGCGGCGGCGCCCTGATAATGCTGGGCCTGCTGACGCGCCCGGCGGCGGCCATGCTGACTTTTAATATGTTCGTGGCGGCGGTGATGCACCTGGCTATGGGGCAGGGCCTGAAAGAGGCCTCCCACGCGGCCGAGGCGATGTTCGTCTTCCTGGCGCTGCTGCTGGCGGGGGGCGGGCGCTGGAGCCTGGACCAGCTGTTCTTTAAAGGAAAGATCTAAGGTTTATACGGGAAGACCAGTTTGCCGGTGTCGAAGCCGAGCGAGGCGGCCTTAGCTATCAGGCGCTTCTCCTCGGCTTCCGGCAGGGCCGGGGTCCGGGCCAGTATCCACAAGTAGGACAGTTTGGGCCCGCAGACCAGGGCGTACTGGTAGCCTTCCTTGTCCAGCTCGATGATATTGTAGCCGCCGTAAAAAGGCCCGAAGAAAGAAACCTTCAGCTGCCCGACGCCTTTGTCTCCGATAAAATAGGCACGCCCTTCCGCTTCCTTCCACTCCCCCTTGGCCTTGCTGAACCCGCGGTTCAGCACCCTCACCCCGCCGTCGGGGCGCAGCGAGTAGTCGGCGGTCACTTCCGTCAGGCCGCGCTCGAAGGAATGGTCCAGGCGGGCCACCTCGTACCATTTGCCGAGGTAGCGCTCCAGCTCGAAGCCGGACACCGGCTGCAGGCCCTTAGGAATGCCGGCGCAGCCGGACAGGAACAGGGCGCAGAACGCCGCGGAAAAACCCTTCAAGGCCGCCCGCATCATGACGGCACCTCCGGCTTCTTCTCGTATTTGCGCATGAATTTTTTATACTGCCACTTCAGACGGCCCAGCAGCGGCCGTTTGGAGGCCCTGACGTCCTCCAGCTCGTAGATACGCGCGTCCTGCTTTGCGCAGCGCTTGAGCTGGAACTCCACTATATCCCCGAAGAAATTATTGGTGAACCCTTTGGTCCCGCGCAGGGCTTTCAGGTGCGCGGAGGCCTCGGCGAAGCGGCCCAGCCGGCGCAGCAGCTCGCCCATCAGCACCTGCGAATTTTCGCGCTCCTCCACCCGGCTTTTAGGGTCGGCCGCGGCCGCGGTGAAATACTTCAGGCTGAGCTCCAGGTCTTCCTTAAGCTTCGCCGGGGCCGACTCCTCCTGCCAGGAGGCTTTCAGGAAAGTGTTGCCCACCAGGAAAGCCGGGCGCCCCAGCCCGGCGTAGAGCAGCCCGAGGCGGTAATAGGAACTGCGCGTAAAACTTTTTTTATACTCTTCGGAAGCCACGGTCCGCTTATTGGCGGCCACCTCTCCCTTGGAGAGGGAGATGGCATAGATCACGAAACCGCACTTGGGGCAGTCCGGCAGGCGCCAGGGGGCGGGCGCGTCGCCTATGGGCTTGAGGTCCAGGCGCATGTCGTACTGGCCGGGCTCGACGTCCAGCTTGGCGTAAAAGGCCTCGGAACAGACAGGGCAGGTAAACTCCCTCTCCACCAGTTTGCCGGCGAAAACTTCCGCCGCTAAAAGAAGTATGCAGGACAAGATCACAAGTTTTTTCATAAGCAGTTCCCAGATACGACTTTATTATACCGAAATCCGGCCCGGCGCCCGGCTACTGCGGCGCCTGCTCTTTTTCCGTGATCGCCTTAAGCGCGGCCTCAAGAGCCTCCACGCGCTTCTCCAGCAGCCCCAGCCGGTCCGGTCCGGCCGCGGCGCCGGGGACGGGAGCGGCCTCGGCGGGAGCCGGCTGCGCCGCGCCCGAGAAAAGATGGTAATAGCGGTTCTCTTTCTGCCCGGCCTGGCGCGGCATGCGCGCCACCAGCGGGTCTTCGGCCCTGGCGCTCAGTTCCTGCAGCAGGCCTTCCACCTCGGCGGTGCCGGTAAATTCGCACAGCCGGTCGGTGCGGCCTTTTATCTCGCCCGGGGTCTGCGGACCGCGCAGCAGCAGTACAGTTATGGTCCCTATCAGCTTCGGATCGTCGCTGTTGAGCAGCTTGTGCATGTCGTGCCTGAACTTGGGCACGCGGTCGCCGGGGGCCTGCACGCGCTCCACCAGGCCTTTGGTTACCAGGGACTGCACGGCGCGGCCGAGCGTATCCGTATCCAGCTCCATCACCGGTTCGCGGCTGGTCTTCTGGTTGCAGGCGTTGAGCAGGGAGTTAAAAGTGAGCGGGTACTGCTCCCTCGTGGTCAGGGACTTTTCCACCAGCGAGCCAAGCGCGCGCGCTTCCACTCCATCCAGTTCAGTAAGCATGGTACCTCCGTGCGGACCTCGTTATTTCATCAGCAGCAGGCTCAGCGACATCACCATCATGCCGCCCACCAGGCCGAGCAGGCTGTCGTGGCCTTTGCCGTAGGCGCGGCTCGTGGGCAGCAGTTCGTCCAGGCTGATGTAAACCATTATGCCGGCCACCCCGGCGAAAAGCGCGCCGGTGACCTGCGGCGGGATAACCCCGTCCTTGCCCAGGAAAGTGTAGATGAACAGCCAGGCCACCAGGGCGCCCACCGGTTCGGCCAGACCGCTGAGAAAGGAATAGATAAAGGCCTTGCGCCTGTTGCCGGTGGCGTAGAAGATAGGCACGGAGACGCTGATGCCCTCGGGGATGTTGTGCAGCGCTATGGCCACCGCTATGGCCACGCCGAGAGCGGGGTCGTTGAGCGCGGCCAGGAAAGTGGCCAGGCCTTCGGGCAGGTTATGGATGCCTATGGCCAGCGCGGTGAACAGCCCCATGCGCATCAGTTTGTGATTGTGGGCGTGGTCATGCCCCCCGGCGGCCGGGAAATGGGGCCGCGGGGCCTTGGGGTCGTGCAGCGGGGCCTCCTCGGCCGCGCTATGGATCTCGTGCGGGTTCTCCTCCGAGGGGATGAGGTTGTCTATCACGCCGATGAACAGCATGCCGCCGAAGAAAGCCCCGGCGTTGACCCAGTGGCCGAGCTTGTCGCCGTAGGCGGCGGTCAGCGCCGCGCTGCCCTTGTAGAAGATCTCCACGAAAGAGACATAGAGCATGACGCCGGCCGAGAACCCGGTGGAGACGGAAAGAAAGCGGTAGCTGCTGCGCTTGGCCGCGAAAGCGATGAGGCTGCCGATGCCCGTGGCCATGCCGGCGAACAGCGTAAGCCCGAAGGCGTAAAGGACGTTCTCCATACAAGGTAGATTTTACCCTTTTCGGGCCGCTTTGGCACAGCGGCCCGGCTGGGCCTTTAGACCTGAAATTTAAACAGCCCAATGGCCCTTATGCCGCCGCCCGCGTTCCTCTATACTATAGACAATGGCTAAAGCCCTGCTCCTCCTTTTGTCCCTCCTGCTCCCGTCCTCGCTGCCGGCCTTCGAACTGCCCGCTATAACTTCAGGCGTGCTGCCGCCGGTACAGGTCCCGGCCCCGCCTTCGCCCTGGCGAGTGGGCCTGCCGGAAACCAAGGCCGCCGCCTCCTACGCCGCCTACGCTGTTAACGGGGCGGAAGTGATAGTGCCCCATATAGGCTGCGGCAACGCCCTGCTGGCGGTGCTGCGCGCCGGGGAGAGCCAGGAAGCCCTGGCCGCCAAACTGCGCTCCGCTTTCGGTTCCCCCTCCTCCGCCAGGCTGGCCGCAGTGCAGCCCAAAGCCAAGGCCGAGCTGGAGCTGGCCGCCGCCAACCCGGGCGCCCAGGTGGTGTCTCTCAACGCCTTGCTGCCGGCCAACGTGGCGGCGCTCTTTAACCGCGAACCTAATTTCGGCGGGCCCAACTGCTTTAACGCGGCCTTCACCGCCGCCGGGCTGATGGAGCCGGGCAAACTGCGCCATGTCGGCAACCCGGAGGCAGACCAGCTGCTCTCCATGTATTTCAAGAAGGTCCCCTCTTCTTCCCTCAAGCCTGGCGACGTGCTGGTGCTCAACGGCGGCGACCACGGGGTCTACTACCTCGGCGGCGGCCTCATCTTCCACAAGAAAAGTTTTCTCAAGCAGCATCTCTACCGCATCGCCCGCCTGGAGAAGGCCTACTACCCCGAGCCTTTAGAATGGAAGCCCGGCCCCTTCGACGGCAGCAGCCCCTTTAACGACGCCGACGAGATAGACAAGACCGAGGCCTGGCGCCCCTCAGGCGCGACTTACGGCTTCGGCGCCGCCACGCCGGAAGAGACGGCCCGGGTGGACACTATCCTTTTCCTGACCGAAAATATAGAGCGGCAGGCCCCGCGCTGGGCCCTGGCCAAAGAGCTCGGCTATTTCACGGAGCGCCTGCTGGAGAACCTGGTCTCCGACTGGGGCGCGCTGGGCAAAAGTTCCAACCCGGTGCTGAAGGCCTACTACCACCGGCTCGAGAGCCTGCGCGACCAGGCCAACCAGAGCATAGAGGTGGAGCTGCTCTCCTCGCCGCACGCGCAGTCCAACGCCTACAATATCCTCAAGGCCGTCTGGCTGCCCCGCAACGCTTATTCCCGGGAGATCGTCGGCCGCCTGCTTAAAATATACGGCAAGGACCAGGGCGCCGCGGAGAAAACCTTGAACGCCATAGACGCCAAATTTGAAGGCTCGCCGCTGGACCAGGTAAAAGCGGCCGGAAACTAGGACGGAGAAACGATGAAATATTTAAACTCACGGCTTTTACCTCTACTGCTCGCCTTCTCCCCCGCGGCCTCTGCCGCCCCCGCCTACGAAACCCTTGAAACCAGCGCCGCGCTGCCCGGCCCCTCGGCGCTGGTCCCTCCCGCTCCCGCGCCGGAGAACAGGAGCGCCGCGGACCGCGCGGTGGCCTATACCGCCTACCACGCAAAGCGCCTGGCCGACATGGCCGGAAAACTTACGCAGATAAATTTTGTCGACGGCGGGATGAACGGGCAGGACCAGTTTTATTTCTGGGGCGCCCCCGCCCCGGTAAGACAGGTGACCCCGGCCCGGACCGGAGTTATGCGGCACTGGACCTCCAACGCGCAGGCCAACGGCGTGCCGGTAGTGGACCTGATAGTTAAGAGCGGACTGCTGAGGGCCGGCCCCCGCGTCTACATTGTCCCGGTGTCGCACCGCGCCGACTACTACCAGGACCTGCACGGCGTTTTCTTCACCACCCCGGATTTCCCGGCCGGCCAGCTGTGGATGGGCCTGCAGCAGGATTCGGATTACGTGGATTTCACGGTGGACCCCGGCATGGGCGCCCTCTACCTGGCCCCGGGCAACTACCTGTTCCCCTGCCCGATGAAAATTCAGCAGTGGATCGCCGACGAGTACCGTAAATGGAAAGCCGGCGGGCCCCTGCCTTCCGGCATGGAGCTGGCCTTCAAGGGCATAGACCGCGAGGGCGGCCTGCAGGACGCCCTGGACATCCCGATAACCGTAGTGCGCTACCAGAAGAACGGCCGCGTAACGGTACTGCGGCCCGACCTGCTGGCCAAGCCTTACTGACCAGCGGGGCGCAAAAAAGGACCGCCGGGAAGCCCCGGCGGTCCTTTTTTTTGCCTGCCGCGGTTATTCCACCCCGAGCAGCTCCACGTCGAAGTGCAGGACGGCGTCCGGGGGGATCACGGAACCCGCGCCCCTTTTGCCGTAGGCCAGGTCGGAAGGGATGATCAGCTTGCGCTTGCCGCCTATGCGCATACCGGCCACGCCTTCGTCCCAGCCCTTTATCACGCGCCCGGCGCCGAGCTGGAAGGTAAAAGGCTCGTCCCGGTCCACCGAGCTGTCAAATTTTTTGCCATTGGGGAAGGTGCCGGTGTAGTGCACGGTCACTTCCTTGCCGCTGACCGCCGCGGAACCTTCGCCGACTTCCACATCTATATACTTGAGTCCGGATTTAAGGGTAATTTCTTCTGACATGAGGATCTCCTTTATTGCCGCGTTCCGCTTATGATAACAAAATACTCCGGAGCTCGGCACTTTATTTGAACCGGAAAGTCTTCTTCTGCTCCCTGCGCGCCGGCGGGTACTCGCGCACGTTGGTAACCTTGAGGCCCGGCATATCCCATTTAAAGCTCAGCCCCAGGTGGTGGGTTATCCCGAGTTCGCCCATGGTGCGCAGGGCGTAGTCCAGCGCCAGCCTTTCCCCGGCCAGGCCGAAGCCGGCGGCGAAGCCGTTGACCCCGCCGGTGTCGGCGGAGGCGGTATTGTAGCCGGCGCGCAGCGACATGGCCATGTCGTCGCGCACGGGCAGGGTGTATTTGGCGCCGGCGGCCACCCACGGGCTGGCGCCGCGCGTGACGTTAAGGTCGAAAACGCCCAGCAGATTCCTGCCGAAGGGCACCCCCAAACCGAGTTTCAGGTTGAGCGGCAGCGGGTAGGCCTCGTCCCCGTACTTCAGGCCGCTGCCAGAGTTCTGCAGCGCGGCGCCGAAGAAGGCGTTGCCCGCGCGCTTCATGTAGCCGATGTCGGCGGCGAAGGAGGTGGCCCTGCGCAGTATGCGCGAGCTGACGTATTTGAAGGAGAAACCCAGGGAGCTGTCCCAGTCCAGGTCGGTAGCCCAGCCGGCCTCGGCCGACATATCCCTCGGGGACAGGCTGCCGGCGGCCGCGCCCGTATTGTCCATGGCGGCCATCTCGCCGTAGGAGAGGTACCGCAGGCCCACGCCGAACACGCCTGAATTCTTTGTTTTTACGGCGGCGCTGACCACGTTGTAGGTCAGCGAATCCGCCCAGGAGGAATGCGAGAAGGAGGCGTAGCCGCCCTTCACGCCGGCCAGGCCAGCCGGGTTGACGAAGATAGCCGGGGAACCCGCCACCACCGCCACGCCGGCGTCGCCCATGCCCGCGCCCGCCGCGGCCGGCGGCAGCCGCAGGAAAAGCCCGGACACCGTGCCGTTGTCGGCCGCGAGGGCCCCTGCCGGCAGGGCCAGCCACAGGGCTATAAGTATGGTGTTCCTGTTCTTCATCTTTCTACCGCTATTTTAAACGTTCTGTCCGCGGACCCGGACTTTACCAGCACTATGTAGACGCCGCTGGCCGCCTTGTGGCTCTCTGCGTTCCTGCCGTCCCAAAGCTTGGTATTGGCGTCGGCCGCCGTCACTTCGAGCTGCCGCACCAGTTCGCCCATTATCGTGAAGATCTTTATCCTGGAGCCGGTCGGCACGTTGGCGAAGGTTATGCCCGCCGCGGCGTCGAACCTGCCGCCCGCGCCGGGCTGCCACGGGTTAGGATAGGCCTTGATGCCGCCCAGCGTGGAGGAAGGCGAGGCGAACACCGAGAAGAAGCTGAAATGCGCCGTAACGCCGGAGATGGTCTTCTTCTCCCGGTCCACCGAGGTGGCCATTTCGGTCCAGGCGCCGCCGCCGTCGGGGGCGGAGTACATCCGCAGCCTGTCCAGCGGCGCATTGGTGCCGTCCACTATCCCGTCGCCGTTGTCGTCCTTGTAGCTCAGCGTCACCGCCGCGGTCTTGCCGCCCGACAGCAGGCTCTGGCCGCTGGAAAGATTTATCTTCACCGCCAGGCTCAGCTCCTCGGAGCCGGAGGGCGGGACCGGCCGGGAGGCGGGGTTGGCCACCAGCGTGACGGCCACGGTGGTCACGTCCACCGCGCCCGGGGGAATGACCAGCTTGGTCAGCAGGGCGGTGGTGTCGTCGGCGGCCTGCACCGTGCTGGTGACGGCGTTATTGATCTTCTGCTCCTTCTGTATTACGCCGCCGGAGACCGTCTCATTGGTGTCGTAATCCACCGGGTCTATCACCACGGTCACCACGGGCGGGGCGGGGTCGTCGGTATTGTATATATCGGTGGCCAGCGCGCGCAGCTCGTAGGTACCGGGCGCCATGGCGTCTGCGTCCCAATGGACGAAATAGGGGCTCTCGGTGTCCGGGTTGGAATGGTTGGCGTTAGCCGGGGCAACGTCAGTCCAGGGCACGGCGCCGGCCAGCCGGTACTGGAACCGCACCTGCTTTATCTGCGAGGGCAGGCCCAGTATGATCTCGGCCACTATAGTGACGCTGTTGCCTTTTATCTTCTTGCCGGTCTGCGGCGCCTTTATGGCAGCGCGCACGCCGCTGAGCACGCCCACGGCCTGGGCGGAGGCGGAGATGGTTGTGTTCTTCTCCTCTATGCCGCAGCGGTTAACGGCACGCAGGCCGAATTTGTAGCTGCTGCCGGCGGCAAGGGCCGGCGTTACGTAGGACGCCCCGGTAGCGGTGAATACGGCGTAGGGTGACGCATAATTTATTGCCCCGGTGGCGTTGTCGTAGTAGAGGTTGTACTGTGTGACGCCGGGCCAGGGCGAGAAATCCCAGGCCAGCGCTATGCGCGCGCCGTTAAGCGCCTCGGCGTAAAGCCCGCTGGGCGCCGCGGGTGTGGAAGCCTGCGTGGTGAAGGCGACGGCGGCCGTGTAGCCGGTATACACCCCCGCGCCGTTGCGGTTGCGGGCCTTGTAGTAATAGGTAGAGCATTCCTCTACGGAGGTATCGGTGTAGGAGAGCGCCGCCCCGGTGAACACGCTGGAGAAAGTAACGTTGTCGGCCGAGCGCCAGAGCTGCGCCGTGGTGCCGGCCGAGTTGCCGTTGAGCGTCCAGGCCAGGACAGCGCTGCTGACGTCCACCCGCTGCGCGGCCAGCCCGGCGGGGACGGCGGCGTTGGTGTAGACCGGCGCGGAAAGGGCCAGCGGCCCCTCGCCGTAACTATTGCGCCCGGCTATGCCCAGCGTGTGCGCGGTATTGGGGGCCAGCTCCTCCTGCAGGTCCGTGCCGGAGGCCGAGTAGGGGACCGTGCCGGCGAAGACGCCGTTATGGTAGACCGCCAGGTAGTCGGCGGCAGCCAGCGTGCCGGAAGTCCAGGACCAGATTATAGAGTTGCCGCCAAAGACGGAACCGGCAAGACCGGCCGCCAGGCCGGTGGGCAGCAGCGCCCGCGTTACCGCCGGAGACGCATAGGCGTAGGCGGTAGGCGTCCCTTCGCCGTTAATAGCCCGCACCCGGCCGTAGTAGGTGGCGCCCTGCGCCAGCCCCGTCAGCCAGCCGCCGGCGGCCGTGCCGGAACCGCTGCTGGCAATAACCCCGAAAGAGGAAGAAACGGCGACCTCGTACTGGTAGCCCGTGCCCGCCGGGTTGCCCCCCGCCGCCCAGGTGAGGGCCGCGCTGGAGTACGCCACTCCCGAGAAGGCCGCGGAGGAAGGCGCGACCGCCAGCGTGACGGCGCTGCCGGTCTGCAGGAAGCCGGAAACCGGCATGGTGGAAACGAAGCCGTAGTACCGGGCGTTGGGGGCCAGGCCGCCGAACGCGTAGGCTGAAGCTGTGGCGGTGGCGAAGCCCACAGACGGCGTTGCGGCGGAGTGGCTGGAGAGCCGCACATAATAGAGTTTTCCGGCGGGATAGGTGGTTCCCCAATTTACGGTGAGCGCCGCGGCGCCGATCCCGCTGAACGGGGCCGGGCTGAACACGCCTTCCGGCGGGATGACGAGCGTGAAGGTGCTGACCGAGGCGAAGGGATCGGAAACGTTGCCGGCGGCGTCATAGGCCCGGGCCATGAACTGGTAGGTGGCCCCGTCCGACAGCGCCGCGCTGCTTATGCCCGCATACAGCCACACAGTAGTGCCGGAGGCGAGGTTCCAGGCCGGCGTGGATGCCCAGACGCTCCCGTTCCAGTAGGCGGCATCGGCTACGCGCCTGGCGCCCACCTGCACCTGCATCAGCCCGTGCGCGTCGAACGCAGTGCCGGAAATATAAGTAAAGGTCGCGGATTGTACGCTGGCCGGCTGGACTACGGCCGAAAGCGGCGCCGTTGCGTCATAGGTGAACACGCTGTTGACGGCCCCCGACCAATTATTGGAGCTGTCCATGGCTCTGGCGCTGAGAGTGTACGAAGAGCCGTCCACCAGGGCGGGCAGGGCGGTAAAAGTCCAGGACGAGGGGAATACCGCGGCGTTCAGCCAGGCCTGTCCGGCGGCCCAGGCGGCGCCGTCCCAGAACAGGCCGGTATCGTTGCGGTACACGGAAACCGTCACCGAAGACACGGCCATCCCGTCGGCAGCGGTGCCGGAAACCGCTCCCAGGGCGTTGAGGAAAGAATTGTTCGCCGGCTGCAGTATGGCCGCGGTAGGCGCCGCGCTGTCCTCGGCGGACCAGAAGACGCGGTTGCCGGGGTCGGTCTCGTAGGCGGGGCCGGCGCGCGGACCGAAATAATCCCGCATGGTCACGGCGGAACCGGGCGCCAGCAGGCTGCCGTCCACGTTCACCAGGGGGCCTGTGCCGTTAAAGGTGGCGTAAGCGATGGTGGAGACGAAGGTGCCGCCGAGGAAATTGATGGCGGTGGCCCCGGGGGCCAGTGATTCAAAAATAACTCCGGACATGGCCAATGAACCGCCGTCGGCCAGCGCATCCGCGCTGAAACCGCGGGCCGCGCCGCTCACGGTGTCGGAAGTTACAGCAATAACCCCGGAGCAGCCGGCGTTGATAAGCGTCCCGGTGCCTCCCGCCGAGATGCGGTTTGCGGTAGAAAACAGGCCCGCGCTGTTATCCAGCCGCAAGCCAGTGCCCGCCATGTTGGTTGCCGCAAGAACGTTGTAAGCCACGCCGGTGCCGGTGGAATCCCGCACGAACAGCGCATCGGCGCCCTGGATGTAGGAATAGCTCACTCCGTGATAGTCCGAGGCGTCTATGAACACGGCGCTGTAAGGCCAGGCGCCGCTGGTGACCGTGCTGCGGCCCAGCACGTTGCCTGTCCCGAACACGCTGGTATAAGCCACCCCGCCGGGGTTGGAGATGAAGTTATCGTAAACGATATTAAAAGAGGAACTCTGTATCTTGAACGCGAAATAGTCCGCCGCGTCGGCGGAAATGCGGCTGAAGTCGACAGTGTTATGGTTCGCCCCGAAGCCCAGGAAGGCGCCGTAGCCGGAAGGGTTGGAGATAACGCTGCGCGAAACAGTGTTCCCGGTGGAATTGTCCAGCGTGAACGCGGCGTAAATTGAATTGACGCTGACCGTGCTGCGAAGCAGCTGATTGACGGCGCCGCCGGCGAACTGCAGGCCGTAGCCGGGAGGATTGGCCAGGTAGCTGTCCTGCACCTGGTTACCAGAGGACCCTGAGAAATGCATGGCGTATTTGCCGGCCGCGTTGCTGGTTACGCTGCTGCGGCTGATCGTGTTGTTATTGGAATTATCCCAGAGGTACGCGCCGTCTCCGGAGGGGTTGGAGATGACGCAGCCGTCCACCGTATTGCCCGAGGCGCGGTAAACATAGAGGGCGGACAGCGGGATGGAATTGCTGGCCATGGTGCTCTGGGTTATTGTGTTGTAGTCGGAGCCGGAGTTCACGCCGATGGACAGGGCGTAGCCGAGCGTGGTGTACATGTAGCTGCCGGCCACCGTGTTGTACGCCCCGCCGGAGATGCGCAGGGCCTGGTAGCCGGTGCTCACGCTGGTCATGGTGCTGCGAATTATGGAGTTGTAGTTAGCGCCGACGCCGAGATAGGCCGCCACACCCGACGGATTATTGATGACCGTATCCGAAACCGTGTTGGAGGAAGAAGCCCGGACGTAAAGCGCCGCGAACATGCCTATGGCGTTAGAATCGCTGGCAATGACGCTTTGCGCGATGGCATTACCGTTGGCGCTGGTGGAAACATACACCACGCGGCCGTTGGGGTTGGAGAGAAAACTCCCGGTCACGGTATTGGAGGACGCGCCGGAGAAAGTGAGGGCGGAATAGCGGGAGGTGTCGCAGGTTATGGTGCTCTGGCCGACAGAGCTAAGTGTGCCGGTCAGCATGACGCCCTCGGCATCCTGCACCGCGATGCCGGAACCGGAGATGACGCTGCCGCTGGAGAGCGAGACGCCCGCGGTGAAGATATTTCCGCCCGCGGCCACATTAACTCCGGCAAGGGTCAGGCCGGCCGAAGAAGAAAGAACTCCGTAGGCGACGGGGTTGGCGGGACTTATATTTATCCCCTGCAGCGTCACGCTGTCGTTGAAGATAAGGAAGGCGGCGGTGGAGAGGGCGGGCGGGCTGACCGCCGGCGCGGAGCTGACGAAAGACGGGTCGGCCATGATCTTTATGCGGTAGCCGTTGTTGGCAAAATTCCGCACGGTCACCTGCTCGTTATAGGTGGCGGCGTCGCGCAGCACCACGCAGGCATTGCCGGACAGGCTCTGCGGCAGGGCGTTGAGCGCGGCCTGGATACCCTGGTATTCCATGGACCCGTCGAGTTTTACGTTAAAGGCCTGCGCGCAGCCCGACGGCAGGGCGCTGTTGAACACGAAGGTGCTGGTAGAGTAGGCGGCGGACCAGCTGCCGGAGCTGTCCATGGCGCGCGCGTTAACGGTGTAAGTGGAGGTGTCCGTCCAGGCCGGCACTGCGCCGTAAAACCAGGAGTACCCGGTGGTAGCGGCGCTCAGCCAGGTCTGGGAGGCAGCCCAGGCGGCGCCGTCCCAGAACAGGCCGTCCGCTGTGCGGCGTATGGAGAGCACCACCGAGGAGACCGCCACGTCGTCGATAGCGGTGCCCGAGAGCTGCGGCATGGAATTCACCACCGAGTTATGCGGCGGCTGTATGATCACCGGCGCCGGCGGCGGCAGGTCCTGGGGCGCCTGGCCCGCCATAGAACTGCGCAGGACGCTAAAATCGGAATCCCCGCCGCTGCCCGAACCGCCGGCTGCGTAAACATACCCGCTGCTCCCAGCCGCCACCCCGGCCGCCCAATCCTCGGCGCCGCCATTGTAGGCGGCGGTGGACAACAGCATAAGGCCGGAAGAGTATTTCAGCAGCAGGAGGTCGTTGTCGGAACCGTTGCCGGACCAGCCGGCGACATAAACATTCCCAAGGTTGTCGGCCGCCGCCCCAAGCGAGGAATCGTCCGCCCCGCCGTTATAGGCGGCCGAAGACTGGAACAGCAGGGCGTTGTTGTATTTAACGGTCAAAGCGTCGGTATCCAGACCATTGCCGGACTCCCCGGTCACATACACGTTGCCCAAAGCGTCTACGGCTATCGCTTCGGGCCAATCCCTGAAACCTCCGTTGTAAACGGCGGTAGCCTGGATGACCAGGCTGTTGCTTAGCTTCATGGTGAGATAATTTCCGCCGGCGCCGTTAAGCGGGGTTCCGATAACTGAAAAAATATTTCCGGAAGCGTCGGCGGCAACCCCGACCGCCACATCGGCATCTCCGCCGTCATAAACGGCCGTGGATTGTATCAAAAGGTTGTTGTCGTACTTTACAACCAGGGCGTTGTCGTCCTTGGAGCCAGCCACAAAAACGTTTCCCGCCCGGTCTATGGCGAGGTCCTGGGCCACGCAGGCGGGATAGGAGGCCGTCGACTGTAAAACCAGCGTGGAGTCGTATTTTACGGTAACGCAGGCGTTGCCGCTGCCGGTTATAAACACATTCCCCGAACCATCCACCGCGATCCCTTCCGGACTGTCGTTGAACCCGCTGTCGAAGATCGCGGAGGAAACAAGCACGCCGGAAGAGTTGTACTTAACCACCAGGGAATCCATGGTCGGCCCCCTGGACGAGTAGCCAAGGACATACAGATAGGGTCCGCCAAATGTGACAGTGTCTATCGCAATGTCCGTCGCGGCGTCGTCCGCCCCCCCGTCGAACGCCGCGCCGCCGGGCTGGGAGAAGTCCCCGGTGAAGCCGGCGCCGGCCGCGGCGCCCGTATAGACGAAAGTGCTGCTGTTCACTACCTGCGCCTGCACGTTGCCGGCCAGGTCGGCGGCGCGGGAGAGGACAAAATACGTGGCGCCCGTGGTGAGGTCGCCCTGCGCCAGCCCCGAATACGTCCAGGTAACGCTGCCTACGGACAGATTCCAGGCTTCCGCAGCGGTCCATTGAGAGATGGCGCCGTTCCAGAACTGGTTATCCGCAGCGCGGATCACCCGCACCCAGACCTGCGGGGCGAAGGATTCCGCGTCCCAGGCCGTGCCGCTGATACCTGTAAAAGTTGAGATCACGGACCCGCTGACAGGGTAGGCAACGTCGGAAACCGGCTCGTTGGAGTCGTAGTAGAAGACGGCGGTGGAGTAGACCACCGACCAGTTGGAGGCCAGGTCCAGAGCCCGCGCCGAAACGCTGTAGGCGGCCCCGTTAACAAAGGCGGGCAGCGTGGCGTAGGTCCAGGTGAGCGAGGAGACCGAAGCTGTAAGGAAACTCGGCGTGGCGGTATAGGCGGCGCCATCCCAGTAGTACTCATCGGAAAGGCGGACCAGGCTGAGCTGCACGTCCGAAACTCCGGAAGCGTCGTGAGCCGTACCGGAAACTTCGGCCAGGGAGTTAACGTGGGAATAGCCGGCGGGGACGACAACGCCCACCGTGGGCGGCGTCAAGTCCTGGGCAAAAGCGGGCACGGCGGCGCCCAGGACGCCGAACAGGATAGAGAGACACAGTTGAACCGGCTTAAGCATACGGCAGCAGCTCCACCCATAATATAACAGGCGTACCGCCGGATGGCAAGTCAAATAAATATTAAATCTTTAATAGGGGCTTGACAGCTCAGTAGGGGTCGCTGGGGGGCAGGGAACTCTTGAGCATGTAGAGGAGGGCGGCAACGCCGCCGGCGAGCAGGAGGGCGCCGAGCTGCAGGTAGTTGGCGCCTGCGGCGGCGGTGCCTTCTACATACTCCGCATGCGGCCGGTCGGTGAGAGCGCGCAGGCCGTCGCCGAAGAAGCAGGGCAGGCGGGCGTAGGCGGGGTCCTTCTCCATGTCGGCCAGGCGTTTTACCAGGTCGGCGGGCAGCCCGAAATCCTGGCCGGAGCGGAGATACCGCATAAGCTCGCTGAGCGGCCGCGGCACGCCGAGGACCGTAACGGTCTCGCCCTCCGGTATTATCTGCTCGGTGCGCCGGATAGCGCCGGCGGCGGCCATGCCGGGGAGCAGGTCCTCGTTATCGGAAAACCTGGGGGTTTTCAGGTCCAGGCCGAGGCGCCCCGGCAGCACAAAGGCCCCGCCGTCCATGTCCTTCAGGAAGAAGGCGCCGTAGGGCGTGTACCCTTCCGAAACCCAGCGCGCACTGTTGCCGTGCCGGCCGTAGCCGGATTGCAGGCGCTCCACTTCTTCGAGATAAAAGACGCACTCTCTTCTGGAGGCGGGCGCGGTCACTTTAACAAAGCTCTGCGCCGTGCCGGTGATGAACTGCGTCTCGTCCGGCATCAGGCCGCCCGTGAGCCGCAGCGGCACGGTACCGAAGAACTGCGACTTGCTGCGTTTGAGCCAGCCGATGACCAGCAGCACTATGCCGCCGGTGACCAGCAGCAGGGGGAGAATGAGGTTGTCGTTCACAACGCTATTCTAACTTTTTTGCGTGGGGCCGGCGCGGCCTTCTGGCGGGCCGGCGGGCTTACTTTGTATCATAGTAGAAAGAACATGAAATTCCCCGGAAAAAGAAAGAGCGAACACTACTTCCCCGTCACCCAGAAAGGCCGCGAAAGCGCCGACCCGCATTTCCTGGAGACGGAACCGTTCTACCTGGTGGGCATCGACCAGTTGCTGGTGGACATCGAATGTTCCGTGGACCAGGGCTTCCTGGACCGCTATGGCCTTAAGAAGGGCGAGTCGCAGATCCTCGCGGACCGGACCGCCGAGGACGTCTACCGCGAACTCAAAACCGGAGACAGAATACGCGGCGAATACGCCGGCGGCTCGGTGGGCAACACCCTGCACAACTACTCCATTCTTTCAGAAGAGCGCTCCGTGGCGCTGGGCGCCATCACCCGCAACATCACCGTGGGCGACTACGCTTTCAAGTACATCCGCAACACCAGCGCCAAGGTGGACCTCTCCTACCTGCAGCCCTCGGAGAACGCCATGGGCCGGGCCATCTGCTTCGTCACGCCCGACGGGGAACGCACCTTCGGCATCAGCAAGGGCTGCATGAACGACCTGGCCCCGGACTATATCCCCTCTGAAGTCATTGAAAAAGCCTCGGCCCTGCTGATCTCGGCCTACCTGCTGCGCGAGGAGAAGGACCCGATCTTCAGCTCCACGGTGAAAGCCTGCGAGACGGCCCTCAAGGCGCGCGTGCCGGTGGTGTTGACACTCGGCACCGCCTCGCTCATCGAGTCCAAGCGGGATTTCTTCCGTTCTTTTATAGAGAAGTATGTGACCTGCGTGGCCATGAACGACCAGGAGGCGCTGGCGCTGACCGGTCTCAAGGACCCGCTGCTGGCGGCCGACGCCGCGCTGGCCATGGCCGACCTGGCCCTGCTGACCGTTGGCGAGCACGGCCTGTACCTGGCCGGTTGGGTGGACGAGGACCACGCCCGCAAGACCACCCATAAGCTGCACACCAAGTCGCTGGTGGACTATAACCTCTACGAGTTCAGCCGCCCCATGCGCCGGAGCGACTGCCGGCGGCCCATAAAGATCTACACCCACATCAACCCTTTCCTCGGCGGCCCGAAGATCATAAAGAACACCAACGGCGCCGGCGACGGCGCGCTGGCGGCCCTGCTGCACGACATGGGCGCGAGGAAATTCCACCAGACCAAGATCCCCAAATCCCCCAAGAACCTGGTCAACACGCTGACCTACTCCTCGATGTCGCAGATCTCCAAGTACGCCAACCGCGTCAGCTTCGAGGTGCTGGCCCAGAACTCTCCGCGCCTGATGCGCGGCCTGCCCGAGAGGGAGGAAAGCCTGCAGGAAGCCTACTGGGACGCCTAGGCCTGAGGGCCGGCCCTCAGGCCTTTACCAGCTTAACCCAGACCTCGCGCGTCCTCGGCCCGTCGTATTCGCAAAGATAGATCCCCTGCCAGGTGCCCAGCTGCAGCCCGCCCTCTTCCACAAAAACCGTCAGCGACGGCCCCACCAGCACGGACTTTATATGCGCCGGGGAGTTGCCCTCGGCGTGGCGATAGTCGAAGTCCTCCGAGACGGCGTCGTCGAGCTTGGCGATGATATCCCGCTTAACGTCAGGATCGGCGTTCTCGTTTATGCCCAGGCCGCAGGTGGTATGCGGCACGAAGATATGGCAGACGCCGCCCTCCAGCCCGTTCTCGCGGACCACGCCCTGCACCTCGCGCGTAATATCGGCCATCTCCGACCTGGCCAGAGTGTTCACTTTGAATTTGTGCACCATGTATCCTCCCCCCCGCTGCCGGCAATTGGATTCTAACATTTCGCTCGGCCCGGAGCGCAAGGGCGGAGAGATTATATAGAATGTCAGAATGTCCTATAAATACATCCTGAAGTTCGACAGCGGCGAAGAGCAGGTCATAGACATACAGCTGGACCCATCCACCTACACGGCGATACCGCACAAGGACACCGATCTTCCGGACTGGGCGCTGCTCGAATTCGGCAAGTGCCCTATCTGCCCCTTCACCGCCGCCCAGCACAAATACTGCCCCATCGCCCGGAACCTGGCCTGGATAACCAAGACCTTTTCCGACAAGGCCTCCACGGTAATGGTGGACGCGCGCGTTATCTCGAAAGAGCGGGAATACTTCAAGCACATCAGCCTGCAGGGGGCGCTGAGCTCGGCCATAGGCCTGTACATGGCCACCAGCGGCTGCCCGAAGATGAACTTCCTCAAGCCGATGGCCAAATACCACCTGCCTTTCGCCTCGCTCAACGAAACCATCTACCGGTCCGTCTCCACCTACCTGCTGCAGCAGTATTTCCGCAAGAAGAACGGGCAGGAACCCGACTGGGACCTGAACGACCTCAACAAGGCCTACGAGACCATAACGGCGCTGAACCTGGCCATAGTGGACCGGGTCAGGAAGGCCTCCCAGAAAGACGCCAACTACAACGCCCTGATCATCCTGGACATCTTCGCCAAGATGGTACCCTGGAGCATAAGCCAGGGACTGCACGAAAAAGATTTCGTGTTCAAGGACTGACCAGCCCCTTAAAAAGCGAAACCGCCGGGACTGCCCGGCGGCGGAAACAAGAAGAGCGCGCCCCCTCAGCGGCCGGCGCCGCTCATCGTTATCTGCGTCACCACACCTGCGGTCTTGGGGTTGTTCATCAGCGCCTCTATCATCACCGGGTTGCCCAGCACGTTTATCAGCCCCGGATTGGCCTTCAGAATATCGGCCATGGCCGAGGGGTCCTTCAGCAGCGCCTTGCCGCCCGGGGTGTCCAGCATGGCCCCCGCCAGCTTGCTGGAAGCCACGGCGTTCACGAGCTCCCTGTTATTCATGCCGCTCTGCACCGGCGCCTTGGCCATGAACTTGTTCATGTTGGCGGGGTTTTTAAGGTAGGCGGCCAGCGCGGCCGGGCTGGCCGTAGCCTGCTTTACCGTATCCCTCGACATGAACCCTTTCACCACGTAATCGTTATTGAACAGCGCGCCCAGCGCCTTGGGATTATTTAAAAGCTTTTCGGAAGCCTTCGTCAGCGCGCCGTAGGCGAGCCCCAGGCCGAAACTCTTTTTGGACTCCCCGGGATCGGCGGCGGCCCCCGCCGCTGAAGCCGCTCCAGCGGCGCCGGTTGCGGCGGCGGGCTCCTTGCCCCAGCTCACTGCGGGCTCACCGCTGTCCGGCTCGTCGCCGGGCAGATCAAAGGGCTGGCTCTCCGCGGGTTGCGCGGCCGGCATGGCCGGCTGTCGGGGGGGAGCGCTTTCGGCCACCTGCGCCTGCGGCGCCGGCGCGGGCCGCTGCAGCGCCCACCTGGTGAGCAGCGCCCCGGTAGCCAGCGCGGCCGGCACCACCAGCAGCCAAAATATCCAGCCCCTTCCGTTGTCGCTTTCTTCCATAGCTATATTCTCCCAGACATAGACCGCCAAGTCAATCCCGCCAGGCACATGCTGACCAAATAGGTATTGACTTTATGATAGTTTATGCTATATTTATAGTATCCATTTGCAATTTTAGTTTAAAAAGAGGAGATTATGCCTAAAAACAACGAAATCCCCACCCCCGGCCTGAAGAACTTCCTTGAGATTCCCTACGATGAACTTGAAACCCTGAACCTGGAGGCGGCCGACGCCGCGGAGAAGCTTTCCCCCGCCGAACTGGAGAAGAAGTACTGCGACTACCTGCGCCGCGAAAAGCGCCTCAAGGCGGTAACGGTCTGCTTCACGGACATAGAAGGCCGCTTCCACATGCTGGACTACGACAAGCAGTTCTTTCTCTCGGCCAACGACAACCTCACCTTCGACGGCTCCTCGATACGCGGCTTTTCCGCCCAGCGGGAATCCGACCTGCGCCTGGGCATAGAC
Organism: Elusimicrobia bacterium GWB2_63_22; assembly: GCA_001799735.1. Classification (GTDB taxonomy): domain Bacteria; phylum Elusimicrobiota; class Elusimicrobia; order Elusimicrobiales; family UBA9959; genus UBA9959. The sequence continues at coordinate 8,682 of MGUA01000009.1, read as the reverse complement.
TGGGGCAGCATAGTCTGGCTGCCCTCCGACGTGTTCGGGCCCGGAAAAGTTATCATCTTCGGCACCGTGCTCAACCGCGACAAGTCGCTCTATGACTCCGACTTCCGCGCCCGGCTGGCCGAGCTGGCCCGGGAGATGAAAAAATCCAAGGGCCTCACCGCCAACGTGGCGGCCGAGGTGGAGGGCTTCCTGGTAAAAGGCCTGAACGCCGAGCAGAGCTACAACCAGGTCAGCGGCTTCGAGCTTATCTCCACCGGCGGCTATTACCATTCGCTGCCGCTGGACCCGCTCAAGAAATTCATAGACACCGCGGCCGAGGCGCAGCGCGCGATGGGCTTCCGCAATGAGAAGGACCACCCCGAGGTGGCCCCGTCTCAGTTCGAGCTCAACTTCTCCCACGCCCACGCCGTGCGCGCCTGCGACCTGATCCAGCTCTACAAGCTGGTCTGCCGCCAGGTGGCGGCCAACATGGGCATGACGGCCACCTTCCTGCCCAAGCCAGTCTCCGGCGTGAACGGCAGCGGCATGCACCTCAACCTGTCCTTCTCCAAGGGCGGCAAGAACATCTTCTACGACGCCAAAGGCGAGGAGGGCATGTCCCGGTCCGCCTGGGACGCCGTCTCGCGCCTGCTCAACCACGCGCAGGAGCTGTCGCTGGTGCTCAACCCCAGCGTCAACGCCTACCGCCGGCTGGACCCGCACTACGAGGCGCCCAACCAGATAAAGGTCTCGGCCGTGGACCGCGGCGCCATGATCCGCATCCCGGCCGGCAACGAGCGCTCGGCCCGGCTGGAGATCCGCTCGGTGGGCCCCGACGCCAACCCCTACCTGGCGCTGTTCGCGCTCATCGGCACCGCCCTGCACGGCCAGCCGCTCACCAAGGACGAGGGCAAGCGCGACCGCGTGCGCTACCTGCCGGGCAACATCCACGACGCGCTGCGCCTGTACCGCGCCAGCGACTTCCTGAAGAAGCTTATCGGGGACGAGCCGCACGAGAAATACGCGCACCACAAGCAGGCCTCCGCGGACCGCAATCCCAAGGAGCTGGGCAGCATAGTTAAATCCTCGGAAGTGCTGTTCCACCACGACGTCACCACGCAGATGCTCTGGCACAAGTTCTAGCCGGGCACAGTAAAAAAGAACGGCGGGGCAAAGGCCCCGCCGTTATTTTTTTAGTCGCGCCGGCAGCCTAGCCGCGCAGCGGGCTGAAATCCGGCCTGTTCCAGCCGGGGAAACCCGCCAGCTCCCCGGCGTAATCCGGCGCGTACTCCGTCAGGATCGCCTTTTTAAGAGGGGCCGGCAGCGCCGCGCTTCGGCAGGCTTCGGCTGCCCGCACCAGGGCCAGGGCCGACCTGTAGGGCCGGTGTTTCTCCCCGTATTCCCGCAAGAGGAGCCTCACGGCTCCGGCCAGGGAACTCCCGCCGGCGCGCAGCCACAGGTCCAGCAGAAAGAGGTCCAGCAGCGGGCGCTTGCCCGGCTTAAGCGCCCACGCGCGCAGGGCGGGCAGAATTTTGCCGGAGATGAAGGACGGCTTTGCCCCCGGGCGGCAGCGGATCACGCCGTTGTGGAAATAGGCCGTCAGGGCCTCGCCGATAAGCCGCCGCTGTTGCGGGGGGCAGACTTCGGCCGGGAACAGCATGGATTTATACCGGCCCTGCCAGGCCCCGGTAGAATAAAAGTGCGTCAGCTCATGCGCCAGGCCGTCGCGCAGGTGATAGGCGTAGCTGGTGTAGCCGTAGCGCCGCTTTATATATTCAGGTGACTTGGGCGTATAGGCCAGAATGCCGCCCGCCACGTTCTCCCCGGCGGCAAAAGCGCGCCCCCCGGTCAGCTGCTCAAAATCGGCGGGGCATTGCAGCAGCAGGACACTGAGCTTTTTAAAACCCCTGTACGGCGAAAGATATTTTTCCAGCGACCCCATCACCATGTCCGTCCACGCCCAGACTTCCGGGGCGCCGAGCGGTATGGTCTTGCCCGCCTGCACGAGCAGGGAAAAGTCAGTGACACAGGCCAGCCCGCGGTAGGCGTGGGCACGCGGGGACCTTTTGGAAAAGTAGAGGAAGAAAGAATCCAGCGCCGCCGGGCTGACGGGGCCCTCCGCCAGGCTGGAGAACAGCCGCCAGCCGGCCGGCAGGCCCTCCACGCGCAGGCTCGCCTTCAGGCGCGGCGCGAGCCTGCGCAGGTCTTCCGGGTAGGCCAGGGCCCCGGAACCCAGGAACAGCTCGGAGCCGTTGAGGAAAGGATAGAGCAGCTCTATTTCTTTATCGGTGCCGGCGCATTCTTTGAAGGAGATATGGAGTGAGTACTCCAGGACGAAGGCCCGGGCCGGGACGGATATTCTCTCGCCGCGGGCTTTAAGCCGCAGCGGCTTGCCGGCAGCGTCCGCGGCGCGGAGACCGCATACCTCCACGCCGACCCTCGCCAGCCTGGCCGGCAGGCGCAGCGCCGAGCCGGGCGGCAGGCCGGAGAATTCCGCCCTGAAGCGCACAAGGCCGGAACCCGCCCCCGACAGGTCTACCAGATAATCGGCGCGCAAGCGGCTACCGGTCCTTCACTATTATGGAATCGTTGTAGACCGCCCCGCCGCGGCCGCGCGCCTCCACCGAAAGCTCCCACGAGCCGCCGGGAGGTACCGGCACTTCTTCGGGCAGGGTCCAGGTGAGGCTGTAGCGCCAGCCGGCGGGCGCGGCCTGCGGCTCCCCGACTTGCGCGGCGCGCGACGCCTTCAACTCGGCCTCGGCGTCGTAAAGCTTCAGCTCGGCGGAAACCGTGACCGCCTTTTTCTCCGTGTTCAGCCAGGCCTGCGCCTTTTCCCCCGGGCGGCAGACCAGCTCTTCGGGGTCCAGGCTTGCCTTGCCCAGCAGGAGCTGGCGGCGGAACCGGCCGAATTCCAGCGTGACGCGCACGCCCACGCCGGCCGCCAGCGCCATTGCGGAGAGCGCCAGCCACTGCCCGTCCAGGGCGCCGGGCGCGGCGGCGGCCGGAGCCAGCCGCAGCCAGGCGTAGACGGCCAGGCCGATCAGCGCGGCGGAACCCGCCACCGCGCTGACGAAGCCTCCGCTGACGAACAGGTACACGCGCCGCGGGACGAAAAGCCATTTCAGCACTATCGGCAGGCCGAGGGGCGCGGTGCAGAGCCCGAACCCGCCCAGCAGCATCCCGGCGCCCAGGGCCCAGAGCCGGCCGGCGTCAGAAGAGACGGCGGCGGTCTTCAGCAGCCCCCCGGCGGCCAGCAGCAGCAGCAGCGCCGCCGGCAGCAGCAGCGAGAGCAGCGCCAGCGCCGCTATGAAAAGTTTTACGCCCGGTCCGGGCATTTCAGCGTCAGTCATAGTAACAATTAAACAACATAAAACCGCCCAAAACAAAACCGCCGGGTTTCCCCGGCGGTTGCGAGCCTAAAACAGGCAAGGCTCAGGCGCGCGGCGCCACGAACCAGGCGCATTCCTGCTCCTTGTATTCCTCCGGCACCACGCCCTCCACGGCGAAGACGTACAGCACCATGCGCAGGACCATCAGCATGGACTCGCCGACCAGCCCTATCAGTATCAGCGACAGCGGCATCCAGCCGACGCCGGCCAGCGCCAGGCCGTAGTTGGCGCCGGTGTTATACAGGCCGAGGTAGAACAGCACAATGCCGGGCACAACCCCCACCAGCAGCCAGACCGCCAGCTGGAACGCGCCGATGCCGAGACCGCCGGCAAAGGTCTGCCCCCAGGTCTTGCGGAAGATGTCCCCTGACCGGCGCAGCGCCTGCAGCGGGGTCAGCCCTTCCGCGGCGACTACCGGCAGCGCAAGGAAGACGGCCAGCCGCCAGCCCAGCTCGGCCAGGCCCAGCACGCGGCGGGCCAGCCAGTTGTCCAGGTAACCTTTCAGGGCGTTTATAAGCACCCCGACGGTGGCGGAGAACAGCGCCCACTGCAGCACTGCCCCGCGCCGCTCCCAGGCCAGGCCCAGGCCTTCTTTAAAGGTGACTTTCTTGCCGTTGATTATGCGCTTTACGCTGGCCAGGAAGGCCACATTAAAGAACACGATGATGAGCGTGCCCGCGAAATACACCGCCGCCGCGGTAGCCCCGAGCGGGGCCCAGTGCGGCTCTATGCGGTCGGTCAGTTTTTTCCTGTCGGCCTGAGCCGGCAGGACGTTCGCGTAGGGCTCGAGAAACTGTGTATTGCCGCTGTTCAGGTTCAAGGCCACGGGGGTCAGCGCGGCCCCGAAAAGGACCGAAACCCCCAGCCCCGAAGCCAGGATGTACGCCACCAGGAACGGGTTCCTGCCCAGCACCCGCCCGCTCAGTTTTACCATCGCCCACGCTTCTTTTATCTTGTTCATCATTTCCCTCCCTGCCCCTTCCTTATATAGTCCAGGAACTGCGCCTTATTGAGGCCCAGCTCCACGCAGCGGGACTGGAACTCCAGCTCCAGCTCCTTAAGCCGCAACTCCACCGCCTTCTCCCCCTCCGCTTTATCCAGACGCTCCACAAAAGTCCCGCGGCCCACGCGCGAATTAATGACGCCGTCACGCTCCAGCTCGCGGTAGGCCCTGGCGGCCGTGTTGGGGTTTATGTCCAGGGCCTCGGCCAGCGCGCGCACCGTGGGCAGCTGGAAGCCGGGCTTGAGCCGGTTGCCGTAGATCAGCGCCTTTATCCCTTCGGTTATCTGCGCGTACACGGGCCGGCCCGAGCGGTGGTCTATCTTCAGCCCTGCCAGGACCGGGTCGTTGTTGTCTCTCTCCATACTCTAATTGTACTAGTACATTAATACAATGTCAAGCCTTAAATGATTTGCAACGCCTCCCCCCCTCCCGCTATAATAGTTTTAATGGGTGAAACCAAGGGCCGCGTACTGCTGGTCTCCACCGGGAGGGAACTCCTGGACGAGATGACCCCGTCCATCTCCGGCAGGGAGATGGAGGCGCTCTGCGTGCCCACACTTAAATACGCCGCCGACCGCCTGGCCGCCGGCGACTGCACCGCCATAGTGGTGGACTTCAGCAAGGTCCCCCCCGCCGAGCGGGAAGCCTTCCTCGCCCTGCACAAACAATATCCGAAAGTACACATGTTCCTGCTGGAGTCTACCGCCAGCATAGCCCCCACCCTCAGCTCGCCGCTGCGCCGCCTGAGCTGGCCGCTGCCCATGGGCTTCGGGGACCAGTGCCGGGTCATCGCCCGCCCGCTGGTGATCCTGGCCGACCAGGTGCTCTTTAGTACCGGCGCCGTGCAGGCCGCCCTGCAGCAGTCCGGCGTGCAGGCGGAGACCGTGGAATCCGCCGGCGAACTGCCGGAATTCATCCGCAGCCGCGACGAGGCCCGCCGAGCCGCCGCGCAGGCCAACAAGCCGAAGAAAGGCTGGTCCCTGCTGGGCGGTTCCGACGAGTCTGAAACGCCGGCCGCCATCCTGCCCGGCAATATCATGGTGGCCCAGTTCGCCGGGGCGCTGGCCGGGGCCTACCTGCTGGACGCCGCCATCCGCAAAGTTTCCCCCGAAGCCGTCTGCTATTTCGTCTCGGGCATGGACACCGCCCACTACGCCCTGCAGGCGATCAAGGACGGGGACCCCGTGGCCCTGCCCCGGGAGCACGCCGGGCGCGTGGCCGCCATCCTGGTGGAGAGCACCGAGGGCGCCGACATCCGCCTGAAGCAGCGGGAGCCCGAGCGCATCCTGCTGCTCGACACTTTCAAGCCGGCCCTCACCACGCTGGGCCAGGCCCTGATGAGCTCCGGCTACGAGGTCACCCCCACCATGAGCGGCGACGACGCCCTGGGCCTGTGCCGTAAGGGCGCCTTCCACCTGGCCGTCATCGGCACCTCGGCGGCCTCCTCGCAGTATTCCGGGGCCGAGCTGGCGCAGAAGATGCGCGAGCGCGACCCGGACATGCGCATTATTTTCATGGTGGACCAGTACCCGCTCAAGGCGGCCCTGCAGGGCGTCAGCCAGGTAGTGGAGCTGGGCCTGGACGACGCGCTGCTCAAGGAAACCACCGGGGCGGTGGAACCCTCGCGCCTGATCTTTTCCGTGCAGAAGGCCCTGGAGCGGCGCTTCCTGATGATGGAGAACGCCCGCCTGTTCAAGGAAACCCAGGAGCAGAAGAACCAGCTGGAGCTGGTCAACGGCTTTCAGAAGAAATTTTTCGCGACCGTCGCGCACGACGTAAAGAGCCCGCTGACGGCCATCCTCGGCTACGCCGAGGTGCTGACCAACAAGCTCAAGGCCATGCCCAGCGAGGGGCGCTACGCCGCCAACATCCAGACCTCGGCCAAGACCCTCAACGTGCTCATCAGCGACCTGGTGGACCTGGCCGCCATGGAGTCGGGCAAGCTGCGCGTGGAGATAACCAACCTGAACCTGCTGGCCGTCATGAACGACGTGTACGAGCGCGTCAAGATAGCCGCGGCGACCCGCAAGCTCAATATGACCCTGGAAGTGCCGCCCGTCCTGCCGCCGCTGGCCGGCGACGACGCCCGGGTGGGCCAGGTGGTGCAGAACCTCTGCACCAACGCCATCCAGTACACCAAGGAAGGCGGCAAGATCACCATCAAGGCCGAGCTCAAGCCCGACCGGGTGGAGGTCAGCGTCATCGACACCGGTATCGGTATTTCCAAAGAGGACCTGCCCCGCGTGTGGGAGCGGTTCTTCCAGACCAAGGAAGCGATGGGCATGCGCAAGGCCGGCTTCGGTCTGGGCCTCAAGATCGCCCGCGAGATCGTGCAGCGGCACGGCGGCGAGATGGGCATAGAGTCGGAACTCGGAGTAGGCTCGCGCTTCTTCTTCCACATCCCCCTTAAGGCCGACGTTCCCCCGCCGGCGCCGCCGCCGAAGCCCAAGTAAACAGCCAAAATAAAAAACCGCCGGGAAAACCCGGCGGAGAAGGACCGCAGACCCGGCGGCCCCGCGCCCTACAGCGCCCGGCCGGTGGCCTTGCCTATGTTGCGGAACAGCAGGTAGCTGGCGGCCAGCGCGGCGTCCACGGTGGCCAGGGAAAAAGGCGTAAGCGTGTCGGCCGCCCCCGCCTGGACGCGGTAGAGCACGCAGTATTCCGCCACTTCCTCCCGTGCCCTCCCGAGGGCGGCGTTGGCGGCGAGGTCGTTGGGCGCGGCCTCCACCTGGCGGACGAGGGCGGGGAAGTTAAGCCGGGAATAGACCGCGTCCAGGCGCCGCGCCGTTTCCGGGTGCAGCACCCCGCCTTTTTTGGCGGCGCGCAGCAGCGAAACCGGCCGTACGCCCGAGAGGCGCTGCCGGATAAAGTCGGGGCTGCCCGCCATGCCGGCGCTGACCAGCCGGAAATCCTCGTTGGAAAGGAGGTGGTCCACCGCCGCCTTAAAAGCGTCTATCTCCGCCGGCCCCACCCGCCGGGCGTCCAGCCGGCGCAGGAAGCTCCCGCAGGCCTCCGCCAGGGTCTCCCTCTGCAGTTCGCCCAGGTACTCCTCCATGTTCGTCAGAGAAGTCAGGAAGAATTCTTTCTCGGTAGTGTAGCCGGGCGGGAGCGCGCCGGTGAAAGCCCGCAGGGCGGTGACCAGCATGGTCTGATTTTCCAGTTTAGACATCGCGCCTTTTTACAGAATGCGGCCGCACGCGGCAAAGGCCCCCGGGCCTATTTGGCCGGTGTCTTTTTCAGGCCGCTTATTGTCTCGGCGAGCCTGGCTTTCACCTTGGGGCTGGCTGACAGCTCCAGGGCTTTTTCATAACTGGCTATAGCCGCGGGCAGCTCCCCGGCTTTCTCCAGGCAGTAGCCGAGGCCGAGGTGGGCATTGGCCAGGTCGTTGCCGGCGGTTTTAAGCTCTTCGGCTTTGGTGATGGCGGCGAGGAAATGCTCCCGGGCTTTGGCCCCGCTGCCGGCCCTTAAGACCATGGCGCCCTGCCGCTCCAGCAGGTAGACCGCCCGGGCGTCCCCGGCGGGAAGAAAGGGCAGCGCGGCGCCGTACTCGGCCGCGGCCGAACGGTACTGCCTGCGGGCGGCGTAGCGCCTGGCGGCCCCGAGGTGGAACTCCAGGTCGTTGCCCGTGGCGGGCGCGGCCGCCGCGGGGGCGGGCTGCGCGGCGGGCTTAACTTCGGCCGGCGCGGCCTGGGGGCCGGCCTCGGCGGCCGGGGCGGCGTCGGGGGGCGTTTTCACCTTCAGCTCCGCTTCAAAATCGCTCTTCAAAGGCACACCCGGCAGGGCGAAGGCCGGAGGCGCGGCGACGCCGGACTCTACCCGGGGGAACTGCGGTTCGTCGGCGGGGGAGCCGGACTTCTGCGTTCCGGCACAGCCGGCCAGCAGCGCTAAAACCAGTAAAAAGCCGAAATTCTTTCTCATAAACCTATGATACAAAAAGACCGCCCCCGCGCCAAAACAGAACCGCCGGGGCTGCCCGGCGGTTCGCGCGCTCCTTGCCGCCCCTGAGGTCAGGGCTCGTCGTGGAAGGCGGCGTCGCCCACCACTTCGCAGCGTATGGTGTTGGTAGGCAGGCGCTTGCCCAGCGGGCTCGAGGCCATGTACACCAGCCGGTCGCCGTTGGTGACCAGGCCGGAGGCGCGCAGCTCGTCCATGGTCTTGCGGGCCACCTCGCTGAACAGCTGGTCGTCGGGGTTGCCGATCAGGAACGGTTTGACGCCCCAGTTAAGCGCCAGCTGGTGGCACAGGGACTCGTGGTGGGTGAAGGCGTAGATCGGCACGCCGGGGCGGAACTTGGACAGCGCCTGCGCGCCG
>MGUA01000008.1:146278-146390 GCA_001799735.1 Elusimicrobia bacterium GWB2_63_22 | reverse complement strand
AGCAGGATGGCGCCCTCGCAGGCGGCCATGGCGCGGCTCACCTCGTAGGAGAAGTCCACGTGGCCGGGGGTGTCGATGAGGTTCAGGATATAGTCCTGGCCGTCCTCGGATT
>MGUA01000008.1:145810-146030 GCA_001799735.1 Elusimicrobia bacterium GWB2_63_22 | reverse complement strand
CGGCAGGCCCAGCGCCCGCTGGGCGATGACCGAGAACTTCTCGAAATTCATGGAGCGCACCGAGTGCTTGGACCGCAGGTACATCTTGGCCGGGACGGACAGGATATCCACGCCCATGCCGACCAGCAGCGGGATGGCGAACGGGTCGGAGGCCATCTCGCCGCAGACGGAGACCGGCTTGCCCTTCTTGTGGGCGGTCTGCACCACCAGGTTGATCAGG
>MGUA01000008.1:0-145671 GCA_001799735.1 Elusimicrobia bacterium GWB2_63_22 | reverse complement strand
TGGCGGCCGCGGGAATCTCTATCATCACGCCGAACTCCGGGTCTTTCTTCACCGCGAAGCCCTCTTCCGCCAGCTCGGTCTTCACGTCCGCCGCGATCTTCTTGACCGTCAGCAGCTCGTCGACGGAGGAAAGCATGGGGATCATGATCTTGATGGTCCCCTCGGTATTGGCCTTGTAGATGGCGCGCAACTGCGTCTTGAGCAGCTCCGGGTACTTGATGAACAGGCGGATGCCGCGGAAGCCCATGAACGGGTTGCGCTCGTCCTTGAGGCCCTTGATGCCGAGCTCGGTGGCGCGGTCGCCGCCGATGTCGGCGGTGCGGATGGTGAGCGGCATATGCGGGGCGCCCTTGACCACGGAGGAGTACGCCTTCAGCTGCTCCTCCTCGGACGGGACGGAGTCGCGGTTCATGTACAAAAATTCCGTGCGGTACAGGCCCACGCCCTCGGTCTTCACCACGGCCAGCTCCGGCGCGTCCTCGGCGGAATCCAGGTTGCACATCAGGCTGATCTTGTGGCCGTCGCGCGTGGTGGCCGGCAGCCCCTTCAGGCGGTGGAAGAAGTGCTCCTGCTTCTGCAGCTCTTCCTTGCGGGCCTTGTATTTCTCTATGATCTCGGGCGAGGGCGAGATGATGACCATGCCCTGCTCGCCGTCCACCACCAGCGTATCGCCGCTCTGGATCTGGCGGCTGATGTCGGACAGGCCCACCACGGCCGGGATGCCCATGCTCTGGGCGAAGATGGCCGTGTGGCTGGACTTGGAGCCCAGGTCCATGCAGAAGCCCAGCACCTTGTTGGATTCGCGGATATGCAGCGTGTCCGACGGGTACAGGTTGTGGGCCACGATGATGACCGGCTCCTTCAAGTCCTTGAGCGACACCTTCTCGGAGTTCACCAGGTTGGAGATGATCTTTTTGCCCACGTCGAACACGTCGTGCTTGCGCTCGTGGAAAAATTCGTCGTCTATCTTCTCGAACTGCTCCTCGGCCTTGTCCAGGATCTCCGACAGCGCGAATTCGGCGTTCATGCCCCGGGCGACTATCAGCCGGGGCACGTCCTTGGTGATCATCGGGTCCTGCAGGATCAGGTGGTGCGCGTCTATCAGCTTGGCGTGGTTCTTGCCCAGCACGGTGAGGATCTTGCCGCGGATGACGTCCAGGTCCAGCCGGGTCTTCTCGAGCGCCTCTTTAAAGCGTTTTACCTCCGCCTTTATCTTTTCCGGAGGAATCTCTTTCTGCTCGATAAGGATGTTCTCTTCCTTAACGATGTGCGCCTTGCCTATGGCTATGCCCAGGCTGGCGGCTACGCCTTTTTTTATCAGCATGTCGTTCTCCGGTCAGAAGTCATTCAATCCTCGTCGAACTTCCTGGCGAACAGGTCCTCTATCGCCTTCACGGCGTCAGCCTCGTCCTTGCCCTTGGCCGTCACTTCGATAATACTGTTCTTGCCGGCCGCCAGCGTCATGATGCCCATGATGCTTTTGGCGTTGACCTCCATGCCGTCCTTGACCAGCTTGATGTCGCAGACGAAGCGCGAGGACGTGTTGGCTATCATGCCGGCGGGGCGGGCGTGGATGCCCAGTTCGTTGATTATGGTTATCTCTCGTTTGATCATAAGTAGAGTTTGAAGGGTTGCAGTCCTATCAGGCTGAATAACAGTACCGAGGCGGCCAGGATCACCCCGGCCGCGAAGAAAACGGAACGCCCATAGGCGCGGGAAGCCCGGTGCAGCAGCAGCACCATCACCGGCAGGGCGAGCCTGACGGCGGCCCCGTGCCAGGTGACGTGGCCGCGGTTATAGGCGATCAGCAGGCTGAAAGAGAGCACGACGATGGCCAGGGACATGGCGAAGCCGGCGGTGCTGAGCAGCCGGATCTGGCGCGGCCAGTCGGCCGAGTCCAGCGCGCAGGCGGCCGAGCCGCCGCAGGTGTAGCCGGCCCGCAGCCCCTTCCAGCGCCAGTAGACCGAGAAAGCGGAATAGAAGACGATGCCGGCCAGCGGCCCGGCCAGCAGCAGCGCGGCGGAAACCTGCGCGTCCATCCCCGCCAGCAGCCAGCCGTAGAAACCGCCGGCTGCCCAGACCAGCAGGCAGATCTGCACGGTCATCGGCTTCAGGCGGCCCCAGAAAATGCGGTCGCCGATGGAGGCGAAACTGGAGGCCAGGGCCTGCTTAACCCCGGGCATGTTCTTCAGCGCGGCCTCCGGGGAGGGCGAGGCCGAGGCCTCCTGCTCCATGCGCGCTATATTGCCCAGCACGAAGGAGGCCATGTACGGCTGGGTATTGAAGATGGCCAGGTGGCGCAGCAGGGCCGCCTTGAACCTGGCCGGGTCGGGATAGATGCGCCGCAGGGCCGGTTCCAGGCAAAAGGCGAAGCCCAGGTTCTGGAACCTTTCGTAGTTCCAACCCGCCTGGATAAAGAACGACCTTAAGAACATCGAGACCAGCATTATTTCCCTGTTATCCTTTCTTATGTACCTGTGCCCTGAACCTGAAATACAGACCGCTCAGCCCCAGCCAGGGAATGAGCGAATAGGCGAAATCGGTGCCCGGGTAAAGCCAGTCCAGCCCCGGCAGCCGGGAGGCCGCCGCGGCGGCGCCGGCCCAGGCCAGCACGTAAAGGGCCATGGCCAAGCTCTCCGCGAACATGGCCGAGGCCAGCCAGCGGCTCAGGTTGAAATCCCCGGCGGCCACCTGGGCCTCCACCCGGACGTTCCACGGCGAGCGGGCCGCGCGCAGGCGGTATTCCAGCGAAGAATAAGCCACGCCGGCCCCGAGGCCGATAAAGAAAGCCAGCGACGGGGGCAGCCCGCCGGCCGAATGCGCCAGCACGCCGACCGCGGCGGCGGCGGTGCCGTTGGGCGGCACCACGCCGCCCACCGGGATGAAATCTATGTAGAGCAGCTCCAGCAGGATGCCGATCTTGGCGCCTTCCATGGGGCAGCCGTTGAGCAGGCCGAGCGCCGGGCCCACGAAGGCCGGCCGCGACAGCAGGAACTGGAAAGCCTGGACGGCGTCCAAGTTGAGCAGCCCGGCCAGCGCCGAGGAGATGACGGTATTCAGCAGGACGGTCACAGCGGCCGCACCTCCATGGTAAAAGAGAGCGAGGCGCCCGGGGAAAGTTCGCGCCGCAGGTGGGCCAGCAGCACGGAGCCCTGGAAGGTTTTTTCCGCGCCTTCCTCCGACCGCGAGACGGTGTCGAGCGGGAAGGACCAGAGGTCCAGAGGCTCGGAAAATTTAAGCTCCACGCCGCCGTAGACCGGGTCGCGGAATTCGGCGAGGGAGACGCCCTGCCGCTGGGCGGCGGGGCAGAGCTCGCGCCCGGAGAAAGCCAGCGCCAGCTCGGTGCCGAACCAGAAGGGCCCCCTCGCGTGGCCGGTGTTGGTGATCTTATAGGAGGCGCGCCAGGAGCCGTCGTGCCGCAGCAGCACGTCCTTCTCCACCCTCGCGGGCCGGCCGTTGCCGCCCTCCCACAGGTGGCCGTCGCGGGAGAACTTCAGCAGCAGCCCGCCCTCCTCTTCGGAATGGCGGCAGGCATACTCCCCGGTGACAAAATCGCCCAGCTCGCCGTAGTTGGCCCGGGCGAAGGCCTCGGGGGCGGTATCCTGGTGCAGGAAATGGTCCAGCAGGCACATGCGCGGGTGCCAGTCGTAGGCCAGGTTCTTTTTCAGCTCGGCCTCGGCGGCGCGGCGCGCCTCGCTGCCGGCTATGCTCCTGGCGTCGGCCTCGTGGTAGGCCTCGGGGTGGCGCCAGACCACGGAACCAAAATTAACGCCGCGCGGCTTGTAATCCCATTCCCACATGCCCCCGCCCTTGGCGGGCGCGAAATAAAAATTAGCTTTTTCCCCCTCGGCCAGCAGCTCGGGGCTGCCGTCGGCATCCCAGTCCTCGCGGGCCAGCACAAAGCGACCGCGCGCGGCGGGCAGGGCGGCCTCGGCCTCGAGGACGTTCTTGTAGACGGCCATGCGGATGTGCGGCAGGTACACCCCGCCGAACACGCCGTGCCAGTAGCCGCAGTTGCACTGCGCCTTGTAGAGACTCTGCAGACCCAGGCCGGAGCCGGAGGCGTGCACCTTGGCGCTGGCGCGGAGCATGCGGCGGTACAGCCGGTTAGCCTCGGGATACTTGGAGAAGAAATTGCGGAAATAGCCGCCGCGCAGGTACTGCCGGAAATCCTCGGGCGAGTCGTCCCACAGGGCGGCCAGGCGGCGGGACTTCTCCGGCGGCAGGGCCCACTGGGCGAGCTCGTGGTAGGAAGTGGTGGGCAGGTAGGCCAGGCCTTTGGACGGGCCGGCCAGGCAGTCGGAGAAGCGCGCCGTTTGCAGCCAGGAGGCGTTCTCCTCCAGCAGCGAGAACATCTTGTCCAGCCAGCTCTTGCGGTAGACCAGGTCGTGCGTGCCGGGCCACAGGCCGAATTTCTCGCCGTCGTCGGCCATCACCAGCGCGGCGTCAGCCCCCTCGAAGCCGCGCAGGTAGTCTATCACCTTCTGCGGCTCGGCGAAAGGCATCAGGTAGCGCAGATGGTGGTTGATGGGGAAAACGTCCAGGTGGCGGCCGCCGTACTCGGTGGTGTAGCGGCCGGTCAGGGCTTTTTCGTCGAAACCGGCGGAGAAGAAATGGATGTCGTCGAGCGCGGTATAGCCCACGCCCATGGCGGCCAGCGAGCCGGCGAGCTCCGGCTCCCACACCCGCTCGGCCAGCCACAGCCCGGCCGGGTCCGCGCCGAAGCGCCGGCGCACGTAGTCCCGCATCATGCCCACCTGCCCGCGGCGGTCGGCCTCGGGCAGCAGGGCGAGGATCGGCTCGTAGTAGCCGCCGGAAAGTATCTCCAGCCGGCCGGCACCTACCAGCGCGGCCAGGCGGTCCAGGTAGTCGGGGTGGTTTTTTTCCAGCCAGTCGTAGAGGATGCCGGAGAAATGGGCCGAGACGCGCACGCCGGGGTGGCGCTCCAGCACGTCGAAGAAAGGTTTATAGCTGAGGGCGTAGGCCTCCTCCAGCACGCTGTCGAAGTTGCCGACAGGCTGGTGGTTGTGCAGGGCCAGGATCAGTTTAACCATCTTTTGCGGGTAACCCCTAAGCTATCGCGGCTATCAGGTCGAGCGGGGTGTCGGACGGCACGCCGCGCCCCTCTATCTCAATGCCGGCGGCCGCCAGCGCCTTCAGCGCCGCGCAGTCCTCGTCGTTGAGGAAGATAGCCTTGCCTATAGAAAGATTCTTGCCGGCGGAATAATGCATGCCGCCGATATTGAGGGAGGGGATCTTGAGGCCCTTCTCCTCCAGGGCCAGCGCCTCGGCCAGGCCCGGCAGCAGCACCAGCACCTTGTGCGCGGAGCTCTGCGCCTCCGGCAGCCAGGCGGCGGCCTCGTCTACCGTCATGATCTTGAGCTCCACGTCGTCGGGCGTCGCAAAGCGCATGATCGTGCGCCGCATCTCGTCGCCGGCGATCTCGTCCGAGACCACCGCCAGCTCGTCGGCGCGCAGGTGGGGCACCCAGCCCTCCACTACCTGGCCGTGCACCAGCCTGTCGTCCACCCTGTACAGTATCACCATAAAATTTACCTCGTCAGGCCGGCTTCTTGAGCAGCAGGCTTTTGACCTCGCAGATGGCTTTGCGGCCATCCTCCACTATCTTGACGGAAAGCTTGTCGAAATCGAGCGTCGCCCTGTAGGCGAAAGCCGAGGTCATCATGTTGATGTTCACGCCGCAGATGACGGCGCATTTCTGGATGTCCTTGGCCAGGGGCAGCACCACGTTCATCGGCGTGCCGCCGGGCATGTCGATGAGGAAGATCAGCCCGTCCTCGGAGCGCATGTCCTCTATGGCCCTGGCGACGGCGTCCTTGACGCGCTCGAGGGTCATGCGCGGCGAAATGGAGACGTTCTTGAGGCCTGCGGCCTGCACGCCTACTATGCCTTCGGCCGCCTCTATCAGGTAGGCGCCGAACTCCCCGTGGGTAATGACGATAAGATTTATCATAAACTCCGGACCTTGCTTCGGGGTACCTGCTTTTTACTTGCGGATATCCCTGTGGTATTCCGAGACCGAGAAGCCGGCGGCCTCCAGTTTTCTGGCCATCTCGCCGGCGATATAGACGCTGCGGTGGCGGCCGCCGGTGCAGCCTATCGCGATGGTGAGATAGGACTTGCCCTCTTTGATATAGAGCGGCAGGAGGGCCTTTATCTGGGCGGTATAGCCGTTGAGAAAATTGCGGAAGCCGGGCTTGCCTTTGAGATAGTTGCCCACGGGCGCGTCCTGCCCGGTCTTCTTCCTGAGCGACGGCACGTAGTACGGGTTGGGCAGAAAGCGCACGTCCATGACAATGTCGGCGTCGAGCGGGATGCCGTACTTGTAGCCGAAGGAGATGACGGAGAGCTTCATCTCCGCGGTGTGCTTGAGCTCCAGCGCGCCGGAGAGCACTTCCTTGAGCTCGCCGAGCGTGAGCTTGCTGGTGTCTATCACCTTGTTGGCCCTGGCCTTCAGGTCGGTGAGGATGCGCCGCTCCTCCTTGACCGCGGCGGCGATGTTCTTGCCGAGCGGGTGGCGGTGGCGGGTCTCCGAGAAGCGCTGCATCAGCACTTCGTCCGAGGCGTCGAGGAAGATCAGTTTGTGGTCCAGACCCAGCTTGCCCAGGTTGTCGAGCGTGCGGACGAAGTCCTTGAAGAAGCGGCCTTCGCGGATGTCGATGCCGAGCGCGACGTTGCGCAGGTAGCGCCTGTCGCCCACGAGCCCCGCGAACTGGGGGATCAGGGCTATCGGCAGGTTGTCGATGCAGTAGAAGCCCAGGTCCTCGAAGGACTTGAGGGCCTGGCTCTTGCCGGCGCCGGACATGCCGGTGATGATGAAGATCCTGCCTTTCTTGTTGCTCACTTTTTAGTCATCTCCCTTATCAGGCTCTCGTTGAAGCGCTTGGCGACGAAGTAGCCCTGGTTCTTGAGGCGCTGGTTGAGGGCGGCCACCTCTATGAGCACGGCGAGGTTGCGGCCCGGGGTGACCGGCAGCCGCAGCGAGGGCACCGGCACGTCCAGGATGTTCACCTCTACCTGCGCGAGGCCTGTGCGGTCGTAGTTGCCCAGGGAACCGGCCACCACGCTTTCCAGCTTCACGTGCATCTCGATGAGGGCCTGGTCCATGATGGAGCCGATGCCGAACAGCAGCTCCACGTCTATGATGCCGAGGCCGCGGACTTCCATGTAATGCTTGATGTTCTTGGGCGAGTTGCCCACCAGCATGTAGCCGATGCGGCGCTTGACCTCCACCACGTCGTCGGCGATGAGGATGTGGCCGCGCTTCAAGAGTTCGAGCGCGCACTCCGATTTGCCGACCCCCGAGTCGCCCTGGATGAGGACGCCCAGGCCGTAGACGCTGACCAGCACGCCGTGCACGTAGGTGGTGGCGGCCAGCTGGTCGTCGAGATAGGTGGTGATCTCGCGGATGAAGGAGGAGGTGTCCGAGGTGGTCACCAGCAGCGGGATGCCCGCCTTGGCGCAGGCCTGCTTGATGGAGGGCAGCGGCTTTACGCCGCCGGTCACGATCACGCAGGGGATATCCGGCGCGGAGAACATCTTCTGCAGGTTCGCCAGCACCTTGCGGGCGTCCTCTTTCTGGCAGTAGGCGTATTCGCCCTGCCCGATGATCTGTATGCGTTCCGAGCGGAACTGCTCCATGTGCCCGGCGATGGCCAGGCCCGGGCGGTTGATCTCGCTGACGGTGATGTGCCGGGTGAGGTTCCGGGCGCCGGAAACGGGCTTAAGCCCCAGGACCTTTCCCCGGGACTTAAGCAATTCCCTGACCGTCAGGGATTTACCCTGCTTCTTGGGAGACTCGGACATGGAGCGTAAGCCGTTACTTCTTCACCGGCTGCAGCAGCCCGTAGGTGCTGTCAAGCCGCTTGAAGACGACCTGCAGCTGCTTGGAGCCGCGGTCCTGGAACATCCAGAAGTTGTAGCCGATCTTTTCCATCTCGATGACGGCCTCTTCCTTGTTCATGGGCTTAAGGGGGACGTCTTTCACGACGGAGAAGCGGATCTCGGGCCCCATCAGGGTGGTGAATTCGCCCAGGTCCACGGTCTCGGTCGCGTGGTGGTCGGTGAAGCGCTCTTTGTACTTCTTTATCTGCGCTTCCATCTTGTCCATGGCCTTGTCGATCGCGGAATACATCTCGTCGGTTTCGGCGGAGGCTTTCATGGTCTGGTGGCCGGCGTGGACGACCACTTCGGCGGAGTGGATCTTCTTCTCCACGGAAACTATGGCCTGGGCCCAGACTATGTTCTCCAGGTACTCGTGCAGCTTGGTGAACTTGGTCTCGATGAAGTCCTTTATCGGCTTGGTCATCTTTATTTTGCGGGCCACTATATGTATTCTCATTGTATCCTCCGTAGCATGGTAAAACAGGTACTTTCCAGCCTTTAAAGCGGGAAGCCTTATTATTATATATTTTATCAAAAAAAGGGGACGCTGATTCCTAAATTCCTAATTTAAGAGCTGTTTAGACCGTAAATCGACAAAAAATGCGGGAAAGCGGGAAATTAGGAATTTAGGAATCAGCGTCCCCTCCCAAATGCTATCATTAGACCCATGCGGCTGGAGGTTAAGGGGTTAATAAAGGTATTTCCGGCGCCTGTTTTTTCAGGCGGAAGGCCCGTACGCGCCCTGGCCGGGGCCGACCTCGAGGCCGGCCCGGGCGTAACCGGCCTGGGCGGGGCCAACGGCTCAGGCAAAACCACCCTTTTCCGCACCCTGGCCGGCGTACTGGAGCCTGACGGCGGCACCATCACCCTTGACGGCCTCCCCGCCTCCTCCGAAAAACTGCGCGCCCTCGCCGCCCTCTGCCCCGCCAACCCCAGGACCTTCTATTTCAGGCTGACCGCCGCCGAAAACCTGCGCTTCTTCGGCGCCCTGGCCGGGCTGGCCCCGGCCGAGGCCGCCGCAAGGGCGGTCCGGCTGGCCGACCGGCTGGGCCTGGCGGCGGCGGACCTGGAGCGCCGCTTTGACCGCCTTTCGGAAGGGAACATGCAGAAAGTATCTCTCATACGGGCCTTCTCGCGGCGGGCGCCTCTGCTGCTGCTCGACGAACCCTTCCGCGGCCTGGACGGCCTGGCCTGCCGGGGCCTGCTGGACCTCACGGCCGAGACCGGCACCTCCGCCACAGTGATCATCACCACCCATAACCGGGAACTGCTCTACTCCGCGGCGCCCAAAACCCTCCGTATAGAGAACGGCCGCATCGAACCGGGAGGCCCCAGGTGAGCACCCTGCGCATAATAGCCGCCTTTGTCCGCAGGGACTTCCTGGCCGAAAAGAGCTACCGCCTAGCCTTCGCCCTCGGCGCGCTGGCCACCGTGGCTAACCTCGCGGTCTTCTATTTCATCGGCAAACTTTTCGGCGGGGCCATGGCCCCCCACCTGCAACCCTACGGCGGGAGTTATTTCGCCTACGTGTTCACCGCGATGGCCTTCTTCGGCTACATCGGCACCGGCGCCGGCTCCTACGCCGGGCGCCTGCGGCTGGAGCAGACGCAGGGCACCCTGGAGGCCACCCTGTCCACCCCGCTCGGCACCCTCCCCTTCCTGGCCGCGCTGACGGCGTGGAACTTCCTGTTCGCCACCTTCGAGCTGCTCATCTACGCCCTGGCGGGGATCTTTGTTTTTAAATTAAATTTCGCGGGAGCTAACTGGCCCGCGGCGGCCGCGGTGTTCGCGCTGTCGGCGGCCTGCTTCGCGGCGCTGGGCATACTCTCGTCGTGTTTTGTGGTGCTGTTCAAGCGGGGCAATCCGCTGGCGTGGGTGCTGAATAATTTCGAGGGGCTGCTGGGCGGGGTATACTTCCCGGTGACGGTGCTGCCGGGCTGGCTGCTGGCGGTCTCGGGTCTGCTGCCGGTGACCTACGCGGTGCGCGCCTTCCAGCTGGCGGTACAGCGCGGCGCCGGCTTCGGCGAGATAAAGACCGACCTGGCCGCGCTTTTCCTCTTCAATATCATCCTGATACCGGCCAGCGTCTGGCTGTTCTCTCTCTCCGTCCGGCGCGCCAGGCGCAACGGCACCCTGGGCGAATACTAAACCGCCTACTCCCTGAAACCGAGAACATAATACTCGCTCTGCGGCGCCCGCGCCGAGAAGGCCACGCTGCCGTCGGCCTCCCCGCCGCGTTCCGCCTTAACTTCCTTCCAGGCCGCGCCGTCGCGGTAGAGCAGCACGGCCTCGCCCGGACCGGCCGCGGAGGCCGGCAGCCGGAAATCCATCACTATATCGCCCTGCACGCTGCCGGGCAGGTCGTCCAGCCGCCAGTTCCCGGCGGGCCGCAGCCCGGCGGGCAGGCCCGAGGCCACCCCCCCGGGCAGGCCGCCCTCGGCCGCCCTGAATTCCGCCGGCGCCTCTCCGCGCAGCAAGGTGGTAAAAGAGATCGCGGCCAGGCCGCAGCCCTCGGCCGAAGCTTTCACCGAGTATTTAACGCCGCGGGTGGAGATGGTGAGCGCGCGGGGCGACGATTTAAAGAGAAAAGAGACGGCCCCGGCCGGGAGCGGCGCGGACGCGGGAGCTGCCCGGACCGCGGCCGGGAGCGGGAGCGCGCCGAACCGGACGTTTACCGAGAAGCGGTGGGAGTTGCCGAGCTCGCCGAAAGGCGAGAAAGCGTAATCCAGAGAAACCTTGTCGAAGGCCACGCCGGCGCCGGCCGAGAAGCCGGACCAGGCGCCCAGCTCGTTGCCGTGCTGGCGCAGGCGGTAGCCGCTCCGGAGCGCCAGCCGCCCGGTCAGCGGGTACTCCACGCCGACCGCCACCGACGGATAATTATCCACCGGCTTGGACAGCTCCAGGGCGAGCAGCCCGCCGGGGCTGGGCAGCGGCCGGCTGAGCCCGGCCTTGAAGACCAGCGGCAGGCCGTAGCGGCGCGAGACGAACTTTATGCCGGGGCCCAGGTTCTGCACGGTGAAGCCCGCCGTGTACGGGACTCCGCCGCGGGTAAATTCTTTCAGCAGGCCGAGGTCCAGCGCCAGGGAGCTGCCGGACTCGTCGTCTATGCTCTGGCGGATGACTTTCAGCGCCGCGCCGAGGGCCAGGTCCTCCCTGGCCCGCCAGCCGTAGCCCGCCGAGAAGGCCAGGTCGTAGGCGCCGAATTTCCCCTCCACGGGAGAGATCGGATTTACGGGGTCGGCCTCGTAGAGGCCGCTGCGCCGCTCCATATCCCTGGGAGTGTAGAAGTAGTTCAGCCCCAGGCCGTAAACGCCGGAGCGGGCCCGGCCCGCCAGCGGCAGCTTAACTTCCGACGCCGGCACAGTATAGAACAGGAACTCCTGGCCGAGGCCCTGGAAATATTCGTTGTGAAACAGCCCGGCGTTCTTTTCCCCCTCCAGCCAGGCCAGGCCGGCCGGGTTCCAGTAAATGGCGTAGGGATCGCCGGGCACGCCGGAGAAAGCCCCGCCCATGGCCACGGCCCGCGCGCCGACGCCGAGCTTGAGGAAGGCCGCGGAGGTGCTGCCCGCCGACGGATACATGGCGGCCGCGGCCGCCGCCCCGGGAGCCAGGACGGCGAGGGCCAGGGCGCAGGCCAGCGCCCGGGACAGGGCCCCGGCCGCGCCCCCAGAATTTTTCACCTCGCGCTCTTCTCTCATAAACATCCTCTCCCGTCAATGCGCTATCGCAAATTTCTTGGTCACGGTACCGCTGCCCGCCGAGCTGGCGGCCGTGAGCCTGAAGACATACACCCCGCTGGCGATGTTCTTTACGTTCCAGACTATCTCGGAAGCCTGCCCGGCGGGGCAATCCGCCCGCTCGAACTTGGCCACCTTTTCTCCGGCCACGTTAAAGACCTCCAGGCTCACGTGAGCTTTGTAGGCCGGCTTGAACTTGAAGGTTACGGTGTCGCCCTTGGCCGGGTTCGGATAGGTATAGACTTCGCTGCCGCTGAGCAGCACCCCGGAGGGCACGTATTCCATCACGCTGAAGATAGAGAAGTGCGACACCTCGGCACTCACTTTTTTGGCGGCCGCGTCCACGGCGGAAGTGTTCAGCATGACCCAGGCCCCGCCGGAAAGGGTATAGAGGCGCAGGTTCTCCGTCTCCATGCCGGCCACGTCGGCATCGGTGTAAGGCAGGGTCACCAGGGCCGGGGCCACCAGGCGCGTAGCCGCGTTCTGGAACCTGACCTCGTAGACTATGTTCGTCGGGTTGGCCTGCGCCGCCGAGCGCACCCTGGAGAGCGGCTGGTAGCTGCGCGGGTCCAGCCGCGTGACCAGGATCTTGTCGTTCTGGGAGGCCGAAGCCGCCGGCACCGCCACCTCCATGCCGTCGGCGAGCCGCACCACGCCGCCGTTGGAAGAGTCGAAGAACCGCCAGTTATCGGACGACACCCCTGAGGCTTCCCCGGAAAGGGCGGAACCGAGCGTGCTGTCGAAAGCGGCCACGGCGTAGTAATAGCGGACATTGAGCGGGGCGGCCGGGTCCGCGTAGGACAGCACCCCCGCACCGACGGAGGCATAAGGAGCGCTGGAAACATAGACGCCGCTGGCCGGGCGCCGGTAGACCCTGTAGCCGTACACATCGCCAGCCCCGCCGCCATCGTCGGGAGAGGGAGTCCAGGAAAGGCTGAGGCTGCCGCCCTCGTCGCCGGGGCTATCTGCGACCGACAGGCCGGAAGGAGGGGAGGGAGGGACCGTATCCAGTGAGGCCCAGGTGGTGGCAGTATTGGAGAGCCCGGAGATATTCCCCGCCTGGTCCACGGCTTTTATGGTGAAGTAGTAGGTGACCCCGCCGTAAAGCCCTCCAATATCGTCAGATTCGCCCATGCCGGCCGGGCCATCCGCGGTCTTGGTGCTGCCGGAAAGAACAGCGAAAGCCCCCCAGTCCTGGGCAGGGTCCGTGGAACGCTTGATAATATAGTGGGCCGCCGTGCCCACATCGCCGTCGCCGCCCGGGGCCGTCCAGGCCAGGGCGGCCATGCCGGGCGCCGAGCCGGTTTCGGCCGCCAGGTCTCCGACAGGGGAGGGCGGGGCATTGTCGGCGGAGTTGTTTATCGAGAAGGCCTCGGCCTCGGCGGACCAGCCGGACTCAAGCCAGCCGTCGAAGGCGCTTACGGCGTAAGTGAAGGTGGAACCGGTGACCGCCGCGGCGTCCGCATAGGAAAGACCGCCGACGGAGGCCAGCATGGAGAAGCCGTAGCCGCCGTCCCTGTAGATCCTGTAGGCCGTAACCCCGGCCGAAGGGGAAGCAGCCCAGGCCAGCGCCACGGTATTGCCCGCGTCGTCCGGCGCGTCCGCGGCCGTCAGGCCGGAGGGCGGCAGCGGGACGGCGTTCACCCGCACGTCCAGCGAGGCCGAGCCGTCATAACCGGACGGAGAACTCTCCAGGACCCGGAGCCGCAGGGTGTAGAGGCCGTTGGCCAGCCCCGAGACGTCCCAGGCGGCCAGCGAGGCGTCCGCGGCGGAGGAGGACGCGGCGGCGGAGCTGATGCGGGTCCACTGCGGCGCGCTCCCGCCGGTGCTGTACTCGAGCTCGTAACCGGCCAGGTCCGGGTTGGCAAAATTTCCCCTGACTTCCACCGTGCCGCTAACCACGGCCCCGGCCGCGGGCCGTGAGATGGCGGCATGGCGGCCGGCCCTGTAGCCGAAGACCTTTCCGCCGTAATTGGCGACTATCACCATGCCGTTGGCGACGGCCGGCGAGGAGTAGGCCGGGCTGGAGATGTCTATCTCCGGGGGCAGCAGGACCCCCGAGGAACTCACCGCCACCAGCTTGCCGCCGGGAGTAGCGGAATATATTATTTCGTTGGCCAGGGCCGGCGAAGCCAGGACGCCTATGCCTGAAACGCCGCCCAGCGAATGGGAGGAAGGCCAGACGGCCGCCAGCGTGCCGGAGGACAGCGCGGCCAGCTGCGTTCCGGCTTCGGAGGCCTCCGCCGCGCCCGCGGCGAAATAAACTCCCCCGCCGTCCACGGCCGGGGAAGCGGCCTGGGTCCACGGCCCGGATTTTGTGAGCGCCGGGGAGGAGGCCAGCAGCGCCCCGTCGGAAAGCGACAGCCGCAGCGCCTTTTTTTCGTCCCGGCCCGGCAGCGCGTACAGGCTGCCGCTGGAAACGGCGACGGCGCCCATGCCGAACGCCCCCAGCGTGGGATAGGCCGGCCAGCGCGGCAGCAGCGTGGCGGCGTCCAGGGCGTAGATCTGCCCGTCGTTGGCGCCGAAATACACATAGGTCCCGTCGGTGGCCGGGGCGGCGTCCACCGGCTGCCCGGCCTGGAAAGAGGCCAGCGGGGCGCCGGTAACCGCGTCGTAGACCTTCAGCCTGTTCTCCGGCGAACCCGTGCCGACGTAGACCCTGCCGCCCAGGAGCAGCGGCGAGGAGACCGAGGCGGCGCCGAGATCCGTTATCCAGAGGACGTCTCCGTTGAACCTGTCGAGGGCGTACAGGCGCCCGCCCAGGCAGGCCGCGTATACGGCCGTGCTGGAAACGGCGGGAGAGGAGTCCACCCACCCCGCGGTCAGGCGCTGCCAGATAAGGGCCCCGGTAGCGGCGTCCAGGGCGTAGATCATCTTAGCGCGGGAACCGATGTAGACCCTGCCGTCATAAACGGCGGGGCTGGATACTATCCCCCCGGCCGCGTTGAATTCCCAGGCCTTGGCGAGGGGCGGAGCGGCCTGTTCCCGGGCATAGCCCGTCCTCTCCTGGTTGCCCCTGAACATGGGCCAATCGGCGGCCCGCGCCGCGGGGCCGAGCGCGCAAAGCGCAAAGAGGGAAAGCAGCGCCGACGCCCTCCGGCGCACGCTGATCCCCGTCGATACCGCGCTCTCTCTTGCCATAACGTTCTCTCCCATGCCGCCGGATAAAGACATCCGGCTCCCGTTCTACTGGCCTATATAAATCGTGTACAGCCGCCCGTCTCCGGAACCGACGGAGACGGTTTTGGTAGTCTGGTCGGCCACCGGGTCGGCGCGCACCGCCCCCCCGGTAGTCACGGGCCAGCCCGTGCGCAGCTGCCCGGTAGCGGCGTTAACCCCGTAGATCTTCCCGTCGTCGCTGCCAAAATAGACGTAATCCCCGTCCGCGGCCGGGGTAAAGTACCCGGCCGGCACCACTACCGGCGAAGACCTGATCGCCCCGCCGGCCTGGAAGGACCAGGCCAGGGCGCCGGTGGCCGCGTTGAGCTTGTACAGCCTGCCGTTATCTGCCCCGAAGAACACGTACTTCGTGCCGCCCACGACCTGCAGGAAAGGCGAAGTGTAGATGGGGGCGCCCGCGTCGAAGTCGGTCCAGCCGTTCATCGCGGTCATATTGCCGGAGTTTATAGCGTAGATCTTCCCGTCGGTGGAAGTCACGTACAGCGCGTTGTCCAGGCTGGCCACGTAGGCGTCGAAGTACGGCGAGGATTTAACCGGGCCGCCGGTGGGGAAAGTGGTATTGGAGGTCCCGTCCCCCGTCTTGAGGCTGACCACCCCGCCGTCCTCCAGCCCGACCCAGGCCGTGGCCACGCTGGCCCGCTCGTCCACCGTGGGCAGCCCCGCCACCGGCGACGTGATCGCGGAGGCGAAGTTCCAGTTGGCGCAGGTCTGGCCGTCGGTTTTGTTCAGGCAATGCACTTTATTCTCCGCGACGGCCACGTAGATACGGGTGTCCGTGTCGAGCATGGACTTTACCGCGGAATTCAGGGACACCTTCCATTCGTCGACGGGGACGTCCCCCCCGTCGCGGATCTTGTAAACGTCGCCGTTGGCGCCGGCAAAGTAGAGATAGACCGCACCGCCTTCCTCCTGCGGGAAAGAGGGAGGCACGCTGAGCGCGGTCAGCGGATCGGTAGCGTAGGTCCACAGCATGGCCCCGGTAGTGCTGAGCGAGACCAGCGTGCCTGCGGAGGACGGCAGGTAGACCCGGGTCTCCGGCAGCAGCGTGGCCTCGTACATGGTGACGGCGCCCGTTATGGGGGCCGACGACGGGGTGACGTAGGGCCAATCCGTGTCAGGCGGCGGCAGCGTGGGAGCTATCACGGTAAAAGAACCGGTCTCCACCTGAGCGCCCGCAATGAACCCCTGGGCGAGCAGGGCGGAGGCGTCGCGCAGCATGACCCCTCCGGCGGGATCGAAACGCACGCGGAAGATGTTGGGCGTCTTGGCCGAGGCGTCGCGCGTGGAGACGAAGACCATGTAGAAGGGCCGCGTCGAACCCGCCGCCACGAAGGCGGCGGCCAGGCCGGAGGTCTCCACGGTCAGGGTGGAGCGGCCCGCCGCGTCCAGCGAGATGGCGGCCATCGGCACGTAGGCGGCGGTGGCCACGTCTATGGCCGGCTCATAGGTCCCGGACAAACCCGTAGAGGTGGAGTCTCCCACCAGCATCACCGCGTCGAAGAGCTCCCGGGCCTCCGCCGTAGTGAACGGGGTGGCGAGATCGGACTTCAGCAGGGTGAAGGCCACGGTCGCCACCTCCACGCCGTTGAAGCCGGCGGGGCTGTTGTTGGAAAGGTCCAGGCGCACGGCCCCGGTGCGGGTATCGTTGTTGATCCAGGCGGGCGAGAGCGGCCCGGAAGCCGAGGCGGAATGCAGGGCCGCGTCATAGGCGGCGGAGTCTATCACCACCTGCGGAGCTGAGGCTGTGCCGTTATCGGAATTGACTATGAATTTGTAATAGGCGCCTGAAACCAGCGCCAGGCCGTCCTGGTCGTAGAACTGCAGGCCGAACTGCTCCGTGGCCTGCGGCGCCAGGGAGGACAGGCTGAACCCGATGTCCTGCAGCCGGTAGATATGCGGCGAACCGGGGTCAGGGGTGCCGCCGCGGCGCGAGAACACGATAGTATTGCCGCGCCCCGCGGAGGTATCCGAACCCGGCGTCAGCCGCAGCGGGAAGCGCCGCGACAGGTAGCGCGGAGCGGCGGCCGGGTCCGGGTAAAGCAGGGTATTGGCGGGGGCGCTCCCGGCGTTATTATTTCGTGCCCCCAGGGTGGTGCCGGTGGAGACCGAGAAATCGGCCGAGTCCACGCCGGTGTGCGAACCGTCGGCCGGGCCGCGGACTATGGAATAGGCCGCCTGGGCCGGGGCGGGGTTGGAGTAGGACACCAGCTGCGCGGCGTAATTGTACCGGGTGTAGGCGGTGCCCGACTGCCAGGTCAGCTGGCTGACCGTGGAGCCGCTGGAATTCTCAAGGGCCAGGAAGTCCCCGGCCTCGGAGAGGCCCTGAGCGCCGAAGACGGAGGCGTAGGCGCGGGCCTCATCGTCCGCCGATGAACCGTCCAGCGCCGTGAAATCCTGCGGGTAGACCTTCCTGCTGAAACGGAACCTGGTTCCGGCGGCCGAGGCGGCCGCGTTGCGCAGCGCGTAACCGGTAAGGGTGCGGGTATTGACCGCTTCGGAACTGTAGAGCTCCACAAATTCGGTCTCGAGGGCGCCGTAGGCCGCCTCGTTTATCGTCAGCGCGTCGGTAGAAACGGAATTCGCGTAACCGCGCGTGGGCGTGGGATCTATCTCGAAATAATCCGGGTGGCCGTCGCTGATGCGCGCGAAGGACTGGCCCGGCGACAAGGCGCCGGGGCCGGGCCACTGCACCCTGTCCACCAGCCCGCCGGCGGCGTCCAGCAGCCGCACGTGGTAGCTCTGCGCGCCGTTGAGGTCCAGCGGCAGACCGGCGACGAGGAAGGTGGACATGGCGTTGACATAATCGCCGGCCTGGCCGGTCCAGACCGTATTGGCCGAACCTCCCAGGGCGATGGTATTCTCGACGTAATCCAGCTTCCAGCCGGTCAGCGGCACGGTGCTCTGGGTGTTGTTATAGAGTTCCACCCAGTCGTCGGCGGCCGCGGTGCCGGAAGGATAGGCCTCGTTGAGGACCAGGGCCGACGGGGAGACGACCCGGGGATAGACGGTATAGTATTCCAGCGGGAGGCCATCGTTCTTCACCAGGCGCAGGCAGTACACGGCGCCGGGGGACATCCCGTTGTCCTTCAGCGCCAGGTCCCACATGCCCGAGCGGTTGCGGCTGATGCCGGCCGCCGAGTTGAAGAAACCGTTGGACTCGGCGTAGACCTGGTTGATATTGGCCTGCACGCCGTAGAGCGGGTCGGCGGCATTGGGCGTCAGGGCCGCGCGGTCGGCCGGGGCCTCGTTATTAAAGGCGATGGCCGTAACGGCGCTTACGTCGGTGTAGGCGGCCGGGGTTCCGTTGGACGGCTCGGCGCAGGTGCCGTCGCCCTGGCCGGCGAACTGCAGCTTGAAATCCTGCCCCGAGACGGGCAGGTCCACCTGGCCTATGGTAACCAGGGCCCTCAGCCGGAAAGCCGCGCCGGCGGCCGGCAGCACCGCCAGCGCGTCCTGGGCCGCCAGCGGCGCGCCGACGTCGGTGGTGGCCGTGTTGGCGAAGAACCGGTAGGCGCTGGCGCCGAAGGTGGTGGTCGGCGGGGCGGGCCAGAAGACGAAAGAGTGGCCTCCGCCTATGGCGGAACCAAGGTTGGCCTCAAGCGCGGCGCCGCCGTCGGCGTTGGTCCAGGTGAAGCCCGGCACGGAGGTCATCACCAGCCGCTTGGCGAACAGGTCGGCGTTGGAATCGGCCAGCGTGAAGATGAGCCTGTCCCGGTTCACCGGGTCCTGCTCGAGGTCGTAATAGCGCTGCGGGTTGGCAAAGGCCGGCGCCGGCGCAAAGTCGGTCTGGGCGGTAAACGTGCTCCCGTTGCCGGCATACCAGCCGATGTTAGTGGCCGCGGCGTCGTTATAGGTGAACACGCTGCGCGTGGTGGCGCCAGCGCTTATCCAGGCGGCGGCCACAAGCTTGGTGCCAGCCAGCGGCGCCTGGGCCGTGATATCCAGGTTCCGCGAATTGGCCCAGACCAGGCCGTTCCAGTAGCCGGCCTGCAGGTCCGCGCCGGCATTGCCGATGGAGGCGAAGACCATTTCGTCCGAGGCGGGGTTGGCGGCCAGGTCCAGGTTGGTGGCGTCGTCGAGGAAATTGGGCGCGTTGACGGCGGTGCCCCAGGTGTGCTCCGGGGTGAGGCCGGTCCAGGTGGCCGTCGCGTAGCGCACGCCGTTGACGCCGTCCGAGCCGCCGGAATGGCCCCAGGTCACCATGATATCGCCCGACAGGGATTCGGTCTCCACGGCGAAGCTCTCCACGTCCTGCGAGGCGCTGACGATCTCCAGCGAGGTCTCCAGCGCGGCGGCGGGCTCGTTCTCCCAGGAGGAGCCGTTCCAGACCATGGCCGACAGGTCGGAAGCGGCGTCGGTCCAGATCGCGGCGATATTGTTGTGATCCGCGCGGCGGTCAGGAGCCATCTTCACCCAGTGCACCACGCCGGCGGTGCGGACGGGGTCCAGCACGGCGGCGGCCGACCAGTTGGCCGAACCGCAGCCTGCCGCGCCCGGCTTGGTGCGGTAGCCCAGTTCGCTGGTGCCGGAGGCGTTGCGCGAGTAGAGGACCATCACGTCGCCGCTGTTGGTCTCGAAAGCGATATCGAAGCGCCGCGTAAGGTCCGTGCCGCCCACGGTCTGCGTCCATTCCTCGTACCAGTTGGCGCCGTCGGTGCAGAGCACGCGCAGGGTGCCGCTCTTGACGTAAGCGGCGACGGCCTCCTGCTTGGTGGTCAGCGGGTTGGTGCGCACGGCGAACAGCATGCCGGCCGCCCCGGCGATGGTATTGCGCACCGCGCTGAAGGAGTTGGCGGAACTGTCGTAGTCGCGGAACTGCGGCATGCTGTTGCCGGACTGCGCGTAGACCAGGACGCCGTCGCCGGACTCGTGCAGGGAGGCCAGGATCAGCGTCTTGGCCACGCCCAGGCTGACCCAGGGAGTGGAATTCCCGTTGTTATGCTCGGCGCGCACCCTGGCGTAATAATAGGTGTCGCTGGCCAGACCGCTGAACGTGGCGCCGGGCCCGGCGGCCGGGGCCGTGGCGAGGATCACCTGGTCTGTGACTCCGGAATTGAAATCCAGGGCTGTAGAGACCTGCACCGTGTACCTGGTGGCCCCGAGCGGATTGGAATTGGCGTCCCAGGACAGGATGAAGCCGTTGTCGCTGACGGCGCTGAACGGGCTGCCGGGCGCCACGGGAACATTGGCCAGCGTGGAGGTGGCGGGATACGCCGCCCAGGGGCTCTCGTCTCCGGGGCCGCCCGCTTTCACGAAGAGGTAATAGGTGGCGTTCAGCGCCAGGGCGGGGCTGAACACGGCGGCGGAAGCGCCGGAGGTGGCGCTGGAGGCGTAAACCGGAGACGGGGCGACGCCGGAGTTAACCGAGGCCGCCAGGGTATAGCCGGTGGCCCCGTCCACCAGAGACCAGGAGGCCGTTATAGAGTAGGTGGAGACCTGCGTCACCGGCAGCGGCGACGGCGCGGCCAGCCCCAGCGTGCGGGTGGAGCCAAGCTCGGCGTAGGAGCTGTAAACCCCGTTATAGTTCTGCGCCCTGGCCCGGAAATAATAGTCGCGGTTGGACAGCAGGCCCGAGAAGGAGTAGGACTCTCCGCTGAGCGGCGCCGTGGAGGCCGCCTGCCCGGCCGCGCCGCCGTTAAAGTCCTGCGCCGTGGAAACCTGCACCCAGTAGAGCGTGCCGGCCGGATTTGAATTGGCGCTCCAGGCCGCAGTGAAGCCGCCGGACGTCACCGCGCTGAAAGTAGAAACCACGGTCAGCGGGATGGCGGCCAGCGTGGCCGTGCCGGCCGCGGCGGTATAATCCGTGAGCACGCCGTTCTGGTTGACGGCGGAGACGGTAAAGTACCGCGTGGCGTTGGGTGTCAGCGCGGCGCTGCTCAGGTACAGGTTATAGGTATCCGAGCTGGTCACCAGGGCGCCGCCGGGCGAGAGCGGGTCGGCCGCGGTAGAGACGAGCACGCGGTAGCGGGTGCCGGGAGAACGGTTGCCGTTGGCCGACCAGTTGAACTGTATCTCCCCCGTACCCACGCCGGTAAACCCCGTGAAAACGGGCGGGTAGGCCGCCAGCGTGGCCGTACCGGCCGGCGCGGTATAGGCGGTGGTCACGCCGCTGACGCCTACCGCCGCGGCCCGGAAATAATAGGTGGTATCAGCGGCCAAGCCGGCGGTGCTCAGGTAGAGGTTGTAGGTCTCCGAACTGCTGACCACCGCGCTGCCCGGAGACGCGGGATCGGGCGCGGTGGAGACCAGCACCCGGTAGAGGGTGCCGGGGGCGCGGTTGCCGTTGTGGGTCCAGTTGAACTGCATGGCCCCGGGCGCCACGCCCGTGAAGCCCGAGAAGACCGGGCTATTGGCCCAGGTGGCCGTGGCCTGGGCCGCCGTATAGGCGGTAAGCACCCCGTCCTTGTTCACGCCGGCCGCGCTGAAATAATAGGTGGTATCTGCCGCCAGGCCGGCGGTGGTCAGGGCTATATTATAGGTGTCGGAAGAAGAGACTACGGCACCGCCGGGCGACAGCGGCTCCTGGGCGGTGGAGACCAGCACCCTGAACCTGGTGCCCGGGTACACGTTGGCGTTGGCCGAGAAATTAAATTGCGCGGAATCGGAAACCACTCCGGAGAAACCCGTGAAAGCCGGGGCGAATTCCAGCAGCGTGGCCCTGGGCGCGAAGGCGTACCAGTCCCCCGACACGTATTCGCCATTGGCCCGGACGAAGAGGTGATAGACGGTATCCGCGGCGAGGCCGTACACGTAGGCCTGCGCCTGGCCGTTAATGGTCACGCTGGAGGCCGCGAACGAGACCGGCGGGTAAACGGCGCTGAGCGAGGCCGCCAGCGTATAGCCGGTGGCGGAGGTCACCAGGTCCCAGCTGGCGGCCAGCGAACTGACGTGCACGCCGGGGACATAGCCTGAAGCCGGGCTGCCTATCTCGCCCGGGTTCAGGGTGGCGGTGTGGAAAGGCGGGTCGGTCCAGGCCGACAGGACGCCGTTATTATTTATGGCCCGGGCCCGGAAATAATATCCCTTGCTGGGCGAAAGCCCCGTCGTGCTGAGGTCGAGGTTGTACGTGTCGGAAGAGGACACGGGCGCCCCGGCTGGCACCAGGGGGTCGGCGGCCGTAGAGGCGATCACCCTGTATAAGGTGCCGGGGGTTCTGTTGCCGGCGGCGGACCAGTTAACCTGCATGGAGTTGACCGTTACGCCGGTGGCGTAGAGGCCCGAGGGCGTACTGGCCAGCGTGGAGGTGCCGGCGGCGGCCGTATAGGCGGTGAGGACGCCGTTCTTGTTCACGCCGGCCGCCGCGAAATAATGGGTGGTATTGGCCGCCAGCGAGGACGAAGCCAGGAAAGCGTTGTAGGTGTCAGAGGATACCACCGCGGCCCCGCCGGGCGAGAACGGGTCCGGCGCGGTGGAAGAGACCACGCGGTAAAGGGTGCCCGCGGCGTTGCCGTTGGCCGAGAAATTAAACTGCAGCGCCCCTTCGGCCACCCCGCTGAAATTAGTGAAGGCCGGGGCGAAGCCCAGCAGCGTCGCCGTGCCCGCCGCCGCCGTATAGGCCGTGGCGACGCCGCTCTTGTTCACGCCGGCCACCACAAAGTAATGGGTAGTATCCGGCGCCAGCCCGGAGGACGAAAGAGACAGGTTATAGGTGCTGGAAGAAACCACGGCCGCCCCGGCCGGGTTCAGCGGGTCAGCCGCGGTGGACGACAGCACCCTGTACAGCGTGCCGGCGGCGTTGCCGTTGGCCGAGAAATTAAACCGCATGGAGGCGGCCGCCACCTCGGTGAAATCAGCGAAGGCCGGAGCGAAGCCCAGCAGCGTCGCCGTGCCCGCCGCCGCCGTATAGGCCGTGGCCGCGCCGTTATGGTTAAGGGCCGCCACGCGGAAATAATAGGTGGTGTCGGGAGCCAGCCCGGCCGAGCTCAAGGCCAGGTCGTAGGTGTCCGCGGCCGCGACCGCCGCGCCGCCGGGGCTGGCCGGGTCCGGCGCGGTGGAAGAAAGAACGCGGAAGACCGTGCCGCCGGGATTGCCGCCGGAAGTCCAGGCCAGGCCGACGGCCGCGGCGGAAACCCCGGAAAAAGAGCTGAACGCCGGGGCGTAGGCCAGCGTGGCCGTGCCGGCCGCCGCGGTGTAGGCCGTGCTCACGCCGTTCTTGTTTACCCCGGCCACTTTAAAATAGTAGGTGGTGTTCGCAAGCAGCCCCGCGGACGCCAGGTACAGGTTATAGGTGTCGGAAGACACCGCCACCGCGCCGGCCGGGTTCAGCGGGTCCGCCGCCGTGGACGAGACCACGCGGTAAAGCGTGCCGCCGGCATTGCCGTTGGCCGACCAGTTGAACTGCATGGCGCCCGTAGCGATACCGCTGAAACCGGAGAAAACCGGCGGAAAAGCCAGCAGCGTGGCCGTGCCGGCCGCCGCGGTATAGGCGGTGGCCACATTGTTATGGTTCAGGCCGGCCACCCGGAAATAGTAGTTGGTATCCGCGGCCAGCCCGGCGGAACTCAGGAAAGTGTTGTAAGTGTGAGAAGAAGCCACGGCGGCCCCGGCAGGAACGAGCGGATCGGGGGCCGTGGATGACAGCACCCGGTACAGCGTGCCCGGCTCGGCGTTGCCGTTGGCCGACCAGTCGAACAGGATGGAACCGGAGGCCACCTCGCCGAAGCCGGAGAACGCCGGGTCGTTGGCCAGCAGCGTGGCCGTGCCGGGATAGACCTGCCAGCCGCTGGAGGCGCCGAAAACGTTGCTCTTCACGTAAAGGTAATAGGTGGTATTGGGCGAGAGGGCCGGCACCGACAGCACGGCCGACAGGTTGCCGAGCGTCTCGCTGGAGGAGTAGACCGGCTGCGGCTCCGCGCCGGGATTTACGGAAGAGGCCAGCGTATAACCGGTGGTCTCGTTCACCAGCGACCAGGAAGCGGACATCTGGGACGCCGTCACCCCGGCCATGGCGACCGAGGCCGGCCTGGCCGGGCGCAGGGCCTCCAGGATCTGCAGCCAGCTGTCGCCGGCGGCGTTGGCCGTGGCGCCGCCGACCGTAACATAAACGCTCCTGTTGGCGCTCATCGTACCCAGGTTGCTGTAGTCGTCGATATAGAGGCGCAGCGCCAGCCTGTCGCCGTTATTGAGCGTGGTAGGCACGGGCTGGGTGGTCCAGGTCTGCGCCGAGTCCGCCACGGTCAGTTCCGCGCGCCCGCCGAGGGCAGTGGCAATGGTGGAGATCACCACGCCGGAGCCGTCGGTGCGGTAGAGCACGGCCGTCACGGCGGCGTTGGCCCCGGTAGCGCTCTCATAGGCCCGGATATTGTAGGTAACGCTGCTGACTATGGTAACGGCGTCCAGCGGCATGGTGTACCAGGTCTGCACCAGCGAGCCGGCGACTTTGGTGATCTGCGTGGCGCTGGTAGGCGGGATAACGGAGCCGGATATCGTGCTTTTGGTATAGGTCACCGCGGCGGAGCCGCGCTGCAGGGAGAGCCGCCGCTCCTCGCCAGTGTCGGCGGGCGGGTTGGCCGTGGAAACGCTGTCGAGCAGATAGAGCTTGGTGACGGTCTGCAGCGTGCGCTCCGACTGCGCCTCGGTATACGCGGTGGCGATGCCGTTCTTGTTCACGGCGGCCAGGCGGAAATAATAGAGGGTATTGCTGGTCAGGCCGGCCGTGGCCAGCGAGAGTTCATAGGTATCGGAATAGGAAACCCTGGCGCCCGCCGGGTTAAGCGGGTCGGCCGCGGTGGAGACCGCCACCCGGTACAGCGTGCCGTCGGCGTTGCCGTTCGGGGACCACAGCACCCTGATGGACTCGGTCATGATATCGCTGAAGCCCGAGAAGAGCGGCGGGTAGGCCGCAAGCGTGGCGGTGCCGAGGGCCGCGGTATACGCCGTCTCCACGGCGTCGCCGTTCACCGCCGCCACCCTGAAGTAATAGGTGGTGTCCGCGGCCAGGCCGGCGCTGCTGGCGTAGAGGCCGTAGGAATCTATCAGCGTGGCCGCCTCGGCGCCCGGGTTAAGGGGATCGGGCGCCGCGGAGACGGCCGCCCGGTACAGCGTGCCGGACGGGTTGCCGTTGTCCGTCCAGTTGCCCCTTACGGAACCGGCCGTCACCTCGCTGAAACCGGAGAATGTCGGGGCGCGGACCAGGGTACGGGCGCGCTGGGCCGCGGTATAGGCGCCGGGCTGGCCATCGCGCCCCAGCGCCGCGACGACAAAATAGTAGGCCTTGTCCAGGGCCAGGCCGGAGGAGCTGAGGTAGAGGTTATAGGTATCGGAAGAGCTGACCGGTTCGCTGCCGGGGTCCAGCGGGTCGGGAGCCGGCGAAGCCAGCACGCGGTACAGGGTGTCGGCCGGGTTGCCGCTGGCCGCCCACATGAAATCCGCGGAAGTATCCGTCACCGTGCCGAAAGCGGGGAACGACGGCGCCTCCGGCAGCGTGGGATTGACCTGGGGCGCCGACCAGGCGGTCAGGACCCCGTCGTTGTTAACCGCCGCGGCCCTGAAATAATAGCTGGTATTGGGCAGCAGGCCGGCGGTGGACAGCGAAACGTTATAGGTATCCGAGGACGCCGCCGGCGCGCCGCCGGGCGAGAGCGGGTCCGGAGCTGCGGAAGAGAGGACGCGGTACAGCGTGCCGGCCGGGTTGCCGGCGGCGGTCCAAGCGAAGGTCATGGCCCCGGTGCCGGTGCCGGAGAAGCCGGAGAAAACCGGCTGGTCCGCCAGGGTGGAGGTGCCGCGCGCGGCCGTATAGGCCGTGACCGCGCCGTCCTTGTTTACGCCCGCTATCCTGAAGTAATAGGCGGTATTGGCGGCCAGGGACGAAGAGGTCAGCGACAGGTTATACGTATCGGAAGAAACTACCGCCGCGCCGGAGGGGGTCAGCGGGTCGGCCGCGGTAGAGGACAATACCCGGTACAGCGTGCCTCCCGGATTGCCGCCGCCGGACCAGGACAAACCGGCGGAAGCCGCGGTTATGGCGCCGAAAGAACCGAAGGCCGGGGCATACTGCAGCAGGGTGGCGGCCGGGGCGTACTTGTTCCAGGCGCTGACCACGCCCGCGCCGTTCGCCCTCACAAAGAGGTAATAGACGGTGTCAGGAGAAAGGCCGGGCACGGTGGCGCTCAAGTCAAGGCTGCCCACCGTGGTGCTGGAGGCGAAAATGCTGACGGGCGGGTCGTCGGCGTAGAGGGAGGCCGCCAGGGTATAGCCGGTAGCGCCGTTCGACAATTGCCAAAGGGCCGTCATCGAAGAGATATGCGGCGTCAGCGCGCCGGCCAGCGGGGCGGCCAGCGTGCCCGGCGCGAGCGTTGTGGTAGAGACAATGGCGCTCCAGGCCGTGAACATGCCGTTATTGTTCACGGCCCGGGCCCTGAAGAAGTACTCGGTGGTGTACACCAGGCCGGTAGAGGAAAGGTAAAGGTTGTAGGTATCCGAACTGGTCACCACGGCCCCGGCAGGAGAGAGCGGGTCGGGCGCCGTGGAGACCAGCACCTGATACCGCGTGCCCGGAGCGTTAGACTCGGCCCAGTCCAGCCTTATCGTCTGGGAACTGATCTTGGTGAAATCCAGCCCGAAAGGCAGCGCGGCCAGCGTAGAGGTACCTGCCGGGGCGGTATAAGCCGTCAGAACGCCGTCCTTGTTTACTCCGGCCGCGCTGAAATAATAGGTGGTGTTCGGGGCGAGGCCGGACAAATTCAGCGAACTGTTGTAGGTGTCAGAGGAAACCACCGCCGCCCCGCCCGGGACCAGCGGGTCGGGGGCCGTGGACGAGACTACCCTGAAGAGCGTGCCCGGGTAGGCGTTGCCTCCGGCCGAGAAGGAGAAGGGGATGCCGGTCTCGGTCACGCCGGAGAAACCGCTGAAAGCGGGTGCGAACTCCAGCAGGGTGGCCCGATTTTCGGGCGCGGTATAGGCCGTGAGCAAGCCGTTATGGTTGACGGCGGCGGCGCGGAAATAATAGCGGGTGTCCGGCGAGAGCCCGGTTGAGGAAAGAGAAAGATTATAGGTGTCGGAAGACGCCACCGCGGCGCCGGCAGGAGCGAGCGGGTCCGGGGCGGTGGACGAGAGCACCCGGTACAGAGTGCCCGCCGGATTGCCACTGGTCCAGGCGAAACGCAGGGAGGCCCAGGTCTCCTCGCTGAAAGCGGAGAAGGCCGGCTGGCCCGCCAGCGTAGCGGTGGCTACGGGGGAGAAATAATCCCCGGTCATCCCGTCCCCGTTCACGCCGGCCGCGCGGAAATAATAGGTGGTATTGAAGGAGAGGCCGGCGGTGCTGAAAGCGAGGTTATAGGTCTCATGCTGGCTGACCGGCGCGCCGCCGGGAGAAAGCGGGTCGGGCGCAGTGGAGACCAGCAGGCGGTACAGCGTGCCGGCCGGGTTGCCGCCGCCGGCCCAGGCCGTCGTTATGCCGGCCCCGGAAACATCGGAAAAAGCGCCGGCCGCCGGCAGGGCCGCCAGCGTATAGGCGGAGACCACCGGGGTGTACTCCGTGTAGACCCCGGCATGGTTTATGGCGGCCACGCGGAAGGCGTAGGCGGTGTTCGCCGTGAGGCCGGCCGAAGAAAGGAAGGTGTTATAGGTGAAAGAAGAGGTGACCGGCGCCCCGAAAGGGGACAGGGGGTCGGCCGCCGTGGACATGACCACGTGGTAGAGCGTGGCCGCGTGATTGCCGTTGGCGGCCCAGTTGAACCGCGCGGAACCGGTGGAAATATTGGTGAAATTGGAGAAGGACGGGGCGTAGGCCGGCGTGACCTGCACCGGGTAGGCGGCCCAGGAGCTGGAGGCGCCGGGCCCGTCGGTGCGGATAAAGGGATAATAGGTAGTGTTGGGGCTGAGCGCGGGGCTGCTCAGCAGGGCCGGACTGTCAGCGGAAGTTACCGAGGCGTAGATCGGAGACGGGGCGGCGCCCGGGTTCACCGAGGCGGCCAGCGTATAGCCGGTGGCCCCCTCCACCAGCGTCCAGGAGGCCCCGAACTGGGTCTGGGTGAGGCCGGTTATGGAACCGATCACGGGCCGGGCCGGCGCCAGTGTCTCCACCATGCTCACCCAGGTGTCGCCGCTGGCCCCGGCGGTGGGGCCGTCGAGAGAGACGGTCACGGTAAAGCCGGCGGACAGGGTGCTGGCGTCGTCCACATACAGCCTCACGGCCAGCCTGTCGCCGTTGGCCAGGGCGGTGGGCACCGGCGTCCTTACCCAGTTGTAGAGGGTGAGGGAGAACTTGCTTAACTCAGTGGTGGTAGTGCGAACAGTAGCTATGGTGGAGAGGAGAGTTCCCGAAGCGTCGGCCCGAAGCAGCTCGCCGGTTATGGCGGCGTTAGCCGAGTTGGAACTCTCCATGGACCAGATATTGAAAGTGACATTACCGCTGATGGTGACCTCGTCGAGCGGGTCTGAATACCATACCATGGCCGTGCCCCCGGCCGTACGCGTGATCTGGGTGCCGGTGGTAGGCGGGGTAACCGGACCGGCCAGGGTATTCTTGGCATAGACTACCGCAGACGACCCGCGCAGGCGGTTCAGGCGCCGCTCGTCGTCGTCTCCCGGGTTGACGGAAGAGACCGTATCGCCCAGATATACCGCGGTAGCCGCCCGCGCGGCGGGAACACCCACGGACAACAGGGCCGGCAGCAGCAAAGACAGGAGGACGCCCGGCAGGCCCTTAAGGCCGCCGCGCCGGTGTGTTTTTCCCGTCCCGTGCACGCTCATATTATATCCGCCTCGGTAGAGGCGCCAGTCCTCCGCCGCGCCAACCTATTCTTCAGCCGGCCGCTCGGCCTTGCCCCTCTCTTCTTCCTTCATCATCTCCACAATATCCTGCACCGTGAGGCCGACCAGCCAGTGGTTAACCTCTTCCCGCAATTTTTTATAAAGCTTGCCGGGGATCTCTTCCCGCTGCGCCTCGGGCGCGTGGTTAAAGGTAAAAGCTTCCATCAGTTCCCAGACGCTGATCTTGTCGAGGTCCTTGCGCAGGCGGTAGCCCTTGCCCTTCTGCGATTCCACAAAACCGGCGTGCACCAGCGCCTGCAGCACCTTGTTGCAGTAGGGCGCGGGCAGGCCCTGGAAGCGCGAGATATCGGCGACCTGGTTCCAGCAGCCGCCGCAGTTCTGCCCCAGGTAATGCAGGCAGGCCAATCCGTAAGCCAAGGTGCGGTTCATTCTCATATTTTTCTCGTCATTGGATAAAACTTATCCAATGGTGGACGAAAAAATAAACGGCTACGCGAGCCGCCTATCGATGTCCATATAGTATAGCAGGCCTATTGCCGCAGTCAAGGGCAGTTTTTGGCCTGACCGCGGCTTGTTTTCTTCACCCGCGCCCGCTGCAGCCCGGCCATGGCGCAGGCCGCCGCGTTGGGGGCGAAAATGTCGCCTGTTTCCACCAGGCTTATGCCCGGGCAGAGGCTGCAAAAGTCCAGGTCCCGGCAGCCGGCGCAGCCCTTCAGGTCTTTGCTGCCGGCCGCGCGCCACTTTTTAAGCCAGGGGGAGTTTTTCCAGATATCACCGAAAGACCGTACAGCCAGGTTCCCAAGTCTTACCGGTATCTGCAGGCAGGGATAGAGCCCCCCGTCAGGCCCCACCGCGCAGACATTGCGGCCGGCGCCGCAGAGGAAGTCGGGTGCCCCCGCCCCCTGCCGTACCGGAACCGGTACGCCGGCAAGAGGCTCCACCGCTGCAGCCAGCCGGGAGCCGGAGAGCCGGTATTCAAGGGCCGACCTGTCGCCGTCGTTGGCCGGGGCCACCACAGGGTCGAAAGCTATGCCGAAGCCCTCCCGGGCCGCCAGTTCTTTCAGCCAGGCGGCCTGCCCGGAATTTAAACTCATCAACGGCGTTTTTATCTTTACGCGCAGGCCGGCGCGCCGCAGCAGCCGGGCGGCGGCGAGGCTGCGGCTGAAGGAGCCCTTCAGGCCGGTGACCCGGTCATGCGCGGCGGGGCGCCCGTAAAAGCTCATCTCGAAGGAGGACACCCCCGCCGTTTTAAACTCCCCCGCCAGGGCGGAAGTAAGGCCCAGGCCGGTAGAAAAGATCCGCACGTCGAAATTTAGCCTTTTTGCGAACCGGCAAAGCTCCGGCAGGTCCGGCCGCAGCAGCGGCTCGCCGCCGGTGAACACCAGGAACATGCCCCCG
Organism: Elusimicrobia bacterium GWB2_63_22; assembly: GCA_001799735.1. Classification (GTDB taxonomy): domain Bacteria; phylum Elusimicrobiota; class Elusimicrobia; order Elusimicrobiales; family UBA9959; genus UBA9959. The sequence continues at coordinate 115,738 of MGUA01000008.1, read as the reverse complement.
GCGCGCGCCAGCCCGCGCAGTATCCCCGCCCACTCCCCGGCGGACAGCTCTTTGCCCGCGGGGGCGCGGCCCCGCGTCTCCGGCAGATAGCAATGCCGGCAAGCCAGCGGGCAGCGGCGGGTCAGTTCTATAGTGACCGAAACGGGGATGTTGCCGGCCAGCGACAGGGTGTTGAGCTTCGCGGAGACGGAAGTGTCAGACATTCAGGAACAGCCGGCCGAACAGCCGGCGGGCGCGGGAATAGAGAAGGCCGGGGGCGCCGGCGGACAGGGGAGGGCCGCCCAGGACGCGGCCCTGCACGTCGCCCCAGGGAACAAAGTGCGGTTCCAGGCGGCCGGCGTCGTCGGCCAGGGTGGCCCCGGCCGGCGAAACGGCGAGCACCCTGTGCAGCAGGGTGCGGCCCAGATAAACGTAGACAGCGCAGTCCCCGGGGCGGGTGCGCTCCGGGGAGACCAGCACGGCCTGCCCGGGACGGAACACGGGCAGCATGCTGGAGCCTTCAAGCCGGAAAGCCTTCATGGTTCAGGAGAACTTTTTAAGCGTCTTGCAGGCCAGCTGGCTGATAGGGCCGGTGAGACATTTGCCGCAGGCCAGGGCCGCGGTCTCAAAGATCTTCTCGGTCTTCAGCTTGGGTTTTTCGTAGGTCTTTTTCTTTTTCACAGGTTAATCTCCGGACTCGGACAGCAGGCCCGCCTTAAGCAGCTCTTTAATGAACCCGTCTGCGTCTTTAACCGCGATCTCACCGTCTACCTGGAACTCCGCGGCCAGCGCGGCGGCGGCGGCGGCGGGAGACTTGCCGGCGGCCAGGCAGTCCCAGAGCAAGGCGCCGGTCGCGTTCAGCTCGTGCAGGCGGGAACCCGCGGCGTCCACTATGAACAGCTCGCCGGCTATGCGCCTGCAGGCCAGGTCCTTTTTTATCTTCAGCGTCATACGCAGTCCAGGAAAGAGGCGTCCTTTTTTGAAAACTCCAGCCGCGCGAATTTATTTTTTTTCAGCAGCGCGGCCGCGTTGGCCAGCACCAGCCCGGAAATCCCGGGGCCCTTTTCGAAATTCAGCAGGCAGCGCAGTAGCAGCTTCAGGGCTTCGGCGCTCCCGCAGGGGGAGACCGCGTTGGCCCGCGCCTTTTTAAGGAGGTAGATCCCGCCCAGCGGCCAGCGCCCGGGGCGGCCGTCCGCCCGCATCTCGCCCCAGAAAGGAGAACCGTACGCCATGAACCGCCCCCCCTCCGGGCGCAGCAGGTTTATCTCGTCGCTGAGCACTTTGCAGCCGGCGGCGGCGGCCAGCCTGGCCAGCGTGGACTTACCGGCGCCGGAACGGCCCAAAAAAAGCCAGGCCTTGCCGTTCTTCACCAGCCCGGCCGAATGCAGCATAAAACCGCCGCAGCGGATAAGCAGGGCGCTCAACAAAGAGCGCAAAAAAGCGTCCAGGCACTGTTCGTTAGGCGCCGCCGCCAGCGTGCCGGCGCCAGAGGCCAGGTGCAGCGCCGCCTTAAAGTCGCCCCGGCCCAGGCTGAGGGCCTCCCCGTCAAAGAGCACGGCCGGTTTGAACGGATTTTGCGCGGCCGGGAGGCTGACCGCCGAAAACCGGTACGTCCCGGGGCTCCGCCCCGCAAAAGGACCGTACCTGCGCTTTAAAACCGAAATGATACCAGGGCGGTCTTGTTTAAAATTCAACCCAAAACCAGCTATCGCCAGGCCGATCCGCATCAGAAAGGCTCCGCTATCACCTCGTACCAGGACGAGCGGGTTATATTGTTGCTGAGGAACTTGATATTCAGGCCGCTGTCGTAGAAAATATCGCCGCCGCCGCTCATGCCGCCCGCGCCGGCTACCTGCACGGAACCGAAGATGCGGCCGCCGCCGGAATTGTCGAAAGTGCCGCCGGCGTAGATGTAGCCTTTGTAGCTGAGCTCCGTACCTGTACCGGTTGTAAACCCCGTATGGCCCGTAGCCACCCGGCCGGTCTTGAAATTATAGGGACTTACGGCATGATAGCCGGCGTCGCCGGGGTATTCGTCCACGGCGTCAGTATCTCCATGCGGGCCGCTGCAGGTGCCGGGATGAGCTCCGTCCGCCTCGTATGCCCAGGTACTCATGTCTCCGGACTCCGTCTCCCCGTTATGAGTGGGGACATTGCACTGGTATTCTTTCCAGGCCGTAGGCGGCGGGTCCGCCGTAATATCCCCTTCCGGGGATTTGCCGCCGGCGCCGAAGCTAAGGTTGCCCAGGACTATAAGCACCCCGCAGAAATACTTATTGCTCTTGAATTCCGCATTGCCGGTGAAGAACCTGACCTTAGGGTCCGCGCCCACCGTACAGGTGGTGTCCACCAGGCCGTTGATAGCCGAACCGCCGGTGCGGTTGCCCTCATAATAGCAGCCTATGGTCCCGGCCGGAGTGCAGGTCTGCGTTTTTGCCAGCTCCATGTAATAGGAGGTATCCGGGGTCAGCACGTCCGGCACGCCGGGCGGTTCATTGTAACTCCACCACTCGATATGATCGCCCGTGGTATGCGGCCCTTTGTTGGCCTGGTTGGGGTCGGCGTCCCTGTTGCCGTAGTTGCCGGCGCCGCCGCCGGCACCCTTGGTTATGGAGCCGCGGGCGTATTTCCTGGGGTAAAGTTCGTTGGACCCGCCCTTGAGCACCATGCCGCTCACTGACATCATGGGGCCCCAATGGATGTTGGCATTGCCGCCGGCGCCCACCGACCCGGCCTGCAGGGCGGCCGTCACGCCTTCCTTGGTATAGATCGCTTTTATGGCGCGGTATTCGTTCTCGCTTATGTCTTTGCCGGTGGCCGTTATAACGATCTGGAGGTTGGTCTCCCCCTGTTCCATTTTCACCTTATATTTGCCGCCAGGGATGTCCTCATACGCCACGTCGTCATTGTAACCGGCTATAACATCGCCACCGGCCACCGTGGTCCAGTTGGAGGCATTCTCCTTGAGCTTCCAGTAGGCCCGGTCCAGGCCGGCCTCGGCCAGGTGGAAGGCCAGGGTGCTCTTCCGCTCTTTTACCGACCATTTGGCCTCGTTCTTCACGTAATGGTCCAGCATGGGGATAAGGATCAGCAGCAGCAGCAGGGAGGTGATGACCATGGTTATGGCCATCTGCCCCGGTCTCGGGCCGAATTTTATCTTAAGGCGCGCAAGTTTAGACATAAAATGGAGCCGGGCTAATTCATTACCCTCACCTTCTCCACGGCCATCTGCAGCGCCTTGGCGCCGCCTTCGTAGGTGGCCCTTTCAAAGGTCACGGAGATGGAGATAATGGACTCGTCATCGCTTTTGGGATAGGTAAAAGCCAGGTAGCGCAGATCGTCGGCCACCTTCTTGCCGGTGGCCCCTTGCGAAGAGAGATAAAGCACCTTCCCGGCCTGATAATAAGAAACCGTCTCTATAGAACCGTCGGGTTTGTAGCGGTCGAAGGTTATCCTGGAATGCGGCGGCATGCCGCTGAGCTGGTCTATGACCACGGAGGAAGCCTGCGCCTGCCGCAGGCCGCGGTTGATGTTGGAGAGGGCGGCCCGGGCGTTCTTCTGTATCTCCAGCCTGGCCGTGGACAGGCGGCTGAACCGGTAGATGCCGTTGAGGAGCCTGGGGGCGGCCGAAACTATGACCCCCAGTATGGCCACTACGACCATAAGCTCCATGAGCGTGTAGCCTTTCCTGCGGCGCGGGGTTACCATGAGAAATCCTTAACCACCGTTTCGCCCGCGGCCACCGTGGCGGTAGTTTGCCGGGGAGTAACGGTCGGGGTATCGTTGGGCCAGGTCGTATACCAGGCGTAGACGTTATAGGTGTAGCCGCCGCGCACCGGCAGCGTGTACATTCCCTGCGCGTTGCTGGAGACGGCGTAGTAGATAACGCTGCCGGCCCTGGCCGCCGCATCTATAGTGGGGGGCATTACGGGCGAGCCTGTTATGGTGGAGGAGGTGGCGTACACCAGCACGCCCGTGGTTATGCCGGCAGTGCCGGCTTTTACCGAGCCGGTCAGGTTTCCCATCGCCCCGCTGACCGTGAACGTGCCGACAAACAAGTCCTCGCCCGCCGACAAGGTGACGGTGTGGGTGGAAGGCAAGGGCGTTTCCCCGGCCTCCAGCTGCGGCACCACTTCGTACGTGCCGGTGGAGATACCGGACCCCCAGATCAGGTAATAACCGTCGTTGCCGCTGATGCTGTTGCCCTGTTCGATGCCGTACTTGAAAGCGGAAACCGGCACATTGGGCAGGGGGTCCGTGCCGTTGGTGGTAACCCAGCCGCGCAGCTTCCCGCCCGTCACCAGGACAAAGTCCACGTCGGGCGTCAGCGCCCCGAGGCTGGCGACGACGCCGGCGGAGGAGATCTCGATATAGTCGGGGTTGTCGGTCTGGTAATTGGCGAACACGGTCTGTTCGCCCGGGTCGGCGGGAAGTATATATCTGCCGTCGGCGAGGGTGCTGGTCTGGCGGCCGCCGGCCGCTACCTTTATGCCCGGCAGCCCGGCGCCGTCGGTGCCCGTGACCCGGCCTGAAACAAAACCGAAAGCGGTGTCGCTGCTGAGCAGGACGCTGCCGGCCGAGACCGAGAACCCGGAGGCGGTGCCGCCGTACACCCCGCCGGTGCTCAGGCTGACGCCGCTGGAAATGTAGAGGGTCCAATAGCCCGTAGCTACGCTGGCCAGCGAGAAGCTGCCCGAGAGCGCGGCCTGGGTGGAACTGGAGAGGCTGTCGTTGGCGAAGACCAGCGCCCCGGCCGCCGGGGTGCCGGTGAGCACGGGCTTGGCGGCCGAAAGGGAATTGCTCGGGGGAGTCCCGATGGCGGCCGAAGTAACGCCTTCTATATCCTCGTCGTTGTCGTTGGTGTCGTAGGCGGGGCCGTAGAAGGAGTTTGCCCCCGCCGCGCTGGGATGCCGGACAAAAGTTTCGCCCATTTGAAGGCCTATATCCTGGTCGTAGCCGTCCGTCTCGTAGAAAGGGGCCGTTTTTCCTTCATTGTTCCTGTCCCAGCCTACCTGGTCCAGGATGCGCCCGTCGGAGATGCGGTAAAGTTCCACGGCGGCGGAACCTTCCCCGCCCCCGTCCTCTACGACGGGGATAATATTTTCGTCCCAGGTCGCGTCCGCGTCCACATTGGCTCCCACCGCGCTCACGGTGCCGGTGTTGGCGAAAAGGTAATAGCCCTGGCTGGGAATAGTGTCGCGTATGTAGAGATCGATTCCGATGGCGGCCTTCTCCCCGCCCGCTTTCTGGAACTTAAGGCCGATATCCCCGTTGACCGTCCAGGTCCAGGTGGTGGGATTGTAGATCTCCACGTACTCCTGATAATAGCCGGAATTGTTGACCGAACTTCCTACTATGCGGCTTATCACCAGGTGGTCGCGCAGCCAGGCCGAGCCGGTCACAGTTCCGCTGACCATCCGGGTCAGGGTAAAATCATGCACCTGCGTGGTTTCTATAGTGTAGAGCGGGGAAACCGACTGGAAATAACCGGGTTTGGTCGCCTGCAGGGTATACTGGCCCGGCTCACAGGCAAAACTGTACACCCCGGCGGCGTCGGTAATATCGTACCGGGCGGGGTTCTCCTGGGCCCTGATTATGGCGCCCTCGATAGGAATGCCGGTGCCGGCTTCCAGCACCGTGCCCGAGAAAGCGGCGCCCAGGTTGGTGCGGTTCGGGTTCCCGAGAAGATTGCGCAGCTCCACCTTCTTCCAGGAGCTCCCTTCCAGCCAGGACACATAGACCACCACTTCCTTAAGCCCCGTGTCCGGGACCGTATAGGCGAACCGGGCCAGGCCGCCGCCGGAAACTTCGGTCACCTTCTTTATCAGGACGCGGCGGGTGAAGTTGATGCCGCCGACGTTCATAGTTTCGGAGCCGTTAGGGGCGACGTCGTATTCGTAGGCGTTCGGGTCGAAGTTGTGGTCGAAATCGGTAGCGGTGGACACCAGCACGCGGAAGTAGGACTTGTTCTTTAAAACTTCTATCTTTTCCTGGGCCAGGTTATTGGCCAGGGACTTGCCTTTGGGCCCCTGTATGCCCCGGTTGATGTAATTGAAGGAACCCACCATGCCGAGCACGCCGATGGAGATTATCGCCGTGGCCACCATCAGCTCCACCAGCGTGACGCCGGGGCGCGGGGAACCGGCCGCGCGGCTTACGCCGCCGGCCGCCGCTCGGTACGCTTTCAGAACGCGGGACATTAAACCCATGCTTATACTCTACCCTCCGGGCTGAAGATATCCGTCAAAAATCAGTCAAATCCTGGTCAAATCCGGCCGCGCCCTACGGGTAGGACCCGGCGTCGGCTTCGTCCGGTTCGGGCTCCTCGTCCCCGGGCTTTGAGCCCTGCAGCTCCTCGGAATATTCAGAGGCGGGGGGCTCGCTCTTGGTGATCGGCCTCTTTTTCAGCACGCGCTTTTTCTTGGGCGGAGCGGGAGGGACGGCGGAGGAATCTTTGTCCACCAGCACCTGGCCCGGCTCTTCCGGGGCGGGGGCGGCGGGAGCGGCAGCGGCGGCGGGTGCCCGCCCGGCAACTTTCTTGCGCCTCACCAGCCGGCGCTTCCTGACCGGCTTGCCGGCGGCCGGCGCGGGCGCGGCCTCGGCGACGGCGGGGGCGGGCTTGCGCTTGGCCTCCAGCAGCCTGTCAAAAGAATCCCGCTGTTCATCGTCCAGGAATTCGCGCACCAGGTCGGGCATGCCCCTGTTTATCTTCACCATGCCGTGCCGGCTCTCGTTGGTCCTGTAAAGCCATTTTTTCTCTTCGGCCAGGTTCTTCTCGTACTCCTTCATCAACTTGTCGAACTCTTTGGTCTTTTTTTCGACCGCGGCCGAAATGCGCTCCTCCTGCTTGGAGCTCAGGCGCAGGGCCGTGGAAAGCTCGGCAAGGATGGCCGGCGAGTCCGGGCGTTTTAAAGTCGCTCCGGCGGGCTCTTCGGTTTTCTGGGCGGGCACGGCGTCGAGGTCGGCCTCGTTAAGCTCCTGGGCCCCGGCGGCGGCCGGCAGGGCGAGCAGTGTCAGGATAAGCAGTCTTTTCATCGTATTCCTCCAATTCGATCGCTGACGGGTCACTAAATTCAATCCACCAGGTCCGCTATGGCCACGCGGCTGGTGTGCTCGGTGCGGCCCCAGAAGTCCCTGCCGCGCAGCACCCCGGCCACAAAGACCGGCAGCCGCAGGATCCCGAGCAGGGGCTGCAGGAAGTAGGCGGCCACCAGCGCGGGCGGGGCCTTCTCCAGCAGCAGCGCCGCGGCGGGGTAGAGCACCAGCGGCAGCAGCACCGCGGCCTTCATCGCCGCCTCGGCGCCAGGCAGCACGTGGTAGAACCAGAGCACGATATTAAAGGAGTCGCGGCTCAGCCAGACCAGGCCGGCGCCCAGCGCCACGATGACGAAGCGGTAGGTCTGCGCGCAGTAGAGGGCGCCTTCGAAGGCTTTGGGGTCGGCGCGCTTCAGAGCGCGCAGGCAAAGCCCGGCCAGGTGGCGGCGGGCGGTGTCCAGGGAGCCGCGGGTCCAGCGGATGGTGCGGCAGAGGTACTGCCGCAGCGTTTCCGGTTCCTCGTCGTAAACCACCGCGTCGCGGGACCAGGTGATGCGCACGCCGTGGCGGATCAGGCGCATCTGCATCTCCAGGTCCTCGGTGAGGCAGGTTTCGTCCCAGGGGAATTTTTCGGCCACGGCGCGGGTAAAGCACATGCCCTTGCCGTGCAGCGTGGCGGACAGGCCCAGCGCCTGCTTGGGCAGCTGGAAGAAGCGGTTGGAAACCACGTGCCCGGCGGCCAGGATCAGGGCCAGCAGGTTGCCGGTGTTCTTGGCGAGCTGCCGCCCCTGCACGGCCTGGCCCCCGGCCTCCAGCTCGGCGTTCATGGCCTCCAGGAAATCGGGGTGGGCCAGGGAATCGGCGTCGAAATAACACAGGGCGTCGTAGTCGCCCCAGTCGAAAACTTTCTGAGTGGCCCACCGGAGCGCGCGGCCCTTGCCGGGCTTGAGCCCCGGGCCGGAGTGGTCCAGCACTTCCGCGCCGGCGGCCGCGCCGGCCCTGGCCGTGCCGTCGGTGCAATGGTCCGCGACCAGGAAAATAGTAAAAAGTTCGCGCGGATATTTCAGCCGGGCCAGGCTCTCTACCGCCAGACCGATCACGCCCTCTTCGTCATGGGCCGGGACCAGCAGGGCGAAGCGGCGGCGCGGGGCGGCCCGGGCGGGGCGGGGCAGGGACCAGAACCCCCTGAAACTGAGCAGCAGGTAAAAAAGGCCGGTCAGGAACAGGAAGGCCTGCGCCAGGTTGGAAAGTATTATTAAAATGTAGTTTCCCATTAACGACCCTGCCGGCTCTTTTAGGGCCGGCTATGGATATCGATAATAATACCAACTGAAGCGACGGAAATCAAGGGCGGCTGTTGACTAGACGCCTTTTCGTTGTTATATTATGGCTATGGAAGGCGAGAACAAAAAATCCCCCTGGAAGATCTGGGTCTACCTTACTCCGGTCTACATCATCCTGGCCATACCGCTGTACAAGTGGGTGGTGAAAGTTAATTCCAGCGACGTGGCGCTGTCCAAGGACGAATACAGCGCCTTCAACGCCGAGGAAGGCACCATAAAGAAAGGCGGGGACGGCGACTACGACCCCGGCCTGCACGACGGCGGCTACAGCATCCGCTACCGCTCCGGCAAAGAGGGCAATATCGAGGAGGCCCGCAGTCCCGAAGAGCGCCAGGAAGAGCGCGAAGTGGCGGCGGCACAGGAGCAGGCCCGCCGCAAGAAGGCCGCCGACGCCGGGCAGTACCGGGCCCGCACAGGCGGCCAGGCCGCCCTGGAGTCAGCCGACACCAACGCCAAGACCCAGGCGGGCCTGGGCGCGCAGAAAGGCTACCTGAGCTACGCGGTCGGCAAGGTGATGAACAACCCCAAGGCCGTGGGCGCCCTGCTCAACAACAAGCACGTGGTCAACGGCTTCATGTCGCGCGGCACGGTGAAGGCCGCCACCGCCAGCCCGGAAGGCCTGGCCAACTATCTCAAGGGCAGCGGGCCCACGAATTTCCTTAATAACCCGGTGGTTAAAGCCGCCATGAACAATCCCGCCGTGGTAAGCGCCGTGGCCGGCAGCGCCATAGTGAGCGCCCTGCTGAACACCCCGGCAGCCCAGGGCCTGATGAGCAACCCGGACCAGCTGGCCAAGCTGGTGGATTCCAATCCCGAACTGCTGGCGCTGGCCATGCAGAACCCGCAGACCATGACCATGCTGATGAGCAACCCGGAAGTGTCCGGCATAGTGGGCAAGTTCGACACCAGCAAAGTAAAAACCGGCTATTAACCGCTCCCTGTAGGGGACGCTGATTCCTAAATTCCTAAATAATCCGTTTCCGCACGCACTTTACACCGCAGTGCGATTTTTTAATTAGGAATTTAGGAATCAGCGTCCCCTCGGCTTGACACAAATCAACCAAAAGTCCTATATTCCAAGTAGGTCTTTTGGTACCCCCGTTATTCTGGAGGAAGAATGAAAAAACTCGTCACGTTGTTCGCAGGCCTGATGCTGGCGGCAGCTACCGCGCAGGCTTCGCAGAAAATAATCACCTTCGATCACGCCTACAAGGGCGCCATCGACAAAAGCATAGAGAGCGTAGGCGGCAAAGTTACCCGCAAGTTCCAGGTCATAGACGCCCTCGTGGCCTCTTTCCCTGACGACGTTAAAGACGCCAGCATCTATTCCCTCAAAGGCGTCAAAAGCGTGGACGAGGACCGGTATATCCGCTGGATAGAAGCCGCCCCCGCCTCCATGAATTCCGTACCCCTCCCCTCCGTGGAGAACGCCCTTAACATGATCCGCACCGGCGAAGGCTGGGAGGCTCCCATTTTCGCCGAGATACGGGCCGAAGTGGACCCTGCCGTTAAGGAAATCCCCTGGGGCGTAAAGCGCGTCAACGCGGCCGCCGCCTGGGATTACGGCGCCGGCAAAGGCGTTAAAGTGGCCATCATCGACACCGGCATGGACTTCACCCACCCCGACCTCGCTCCCCACTATAAGGGCGGCTGGAACGCGGTCACCCCGGGCGCCACCCCGATGGACGACCAGGGCCACGGCACGCACGTGTCCGGCACCATTGGCGCGATAAAAGACCTTAAAGGCGTGGTAGGCGTGGCCCCCGAGGCCGACCTGTACGCCGTAAAAGTGCTCGATAAGAACGGCTCGGGCCAGTACTCCTGGATCGTGGCGGGCATAGAGTGGGCCGTCAACAACGGCATGGACGTCATCAACATGAGCCTCGGCGGCGGTTCCGGCACGGAAGCCCTGAAGCTTATCATGGAAAAGGCCCACGAGGCCGGCATAGCCATAGTCTGCGCGGCCGGCAACGACTCCGGCCCCGTCAACTATCCCGCCAAGTACCCGCAGGCCATCGCCATCTCGGCCTCGGATTCCGGCGATAAAATAGCCTCCTTCTCCTCCCGCGGCGCCGAGATAGTGATCATCGCGCCCGGCGTCAGCGTCTACTCCACCAAGAAGGGCGGCGGCTACACCAGCATGTCCGGCACCTCCATGGCCTGCCCGCACGCGGCCGGCCTGGCGGCCCTCGCCGTGGGCGCCGGCGCCAACGGCGCGGAAGCCGTGCGCGCGGCCCTTAAGAACGCGGCCACCCCGCTGCCGGGTCTTACCCCCGTACAGCAGGGCGCGGGCCTTGTGGACGCCTTCAAACTGGTGCGCTAACAGTTGAAGCGCAGAAAAACCCCGCGGAAGATCTCCGCGGGGTTTTTTATTTGGTAAAATCGTATTTACCTTATGAAAACCGCCTTCCTGACCCTGCTCCTGCTGGCCGCCGGCCCCGCCAGCGCCGGGCAGACGGTAATCACCTTCGCCGAGGACGTCTCCCCTGCGGCGCAAGCGCGCCTGGTACAGGGCAAGGGCGGCCGCATAGTGCAGGCGTTCCCTTTTATCAACGGCGTGCTGGCCGACTTCCCGGAAGACGTCAGGACCGCCGACATTTCCCGCGTTCCCGGCGTGGACTCGGCCGAAGACGACAGGGAAATTTACTGGCTGGCCTCCGAACAGCCGTCGCCCCTGCAGGCGGCGCAGGCGGAGGTAGCCGCCCTGCTGCGCGGCGAGGCCGCGGGCACACAGCCGCCGCAGGCCACGACCCCGGCGCCTATCTCCCCAGTTTATCTAACCACCGCTAACGCCGAGGGGAAAACAGAACGCCTGCCCTGGAGCTCGGTACGGATGGGCGCGCCTAAAGCCTGGGCCCACACCAAAGGCAAGGGCGCGCGCGTAGCCGTGCTGGACGGAGGCGTGGAATGCACCCACCCCGACCTGGCGGCCAACTGCGCCCCGGGCTATAACGTCTTCGCGCCCGGCACGCTCCCCGAAGACGGCACCGGCCACGGCACGCACGTGGCGGGCATCATCGCCGGGGCGCTCAACTGGAGCGGCATGGCCGGCCTGGCGCCGGAAGCCACCATCATCCCGGTAAAGGTGCTCAACAGCAGCGGCACCGGCAAGGTTTCCCAGGTGATAGCGGGCATGGAATGGGCCGTGGCCCAGGGCGTGGACATCATCAATATGAGCCTGGGCGCGCCGGGCTACATAGCGGCGCAGGCCAGGGCAGTAAAGGCGGCCCGCAAGGCCGGCGTGCTGGTGGTCTGCGCGGCCGGCAACTTCGCCGGCGATGTGGGCTACCCGGCGGGCTACGAGGATTCGGTGGCCGTTACCGCCGTCGATTATTCCAACAAGCTGGCCAAGTTCTCCTGCAGCGGCCCGGCCACCGACTTCACGGCGCCGGGCGTGCGCATCTATTCTTCCTACCCCGTTAACTCCTTCCTGCTGGCCGACGGCACCTCGCAGGCGGCGCCGCACGTGTCCGCCGTGGCGGCTCTGGCCGTGGGGTTGGGCATCAAGGGCGAGGCCGCCCTGCGCGCGGCCCTGGTGAAGGCTTCCTTCAATATAGGTTTGCCGCCCGAGCAGCAGGGCGCCGGCGTGCCTCTCCCCGCAAAGCTTGTAGAACAGTTCCAGGCCGGCAACTAAACCACCCTTACAAAAAAAGAAGCAGGCCCTTTTGAGCCTGCTTCTTTTCACATTCATACCACCGCCAGGTTCCCCGGGGTGTGGGGTGAAGGGGAATGCCCCGGGGGACCTGCCGTCAACTACCAGCCGTAGCCTTCGCCGGTCAGCTGCTCCAGGCGCTGCTCCACGATCTTGGCCTTGTTGGCCTTGCGCGCCTCGAGGTTCTTCTTGAGCCTGGCTATCTCTTTCTCCATGTGCCTGGCCCGCAGTTCCTGACCTTTGGACTTCAGGTCGAAGAGCTCGGACAGCACGCCCTTGAGCTTGTCCTTAATGGACTTTTTGTCCGCGTCGGAGGCCTTGTTGTATTTGAGCGACAGTTCCTTGCTCTCGAACTCCAGCGCCAGCGTGCGCACGGCGTCCTTCTCTATGCTCTCGTCCTGCTGCATCCTCGCCATGGCGAACAGCTTGCCGGACATCTGCAGGATCATCTTGTACTTGGCCGGGGCTATCTCGCGCAGTTCACCCACCTTCTTGGCGAAAGCGGCGTCGTGCTTTTTAATGATGCCCAGCGTGTCCTCTTCCGACACGAAACCGGGACCACCCATCCCCTGCTTCATCATCTTCCGCTTCTTGACGATCATCCGCTCCTCGTCCATGCCGCCGCGCTGCTTCATCCCCTGCTTCATGCCGGGGCCGCCCATCTGGCCACGGGGGCCCATGCCCTGGCCCATGCCCGGCTCGAAATCGGGCCTGTCGGGTCCGTCTTCGGACATCTCCATTTCATCCCCGGGGCCGGGCCCCTGCTCATCCTGGGCCGCCGCGTTTAAAGCGGGCACGGCCGCCAGCGCCAGGGTCATCAGCCAAAATGTGATCTTCTTGTTCATAATACTGCCTCCTTAGTCTTTAAACCTCAACCATCGAACGCTCGTCTTCAAGAACGCTGTAGCCGTACTCCCAGTCGCCGGACGCCTGGGCCAGGTCGGACTCCGCCTGGTACACCGAGTACTCCACCGAATCCAGTTTGGCGTCTATGCCGCTGTTCCAGGCCAGGTCGGCCGCGGAGTTGCGCGCCGAAACGGCGAACACCACGCCCATCACTGCCGACAGCGCCCCGCTGAGCAGCGCCGGCCGCCAGCTGAAACCGAAGCCCCTGCGTTTGGCGGCCTGGGCGCGCGCGGCCACCATCACCGCCGCCTGGGCGGCGCGGGAAGGCCCGGCCTGCGGAACGGACAGCCGGTCCCCCGCCTGCTTAAGGGCAGCCAGCGAGGCGCGGCAGACCCCGCAGGCGGCGAGGTGGCTTTCGGTCTCGGCCCGCAGAGCTTCCCCGGCTTCGCCGTAGAAGTAAAGTATGAGTTTCTCTCCGTATTCGCAGTTCATAACCAGTTCCTATCCATACAACGCAGCGGGGCCGGGCTTTATTGCGTCTCTTTTTCCAGTTTTTCCCGCAGCAGGGCGGCGGCCCGGCTCATGCGGGCCAGCACCGTGCCGATGGGCAGCCCCAGCATGTCCGCGATCTCCCTGAAAGACAGTTCGGAATACTGGCGCAGGTAGAAGACCTCGCGCTGGTCGGCCGACAGGCAGCCCATGGCGGCGTCTATGCGCTCGCCCAAAGTTTTATTGTAGAGGGCCTGCTCCGGCCCCGGTTCCGAGGAGGCGATAAAATCCGCGGGGCCGGGCTTATCAGCGTCGCCCTCCAGCGGGGTCTCGCTCCGGGCGGTCTCGCGCCTGAAATAATCCATCGCGGCGTTCCTGGCCACCGTGAACAGCCAGGCCCGGAGCTTTTCCCGCTCGTTGTAGGCGCCGGGATTCTTTACGAGCTTGAGGAACACTTCCTGGAACAGGTCGTCGGCGGCGTCGGGCCGGCCGGTCAGGCGCAGCAGGTAGCCGTACACGGGCGCCTTGTGCCGCTCCATCAGCACGCCAAGCGCCTCCGCGTCGCCGGCCTTGTAGGCGGCGACCAGCGCGGCGTCAGCTTGTTCTTCTTCCATGTTTTCGCGGGTTTCCCGGGCGGTGCCCTATTCGCACGCCACTAATAATTTCATACGATAATGTACGGTGCGAAGAGTTTATCTTATTCTTTTATTCTCCCTCTTTCAATCCCGCGCCGCTCAAGCGGCGGCCGGGCCGTACGAACTTTACCTTAAAGGCGACCTGCTGCAGGCCGCTTCCGCCTACGCCGCGCTGGCGGCGGAACGGCCGGACCAGGCCAAGCCCCTGCTCAACGCCGCGGCGGCGCTTAAGCAGGCCGGCCGCTACCACGACGCGGCCACCTACCTGGTGCGGGCGCTGGAGCGGGACCCCCATAATCCCGATATTTATTCCGAGCTCGGCTGGCTGCGCTTCCACCAGGCGGATTACGCCGGCGCGCGCTCTGCCTTCGAGGCGGCCATACGGGTGCAGGCCCTGCACGCCCGCGCCGAGCTGGGCCTGGCCAGCGTCTACGCCAACCTGGAGGACAAGCCCCTGGCGCTGGAGCACCTGGACAAATACCGCCAGCTCCGCCCGGACTTCGCCGGCGTGGACTATATCCTGGCCTGGAACTACATGAATTTCAAGATGCACCGTGAGGCCGAGGAGGCGCTGATAGAGGCCCTGCGCAAGGACCCCTCCTTCACCGAGGCGCGCCTGCCGCTGGCCGGCATCTACGCCCGGCAGGGCAAGTTCAACGAGGCCTGGAACCAGTATTACCGGGTGCTCGACTACGCGCCGGGCCACCCCATCGCCTCCAAGATGATGAAGGTGCTGGAGGGCAAGCTTACCAAGCAGCCCGAGGAGATCCGCCCGCCGTTCAAGATAACCAAACCGCTGGTGATGGAGCCGCTGGACGCGCTGGAAAATCTTTCAGACTCGGTGAAGATCCGGGTGGGCATAGGCACCGGGGTCACCGGCAAACAGGGCGCCAACAACCTGCTGCTGTTCAGGTCTTACGAGGGCATAACCGTTACCGGCAAGGCCAGCGGCAAGAACTTCGCCAATATACCGCCCGACCAGATCTGGTACGCGCTCTACGAGGGCGGCGCGGTGGTGCTTAAGGACCCAAAGGGCATGGTCTATGGCCGCTTTACCGGCACGCTGCAGCTCAAGCCCGCGCGCAAGAACGGCTCGATAATTTTCGAGGCTTCCGCCAAGATAAAGAACCCGTGGTTCCGCGGCGCGGACCGGCAGTACCGCGGCTACATAGAACTCTCCCCCAACGGCACCCGCGGCATAAAAGCCGTAAACGTGATAGAGAGCGAGCTGTACCTGCTGGGCGTGGTGCCCAGCGAAGTGGCCCCGCAATGGCCCTACGAATCGCTCAAGGCCCAGGCCGTCATAGCCCGCACGCAGGTGCTTATCCGCCGCGCCCGCGGCGGCCAGCACAAGAAGGAAGGCTACCATCTCTGCGACGGCCAGCATTGCCAGGCCTACAAAGGCAAATCCAACGAGGCCAACACTACCAGCCGGGCCGTGGTGGATACCGAAGGCGAAATATTGACCTACCACGGCCGCCCCGCCTACACTTTCTTCCACTCCAACTGCGGCGGCTGGATCCAGGCCTCCAAAGAGGTCACCGGCTGGGGCGACTCGCCCTACCTGGTGACCAAGGCCGACGTGCACCCGGATAAACCCGAGGAACCCATGGACCCCTGGGACTGGCATTTGTGGCTGACCGGCAACCCGGCTGCCAACTGCAATTACCCCGGGCGCGTGCGCGCCTCGGAGTACCGCTGGATGAAGATCATCCGCCAGAAGGACATGACCTTCAGGATAAACAAAGATTACAGCGTCGGGGAGATCATCGACATCGTGCCGCTGCGGCGCAGCCCTTCCGGCAACGTCAACACGCTCCGTGTGGTGGGCAAAAAAAAGACCGTGACCGTGACCCGGGAGCACCTGATACGCAACCTGCTGGGATTCAGCTCGCTCAAGAGCACGCTGTTCGAGATAGAGATAAACCGCTTCAAGAACGGCCATGTGCGCAACTACTGGATCTACGGCGGCGGCTGGGGCCACGCCATCGGCCTCTGCCAGAGCGGCGCGGCGGGCCTGGCCGGCAAGTACGACCTGGACTACAAGGCCATAATGGAGTTCTACTTCCCCGGCACCAGCGTCCGCCACATCAAGTACGTAAAGAAAAAATGAGCGCAGAATACCGCACGCTGTCCGGGGTGCCGGACGAAGAGATCCTGGCCTGCTTCCTCGAGGCCTTCTCCGACTACCAGGTCCCGGTCAGGCTGACCCTGGAAGGCTTCCGCGACAATAACGCGCTCCGTGGCTTCGACCCGGCCGTCTCCACCGGGGCTTTCGACGACGGGCGCCTGGTGGGTTTCGTCCTCAACGGCCGCGGGGAGTGGAGCGGCCTGCCGACGGCCTACGACCTGGGCACCGGCGTGATCCCCGAACGCCGCGGCTACGGCCTGGCCGGGGCGCTGGCGGCTGAAAGTTTCTCCCTGCTCAGGCGCGCCGGCCTGGCGCAATACCTGCTGGAGGTCATAAAGACCAACGCCCCGGCGCTGAACTTGTACAGGAAGAAAGGCTTTACCATAACGCGCGAGTTCGACTGCTTCAAGGGGAGCCGCGCCGCCCTGGCGGAAAGCCAGGCGCCGGCCGGGGTTGAACTGCGCCCGCTGGAGCGGGCAGAGCTTAAGGAGGGAGCGGCTTTCCGCGACTGGGCGCCCTCCTGGCAGAATTCCGACGACGCGCTGTTGCGCTACCCGGGGGAGCTGACGCTGCTCGGCGTCTTCCTGGACGGCGCGCTGGCCGGCTGCGGGGCGATAAAGCCCAACGGCGACATTCCCCAGCTGGCCGTCGCCAAAGACTTCAGGCGGCGCGGCCTGGGCTCCCTGCTGCTGCGGGGACTCGCGGCCGCCCTGCCGCCGGACTGCGACAGGATGACCTGCCTGAACGTGGAGAGCGCCGACGACGCGGCCGTCAGCTTCTTTAAAAAGCACGGCCTGCAAACTTTCGCCGGCCAGTACGAGATGCTCAAACCCCTCTAAAAAGCTCAAATAAAAAGCCCCGCCGGAGCGGGGCTTTTCTTTTACGGCCGCGCGGTTTAGAACCGGTAGCCGTACATCAGCCGTATTTCCATCAGCCTGTCCCCCATCCCGCCGTCGTCGGGGTCCTCCTCCAGGCGCCGGACGGAGGCGTCCAGCGTATAGTGCTCGCCCTTCAGGCCGACGCCGCCCCCCATTACATTGTAGAGCGTCTCGCTGTTCCCCATGTTGCCGCTGGTATCCAACTCCAGCCGCTGGAAAGAGGCGCGCAGGGCCAGGCCGGGCAGCAGCCACACCTCGGCGCCGGCCGTGGCGGTATTGGCCTTTATCTCGCTGGCGCTGGCAAGGGCGCCGTTAAGATGCTGGTCGTACTCCATGACAACGTCCTTGATCTCCGCGCCCAGCAGGAGGCGGCCGCCGAAAGGCCGCAGCACGGCGCCCAGGGCCTTGGAGATATTGTTGACCTCGGCCGAGGCAGAAATGCCGGGGCCGCTATACCCGGGGTCCATGAAGAGTTTTTCGGCGCTGGCCGCTATGGTGAGCGGGAACGCCTCAAAAGCCCACTCGGCCCTCGCGCCGAGCTCGTTATTGTTACCCTCGAAGTCGTAGGTGTTGCCGCCGCCCTCAAGTTCTCCGGACAGCTTGGCCACGGAAGCCCGCAGGGCGGCCCGCAGCCCGCCAAAAGGCTTTATCAAGGCCTGCGCCCCCAGCAGGGGGCCACTGCGCGTCTCCTCAAAAGTAGCGTTCCTGGTGCCGCGGTCCACATAATCGGCGGTAGCGCCCAGCTCGAAGATCCCGGCGCTCACCGCCAGCGCGCCGCCGGCGGCGTTATTGGCATACTCCTGGTCGTTGTCGGTATACTCCCGCTTGTTGAAATTGCCGTGCAGGCCCAGCCTGACGTTTTCCGCGCCGAAAGCCAGGCCGGCCCCGGCGCCGGTCTCGTTGTAAGTTTCGCTGGCGCCGGAAGCCACGGTCTTCTCATCCTGGCCGAAGCGGGAGAGCTCCGCCTCGAAAGAGCCGAAACGGCCGTAGGCGCCCAGCCTGTCGCCGGGATAATCCTCGTCGTTGGTGTTGCCGGTGTAGCCGTCCCCGGAGAGTTTGCCGTACTCCGCCTTTACCCGGGAGGCGCCCTTGCGCAGGTCGGCGCGGTTGTCGCCCCAGCCTTCCAGCGTCAGCTCGTCGGCGGGGTCGCCCACGGCTATGGACATCTGCAGGGCGTCCAGCCGGGCGCTGGAAAAGCGCTCGGTGCGGTCCCGGTACGGGCGCACCAGGCGCTGAAAAGCGTTGCCCTTCGTCAGGGGCGCGCCCACCACGATCATCTCCATCAATTGGTACGTCTGCGCCCCGGCGTCGGCGGCGGCGAAACAGCAGGCCAGCGCTAAAAGGCTTATTGTTTTCTTCATCTATCCCCCCCACTTCTGAATATCGGACAAAGGTCCGTCCGCAAATTATATTACATTCCGCCAGGGAAATGCTCCCGGGTCGGGCCGCGGGGCCCAGGCGGCTGACGGGCCCTTGGGCCCTTGTGGAAAGGGCCGCCGGATAATACAATGTATTACGCTGTTTTGGCGGCGTATTGCGCTCAATCAGGGAGTAAAAGGACGAAACAATGGTCAAATTGAAAGATCTCTTAGGAGCCGCGCTCGCGGCGGCGCTCATCTCCCCGGCCGCGGCCCGGCCGGCAGCGGATTTCACGCAGGGCTTCGAACTTGGAGCCTTTATGGAAGCGGCGCCCCCCGCGCCCGAAGCCAGCCCGGCCAAGCTGGACTTCTTCAATAAACTGCGCGCCACCAAGGGCTGCAAATTCGTCTCGTTCCGGGCCGGGGCCCCGGCAGTCTCCTCCCCGGTCACCCTTACGAGCCACGTCTTCGAGACGGTCTGCGAAGACTACCAGGACGGCCGGCATTGCTACGAAAAACTCCTGCGCAGGGAGACCCGGAAAGTCACAGTTGAGCTTACCGGAGAAAGAACCCCGCTGCCCTGGGAGCGGGAGGTCTTCGGCTTATGCCTGGAGGATACCACGCTGACGGTAGAGGTGGCGGAGGCCTCGCATGACTACAAGATTATAAAGAAGCCCGGGCGCCCGGTATACCGCGTGGAAGCCCTGGCGCAGGGGAAGATAGCGGAAAACCCCGACCCCTCCGGGATAACGGCCCGGCTCTGGGAGCTGCCCGCCGGAGGGGAGGCGCCGGTACTGGAGCTCAAGGACAAGTGGGCGGAGTTTTACAGGGGGCTACCGGGAGCCGAGCGCACCGTCATTAAATTTACGCTCAAGCAGGACAACCCGCACTGGTTCGACGGCGTGATCCTGGAAAAAGAACTGGAGCTGGAGCCGGCGGAGCTGTACCGGCTGGACTTCTCCGCCCTGGCCGCGGAATTCAGGCGCCCGCTGGAAGCCGGCCGGCAGTACTACGTAAGATGGGGCTTCTCCCGCAAAGGAAGCGTTTCAAAAGGCTCCTTCGTCAACGGCGGCGAGACCACCCGGCTGGTCTTCCCCCCGCGCTAACGGCCACGGCCGACAAAAAACCCCGCGGCGGTCCGCGGGGCTTTTTTACGGGAGGCCGGGGCCGCCTATTTTATTTCCCAGGCGTCGGGGCCGGCGAGCAGGGTTTCCAGCTCGTGCTCCTTGGTGTCGCCGATATGCCTGACCTGCTCGTAATACAGCTCCTCGAAGGACGGCTTGTCGGTGGAGCGGAAAACGCCCACCGGCACAGGGAACTCCGGCTGGGAGAAGCCGCTGATCAGGTAGGCCATCTCGGCGTTGGCCTCGTCGTAGACGGCGATATCGGCCGGCGGCAGGCCGGGCTCGAAAGAAACCACCTCGGGCCTGAAGTTCTTGAACACTATGCCCCTGTCCTTCCTGGTCCCGAACACCAGCGGCTTGCCGTGCTCCACGCGCAGCAGCACGTCCTCGCGGGTGGCCGGGTCCTTGAGCGGGTCGAACTCCTTGTCGGAGAACGGCACGCATTTCTGGAAGATCTCCACGAAAGTGGTGCCGTTATGCCTGGCGGCGCGCTCCAGGATGGCCGTGGTGCCGGGGATATCGTTGTCCAGGCCGCGCGCGACGAAGGTGCAGTCCAGGCCCACCGCGAAGCGGGCCGGGTTGAACGGGTAATCGATAGAGCCCGCCGGCGTGCTCTTGGTCTTGGTGCCGGGCTGGGTGGTGGGCGAGGCTTGGCCCTTGGTGAGCGCGTAGATGCGGTTGTTGAACAGCACGATCTTGAGGCCGATGTTGCGGCGGATGGCGTGCATCATGTGGTTGCCGCCGATAGACAGGCCGTCGCCGTCGCCGGTGATCACCCAGACCGCCAGGTCCGGGTTGGAGAGCTTCACGCCGGAGGCCACCGCGGCCGCGCGGCCGTGGATGGAGTGAAAGCCGTAGGTGTTGACGTAATACGGGAAGCGGCTGGAGCAGCCGATGCCGGAGATGACCGCGTACTTCTCGTGCGGCAGGCCCATCCCGGCGAACACTTTCTGCATCATGTTCAGGATGGCGAAGTCCCCGCAGCCGGGGCACCACTTCACGGGCAGACCGGAGGAAAAATCCTTGGCTGTAAGTTTGAGTTCCATATTAGTTCCCCAGGACCTCCCTTATTTTGGCCAGTATCTCGTCGGCGTTGAGCGGCTGTCCCTGCACCTTGTTGAGGCCCACCGGGTCGGCCAGATACTCCGAGCGCAAGAGCAGGCGCAGCTGGCCCGTGTTCTCCTCCGGCACCAGCACCCGGCGGAAGCGTTTAAGCAGGGCGCCCAGGTCCGGCGGCAGCGGCCAGAGGTTGCGGATATGCGCCGAGGAGACGGTCAGGCCGGCCTTGCGGGCCTCGCCCATGGCCTCGGTGATGGCGCCGTAGGTGGAGCCCCAGCCCAGCACCAGCAGGTCCCCGGCCTCGGGGCCGTGGACCCTGGTCGGCGGGATCTCGCGCGCTATGCCGGCTATCTTGGCGGCGCGGATATCGGTCATCTTCTGGTGGTTCTCGGGATCGTAGCTGATGGCGCCGGTGCCCTCGGCCTTCTCCAGGCCGCCGATGCGGTGCTCGTAGCCTTTCAGCCCGGGCCAGGCCCAGGGGCGCGCCAGCGTAGCCGCGTCGCGCTGGTAGGGCTTGAACTCCTCCGGCGCCGGCAGGGGCGCCACTTCGAACTTGGGCAGCTCGGAAAGCTTGGGAATGCGAAACGGCTCCGAGCCGTTGGACAGGTAGGAGTTGGAGAGCACGATCACCGGCGTCATGTACTTGACGGCCAGGCGGGCGGCCTCGAGCGTGGTATTAAAACAGTCGGCCGGGCTGGAGGCGGCCAGCACCGCCAGCGGGCTCTCGCCGTGGCGGCCGAACACGGCCTGCAGCAGGTCGCTCTGCTCGGTCTTGGTCGGCAGGCCGGTGGAGGGGCCGCCGCGCTGCACGTTTATGATGACCATGGGCAGCTCGGTTATCACCCCGAGGCCGATCGCCTCTATCTTGAGCGACAGGCCGGGGCC
The DNA here is from genome assembly GCA_001799735.1 of Elusimicrobia bacterium GWB2_63_22. Lineage (GTDB taxonomy): Bacteria > Elusimicrobiota > Elusimicrobia > Elusimicrobiales > UBA9959 > UBA9959. The sequence goes on along the minus strand of MGUA01000008.1, from coordinate 94,324 downwards.
GCTGGTGCCGGTGGCGGCCAGCTCCCCGCCGAAGGCGGCGCCCACGGTGGCGCACATGGCCGCGATCTCGTCCTCGGCCTGGAACACCACCACGTCGTTGGCACGGTGCTTGGAGAGGGTGTGCAGGATTTCGGAAGCCGGGGTGATGGGGTAGGAGCCGTAGAAAAGTTTTTTCTTGAGCAGCTTGGCCGCGGTGATCAGCGCATAGGCGGCGGCCTCGTTGCCGGTCAGGTTGCGGTACTTGCCGGGGGCGACGGCGCTTTTTTTGGTCTGGAAGCGCGCGTCGAACAGCTCGGTGGTCTCGGCGTAGTCGTAGCCGGCCTCGAGCGCTTTCCCGTTGGCGGCGGCCAGGCCCGGGAACTTGCCGAACTTGGCGTTGATGCGCTCTTTTGTGGGGCCCAGCGGCAGGCCGTACATCCAGAACAGGATGCCCAGCATGTAGAAATTCTTGCACTTGAGGACCTGCGGCTTCTGCAGGCCGGAGTCCTTGAGCGCGTTCTCGGTCAGCGCGGTGGCGGGCACGGCGATGACGCGGTAGTTGGCCAGCGAGCCGTCCTCGAGCGGGTTGGTTTTGTAGCCGGCCTTGTCCAACGCTGCCTGCGCGAAGGCGTCGGCGTTGGCGATGATGACGGAGCCCTTGTCGAGGTTCTTCAGGTTGACGGCCAGGGCGGCGGGGTTGAGCACCACCAGCACGTTGGGCTTGTTGCCGGGCGTCATGACGGAATCGTCGCCGAAGGAGATCTGGAAGCCGCTGACCCCGGCCAGGGAGCCGGCGGGGGCGCGGATCTCGGCCGGGTAGTCGGGCAGGGTGCTGAGGTCGTTGCCGGCCACGGCCGTGGCGTTGGCGAACTGGCTGCCCACCAGCTGGATGCCGTCGCCCGAGTCGCCGGCGAAGCGCACCGTAACCGAGCTGAGCTCGCTGACATTCACGTTTTTTTCTTTTCCGTGTTCGCTCATTTCCGCACCTCTGGGGCCGCGCCGGAGACGCGGCGGAAGGGGCCGGAAAGGCCCCTTTTTTTCGGCTTTACCTTGATGCCAAAATTATACTACAAATTGTCTTATAATGATTCAGCCGCCGCCCGCGGGCGCGGCCCCCGGTTTTTGGAGGATTTTAATGAAGCTTCTCGAATATGAAGGCAAGGAAGTTTTTGAGCGTTACGGCATCCCCATGCTGCCCCGCTGCGGCGTGATCAGGATCGGCGACAGCATGGACGGGCTCGTTATAGACGGCGCCGGCCCCTGGGTGGTGAAGGCGCAGGTGCTGGCCGGCGGCCGCGGCAAGGCCGGCGGCGTAAAGCTGGCCAAGACCGCCGCCGAAGCGCGCGAGCTGGCCGGGCAGATGCTGGGCATGAAGATCGTCACCCACCAGACGCAGGGCAAGGCCCTGACGGTGGAAGAGGTGCTGGTGGAGCACGCGGCCGCCATAGACCGGGAGATCTATATCTCGGTGGTGCTCGACCGCAAGGCCGGCTGCCCCGCCATCATAGCCTCGGCCGAGGGCGGCATGAGCATAGAGGAGCTGGCCGCCACCCAGCCGGAAAAGATCCTGAAGGTGGCGGTGGACGCGGAGGCCGGGCTGCTGGACTTCCAGGCGCGCCAGCTGGCCTTCGACCTGCGCATCCCCCAGAAAAATTTCTGCGAGTTCACCGCTTTCGCCCGCCAGCTGGTGAAGTGCTTTGTCGAGATGGACGCCAGCCTGGTGGAGGTGAACCCCCTTATAATTTCCAGGGACGGCCGCCTGCTGGCGATAGATTCCAAGATAGTCACCGATGACAACGCGCTGTTCCGCCATAAGGACCAGGCGGCAAAACCGGACCACGAGGCTTCGGAGATAGAGAAAGAAGCAAAGGCCATCGGCATCAACTATATCGGCCTCGACGGCGACATCGGCTGCATGGTCAACGGCGCGGGCCTGGCCATGGCCACGCTCGACACCGTAAAGATGGCCGGCGGCGACGCGGCCAACTTCCTGGACGTGGGCGGCGGCGCCAACGTGGACCAGGTCACGAAGGCCTTCCAGATCATCCTCAAGGACCCCAAGGTGAAGGCCGTGCTGGTCAACATTTTCGGCGGCATCATGAAGTGCGACAATATCGCCGCCGGCGTGGTGGAGGCCTCCAAGAAAGTGAGCATCAAAGTGCCGCTGATAGTGCGGCTCGAAGGCACCAACGTAAAGGAAGGCAAAGAGATCCTGGCGAAATCCGGCCTCAAGCTGGAGCAGGCCGACTCGCTGTGGGAAGCCGCGCAGAAGGCCGTGGCCGCGGCACGGAAATAATTTTCACGGAGAACCTATGTCCATACTTTTGAACAAGAAGACCAAACTGCTGGTACACGGCTTCACGGGGGCGCAGGGCTCTTTCCACGCCCAGCAGTGCATCGATTACGGCTCCAAAGTGGTAGGCGGGGTCACGCCCGGCAAGGGCGGCACGTCGCACCTCGGCCTGCCGGTGTTCAACACCGCCAAGGACGCCGTAAAAGCCACCGGGGCCAACGCCTCCCTGATCTTCGTGCCGCCGCCCTACGCGGCCGACTCCATCCTGGAAGCCGCCGACGCCGGCGTCTCCGTGATCATCTGCATCACCGAGGGCATCCCCGTGATGGACATGGTGAGGGTAAAAAAGCGCCTCGCGGCGGTCAACGCCTGCGGCCCCCGGGTCACGCTGGTGGGGCCCAACTGTCCCGGCGTCATCACCCCGGGCGAGTGCAAGGCCGGCATCATGCCCGGCTATATCCACAAGAAGGGCTCCGTGGGCGTGGTGTCGCGCTCCGGCACGCTTACCTACGAGGCCGTCTGGCAGGTCACCTCGCAGGGGCTGGGCCAGAGTTCGGTGGTGGGCATAGGCGGCGACCCGGTGCAGGGCATGAATTTCGTGGACGCGCTGCGGCTGTTCCAGGCCGACCCGGCTACCAAGGCCGTCATCATGATAGGCGAGATCGGCGGCGCGGCCGAAGAGGACGCGGCCCGCTACATAAAGAAAGAGATGACCAAGCCGGTGTTCTGCTTCGTGGCGGGCAAGACGGCCCCCCCCGGCCGCCGCATGGGCCACGCCGGGGCCATAGTGGAGGGGAACGCTGGCACGCACGCCTCCAAGGTGGAGGCCCTTAAGAAGGCCGGCGCCACCGTGGTGGACAATCTTTCGGAGATAGGCGCGGCCGTGGCCAGGCGCCTGAAACCGTCCAAGGCAAAGGCCGCGCGGAAATAGTAGAATAAGGGTAGCGGACGGACCGGAACGAGAGCATGATAAAGCGCTATAAAATAGACAACCACCAGATAAAGCAGGTCGAGGCCGAAACCCCCGATATCTGGGTGGTCGTCAGCCCCACCGACGACGAGAAAAAGTGGCTGACCGAGCAGTTCAACCTCGACGAGCACAACTTCACTTCCGCCTTCGACCCCGAAGAGCCCGCCCGCATGGAGTTCGAACCGGACCACCTTGCGCTCATCTTCAAGCGGCCCAAGAACTATTCCTCCAAAGATCACTTCATGTTCAAGGTCTCCTCGATGGGCCTGTTCCTGTTCAAGGACAAGCTCATCCTGGCGCTGTCCGAGGACATCAACATGTTCTCCGGCAAGTACTTCAAGCAGGTCGCCGGCATCCGCGAGGTGTTCCTCAAGCTCATCTACAATTCCATTTTCCATTTCATGGAGCATCTCAAGGTCATCAACATGATCGCCGACGAGATAGAGAGCAAGATCACCCACTCGATGGAGAACCGCCACCTGCTCAACCTCTTCACCCTGGAGAAGAGCCTGGTCTATTACCTCAACGCCATCAACGCCAACTCCTACGTGATCGACCGCCTCAAGCACAACACGGAAAAAATGGAGCTCACGCAGAAGAGCATAGAGTTCCTCGACGACATCATCATCGAGAACAACCAGTGCTACCGCCAGGCCGAGATCTATTCCAACATCTTCTCCTCGCTGGTCGGCGCGCGCGCCTCCATCGTGGCCAACAACCTCAACATCCTGATGAAGAACCTCAACGCCATCGTCATCGCCGTGGCGGTGCCCAGCTTCTTCGCCGGGGTAGGCGGCATGTCCGAGCTGAAGTCCATCATAGGCGTGCAGCACACCGCCCTGGCCTACGCGCTGTTCCTGACCGCGATGCTGGGCCTCGGCGCGTCCACGTTCATCCTCATCAAGCGCCTCGAAAAGCATTAAGCCCTCCGCGCCGGCGCGGGGCAGTCTCCCGCCCGCCTCTATTATGCCCAAACTGTTCATCGTTTCTTTAGGCTGCCCGAAGAATCTTTCCGACGCCGAGGTGATGGCGGGCGAGCTGGCCGCGGCCGGCTGGGAGATCACTCCCGACGAGGCCGGCGCCGACGCGGCGCTGGTAAACACCTGCGCCTTCCTGGGCTCGGCCGTGGAGGAGTCGGAGGGCGAGATAAAGCGCCTGCTGCGCCTGAAGGCGCGGGGCAAGCTCGCCAAGGTGATGGTAGCCGGCTGCCTCGTCGAGAGGGAGAAGGAAGGGCTTCTGGCGCGCTTCCCGGACCTGGACGCCCTGGTGGGCATACACGCCCTGGCCAAGGCGGCCAAAGCCATAGAAGAAGGCCGCAACTATATCCTGCCCGCCGAAGGCCCCCTGGCCTCGCCGCGCATAAAGGCGCGGCTGACGGCCCGCCACAGCGCCTACCTCAAGATCGCCGACGGCTGCGACAACCGCTGCGCCTACTGCCTTATCCCCTCCATCCGCGGGAATTTCCGGTCCAAGCCCGTGGAGGCCCTGGCCGAGGAGGCGCGCGGCCTGGCGGAGAGCGGGGCCGTGGAGATCTCCCTGATAGCGCAGGACACCACCTCCTACGGGGCGGACATCTACGGCCGCCCCCGCCTGGCGTGGCTGCTCAACACGCTGCTGCAGATAAAAAGCGTGAAGTGGTGGCGGCTGATGTACGTGTACCCCGAGCGCCTCAGCAGCGAGGTGATAGAGGTAATGCGGGCCAACAAGAGCATAGTCCGCTACCTGGACATGCCGCTGCAGCACGTCTCGGACCGCATCCTCAAGCGCATGAACCGCTCCTCCACGGAAAAATCCATCAAGAACAAGATAGCGGAACTGCGCCGCGCCATGCCGGACATCGCCCTCCGCACCAATTTCATAGTCGGCTTTCCCGGGGAGACCCAGGAGGATTTCAACCGGCTGCTGGGCTTCGTCAAGAAGGCGCGCCTGGACGGCGTGGGCGTGTTTAAATATTCCAGGGAGCCGGGCACCCCGGCGGCGGGTTTCCCCGGGCAGGTCCCGGAGGACGTGAAAGAAGAGCGGGCGGGGGCGCTGATCCAGGCCCAGAGCCGCGTGCTGGACGCCATCAACCTGGAACTGAAGGGCAAGAAATTCGACGTGCTGATGGATTCCCCCGTTTTCGGCCGCACCTACCGCGACGCGCCGGAGATAGACGGCAGGGTGGAAGTGGAAGCCCCGGAGGGCCAGACGCTGAAGGCAGGGGACATGGTAAAGACAAAACTGGTGGGCGCGGTAGGCTACCTGCGCAAGGCTAAAGCCGTCCGGCTGGCCTAGTAAAGACCTTTCTCTATAAGCTCGTCGTCGTCCATTCCGAAATAGTGGGCGATCTCGTGCATCACCACGTGGCGGATCTGCGCTTCCACCCGGCCGTCCCCGCCTGCGGCCTTCTCGATATTCTTCATGAACAGCGTGATCTTGTCCGGCATGGCGCCGCTGTACCAGGTGCCGCGCTCGGTATTAGGCACGCCCTCGTAGAGCCCGAGCAGTCCCGCGCCGAAGCGGCGGGCCTGCGCCCTGCTGGGCGCGGCCTGCACCGTCAGGATCACGTTGTCCAGGCGCGCGCGGAACTGGCGCGGCAGACGCCTGAGCGCCTTGGCCGCGAGCACCTCGAATTCTTCTATGGTCATGAGGCAGGCCCCCGCCCGCTACTTGGAGATAAAATAGATGCCGCCGGTAAGCAGCAGCGTGCCGAACAGCTTGTTGACGGTAAAGCTCTCACCGAGGAACAGCACCGCCATCACGAAGGTGACGAACGGGTAGGTGGAGGAAAGCGGCACGATCTTCATGGCCTCGCCGCCGGAAAGCGCCTTCAGGTAGAAGAAGACGCCGGCCATGGAAACCACCGCGCTAGAGATAACGAAGATAGGGCCCAGCTTGTCGGAGCCCAGCAGCGCCTGCTTGGTCTGGTCGTACTTCCAGAGCACCAGCGGAACGAAGAGGAAGATCATGAACAGCGTCCGCACGTAGAAAGCGCCGGACGGGTCCATGTGCTTGAGGCAGGCCTTGTCGAAGAAGGCGCCGAGGCCCCAGCCGAGGATGGCGAGCAGGAGGAAAATGACGGTGGAGAGTTCCATGCTTTTTACGGCGGGGGCATCTGCCCCGGCAGCTCCCGGGCTGCGAAGGGCTGCTTCAGGTAGATCGAGATAGCCTCGGAGAAGCCCCATTCGTCCTTGTAGGTCTTCGCCTCTTTATAATACCCCAGCGCTTTGGCGCGCAGGCCTTTCAGGTCGTGCACGTTGCCGAGCCTCACTATGGCCCAGACGCCCCAGCGGGCGGGATGGGCCTTGGGGTCCTCTTTGAGGGTCGCGGCGGCGCGGCCGAAATAGTCGGCGGCCTCGTCGTATTTGTTTTCCACCAGGTAGGTGGTCCCGATGGCGGTCAGCACGCGCGGCAGGTAGCGCCGGCGGTAGGCGGGCTTGCCTTCGTTGACGGCGGCCAGGTAGGCCAGCGCCTCCTTCCTGGACTCCCCGTACTGCCTGTCCTCGTAAAGGGACACGATCTCCACAAAATGCATCTGCGGGTGGTTGTGATAGACGGCGCGCAGTTCCTTGGACCATTTCACGGCCAGCTTCGAATTTACATACGGGCTGCCGGTGGTGGTGTAGATCTCTATCAGCAGCAGCTTGGCCGCGAGCGCGTTAAAATAGCCCTTCTCCTTGCACAGGGTCAGCATCTCTATGCCCTTGGCCGCGTCGCCCTTCATCAGGATGCTGGCCAGCACCTTGATGGCGCCGTGCAGCGTGCCGGCGTAGTACTCGTACATGCCGAGGCCCAGGTAGGCGTCGTAGAGCTCCGGCTCTATCTTGAGCGAGCGGTGCATGTAGGCCAGCGCCTTGCGGCCGTCGAAATAGGCTTTTATCCAGCGGTGCTGCAGCACGGCCAGGCGCGCGCGCAGGCCGTACAGGCCGCCGAGGCACAGGTTGGCGTTGGCGTCGCCCGGGTGCTTCTTCAGCCAGGCCTTGCCGGTGTCGATGGCACGGTCGGTCATGGCCTCGTACTCTTTCTCAAGCTTGGGGTCGGACTCGTCCTCTAGGTATTCCAGGGTGGCCCACTTGGCCATCGCCAGGCCGAAATGGGGATACGGGTGCTCGGGGTATTTCTCCAGGGCCGCGGAAAAATTCTTTACGGCCTCGGGGATGTCCACGGCGTAAATGGCTTCGATGCCTTTTTTAGACAGCAGCCGGAGCTCTTCAGGCAGCGGCTCGCTCTTGGGCGTCGCGGCTTGCGCGGCGGCGGCGCAGAAAAAGAGCAGCGCCGGCAGCAGTAGTTTCTTCATAATTTTATTACGTCGGCCCCCATGAATTTGCGCAGGGCTTCGGGCACCAGCACCGAGCCGTCGGCCTGTTGGAACTGCTCCAGCAGGGCCGGGAACAGCCGGCTGGTGGCCAGGCAGGAGCCGTTGAGGGTGTGGACGAACTCGTTCTTGCCGGTGGCGGCGCGCTTGAAGCGCATGTTGCCGCGCCGGGCCTGGTAGTCGTGCGCGTTGGAGACCGAGCTGACCTCTTTGTAGCCCTTCATGCTGGGGATCCAGACTTCTATATCGTAGGTGCGCGCCATCGAGGCGCTGCAGTCTTTGGCGGCCAGCTTTACCAGGCGGTAGTGCAGGCCCAGCCGCTGCATGACGGCTTCCACGTGCCCGACCATCTCGTCGAAGGCGGCCTGCGACTCCTCGGGCTTGGCGAACTGGATAAGCTCCACCTTGTTGAACTGGTGGCCGCGGATCATGCCGCGCTCGTTGGCGCCGTAGCCGCCGGCTTCCTTGCGGTAGCAGGGGCTGTAGGCGAAATATTTTTTCGGCAGCTCGTCCTCTTTCAGGATCTCGTCGCGGTGCAGGCTGACCAGCGCGGTCTCGGAGGTCGGCAGCAGGAACTGCGTCTTCTCCTCGGCGCCGGCGAGCAGGAACACGTCGTCCTTGAACTTGGGGAACTGGCCCGCGGTGTAGCCGCACTCATAGTTGAGGATGTGCGGCGGCAGCGTGAAGGAGTAGCCGTTGGCCAGGTGCGTCTCCACAAAAAGGTTCATCAGCGCCCATTCCAGGCGCGCGCCCAGGTCGCGGTAAAGCCAGAAGCCCGTGCCGCCCAGCTTTACGCCGCGCTCGTAGTCCACCAGGCCGAGGTCCTTGCAAAGCGCCAGGTGGTCCTTGGCCGCAAAGCCGAACTCCGGCTTTTTGCCCCACTCGCGCAGGATGGCGTTGTTCTCCTTGCCGCCCGCCACCACGTCTTCGGCGGGCAGATTGGGCAGCCCGGCCATAAGTTTGGCCAGCTCCGCTTCCACGGCGGAGGCTTCGGCGTCCAGCGCCTTCACCTTCGCTGAAATTTCCTTCATCTCGGCGAAGACCGCCTGCTGGGCCGCCTGGTCGAGCTTTTTGACGGTAGCCGAGGCGGCGTTCTTCTTCATCTTGAGGCCGTCCGCCTCCACAATAAGGTCCCTTCTTTTGCGGTCGAGGGCGAGCACCGGCTCCAGGTCCACGGAGTCGAGCCTTTTAAGCAGGGCGCGCCTGACTTTTTCGGCGTCGGTCCTGATGAGATTGATGTCAAGCATGGGGGCTCCGGGGAGTTTACGGTTTAATTTCGATGACCGCCTCGCGCATTATCTGGGCGGGTTCGTCGCCCTGGCGCGGGCCGACCATGACTTCCATTTTAAGGGCCAGCGGCGTGAAGCCGCTGCTGCGCAGCTTGCGCAGCTGGGTCTGCAGTTCGAAGTGGATGACCCTGGCCTGCTTTTCGGCCGAAGGGTTTATCTTGGTGACGCGCACTTCCTCCACGTAGAAAGGCACGCCCCAGAAGGCTTTTTCGGGCGCGTCGCCCTTCCTGAGCAGGCGCAGACTGACCGCGTAGCGCAGCACCACGCCCTCCACGGCCTTGGCCGCGGGGTTGCGCAGCGTGACTATGGCGCGCAGACGGTCCTGGAAATTGACGTCGGGGGAGGCCCGCAGCTCCGACACGCGGGCGAAGGGCGCCCGGGTCTTGCCGTTGAGGCGGGACAGCTCCCAATCCACTCCTACTATCTCCGTCTGGGCGTAAGCGGCGGCGGCGCTGATCAGCGCGGCGCCGGCTAAAAGAGCGGACAGGCAGGCGGTTTTCATCGGTGATGTCTCCTAGTAGGGTTCGGAGGCGCCGGTAAGCGCTTTCTCCATGCTTTCGGGTATCAGGACCAGCACTTCGCTGCGGGTAACGGATTTGTCGAAATCCAGGTCGAGCGCCACGGTCACCAGGCGGTGCGGCTTTTCGGAGCCCAGGGAAGTCCAGAGGGCCTCTAGGAGGAACCGGGGCTCGCCCTGCACGCATTTCGGCGCCGACGGCAGGAAGGCGCGCTTGAGGGCGTTGGAAAGAGAACTGACGATGGAATTGAGGATGATGTTGCCGAGCTCGGAGAGCAGCAGCTCCTGGGCCTGACTGAGGCTGGGCAGCTTGGAGAAGGAGAAACCGAGAAAGCCGCGCGAGATGGTGTCTATATCCTCCGGCCTGAAGACGATCATGGCCGTGAACGGGTGCTCGCCGGCTATCTCGAAGTAGACGGCGGCGCCGGGCCCGCGCTCCGAGGCGTGGTCCTTTATGGTCTCTTCCATGCTGCGCGTAGATACGCGCACGTCGGAAACCGACCACTTGCCCGCGGAGATGCGCGACAGCTTGACCGCGCATTTCTCGAGGCTGAGCAGGGCTATGCTTTCAAGTATCCGGCTGGCTTTTGCGTCCATATTCAGGCTAGGTCTTTCATCAGCGCCTTGAAGTCTTCGAACGAGAACGGCTTGCGCAGGATGGCGTTCACGCCTTTGTCGGCCAGGCGCCGGTCTATCTCGTCCTGTTCCACCGCGGTCACCACTACCACGCGCGCGGCCGGGTCCACCGCCCGCAGGTCCTCCAGGATCTCCACCCCCGACTTGCCGGGCAGGATCAGGTCCAGGAACACCACGTCGGGCCTCAGCTCCGTGAAGAACTTCACCGCGCTGGGCCCGTCCTCGGCCTCGGCCACCACTTCATGCCCCAGCTTATCCAGCAGGGACTTTATGGTGAACCGGGTAAGGGCGTTATCTTCTACGAGCAGAACTCTCATAAACTCTCCCCCTATTTACCGCTGGTAGCGCGCCCGGCCGGACCCCCGCCCGCCGGACGCGTTCCGCTTTCAGTTCTTCAGCCGCAGCAGCAGGCGCACTCGTTCTTGGGCGCGCCGGCGGCCTTCTTGGCCAGCATGGCGGCCGCGTTGGTCTTTTCCCAGGCGAAACCGGCCCGGCCGAAATGGCCATAGGCGGCGGTCTTGCGGTACACGGGCGAGCGCAGGCTCAGCGTCTTTATGATGCCGCGGGGCGTCAGGTCGAAGCTGGCGCGCACGATCTTGGACAGCTTCTCGTCGGCTATCTTGCCGGTGCCGTGGGTGTCCACGTACAGGCCGACGGGCTCGGCCACGCCGATGGCGTAGGCCAGCTGCACGGTCACTTCGTGGGCCAGCTTGGCCGCCACGATGTTCTTGGCGATATAGCGGGCCATGTAGGCCGCGGAGCGGTCCACCTTGGTGCAGTCCTTGCCGGAGAACGCGCCGCCGCCGTGCGGGGCCACGCCGCCGTAGGTATCCACTATGATCTTGCGGCCGGTCACGCCGGCGTCCGACTGCGGGCCGCCGACGACGAACTTGCCGGTGGGGTTGATGTAGATCTTGGTGTTCTTGTCGATGAGCTTCTTGTCTATCACCGGGGTGATGACGGCGTCGATGATCTCCTTGCGGGACTTCTCGGTGATCTGGTGGCCGGTCTTGTCGAGGATCTCCACGGTGTGCTGCGAGGAGACCACGATGGTCTCTATGCGGGTGGGCACGCCGTCGTTGTACTCCACGGTCACCTGGCTCTTGCCGTCGGGGCCGAGGTAGGGGAGGATGTTCTTCTTGCGCACTTCGGCCAGGCGCATGGAGAGGCGCTGGGCCAGCTGCAGGGGCAGGGGCATCAGCTCCGGGGTCTCGTCGGAAGCGTAGCCGACCATCAGGCCCTGGTCGCCGGCGCCGCCGGTGTCCACGCCCTGGGCGATGTCGGGGCTCTGGCGGCCGATCACGTTGATCACCGCGCAGGTCTCGTAGTTGAAGCCGTACTTGGAATGGGTGTAGCCGATGTCTTTGACGACTTTGCGGACCAGCTCGTCCACGTCGACATAGGTCTTGGTGGTGATCTCGCCGCCCACGACCACCATGCCGCGGGTGATGAAGGTCTCGCAGGCGACGCGGCCGGCGGGGTCCTTCCTCATTATCTCGTCAAGCACCGCGTCCGAAATCTGGTCGCAGACCTTGTCGGGGTGACCCTCGGTCACCGATTCTGAGCTGACATACCTTTTACCCTTGAAGTTCATGTTCTTCCTCCTGTTATTTACCCAAAATTATACAAACTTAGCCCGCCCGGGCTTATTTATGCTCCACCAGCTTGAAGGCCAGGTCCAGGAACTTCCTGGTGTTCTCCTGGGAATCCGTCTCCGCGTAGGTGCGCAGCAGCGGCTCGGTGCCCGACGGGCGCATGAGCACCCACCAGTCGTTGTCCAGCACGATCTTGAGGCCGTCTATGGTGTTGGTCTCGGTGATCTTGTGGCCGAGCAGGATCTTCGGCAGCTTCTTCTTGATCTTCACCGCGAAGGAGTGCTTGTTGGGGATGGCCTTCTCCAGGGTGAAATCGCGGCGGATGAAGCAGGACTTGCCGTACTTCTTCTCTATCTCGGCGTACAGGGCCGAGACCGTCTTGCCGGTCTTCACCACCATCTCCATCACGAACAGCGCCGTCAGCGCGCCGTCGCGCTCCGGCAGGTTGCCCTTCCAGGCGTAGCCGCCGGATTCCTCGACGCCGAAAGTGACGTCCTCGGAAAGCATTTTCTCGGCTATATATTTGAAGCCCACCGGGACCTCGTCGAAAGCGAGATTGGCCGCGCGCGCGATGCGCTTGGTGAGGAAGCCCATGGAGACGGCCTGCACGATCTTGCCCTTATAGGCCCCCTTGGTAAGCAGGTAGGTCAGCAGCAGCGGCGCGATCTGGCAGGGGGTCATGTAGACGCCCTTGTCGGAGACCAGCGCGAAGCGGTCGGCGTCGCCGTCGAGCGCCGCGCCGAACATGGCCTTGTTCTTTTTAACGGCCTCCACCAGCTCCAGCAGGTTCTTCTCCACCGGCTCCGGAGCCATGCCGCCGAACAGCGGGTCGTGCCGGGAGCGCAGCGTTATGACGTTCTTGGAATTGAACACTTCCCCGGCGGTCTCGGCGCCGACGCCGTGCATGAAGTCCACCACCACCTTGCCCGGCAGTTTGGAGAGCACCTTGGAGGCCGGCACCTTGGAATTGAGATAATCCACGTAGGCGGGCCGGAAATCCTTTACCGCGAGCGGCGCGCCGGAAGGCTTCATGGGGGTGGCCTTGGCCACATAGTTCTCGATCTCCGCGGTCACGGCGGGCGGAGCGGAGCGGCCGTTCTGCTTGACCTTTATGCCGTTATAGTAATGCTTGTTGTGGCTGGCGGTTATGACCACGCCTATGCCGTAGCCCTTGGCGGTCAGCAGGCTGACGGCGGGGGTGGGCAGCGGGGTGGAGCTCAGGGTGACGTTAAGGCCGTTGGCGGCCAGGATCTCGGCCACCGTGCGGGCGAAGCGGTCGGACATGAAGCGCCTGTCGTAGCCTACGGCCACCGTGGGCTTCTCGGTGCGCATGTACTTGTAGGCGATATAGTCGGCCATGCCCTGTGCGGTCTTCCTGACCACGTCATAGGTGAAATCCCTGGCTATGATGCCGCGGAAACCGTCCGTGCCGAAAGAAATATGGTTTGCCTGGTGGGAACTCATCTTTTCTCCTTAACATACGCCGCCATGGCGACTCCCGGGTCGCCTGGCTGAAAACAGAACCTATATAATATTAAAAATAAGGGGTGGGGTTCAACCGTGGGGCAGGCGCAGCCCGGCCAGGCCGGCCGCGGCGCGCCGCAGGGCGGCATAAGGGGAAGGTTCGCGGCCCGCCTCTATTATCCTGACCACCCCCCTGGCGTGAGCCAGCAGCGAGCGGCCGCAGACCACGACAGCCGGCTTGCCGAGCCGGCGCGCGGCCGCTATCACCGCGCCTGGGGCCTTGCCGTAGAAGGTTTGCGCGTCAAAGCACCCCTCGCCGGTTATCACCAGGTCCGCCCGGGCCAGGCGCGCCTCAAAACCGAGGCGGTCCAGCACGTAGGACGACCCGTCGTCCAGTTCCGCCCCGAAGAAGCCGGCCAGGCCGGCGCCCAGCCCCCCCGCGGCGGCGCCGCCGCGCAGGCCGGCCACGGGCACCCCTAGACAGGTCCGGACTACCCGCGCGTAGCGCAGCAGGGCGCGTTCCATGAAAGCCACTTCCCGCGGGCCCGCGCCCTTCTGCGGGCCGAAAACCCGGGCCGAGCCCAGCCGGCCGCAGAGCCGGTTCTTCACATCGGCCAGGCCGACCACCTTTATCCCGCGCAGGCGCCGCCTGGCCTCCCCGGGGAACACGGCGGCCAGGGCCGCCAGGCCGCGGGCGCCGGGGGCGATGGGACGACCGGCGGCGTCGACCAGCGAAAAACCAAAAGCCTGCGCGCAGCCGGCCCCGCCGTCGTTGGAGGCGCTGCCGCCCAGCCCGACCACGATCTCTTTCGCGCCGGAGGCGGCCGCGGCCAGCAGCAGCTGGCCGACGCCGCGGGTGGAAGCGTCCAGCGGCCGCAGGGCGCCCCCGCCCAGAAGCCTCAGGCCGGAGGCCTCGGCCATTTCTATCACCGCCGTGCGCCCGGCCAGCAGCCAGCGGGCCGCCACGGGGCGCCCCAGCGGTCCGGAGACCCGGGTCCGCATTATGCTCCCGCCCAGCGCGGGGGCCAGGGCCTCCAGCAGGCCGTCGCCGCCGTCTGCCACAGGCAGCTCCTCCACGCGGGCGCCGGGGAAAGCCGTCCGGACGCCGGCCGCGATGGCGCCGCAGGCCCGCCCGGCCGTAAGCGTGCCCTTGAACGCGTTGGAGGCTATCAAAATCCGCATTCCTAAATGATAGAATAATCAGGTAAGCGCTGGCTAACTTTCAAGCGATGGAAACACAAAAACCCGTTATCGTCTACCGCTACCACAAGGGGCTCTACGTCAACCTGACGAACCGCTGCCCCACGGCGTGCTCTTTCTGCGTCAAGCACACGTGGAAGATGGATTACCGCGGCAGCGACCTGGACCTGCGCGGCGCCGAGCCGTCCCCGGGCGAGGTCATCGCCCTGGCCAAGGAGCAGTGGACGGCGCAGCCCTTTGAGGAACTGGTTTTCTGCGGCTTCGGCGAGCCGACCATGCGCCTGGAGGCGCTGCTGGCCTGCGCGCGCATGATCCGCAACGGCCGCGCCGAACCGATCCCCAGGAACGTGCGCATCCGCCTTAACACCAACGGCCTGGCCAACGCCGTCTGGGGCCGCAACGTAGTGCCCGAGATGAAGGGCCTCATCGATTCCGTGCACGTCAGCCTCAACACCTCCGACCCGGCGCAGTGGGCCGCCCTGATGAGGCCGATGGACCCCTGGAAGACCGACGGCTTTGACAAGGTCAAGGAGTTCATCCGGGAAGCGTCCCTGCTGCTGCCGGAGGCTTTCGCCACCGCGGTGGCGTCCGAAGGCGTGGACATAGAAAAATTCAAGACCCTCGCGCTGCAGCTCGGCGCGGACCCGCGCGTGCGCCCGCTTCTGGACGGAGAGGGCGGCAAATGATGGAGAGGAAGGCCCTGCTGATGCTGGCCGCGGCCGCCGCCCTGGCGCTGGTGAGCGTGCCGAGCGTGCTGTTTAACAACGCGATAAAAAAATATTTCAACTTCGTCGGCCACTGGGACGTGGCCAGTGTAAAACCCTCACGGACCGCCACCATCCCGCCGGCGCGGGCCCGCGCCGAAAGGCCGGACGAGCCGCCGCAG
Organism: Elusimicrobia bacterium GWB2_63_22; assembly: GCA_001799735.1. Taxonomy (GTDB): domain Bacteria; phylum Elusimicrobiota; class Elusimicrobia; order Elusimicrobiales; family UBA9959; genus UBA9959. Next base: position 79,201 of record MGUA01000008.1, on the reverse strand, counting down.
CCGGAGATCCGGTTCGTTAAATTTTCGGTCAGGATCAAAGGCGCCAAGGACGTAAAGATAGCCGGCGACTTCAACAAATGGAACCCCGACGCCCTGCCGCTGACCAGCCGCGGCAAGGGGCTCTGGGAAGCCCTGGTCCCGCTGCCGCCCGGCCGGTACAAGTACCTGTGCCGCGTGGACGGGCAGGACGTGCTGGACCCGCTCAACCCGGACACCGACATGGAAAGCGGGCGCAAAGTTTCGCTTCTCACCGTTAAATAAAGGCAAAGATGCTCAGACCCACGGCGCTTTTTTCGCTGCTCCTCCTTTTGGCCCCGCCCTGCCGGGCGGAACAAGCCCTGCTCTGGATCCCCCTGTCGGGCCAGGGCGCCGAAAAGATAATATGGCTGCTGGAAGCCGGGAGCGACCTGCGGCTGACGGCCGCTTTTGACGAACTCCCCAAAGGTTTGGAAGACCGCATAAAGAAACTGGAGCAGGAGGGCCGCCTGGAGCTGGCCCTGCGCCCGGCCGGCGACCCGCCGCTGCCGCTGCTTTACTACCCGGCGGCCGCCGAGGTGGCCTGGCAGGGCAAAGGTTCCACGGCCGCCCTCACCAGCGACAGGTATTTCCTGGCGGCGCGCCTGGGCATGGCCAAAGAGGCCGCCCATAAAACCCTTAAGAAGAACCCCGAAGGGCTGGTCTCCACGCCGGGCGGCCTGGTGCCGGATTATTTCCCGCTGGCCAGGGCCCTGGGCATAAAGTGGATAGCCTCCGGCCCCTCCGCCTCCACCGCCGCGGCCGTGCTGGATTTCGACGGCGTTTACGCCGTGCCTTTCGTCCTGTTCTCTTCCGCCGCGGCCGCCGCCCCTTTCCTGGTTTTCGACGAAACTTCAGCGCCGGACCCGGAGGCGCTGCGCGAGCTGCTGGCCGCGGAGCTGACGGCCTCCGTGCCGCAGCGGCGGGAGACGGTGACGGCCGCGCTCAAGCTGGCGTCCTCCACCGCGGCTCCCGCCGAGCAGCTGCCGTTCCTGACCGGCCCGTGGAGCGGCGACTACACCCCCTGGGCCTCCGCGCCGCAGCAGGCCGGGGCGCTGGCGGCCTTCGCCCGCACCAGGGCGGACCTGATGCTGCACCTCAACGCCTGCCAGGGCGACTACAAGGCGGCCAAGCCGGCCTTCGACGAGTATTTCAACCTCGAAGGCGGCCGCAAGCTGGCCGCGCTGGCCTACCCCGACCCGGACGCGGCCCGCGAGGCGGAGATAGAACTGCAGAACGCCCTCGGCAACGTTTACCGCCTGATGCAGAAGCAGCCCCCGCCCTGGGTTTTCTCCACGCTCTCCGACGCGGCCTCCGGCGCCGCGGAGGACACCCTCCAGATAAAGACCACGCCCGGCGGCTTCGAGATCGTCAACACCGGCCGCAAGCCGGACCTGCCGGCCGCGGCGGCGCCGCTCGCTAAAGGCGCGGACCCCTACCGGGTCTGGAAACTGGCCTCTTTCGCGGTGACCGCCTCCGCAGAGGCCGTGGACTTTTCTTTCTCCACGCTGCAGCTGGACAACGCGCTGGGCCTGGCCTCCGGCTTCTCCCATATCCGCCTGGACCTCTATATTGACATCAACCACCGGCCGCGCGCCGGCATGGGCAAGCCGCTGGCGGGCCGCCCGCTGCGGCTGTTCCCGGAGAACGCCTGGGAATACGCGCTGGAAGTTTCCCCCGCCAAAGCCGTGCTCTACAAGGTCACCCCGCGGGGCTCCGCCCAGGCCGGGACCTTTAAGCCAACGGTGGAGAACGGCGCGGTGCATGTGCGCGTCCCCCGCCGCCTGCTGCCAGGCAACCCGCGGCTGTGGGGCTACGCGGCGCTGCTGCTGTCCCCGAATGGCAGCGAAGATCTTACGCTGACCGACTACATAGCCTCCAACATCTCGGGCGGCTACATCTACGCGGTCAGACCGGGAAAGAAATAGGGAGAACATATGGCCGACAGGGATAAGATAGTCGCTTTCGTTAACGCCTACCTGGGTTCGGAGAAGATAAAAGATTCCTCCCAGAACGGCCTGCAGTACGAGGGCCGGCCCGAAGTAAAGAAAATAGCCTTCGGCGTTTCGGCCTCCCTGGCCTGCATCGAGCGCGCGGCGGCCTGCGGCGCCGACATGCTGATAGTGCACCACGGCCTGCTCTGGGGCGCGTCCCAGCCCTTCACCGGCCCCTTCAAGCGCAAGCTCGACGCGCTGGTGCGCAGCGGTCTCTCCCTGTGCGCCTGGCACCTGCCGCTCGACAAGCACCCCGTAGTGGGCAACAACGCCCGCCTGCTGGCCCTGCTCGGCGCCAAGGCCATAAAGCCTTTCGGCACATACGACGGCGAGACCATCGGCTGGCGCGGCGTTTTCCCCAAACCCGTCCCCATCGGTGACATAGCCGCCGCCCTGGCCATCAAGCTGGACGCGGAACCCCTCTGCTTCCGCTTCGGTACCGAGAAAATACGGACCGTGGGCGCGATAAGCGGCGGCGCGGCGAACATGTTCAAACAGGCGGTCACGGCCGGTCTGGACCTCTACGTCACCGGCGAGGTGCACGAGACCACCCAGGAATACGCCCGCGAAACCCGTTCCAACTTCATCTCGGCCGGCCACTACAACAGCGAAAAGCCGGGCGTCCAGGCCCTGGCCGGCCTGCTGGAAAAGAAATTCAAGGTAAAGACCGAATTCATCGACATCCCCAACCCGGCCTGAGCACAATCCGGCAAAAAAAGAACCGCGGGCCCTCCCGCGGTTTTTTTATCCCTGTAGCCCGTCGGCCAGGGGGATGGAACACAAAACACGGCGTCGCGCACACCGTGCGCGCGCCTCGTCTCTCGGCCTCGTCGCTTGCGCAAGCCTCGGCCTCCGAGACGGTTTTGCTTATCCATCCCCCTGGCCGACGGGCCGGCAACGATTACTCTTCCGCGGCCAAAGGCACCCGGGGGATGAGCAGGATAACGGCTGAGAGGGCCAGGATGGCGGCGGCGTTCATGGCCAGGCAGAACCCCACCGAGAATTTCTCCGCCAGGATGCCGTTGGTCATGAAAGCCAGCGGCATCACCGCGTAGGCCAGCGTGGTCAGCACCGAGAAGAACCGCCCCTTCATCTCGTCGGGCACCGTGGACTGGAACAGGGTGATGGCCAGCGTGTTGCCGCCGCCCAGCGCCGCGCCGCCCATGAACAGCAGCGCGCACACCAGGTATTTATTCGGCGAGAAATACAGCCCCGCAAAGCAGCCGCCCATCAGCAGCAGCGACAGGAACAGCCAGCGGTAGATATTGCCGCCCAGGCTCCTGAAACTCAGCAGCCCCGCCAGCGCCGCCGAACCCAGCGCGAAGAAAGTCTCGAACACCGCCAGCCAGGTCACCGACTCGTTGAGGGTGAACTTCACTATCATCGGGATAAGTATAAGGATCGGCGAGACGAAGAAATTAAAAGCCGCGAAAGTAAGGATCAGCCACAGCAGCGGCTTGTTGCCGAAAGTATACGCCAGCCCTTCCTGGAACTCGGCCATGAAGGAACTGTCAGCCCGCGCTTCCGGCTCCAGCCCGGTCCTTATCCCCCACACCGCCGCGAAGGACGCCGCGTAGCCGCCGGCGTTGAACAGGAAGGCGCCGGCCACGCCGGCCGCCGCCATCAGCACGCTGCCCAGCGCCGAGCCCACCACGTTGGAAAGCTGCAGCACCGAGGCGTCGGCCGCCACCGCCTGCGGCATTTTCTCCGGGGAGGTCAGGCGCAGGATAGAGGCCGCCACCGCCGACTCGAACAGCGGCCCGAAGCCGGAAATCAGGAAACAGATGGAATACAGCCAGACCAGGTTCAGCCGGCCGCTCCACAGCAGCAGCCCCAGGGCCAGCACCAGCCCCGCGCGCGCCGCGTCGGCGCCCAGCATGACGCGCCGCTTGTCGGACCTGTCGGACAGCGTGCCCAGCAGCGGGCCGAAGATTATCACCGGCAGCACGTTGACGGCCATGATGAGGCCGAGGTGGAATTTGGAATTCTGCCCCGCCGAGGACAGCACCCACCAGGCGATGGCTATAGAGAAGAACTTGTCGCCGACGGCGGAGATGACGCGCCCGACGAAGAGCCTGCGGAAATCCGGAAACAGCGCCAGCGGGTGCCCCTTGGCCGCGTCTATCAATCTGCGCATCTGGCCCCCTTGCGCGAGCACAGCTCTTCCATGCCGCGCATGAAACTTATGACGCCCGAATTAAGAGAGGTTTCGTGGCCCGCCTCGTGGTTCTTGAGGTAGCGCGCCATTTCGGCGCGCAGGTCCTTGAGCGGCACCTGGCCGGCGAGCGTGGGTTCCACCAGGTTAAGCGTGTCGCCGGGCCGCAGGTAGCGGTATTCGTGCTCGGCCAGCCAGCGCGGGGCCACCGCGCCCCGGCGCACCATGGCGGCCGCGCCGTTGTCCCAGTAGACCACCGCCCACTCCCGGCGCGGCAGGTAGTACATGTACGCGGGCCGCCAGAACATGATCGCCCTGCCGTCCGCCAGCCGCTGCTTCACCGGCACCTTCGGCTCGTCGAGCTGGATGAGCATGAGGTCGAAGCGGTATTTGGTTATCAGCTCAGTCCACTTGGCGGGACTTTCGCGCACGTCCACCACTTCGGCTATCTTGTCGTGGAACAGGTAGCGGCCGTCCACAAAAACCTTGTAGTCCGGGGCCAGCGTCCAGCCCAGCCAGCCGCCCCAGCCCCAGGGGTTAAAAACGCGCAGCCCCGAGAGCTCTCCCTTATTGACCCGCAGGAAGGAGGCCAGCCCGTCCGACCCCCACCGGAAGCCGGTGGCCTTGCCGGTGTACTGCGTCCAGACGCTGGCGCCGTAGAACCAGAGGATGAGGATGGCGGCGGCCCCGGCGGCCTGCGCCAGCCGGCGGCCGCCCACCTTTATGTCCTGCCAGGGCAGGGCCAGCGTGAAGGTGAGGCCGGTAATGATGAAGAAGGGGATGTGGCGCGCGTGGTTGGCCGAAGCCCAGACGAAGAACAGCAGGCAGGCGAAATGCGAGTACACGGCGTGGCGGCGCCTGAGCACGAAGAAGACGAAGCTGCCCATCACCCCGGCCAGCGCCAGCACGTAGGGCCACTGGTAGACGTTCATCAGGTCGAAGGTGTTCCACTCCTGGATGTACTCCTGCAGGGTGTTGATGTGCTTCTGGTGGTTGGCGATCACGGCGTAGATCTTCCAGCCGTAAGGGTTGACCAGGCTGGCGGCGAAGCCGGCGCAGAAGACCCAGAGGTAGAAGGTGCTGCCCGTCGGGCGGACGAAGCCGGATTTGCCGTAGATGTAAGGCAGCTCCTCGGCGAAGAATTCCCCGGCGGCGTAAAGGCCCGCCAGGGCCAGGCCGTACATGTACCCGGCGTGGATATTGGCCCAGACGCAGAAGAAAACGGCGGCGGCGGCCAGCAGGGACCGCCCCCCCGGGAGCAGGCCCAGGCGGCGGCGCTCCAGGAAGTAGAGCTCCAGCGTAAAAAACAGCAGGCTGAAGTTCTCCGGGCGCAGGTCGCTGTTGGTTATAATGGCGGCCGCGAAGAAGGGCAGCGCCAGCGGCAGCGCCCCGCGCCGGCCGTAGAGCAGGACGATGGCGCGGAACGCCAGCAGCGTCAGCGCCAGCAGCGCCGCCTTGAAGAGCAGCAGCGCCTTGAAGCCGCCCGCCTTATGAATAAGGTAATAGAAGATCTGCGGCAGCCACTCGAAGTCGTGCCACTCCGCCCCGGGCAGGGTCCAGGACAGGAAGTCGGCGCGCGGCGGCCCCAGGTGGGCCAGCGCGTATTTGCCGGCGGACAGGTGCCAGAAAACATCCGGGTTTATCACCGGCAGGAAGAAAGCCGAGCAGGCGAAGGCGAAAGCCGCCCAGCCCGCTATAGCGATAAGCCTGTCCTTTTGCTCCATGGTTCAATTTTATAATATGCGCGCGTATTTATTATAATTATCGCGGGGACAGTTCGGCGATCATAATGGCCTACTACAAAAAACTTAAAGCGGATCTCGCCGCGGCGGCGTCCGAGGGCATTATTACGCCCGAACAGGCCGGCGCCGTCTGGGAGAAGGCCTACGCCCGCCGGACCTTCGCCTCTTTCAAGGCCGCGCACTGGATAGCCGCGGCCGCCGGGCTGTTCGTGGCGCTGGGCATAATCCTCGTAGTAGCCAGCAACTGGGACAAGATCGGCGCGATAGCCAAGATGGGCGCCTACCTGCTCCTGTTCGCCGGCGCGGCCGAGGCCAGCCTGCGCCTCGAAGACAAACCCGCCGCCGCCATACCGCTGGAAACACTCTGGTTCTTCATGCCGGTGCTGGGCATAGGCCTGTACGCGCAGATATTCAACCTCAGCGGCGACCCGGTAAAGCCCTACCTGGTCTGGGCCGCCCTGGCCGCGCCGCTGGCCCTGTTTTCAAAGAGGCCGCTGGCAGCCTATCTGACGGCCGCCCTCTTGATCGCGACGCTCTACTGGGGCACCCTGGGCGGCAAGAGCATGCTCTCGCTGGCCTCCTACCGGGGCGTCGGCGACGCGCAGCCGCTGTGGCACTGGGCGCTGGCGCTGGCCGTGCTCGCCGCCGGCGTCCTCATCTATCCCGGCAGAAAGACCGGCCGGCCGCTGGCCGCCGGAGTGATCTGGCTGTTCCTCATGCTCGTGAACGTAACGGCAATAAAGGTACGCACGCCGGCGCTGATGCTGCTGGCCGGCATGTCGTTGGCCGTACTGTGGCTGTCCTTCGGCCGCGAACCGGAAGAAGACAGGGCCGGGCTGCCGCTGATCGCCTGGACCGCCGCGGTCTACGCCATGACCTTCTTCTGGCATTACCGGACGCACGACTATTCCCGCTACGCCGGAGAAGACACCGTAGCCGGCGGCGCACTCACCTGGGTCCTCTTCGCAGGCGCCCTGATAACGGTATTGTTTAAAAAACAGCGCCTGCTGCCAGAAGGCAGGATGGAGACCTACCTGGCCAAGAGCCTGCTGGCCGCCTCCATGCTGGGCGCCTTCCTGCTGTTCGACGCCAACGAGGCCTCGGCCAAGCTCCTGGCCGTGCTCGCCAACCTGATGCTGGCCGCCTTCGGCGCCGGCTGCATAGTCAGCGGCGCCAGGAATTCCGACGAGAAACTTATAAACCGCGGCGTGCTGGTAATAGCGCTCACCGCGATCACCCGCTTTATGGACCTTTTCGGCGGCCTGCTAAAGAGCGGGCTGGCCTTCATAGTTACGGGCCTGGCCTTCGCGGCGCTGGCCTACTTTGTTAATAAGGGAAGAAAAGCCCTTATCGAGTCGGTGAAGCGATGAGCAAACTCCGCATAGTCCTCGGCCTGCAGCTCCTCTTCTTCGCGGTCTGGGGAGGCTGGCTGCTGTCCTCCCGCAATTCCGCGTCGCCGGAGTTCTACCTGGAAACCACCCCGGTGGACCCGCGCGACCTGCTCAGCGGCACCTACGTGGCGCTGACCTACGAGATCTCCCAGCCCAAGGGCGGCCGCTGCCCCTCTTTCAACCGGTTCGGCCCCGTCTTCGTAAAACTGGAGGACCGCGGCCGCACCGCCAATACCGAGGCCGGCCCGGTGCCGGTGTACGAGGCCACGGACTGCTCGGCCACCCCGCCGCAGGAGCCGGGCTGGGTAGGCGCCAGCCTGCAGTACAATTTCAGGGGCATGTCGGCCCTGTACGGTATAGAGAAATTTTTCGTAAACGAGAACAACCCGCTCAAGGACGCCCGCAGCGGGTCGGTGATAGCCAAAGTAAAAATAGGCCACGGCCGACGCCTTGACCTGTTGGACCTGGTAAAGAAAATTTAGTCCGCCAGCCGGCGACGCCGCCGTCCCCCGCCCGCTGGCGCCAACCGCCCCCGGGCGGTTCGCCTAAAAAAAGGAGACCACATGCAGAGAACACAGGAAATGACCAGCGTGCAGCCGGACTGGGAGAATTTCTATCCCCGCCCCATCTCCGAAAAGACCCCCTTCTTCTCCAACGACGGCCGCCTCTACGACTGCCTTTTCGCCCAGCAGCTCAACCGCGACCTGCTGACGCTGCTGTTCCGCACGGCCGACCGCCTGCGCGAGGTGACGCAGCACAAGGACGGCGCCGACTACATCTCCGGGCTGCTCTCGGATAAGCGGGCCATGCTGTACTTCGCGCAGCCCTCCACCCGCACGTTCATGTCCTTCCTCAACGCCTGCCACGTCCTGGGCATCAAGACCTCGGAGATCCGCGACAGCTCCACCTCCTCCGAAGTGAAGGGTGAGACGCCCGAGGATACGGTGCGCACTTTCTCGAGCTACGTGGACATGATCATCATGCGCCACCCGACGCCCGGCTTTGTGGAGAAGACCGCGTGGCTGATGAACCGCACCGGCCGCCCGGTGCCGATAATCAGCGGCGGCTCCGGCAAGGACCAGCACCCCACGCAGGCCCTGCTCGACGTCTACACCCTCTACCGCAGCTTCGACGGCGACATAGACAACAAGCACATCGTCATGGTGGGCGACCTCAAGCGCGGCCGCACGGTGCGCTCGCTGTCCTACCTGATGAAGAACTACAAGAAGATCTCGCTGTCCTTCGTCTCGCCCAAAGAGTTCCGCATGGAGGCCGACATCCTGGACTTCCTCAAGCGCCACAACATCCCGTTCCAGGAGACCGAGGACTTCAAGGGCGTAATGAAGACCGCCGACGCCATCTACATGACCCGCATCCAGGACGAGCACGACAAGGCCGGCGAGAGCAAAGGCGTGGACTATTCCCCCTTCTACTTCCGCCAGGAGCACCTGAAGGACATCAAGAAGACCTGCGTGATCATGCACCCGCTGCCGCGCCGCCACGAGATAGAAGTCTCCGTGGACGAAGACCCCCGCGCCGTGTTCTGGCGGCAGGAGCGCAACGGCATGTGGGCCCGCGCCGCCCTGATGGCCTACATCTTCGGCGTGGACGGCAAGATCCGGTAAGAACGCCAGGCGACAACAAAAAAAAGCCCCCGGCCGAAGCCGGGGGCTTTTTTTGCGCTTCAGCAGCTGCTTAGTCGCTCAGCACCGAGGGGTCGGAGAAGCGGTCGCGGATGGAGTTGGCGTTGCCCAGCTGCGCGCCGTAGCCGGCCTGCAGATTGGTGTTGTAGATGTTGTAGCTGTTGGCGATATTCTCTTCGCCCTTGATGCGCTTGTCGGTCTGCACGTTGAGGCTGGCGTAGATATCCTTCACGTCCACCAGCTGTATCAGCACCTGCATCAGGCCTTCGTAGCCCAGGCCGCTCTTGCCTTTGCCGGCCAGCACCCGGGACAGGCGCTCGGATTTTTCTTTCTGGTCGCCTATGTTGCGCACGCTGGCGATGTCGGAGATGATGGCGGCCACGTTGGAGCAGAAGGAGTTGACCACGGAGAGCGGGTCGAAGGCGTCCTCGCCGTCGCGCTGGTAGTCGCGCAGGAGCTTGCTGGCGGCCTTCCAGTCGTAATCCACCTTGCCGTTATTGCCGATCTTGAAGAGGTGCTGCACCTTGCTGATGATCTCGCGGTCCAGGCCCTCCATCACGTTGGCGACGGCCTTCATGATGAGCACGGAGGGGGCGGCTATGATGTCGCGCACGGCCTCCCTGGTAAATACCAGGGAGAAGGACATCAGCGCCGACTTGTAGCGGCGGGTGTCGCGCACGGGGTTGCCGTCCATGTCGGTGTCGGAAGGGTTGGCGTCCTCGGCGGCGAGGTGCGGGAACATGGCGTCCACGTCTATGGTGAAGTCGTTGTTGACGCCGTCGCCCTGGGTGCCGGCGAACTTGAGGATCTCGTTCATGCTCCGGACCATGCCGCGGGAGTCGGTCTCGTTGTGCTTGATGTAGCCTTCGTAGCGCTGGTAGACCACGGCCCCGTCGGACACGGCGCCGTTCTTGTCCTCGTAGTTGACCACGTAGAAGTTCTGGTTGGTGTTGTGCTTGAAGATCTTGCCGATGAAGGGCACGTTGATGTTGCTGACCGACTCGTTCTTGGAGGCGTTATGCACGTGCAGCACCTGCTCGCTGCCGGAGACCTGGTAGCGGTCGTAGCGCTGGCCGTTATTGGACTCGCGGTGCAGCACCACGGGCAGCACGATGTTCATGGCGTGGGAGGTGCTATTGAAGTGGTTGGAGCCGGCGAAGGTGGAGTTGAGCCCCAGGCCGCTGGCGGCCACGTCGGACACGCTGTTGAGGGCCTGCTGGCCGGCGGCGGTGTCGTCCAGAGAGGAGAAGTCGTTAAAGCGCACGCCCATCTGGATGAGTTTCCTGATGATGCCCAGGTCGCCCTTGAGGAAGTCGACCAGCTTGGCCACCTGCTCCGGGTCCTTGGCGTCGATGATGAATTCGAGCAGGATCTTCTGGCCCTTGGCGCGGCTGGTGGAGAGGCCGAACTTGAGCGCGATGTACTTGTTAAATTCCTTCACCAGGGTCTTGTTGAGTTCCTTCATCAGGAACCCCTCGGCCTCGGGCAGGCCGATCATGCCCGCGTCGAACGAGGTGCCCACGGAGGCGCCCGCGCTCTTGACGGTGATGCGGTCCAGGCGGATGCGCATGCGGATCTTGCTCTCGTCCATCTTGAAAAGGGTGACGGAGGGCTTCATCTCTTTGGAGGTGCCCAGCGAGAAGGCGATGGAGAGCCAGGGCTGCACGGGGTAGCCCAGGCCGCCGCTGACGCCCATGTGCAGGCGGGCGGGGAACTTCCAGATCTCGTTGACCTGCATCTCGCCGATGCGCTTGGCGTTGACGGGCAGGATGGTTTTCACCTTGCGCAGGTCGGCCAGCTTCAGCAGGTTCTTGCAGTACTTGTCCTCGTTGGTCTTGCGCACCACCACCGATTTGCCTTCCAGGCCGCCGGAGAGGCCGATATTGAAAGTGTTGCCGTTCACGTCGAAGAGGTCGGTAAAGGTATGACCCGCGTCCAGCTTGACGCCGACTTCGTCTATCACGGCTATCTTGTTGTCGGGGAACTGCTTCATGTAGCGCTTGAACTTGCCTTCGATGCCGGCGATATCGCCGAGGTCGAAACCCTGTTCCAGCGGGATCTCCACGTCCTTACAAATGTCGTCGAACACGTCGCTCTTGAGGTCTTCCCAGAAATGGAGGAGTTCGTTGTTGCCGGGGGCGGTAGGCTGGGCGGGCTGGGGAGCCGGGGCTTTGGGGTCCGTCGCGCCGGCGGCTTCCGCGCGCAGGCCGCCGACCAGCTCGGCCATGGAGGCTTTATTGGTGCCGTCAAAATAAGTGGAGAACTCTGCCGAGTAGGCGGGCGCCTGAAGGGCGCAGACCAGGGAGAAGAAAACTACCGCGAAGGCTTTGGAGGTGGAAGTGGTATGGGTCATTACTCTAGTGTAGCGCAAAGGGACCGGTTTCATAAGAGGCCAAGTACCCAACGGGGCCCTGTTTTAATGCCTATGCCGGCGTAGGCCTTGGCAGCCCCAGGGCCTAGGCCCTTAGGACCGGAGGCGGCGGCCGCCCTGCGTAATATCGGGGAATCTATATGTACTGAAGATAACCTTGATATATCCAATAGGTCTGCTATATTATGGCGAGGGGGGAGCGGCTGTAACGACAGGCAAAGGCTTGGTCGTTTAGCCGCAAGGTTATTTCTATACCGGGGGAGGGAATATGGGTATTTATTATTCAGGCCTCAAGATCCTGCTGGTGGATGACAGCGAAGACGACACCCTTATGGCGAAAAAGGTTTTCGCCTCCATGGGGTTCAAGCACACCCTCGCCACCGTAACCGACGCGGCCGAAGCGCTGGACTACCTGCATTGCCGGGGCAAGTATGCGGGCCGGAAGCCCGTGATGCCCGACCTGATGCTGCTGGACATCAGCCTGCCGATGATGGACGGCTTCGCGCTGCTCCGCCGGCTCAAGGCCGACCCGCTGTTCAAAAAGATCCCGGTCACCATGCTGACCACCTCCTCCTCCAGCGAGGACATAACCCGCAGCTACGAATACGGCGCCGCCTCTTTTATCACCAAGCCGGCCAGTTTCGAATGCTTCAAGGACGTGATCTGCCAGTTCGGGCGCTACTGGCTGTCCGTCTCCGCCCTGCCGCAATAGCTGCGGTCGCATAAAGCAAAAAGGCCGTCATGTGACGGCCTTTTTATTTTCCGGAGATGCTCTCTACTCCAGGTACTCCAGGGCCTCTCCATGGTAGCGCACGGCTTCCGCCCTTAAGCGCCGCTGCGGTTCCCCCCGCACGCATTTTGAGCCGGCGGCCGAAATGCTGCTGCGGATCACGGCCCTCAGCCCCATGTAGAGCGGCATCAGCGCCGCGAAATCCGCGCGGTCCAGCCCCGCCGCGGCCAGGTATTTATCGGCGGCCCTTTCGGCCTGCCTGGGCATCCTGTGGTGATGGTAGTCCATCAGCAGGAAAGCCAGGTCGTAAAACGTGTCGATGTGCGTGAATTCGGGATTGAACTCCACCGCGTCGAAGACGCGCGGCCGCCCGCCGTAAAGGCAGACGTTGCCCAGGTGCAGGTCCCCGTGGCAGTCCTTTATGTTACTCTTCCCTCTTTTTTTCAGCACGGGCGCGCAGCGCTCGAAGGCGCGCAGCAGCTTGGCGCTTACGTCCCTCCAGGCGTCCGGCGGCAGCACCCCGGCCGCGGATTCGCGGAACTGGCGGATGGAGATGTCCACCGCCTTGCGGAATTTTTTGTCGTAGTTCCCGGCCGGAACGCGCGGGGCCGCGGCGTGCATGGCCGCCACCCGCTCTATCAGCACGTCGGAAATTGCGGAGTCCAGCGACCCGGCCCTGGCCAGGTTGCTCAGCAGGTCCTTCTCCCTGAACCGGTTCATCTCTACCAGGTATTCCACCGGGACTCCTGGCAGGGGGCCCTTGCCGCCCCAAAGTTTTAAGGCGCCGTCCCGGCCGCGGCACACGGCGGCCACGGCGATATACAGGTCCGGGGAGTTCTTCTTGTTTATAAGGAACTCGCGCTCGCACATGGCCTTTCTCTTGCGCAGCGTGGAGTAATCCACAAAGCCGGTCTTTATCTCCCGCTTGAGCTTATAGGCGAGCCGGTCCTTGAAGAACACCACCGACAGCGCGGTGTCTACCCTGCCGTCCGCGGCAAGCAGCGTCTCGATTTCTTTGATAAGTTCAGGTTGTTTGGCCATGGGGTCTATTAACTCTACTCTTTCCCCCGCCTTAAAGCAAACCGCCCCCCGTTCGTGGCAATCCGGGGACACAATACTTAATTGGACAGAATTAAGTATTGTGTCCCCGGATTCCATATTCAGATCACGGGGCGGGTTCTATATCGGGAGCGGTGAAGCCGCAGGAGGCGCAGAAGGGTGGCATGGGTGTGCGGCCGGCTATGCTGTCGCGCAGGGCAAGCGCCCTGGGGCCGGAAAGGATCTCCGCCAACGGTTTCTCGTTGACGTTCCCCAGCGCCATGGCGCCGTCGACATCCGCGCAGCAGGGCACCACCCGCCCGTCGCTTAAAATGCCGAAATGATGCCGCAGCCCCAGGCAGCCCTTCTTGGGCCTGCCGCCCGGGCCGCCGGGCCAGTCGAAAATACTGCCGAAATTCAGATACACGCCCTCGCGCAGCTTAAGCCCGTCGCGCACTTTCTCGCCGGGGCCGCCGCCAGCCAGCGCTTCAAGCACCGCCGCTTTAGTATCCTTAACAAAAGCGTCGTCCGGGTTCCCGCGCAGCCTGAAACTGACTATAAGCCCCGTCGGCCGCCGCAGCGCGAACTGCATAAGGCCGCCCAGCTCCGCGGCGCGCCGTTCGGGAGGCAATCCGCTTAAAGCCTGAAGGGAGACGGAGACTTGGTTCAGGCAGCCCTCCGTGAAAATAGCCGGCCCGAACTTATTGAGCAGCAGGCCGTTGGTGACCAGGTTCACCTTCAGCCCCAGGCGGGAGCAGGCCGCCAGCAGCTCAGGAAGCCGCGGATGCATGAAAGGTTCGCCCAGCAGGTGCAGGAACAGCACCGCCGCCAGCTCCCCGGCCTGCGCGGCCGCGCGCTCGAAATTCTCCAGCGTCATCTCGGTCTTGGGCCGCGACGACGAGGCGCAGAAACCGCAAGCCAGGTTGCAGCTGTTGGTTATCTCTATGAAAGCGCGCCTGAAAGGTTTTTTCATCATGCCCACGTTAACTCCTGCGGAGCTCGTCCCATTCCTTGCGGCCTTCCTTGAACCGGCGGAGTCCGCCGGTCAGGCCGAGAAAAATAAAATATGCCCCCAGCAGTATGCGATACCCGCCCTGGAACAGATATTCCGGAGAACGCGCCAGAATCTTCAGCTCGCCCCAGAAGCCGCCGAGCCTGGAATAGATGAACCACAGGAAGTACACCGAGAAAACAAAGAACGCCGACAGGTACAGGTAATGCATGGCCCGGGCCCAGGGGCTGGCTTTCAGCTCTGCATAGATATCTTTATACAGCCAGTACCCGTCGGTTCTCAATAAAGGATTAAGGTTGAAAAGGACTATATAGACTATCCAGCGCGCGGCTTCCGCGGCGGCGGCGCTCCCGAAAGCGGAACTGACCATCAATAGGAAAAACAGGAAAATGGATTGCGGGATAAAACCGCCGCAATCTATGAACGCCTTCGCTTTCAGGTCAAGTTTGTCGATGCCTGAAACATTGGTATAAAAAACCGGATAGATGAGATAGACCGAAAAACCAATGGGCCGGAAACCTATGCCGGAAGCCGCGGCGGCGAAAGAGTGGCCAAGCTCGTGCAGCAGACTGCTGGCTATGACCAGGAGAAGCACCGCTAAGCCGCTCGCATTGCCGGACGGCGAAGCTTGAGAGGCGCCGGGGCCGGAAAACAGCAGCGCAATTCCCCAGATCAAACCCGGGAAAGACAGCCAGCAGAGCGCTCCGGCCGATCTCTTAAGGCCGGCCGCTCCCACTCCGATAGAGCCCAGCACCTTTTCCTGGAGCTGCGGCCCGATCAGCCTCAGCTTCGGCGATATAACCATGCCTGCTATATCTTTCCAGGTGCGCGCGACATTTATGTGCAAGGCCCCTATATCAAGAAGCTTTTCGAATATCTTTTCCGGCTTCGTCACCCCCAACCCCGACAAAAAACAGAGGTAGGCTTCTTTTTTGCCTTTTTCAGGCAAATTAGCAGCCAGCAGGGCCGTCTCCTCGGCCAGGTGGTAGCACGAGGTGTCGGTTATCGCCAGGACCTTTTCCCCGTACTTTACGAAATAAGCCCTCTTCAGATGGTTCTTGTATGTCAAAGGATCGCTGTCGGGCATAGTTTATCCGTGCGTAGAAACCGGAGGCCCGGACCGCGGCGCGGTTTTTTCCGGGTCAGACCGCCATTTGAGATAGGCCAGCTTCAGACCTTCAAGTATTACCTGTTTTATGTCCCCGCAATGAGGCTTAAACAGATCTCCGGTCTTGGCGCGGCATCTCGCCCCGCACTGGCCGCCGCAGGCAAGAGCTACCGGGCATTTTAAACAGTCCGCCATGTTCGCGATATGCCGTCTCTTGTATGTATCGCGGAGGGGGAAAAACTCCACCCCGTTTTGCGAAACATGGCCTACGCGGAACTCCGGATACCCGGCCTCCTCGAAGCAGGCGTACAGGTCGCCGAAAGGATCCAGGACCAGAGTCCGCTGCATTGTCTGCATGCAGAACGAGGTGTGCGTCAGGCCGATCCCGGCTTTCAGGCTGAGCAGGTAACTGGCATCGCTGGCGTGAAGGCTTACCGGATGTTCCAGGTCTATCCCGAGGCTGAAGACCTGCGCGGATAACTCGGCAAGGCCCATGAAGTCCGTGGCGTCAACCTCCGCGATATTGTCGTGCAGCGGACTGGCGCAGATGGTCGCGTATTTGTTGCCGAGGATGTTCTTCGCTTTAAGTTCCGCGATAAGCTGCGGCACGGACGCCAGAGTGCGCCGGTCCAGGTTAAGCCTTATGCTGACCGCTGTTTTGCGCTCGAGAAGCAATGAAATATTCTCGAGGATCTTGTCATAAGTTCTTTCTCCGGATAGCGGCACCCTGGAGACGTCGTGCAGTTCCCTGCTGCCGTCCAATGAAACCTGGACGCGGCTGACCTGCCCCGGGCCTGGCCCAAAAATGTCCGGCATCAGGTCGGTTTTAGTGGCGTTGGAAATGGCTGACGCCGTCATCCCGTATTTTTTCGCGTACTCCAGGGCTTTCCGTATGGCGGGCTCGTTCGCGGGCAGGAAAGGTTCGCCGCCGTAGAAAGAGATATCTGAACCCTGGAGCCGCGCTCCGGGAATCATTTGGAAAATATGTTTTTCAAAAACAGCCTCGACCAGTTCCGGGGTAATGAGCGCCTTGGACTTCTGCGGCCTGTGCTTCTGCTGATAGCAGTATTTGCAGGCCAGATTGCAGTTATAGCTCATCAGCAGCATGATGCCGCCTGTCTGGGAATCAGTTTCCAGTTTTTTATGGAGGGCGGAGGCGTACTCCCTGAAGCGCAGCAGTTCCTCCTCCGGGGTGAGACTGGTTATATGTCCGCGCTTCAGAAGCGCGGCCTGGTCACCTTCGGTCAGGGAAGTCAGCAGCTCAGAATTCCCGGACTTAAGGATAGCGGCGGGTTTTCCTGAAACCTCGTCCAGGCAGCCGTTGACCCCGTTAAATAAAAGGACAGTTTCCCCAAGATCAATAGCGTTCAAGTACCGGCTGATGTAGTATTTCATCTTGCATTATCCTGTAAAACCGGGCCCCAGTCCGCAGCCGGAGCTTGTGCTTATTATAGCGGTAGCGGGCCATTGTTTACAAATATTCGATTCCAGGGGAAGCGTAAACTGCCGGGAAACCGAGTTGTCTTCGGTTCCCCGGCAGCAGTTGGGTAAGATTTTAGCTTACGACCCTTTGTAGTCGAGAGGATCATCATCCGGGCAGGGGTCGTCCGGATCGCTATAAGTGCCACATCTTGTGGAAGCCGCTTCCGGAAGGTGGGCCGCCACCATCAACGGCAGGGCTTCGAATTCCATGCGACTCTTGGCTTTTTCCAAGGTCAGCACTTCTCCGTCTGTCATGTTCAAGGATTTTACCGCTAGATCTATATTCATTTTCTTCTATCCTCCGTTAAATATTCTTTTTGCTGCGCCTGTACCACAAACGGAGCAATTTATATGCCAGCGCACCGAGCGCCGTCTTTTGGGCCTGCCAGCCCACGTAACCGCTCTCCCCATTGTCAGCTCTGGCTTATCCGCTTCGATTAAATATTTTTATGTGAAAATAAATATTTTCGCATGGAAATGTTTGCAAAAGGATTTGTGAAGATGCCGCAAGTCCACGGTGCGGGTTCCAAGCGCGGCACCACACTCCCCTCCCTGGCTTACTTAAATCCCGGCAAGTTTTGCAGGAAACATAAGCCCGCGAGCGGCAGCTAGCCTCTTCATAAGGAATAATTCCCATCGCCCAGAATTTGGTTTTCTGAGCGGGCGACAGGGAGCGGCAGCGACCGTTCTTCCGTAAGGAATGATTCCCATAGCCCAGGATTTAGTTTTCTTAGCGGGCGACATGCGAGCGGCAGCGAGCCTCCCCATAAGGAAAGATTCCCATAGCCCGCATAATGGAAAAGGCCATCCCGAAGGGATGGCCTAATACATTAAATCTGGAGCGGGCGATGGGAATCGAACCCACATCTCAACCTTGGCAAGGTCGCGTTCTACCACTGAACCACGCCCGCATTTGCCTAACTACCTGATTATTTTACCAAAAAAGCCCCTTTTTTAACAAGCCCGCAGCCTAGCCGCGGACCAGCCGCCACTTGGTGCCGCCGGGGGCGTCCTCTATCAGCACGCCTTTATCGGAAAGCGCCTTGCGCAGCTCGTCGGACTTCTTCCAGTCCTTGGCCGCGCGGGCGGCCTCGCGGTCCTTTATCAGCGCCGCAAGCTCGGCCGGCAGTTCACCGGCTTCTTTAACTTTAAAAAGGTCCAGGGCCGTAACTTCCTCGGCCGCCAGGGCGAAAGCCAGGCGCTGCGGCGCGGGGATGGCATTGTCTTTAAGCGTCTCCCACAGCACGGCCATCGCGGCAGGCATGTTCAGGTCGTCGGCCAGGGCCTCGCAGAAGTCTTTGTAATGCTTGGCCTCGCGGTCCAGGGCTTGCGGCGCGGCGCCGGCCTCGGCCTTCACCCGCTGCGCCAGCGCGCGCAGGCCGTCCAGGCCGCGGGCAGCCGCTTCCACGGCTTCCCAGGTAAATTCCAGCTGCTTGCGGTAATGCGTCAGCATGCAGTAGTAGCGGTAGGCCAGCGGGTCGTAGCCTTTCTCGGGCAGGGAAGAAGTGGTGAGAAAATCACCGGAGCTCTTGGACATCTTGCCGAGATTCCCCATCACCAGGAACCGGGCGTGCATCCAGTAATGGGCGAACGGCTTGCCGCTGGCCGCCTCGCTCTGGGCGATCTCGTTGGTGTGGTGCACCGCCACGTGGTCCTCGCCGCCCCAGTGTATGTCTATGGTCTCGCCGAGGTGTTTGACCGCCATGGCCGAGCACTCCATGTGCCAGCCGGGAAAACCTTTGCCCCACGGGGACGCCCATTCCATCTGGCGCTGCTCGCCGGGAGCGGCGAATTTCCAGACGGAGAAGTCGGCGGGGTTGCGCTTGGCGGCATTGGCCTCCACGCGCGCGCCTTCCTGTATGCCTTCTATGTGGCTCTTGCCCACCAGCTTGCCGTAATCCGGCAATTTGGAGGTGTCGAAATAAACGCCGTCGCCGGCTATGCTGTAGGTGTAGCCCTTCTTCTCGAGGGCCAGCACCATGTCTATCATTTCCTGTATGTAGTCCGTAGCGGGGCACAGCACGTCGGCGGGCAGGCAGTTGAGGGACTTGTAGTCCTTGAAGAAAGCCTCGGTGTAAAATTTGGCCACGTCCCAGGCGGATTTACCCTCGCGGCGGGCGCCCACTTCCATCTTGTCCTCGCCGGTGTCGGCGTCCGAGGTCAGGTGGCCCACGTCGGTGATGTTCATCACGCGCTTTACCTTCCAGCTGAAAAATTTCAGCATGCGGACAAAAGCGTCTTCCGTTATGTAGGTGCGCAGGTTGCCGATGTGCGCGTAATGGTAGACAGTGGGGCCGCAGGTGTAGATGCCGACTTCGCCGTCTTTTATCGGTTTAAAAATCTCTTTCTGCCTGGTCAGCGTGTTGTAGATCCTGAAGTTCATATTCGGTGTCGCTCTCTATTGGCGGCCGGCCACGGCCTTCCTGATTTTTCCGTCCAGCTGCGTAAAGAAGTAGCCGCACAGTTCGGGGCCTTTACGCCGGGCGTATTTTTCCTGCAGGATGCAGGAGACCTCTATCTCGGAGAACGGGTAGACGGCGCCTTTGGGGGCCAGGGAATAGGTGAAGCCGATGTCCATCGGGTTGTCGCCGGCGTGGTTCTTCACCGCCTCCTCGTAGCTGGCGGTAAGCAGGCCCTCCAGGGCCGCCTCCAGCTCCGGGTCCGGGATCCTCACCAGCTTAAAAGTGCGTTTTTCAAAGGTTATCGCGGCGCCGGGGCCCGAGGGCGCCTGCACCTGGGGGCCGCGCGCGGCCTCGGGAACCGCGCAGCCGGCCAGCGCCACGGCGAGCGGCAGCAGCAGGCGCGCCGGGAATTTCATCATTTAAGCACGCTCACCGCGGCGTAGCAGGACATGGCCTCGCCGTGGCCGATGTCGCCCAGGCCTTCGCGGCTCTTGGCCTTTATGCTGACGTCGGCCTTGTCCATCTTGAGGATCGCGGCCACGGAGCTGCGCATGGCCTCGTAATGGGGCTTAAGCTTGGGCTCTTCCGCCACTATGGTGGCGTCCACGTTAATGATGCGCGCTTTTTTGGAGGCGAGGATCTCTATGGTCTTCTCCGCTATAGCTATGCTGGAGATGCCCATGAGGGTAAGGTCCGTGGGCGGAAAATAAACGCCGATCTCCCCGGCGGAGATCGCGCCGAGCAGCGCGTCGCAGATGGAGTGCAGCAGCACGTCGCCGTCGGAATGGCCGAGCAGGCCCTTGGCATGCTCTATCTTCACGCCGCCCAGGATCAGCGGGCGCCCCTCCACCAGGCGGTGGATGTCGTAGCCGAAACCGGCGCGGGCCAGGGGGATCTTGGCGCGCGTGCTGATGGTTTTTTCGTCTTTCATAAAAGCCTCCGCTATCACCAGGTCTTCCGGGGTGGTCACCTTGATGTTGCGGTAGTTTGAAGGCACCACCGCGGCCTTGAGCCCGAGCTCTTCGAGCACCTGGGATTCGTCGCTGTAATCTTTGCCTCGGCCGGCCGCGTCCAGTATGGCGGCCAGCACTTCGCGCCTGTAGCACTGCGGCGTCTGCACCGCCAGCAGCGAGGCGCGCGCGGGCGTGCGCTCGAAAACTTTACCGTCCGCCGCCACTGTCTTTACCGTATCCTTCAGCGGCACGGCCGGCACGGCAGCGCCGGCCTCGGCCGCCTTTGCGAGGCAGGCCTGTATCAGCTCCCTGGTAACCAGGGGCCTGGCCCCGTCGTGCACGGCCACCAGCGCCGCGCCGGCGCCCACCAGTTTAAAAGCGTTCCTGAGAGATTCCGTGCGGGTTTCTCCGGCGGGAACAGTCTTTATCCCCGCCTCTTCCCAGCCCGGCCCGTACTTCGCCAGGTTCTCCGGCCCGAGCGCCAGGATGACGCTGTCGAATAGCCCGCTGCCGGCGAAGGCTTCTACGGTCCGCTCTATCATCGGGCGGCCGGCCAGGAGCAGGTACTGCTTGTCCCGGCCCATGCGCGCGCCCGAGCCGCCGGCCAGTATTATGGCCTCGGCGCCGCCGGTTTTAACTTTCCTGCCGGGCATAGGGCGCTCTTAAGGCTGCTTGGGCCCCTGCGCCGCGCCTTTCCCCTTGACCCTGGTGAAGATGATGCGGCCCTGCGAGGTCTGCAGGATGGACTGCACCACGGCGTCCACTTTTTTGCCTATAAAATCGCGGCCGTCCTCGATGACTATCATGGTGCCGTCGTCGAGATAGCCGATGCCCTGCTCTTTCTCTTTGCCGTCCTTCATCACGAACACGTTCATGTCCTCGCCGGGCAGCACCACCGGCTTAAGGGCTATGGTCAGGTCGTTGACATTGAGCACCGTTACGTTCTCCAGCGCGGCCAGCTTGTTGATGTTGAAGTCGGTCGTGATGATAGAGGCGCCGAGCTCTTTGGCTATGATCACCAGCTTTATCTGGTTGTCGCTGGTATCTTTTATCTCCCGGTCCAGGACGCGGAACGGGATGTCGCGCGATTCCTGCAGGCGGGCGAGGATGTCCAGGCCGCGGCGGCCCTTGGCGCGGTTGATCGGGTCGTTGCTTTCGGCCAGGGAGTGCAGCTCCTGCACCACGAAGCGCGGGGTAATCATGCCGCCGGTGATGAAATGCGTGTCGCAGATGTCCAGCACGCGGCCGTCCACGATGGCCGAGATGTCGAGCACCTTCATGTTCTTGCCGCCCTTGCGGCCGAGCGAGAGGATGTTCTTGTCCAGGTCGTCGATCTCGGGGATCTTTTTGACGCTGACTATCATGCCCAGCAGCGCCAGCGCGTAACGGATCACCGGGTTGTAGGTAGCCCAGACGTCGTTGAGGCTGGAGTTGCCTATCTGGAAGACGGTGTAGTCCAGCAGTTTGGAGAGGATGATGCCGACCACCGCGCCGATGATGCCGATGATGAGCGAGAACAGGCTGACGTTCTCGAAGACGTACTCTATGCCGATTATCACCAGGCCTATCAGCGCGCCGAAGGCGAGCCCTTTAAGGTCCTTGGAGACGGTCAGCCAGGTTAGCACAGGCGTGCCGATTAAGGCCACGGCCCTGAAGATCCATACTATCATGTGTTGCTCCTTATTCCTTCTTAGTCCCCGCTTTCGCGGGGGTCAATCTCATGAGGGCGGCGTACAGCGCGCCCATGTCGCGCACCACTTCCAGCCGGAGGCCTTTAAAGCGCCCCTCGTCCTTCTTAGGCTGGCGCGGAACGAAAACGGTTTTAAAGCCCAGGCGCTCGGCCTCGGCCAGGCGGCGGTCCATGAAGCCGGGGCTCGCGGACTGGGCCAGTATCCCCACCTCGCCCAGGAAGACGCAGTCGGGCGGCAGGGGGATGTCCTTGGCGGAGCTGATCAGCGCGGCGCAGAAGGCCAGGTCCAGCGCCGGGTCCTTGAGCTTTATGCCGCCGGCCAGCGACACAAACACGTCCATCTCGTCGAAGCGCAGTCCCACGTTCTTTTCCAGCGCGGCGATAAGCATCTGCGCGCGGTTGAGGTCTATGCCGGTGACGGTGCGGCGCGGGTACGGCAGGTAGGAGCGGGACGCCAGCGCCTGGATCTCGGCCAGCATGGGCCGGGCACCCTCGAAGGCCACGGCGAAAGCGCGGCCCGCCAGCGGCCGGTCGCGGTCGGTCTCGGCCAGCAGCAGGCCGGCGTCGTCCACGGGGCGCAGGCCCTTGGAGGTCATCTCAAAAATACCCGTCTCATCCACGGCGCCGAAGCGGTTCTTGTGCGGGCGCAGAACGCGGAAAGCGTTGTTCTTCTCGGCGTCGAAATAGAGCACGGTGTCCACTATGTGCTCCAGCACCTTGGGGCCGGCCAGCGAGCCCTCCTTGGTGACGTGGCCCAGCAGGAACAGCGGCACGCCGGCGGATTTTACGGTCTTAAGCAGCTCGGAGGCGCATTCGCGGATCTGCCCCACGGAGCCGGGGCTGCCCACGAAGTCCGGGTGGTAGACGGTCTGGATGGAGTCTATCACCAGGAAAGCGGGCTTTAAATTGCGGAACTCCTCTATGATGCGCGCCAGGTTGGTCTCCGACATCAGGTATACGTTGTCGGGCCTGGCGCCCAGGCGCTCGGCCCGCGAGCCCACCTGCGCCAGCGATTCCTCTCCGGAAACGTAAAGGACCTTGCCGGCCTTGAAGGCGCCGGAGGCGAGCGCCGCGCAGCTCTCCAGCGTCAGCGTGCTCTTGCCTATGCCGGGCGGGCCCGCCAGCAGCACCACCTGGCCCTTCACCAGCCCGCCGCCCAGCGCGCGGTCCAGCTCGGAGATGCCGGTAGAGGCGTGCTCCACCTTCATGGCCCGCGCCTCGGACAGCTTCACCGGGGGTTCGGAAAAATCGGTAAGACCGCGGCTCTTGGCCGACGCCTTGGTGAGCACCTCTTCGGCCTCCTCCACCAGCGTGTTCCAACCGCCGCAGGACGGGCATTTGCCGGCCCACTTGGGGGTGGCCTGGCCGCATTCCTGGCAACGGTAAATGGTCTTTAGCTTCATATCACTTGGCCATGGACCCCAGCGTGGCGAAGCCGAACAGGTACGCTATGTCCTTGTCTTCGAACAGCACCCGCGTGGTGTAATTGACCCGTTTGGTTTCCGCCATATCGTTAAGCCGCATGCCGGCGGACACATATTTATTAAGCGTCACATCCACGCCCACGTCGTAGCGCGGGTCGTTGAACGAGCGGCCCTTTATGCGCCTGTTGCGCGAGAATTCGGAGCCCTCCACGAACAGGGCCAGCCGGTCCCACCGGGAATTCAGGAACGGGCGCCAGCGCAGGCCCGCGCCGCTCGCGCCGTGCAGCACGCCGGCGTAGAAATCAAACCCGCCCCGCTCCCAGCCCAGCTGGGCGTCTATGGTGTTGAGCGTCTCGTAGTCGGTGCCGTGCGTGGCGTCCTTTACGTTTATCATGTTGGCCCCGCCGAGGTAGTAGTAGCGGCCCGGGCGGGGATAGATCCTGACGCCCAAATTGCTCTTGGAGGCCTTGGCGGCCGGCTCGTACTTGTAGTCCCATTTCAGGTAGGTGCGGAAGCCGCCCACCCGGCCCAGGGCTTCCTTGACGGAAACGCTGGCGTCGCGGATGTTGCTGACCGCCTCGGTAACGTCGGCTTTCATCTTCTGGTCCGAGACCAGCGCGCCGGCCACGCCCTCGCCGCGGTTGACCTTGTCCACGATAGCGTCGGTCTTGTCCAGCATGGCGTCGAGCTTGGCGGTGATGGAATCCAGGCGCTCCACCACTTTCTCCGCGTGGGGCTGGCTATTGGAGACCAGGTCGTTGACGTTGGCGGTGATCTCGCGCAGGTTAGTCATCACCTCGTTGAGGTCCCGGGCCAGGCGGCCCTGCCCGTTGATATCCTCCACCATCTTCTGCAGGCTGCTCACGGCGCGGCCGAGCGCGCGGTCGAGCGGCAGGGCGTCGTCGCCCTTTACGGTGGAGCCGGCCTCTATAACCCCGGCGGCGGGCGTACCCTGGTCCACCTGCAGGAACTTGGAGCCGATCATGCTGGTGGAGCCCACCAGGAAGCGGGCGTCCCTGTAAATCTTCACGCCCTCGCGCACGGCCACCTCTACCACGACCTTGTCGTTCTTAAGGTAGATCTCTTTTATCTTGCCGACTTCGACGCCGGAAAGTTTTACGGTGGACTTGTCGGGCAGGCCGGCCACGTCGGAGAATTCCGCGTAAATGGGGTAGAACTTCTGGAAGGAATAATCGCCCAGCAGAAAAACGGCGGTCCCGAAAAGCACGGAACACACCAGTACGAATACGCCTACTTTCATCTCGCCGTTCATGACATCCTTTTACAGGGCTTCGGCCGAATGATATCTATATACGATATCCATTATATAAAAAGTGGATGGGGTCAGGTCTTGAATCTTGACATTTTGCGGGACAGCAGCTTGCTGACCGCCGAGTAATGAACCCCGAGCACGTCAGCCACGGCTTTCTGGGAATAGCCGTGGGTTTCCACAGCTTCGAACACCTTCCAGACCTTTCTGCCTGGGCCGTTCAGTATATTGGCAAGGTCAGGCCTTCCGGCAAACCTCTGCGCCTTGGGAACTTCACGCATGTTACCGGAGTCCAGCGCCTGCTGTCTGCACCAGGCAGCGAATTCTTCACTTCCCAGCACCATACCCGAGACTATCTGGGTCTCGAGGTCGATATCTGTGGCCTCGAGGACAAAATCGACGTATCTTTTCGTTGCGTCAGTCGGTTCCTGGCCGAATTGCCCCAGCAGCCACCTCGTGTCCAGGCAAGGTTCGGGCTCAGCCAACCCGGCGGTAGCCAAATAGCTGCTCCAAGGCCAATCTTCCGGCCCACGGGCGATACCCGCCCTTACCGGATTGAGCACCACGTAGCGCGCGGCTTCCAGCAGGTGCGCGTCCCGCTCTATGATTATCGCCTTGTACCGCCCTTGGAACACATGCCCGACCTTGTTGTGCAGCCAGTTGTACTTCTGTGTATAAACCCCGTTCAACTGCCGCATCGCCGCGGAAAGATTGCCGCGGGGCGTCTCCAGCACTAGATGATAATGATTCCCCATCAGGCAGTAAGCGTGACAGTGCGTCTCGAAGCGGCGATTGACGTCGGCAAGGATACTCAGGAACTTACTGCGGTCCTCGTCGTCAATGAAGACCTGTGCCCGCCTGTTGCCGCGAGACGTGACGTGATATAGAGCACCCGGGTACTCTATGCGTAATGGCCTGGCCATAATCCCCCCCTCTTTGCAAAACTATCCCCTATATTGTAAGAGATCCCCCCGACAACCGCATGTCGGGTTCTACAGCCTGCAAAAAATGGCCGACAGGGGAACCTAGCGGCTTTATTGAGGAGATTGGGGCGAATGGGGTCTGGGGTCAGGTCTTGAATCTTGACATTTGGCAGGGCGGAGCAAAGACTGTTTTTTGCCGCCAACACCCGTCAGCTTTAAACTGGCCGAAAATGTCAAGATTCAAGACCTGACCCCAATTATTTGCGGGAGAGGTGGGAGATTTCCATGAATTCTTTGACGGCGGGGTTTTCGGACTGGCGGAACTTGGCCGGTTCGGCCACTTCGGCGAACTTGCCGTCGTAGAGCATGGCCACCCGGCTGGAGATCTCCAGCGCCAGGCTAAGGTCGTGGGTGACCACCACCGAGGTGATGCCCAGTTTGTCGCGCATGTCCGTGATGAGTTCTTTTACCATGCCGGTAGTCACCGGGTCCAGGCCGGTGGTGGGCTCGTCGTAGAGCATGTACTTCGGCTCGGCCGCTATGGACCGCGCCAGCGACACGCGCTTCTTCATACCGACCGACAATTCGGAAGGCTTAAGCTGCTCCACGTCCTTGAGCCCCACCAGCGCCAGCTTCTCTTTGACTATGCGCGGGTAGTCGGCCTTGGGCACGTCCGTCAGGTATTTCAAGCCGAAAGCCACGTTCTCCATCACCGTCAGGGAGTCGAACAGCGCCCCCTCCTGGAACAGGTAGCCGAAACTGCGGCGCACCTTGGCCAGGGTAAATTCGTTGTTGGTGACGGCGATGTCCTGGCCGTCCACCAGGATGCTGCCGCTGTCCGGCTTGAGCAGCCGGATCAGGCATTTAATGAAGGTGCTCTTGCCGATGCCGGAGGGGCCGATCACGCTGAACAGTTCCCCCTCCTTTATATCCACGGAGACGCCGTCGAAGATGCATTTCTCGCCGAAAGCCTTGCTGAGATCCTTTATCTCTATCATATGCCCACCGCCACCAGCAGCGCGCTGATAAAGTAGTCCAGCACCATCACCAGCACCATGCTGGCCACCACGGCCTCGGTGGTGGACTTGCCCACGCCTTCGGCCCCGCCCTTAGTGCTCATGCCTTTATAGCACGAGACCGTGGCTATCATGAAGGCGAAGAAGAAGGTCTTCAGGAAGCCGTGCATGAAATCCGCGATGTCGAGATAGGTCAGGATGTCGTCAAAGTAGACCGCCGGGGAGATGTCCAGTTTTACCACGCCGACCAGGCAGCCGCCGGCCACGCCCAGAAAATCAGCCAGCACGGTCAAGAGCGGCAGCATGATCATGAAGGCGATGTAGCGCGGCACCAGCAGGTGGCGCGTGGGGTTGGTGCCCAGCGTGTAGAGCGCGTCTATCTGCTCGGTCACCCGCATGGTGCCGATCTCGGCGGTCACCACGGCGCCGGCGCGGCCGGCCACCACCACGGAGGTCAGCACCGGGCCCAGTTCCTTGAGCATCGTGAAGGCCACCATGGTGCCGATGTACATCGGCTCGCTGAAGAGGTTGCGCATCGAGTGGCCCATCTGCAGGGCCAGCACCATGCCGGTAAAAAAGCTGGTCAGCACCGTAACGGTGACGGAATCCACGCCGATCTTGACGCACTGCTTGATGGTTTCGGAAAGCTCGAACCGGGAGCGGAAGAACCAGAAGACCACGGACTTGAGCATGAGCGCCGAGGCGCCCAGGGCCTCGGTAAGGCCGATGAACTCGTGGCCTATGTGCTCGGTTATATAGTGTTTCATTCCAGGTACACCCTCGGCACCCGGGAGGTGATCAGCGTGACGATCTCGTAGGTGATGGTGCCGGCGAGGTCGGCCAGCTCGGCCGCAGTTATCTCCTCGTCGCCCTGCCGGCCCAGCAGCACGGCCTCGGACCCGACGGAGGCGTCCTTCACGCCGGTGACGTCCACCATGGTCATGTCCATGGTAACGTTGCCCAGCACGCGGCAGCGCCGGCCGCCTATCAGCACGTCGGCCTTGTTGGAGAAGCGCCGCAGGTAGCCGTCGCCGTAGCCGGCGGGGATGGTGGCGATCTTCATGCCGCGGTCGGCGCGGAAAGATTTATCGTAGCTCACATAGGCGCCTTCGCGCACGTTCTTGATGAAAATTATTTTCGTCTTCAGCGCCAGCGCCGGCTCGAAGCCCTCGGCCAGCCCGTAGGCGGCTATGCCGCAGCGCACCATGTCCAGCCGGCTGACCGGGTATTTCACCGCGGCGCAGGAATTGGCGGCGTGCAGCGCCAGGCCGCGCGCGCCGCGCAGCTCCAGCTCCGCCGAGGTTTCGCTGAAGAAAGCCAGCTGCTGGCCCGTATACTCCGGGTCGGAATCGGCGCTGGACAGGTGGGTGTAGAGTCCCGCCACCGAGACGGCTCCGGAGGAAGAAAGTTCGTCGTAAATTTTAAGGACGGAAGGCCGGCGGGCGCCGATGCGGCCCATGCCGGTCTCGAGCTTGATGTGGCAGACGGCTTTTTTGCCCAGCCGGCGCGCGGCTTCGGCCACCTGCCTGGCGGCGTCCAGGCTGGCGATGGTAACCATCAGGTCCGCGTTGATGGCCTCGACGAAGCTTTCAAAGGGATAGAGGCTCCCCAGCACCAGCACCGGCGCCAGCACGCCCGCGCCCCGCAGGGCCAGGCCCTCCTCCACGGAGGAGACGCCGAAGCCCCAGACCAGGCCTTCCCGCTCGGCCAGGCGGGCCAGCTCCACGGCGCCATGGCCGTAGGCGTTGGCCTTTACCACGAAAAGCAGCCGCGCGGGGGCGGCTGTTTTCTTAAGTTTCTGCAGGTTGCGCCGCACGGCCGAAAGCCGTATTTCGGCGCGCGTGGGCCGCAGGATGGTGGCGGGAGCCATGACCTCTAGAACACTGCCTCTTCGGGCACGGCGTTCTCTATGCTGGGCATGGCGGGGTTCTCGAACTTGGTGAACTCGTTGAAGAAAGCGAGCTCCACGTCGCCCACCGGCCCGTTGCGCTGCTTGGCGATGATGAGAATAGCCTTGTTTTTGAGCGTCGGGTCGGTGCGGTTGTAATATTCGGGGCGATGGATCAGGCCCACCACGTCGGCGTCCTGCTCGATGGAGCCGGAGTCGCGCAGGTCGGACAGCTGCGGGCGGTTGCCCTCACGGGCCTTGTCTTCGCTGCGGCGGTTGAGCTGCGACAGCGCCATCACGGGGACTTCCAGGCTGCGGGCCAGGTCCTTGAGCAGGCGGGAAATTTCGGACACTTCCTGCTGGCGGCTCTCGATCTTGCCGGCGCCGCGGATGAGCTGCAGGTAGTCGATGACGATCAGGCCGAGCGTCTTGTTCTCGCTCTTGAGCTGGCTCATCAGCTTGCGCGTGCGGTTGCGGATCTCGAGGATGTTGAGGCCCGGGGAATCGTCTATAAACAGCGGGGCCTTGGAGACCTCGCCGGTGTAGCGCGTCAGCTGCGGCCAGATCTCGCGCGGCAGGCGGCCGTTGCGCACGCCGCCCAGGTTGGCGCGGGCCGCGGAGCAGATCATGCGCTGCATGATGGAATATTTATTCATTTCCAGCGAGAAGAAAGCCGTCGGGATGCCTTTCTCCACGCAGGCGTGGTAGGCCATATTGAGGGCCATGGCGGTCTTGCCCTGGCTGGGGCGGGCCGCCAGGATGATCAGGTCGGACTTCTGCAGGCCGCCGGTCATCTCGTCGAGCTTGGAGAAGCCGGTGGGCACGCCGGTGATGGAATTGTGGTTGGAGTAGTACTTCTCTATGCGGCCGAGCACCTCGGTGGCCAGCTCGGAAGCCGGGCTGAAGCCGTGCGAGGTATGGCGCTGCGCCACGCCCAGCACCTGCTCCTCGGCGAAATCCATGATCTTGCCCACGTCCTCGGCGCCCTCGAAGGACTTTTCCACGATGCTGGTGGAGACGCGGATGAGTTCGCGCAGCTGGGCCTTCTCTTTGACTATCTGGGCGTAGGCCTGGGTATGGGCGGAGGTGGAGACCTTGTCCATCAGGTCGCCCAGGTACTTCTGGCCGCCCAGTTCTTCCAGGCGGCCGGTCTTTTTGAGCTCTTCGGAAAGCGTGACCACGTCCACGGGCTGGTTGCGCCCGCGCAGTTCCAGCATCGCCTCATAGATCTTGCGGTGCTGTTCGCTGTAAAAATGTTTAGGCTGGAGAACCTCGGTAATGTTCTCTATGACTTCTTTCTCGATGAGCATGGCCCCGAGGACGGCCATTTCCGCGTCGAGTGAATTTGGAGGAACCTTGCTGTAGGTCATATACTCCCCCTGCTGCTTTTAAGTAAAGCCCGGGCCGGCTGGTTAAAGCTGGCCCGGGCGTTCCAAGAGTTGAAGTTACTTGCTCTGGGCCGAAACGGCGACCTTGATCTTGGCCGCGATGTCAGCCTTGAGGACGATCTCGACTTCGAAGGTGCCGACGGCCTTTATGGAGGCCGGCAGGCGGATCATGTCTTTGTCTATCTCGATGTCGGCGGCGGCCAGGTTCTTTATGATGTCGCTCTTGGCCACGGAACCGAACATGACGCCCTCTTCGGAGACGGGGCGGGAGAAGGACAGGGTGATCGCGGAAAGGCGCCTGGCCAGGCCCCCGAGGGCCTCGTTCTCGCCGGCGACGCGCTTGGCGCGTTTGTCGGCGCTGTTCTTCCAGGCGCTGAGGGCGCCGGGGGTGGCGGTTTCCACCAGGCCGCGGGGCATCAGGAAATTCCGGGCGTAACCGTCTTTTACGGTCTTAATGTCGCCGGAGCGGCCGAGGTTGGTGACGTCTTTTTTTAGTATGACTTTCATGATTAATACTCCAGTATTAGCCGTTATAGGACATGAGGGACAGGTTGCGGTTGATCTTTACCGCCCTCATGATCTGGCGCTGGTGCTTGGCGCAGGCGCCGGTGATGCGCCGGGAAAGGATCTTGCCGGTGTCGGTGCAGAAGCTCTTTACGATCTGAGCCTGCTTATAGTCCACCAGGTCAATGTGTTCAGCGCAGAGCCTGCAGACCTTGCGGCGCGGGGCGAACCTGCGGCCGCCGGGGCGGCGAGGACCGGGACCGCCTTCGCGGTGCATGGGGGCGCCCATGGGCGGCCTGGCTGCGGCCGGCGCGGGGGTCGGGCTCTGACTGGGGGTAGTTTCTTTGTTCTCCATATGTGATAGCTCCTACTGGTTTTTAAAAGGGTACTTCTTCTATGCCGGAAGCGTCGCCCCTGGGCTCCGCCGTCTCGACAGCCGCCGGCTCCTCGGAGTCGTGCTGCTGGGGCGTCTCGCCGCCCGCCGCTTCGCCGTAGGCCATTAACTGCACCCTGCGGGCGGTTACTTTCATCTCTTTGCGCTTCTGACCGGTCTTATCGGTATACTCGGAAGCGGTCAGCCGCCCCTCTATCAGGACAGGGCTGCCTTTCTTCATCTTGTCCTTGCAGCGCTCGGCTGCGGGACCCCAGACGGTGACGGACACAAAAGTGGTGTCGTCCTTCCATTCGCTGGTGGCCTGGTCCTGGTAACGGCGGTTTACGGCAACGGAGAGGGAAGCTACACCCTGCTGCTTCTGCGTGAAGCGCAGTTCAGGATCACGGGTAAGCCTTCCGGCTATCATGACCTGGTTAATTTCCGGTATCCGTATGTCCATAGGGCCCCCGCGGGGTTCCTTAGGCCTTTTTAACCGGCTGCTCAACGGCCGCTTTCATAAGCAGGGAGCGCAGAACGGTCTCCTGCAGCTTCAGGTTATGGTTGATGACCTTGACGCTCTCGGGAGTCGCCTTGATCTTCATATAAACGTAGAAGCCGTCGCGATTCTTGCCGACGGCGTGGGAGAACTTCTTGCGGCCCAGCCTGTCTTCGGCCAGCACCTCGCCCTTCTCATCAGTAAGGATCTTCTTGGACTTTTCCACCGCTTCGCCGACTTCCGCGTCGGTAAGCTGGGGATTTATAATCAGCATTAACTCATAGGTATTCATAGTAGGTTAATGATACCAAATCGGAGGAGGCTTTACAATACTGGGGCGCAGACCACGACCTGCTTCATGGACGCCTCGCCGAAAGGCCTGCGCTTGAAATCCCCGTAACGCCTGAGCGCCCTGAAACCGTTGTAGTGCAGCAGCGCCTGCAGCTCTTCAGGAAAAAAACACCGTAAATTAAGGCTTTTTTTGACCGTTTTGCCTGTTTTCTCGCTCCGGTAATGCCAGACGATGCGCGAGGTCTGGGCCATTTTATCGTAGGAGTAGGTTTCGTTGACCAGCACCTTGCCGCCGCCGCCCGGGGCATCGTAGTAGGCCACCGGCAGCATCTCCTCCGGGTCGCGGGTGAGGTAGCGGGGGTCCGGGCTGAACACGTCGAAGATAAAACGCCCGCCCGGGGCGAGGTGCGCCCTGACGGAACGGAAAAAGCCCTCCAGCTCGGGCCGGCGGCCGAAATGCTGCATGGAATTGAAGGCGATAAAGATAAGTTTGAACTTGCGGCCCAGACGGAAATTCCTGGCGTCGCCGGCTTTGAAATCTATTTTCACGCCGGCGACGGCGGCCTTGGCGCGGGCGCGGGCCAGCATGGGGGCGGCGTAATCCAGCCCGGTGATGTCGATGCCCTTCTTCTTTAACGGTATGGTCAGGCGGCCGGTGCCGCAGGCCAGCTCCAGCACGGGGCCGCGGGCTTTCCGGGCCTCGGCCAGGTAGAAGGCGAGGTCGTCCTCATAGGGCTGGTTGAAGGCGTCGTAATGATCGCCGTCCCAGTAAACCTCCGACCCGTCCGCCGTTTTTGTCATAGTGACATTTTACCTTTTATAGGGGGCGGCGGGTGCTCCTCCCCAAAACCCTTGGGGAAAGGGGGGCCCCGCTTAATTTCCCGCGGGGGGGAAACCGCGCTGGGCTATGCCCGTGCCGTATCAAGAGCTATGCTCGTCAGACGGCCAACGGTTTCCCTGCGGCAAGCCGGGTTTTGGGGAGGAGCACCCGCTGCCCCCTCACTTGGTATAATCTCAAAATGCTCAAAGAGAGACCCTGGTTTGCGCCGGCGGGGATATTACTGGCCGCGTTGCTGGCTTTTGGGCTGACGCTGAAGGTCGGGTTCTTGTGGGACGACCACCGGATGATAGAGCAGAATCCGAGGCTAGAGCTCACCGCGGCCAATCTGGGAGCGGCTTTCAAGGGAGACCCTTTTTCGC
This sequence comes from Elusimicrobia bacterium GWB2_63_22, assembly GCA_001799735.1. Lineage (GTDB taxonomy): Bacteria > Elusimicrobiota > Elusimicrobia > Elusimicrobiales > UBA9959 > UBA9959. The sequence continues at coordinate 46,702 of MGUA01000008.1, read as the reverse complement.
AGGGCCTCAACTATTACCGGCCCTTGCAGACCGTCAGCAACATGACCGATTTCGCGGTCTGGGGCTACAGACCCTTCGGTTATCACCTCACCAATTTCGCTGCCCACGCCGCGGCGGCCGTACTGTTCTTCTACCTGGCCATGGCGCTGGGCCTGGGCCGGGGAGCGGCCCTCTGCGCCGGAATTCTGCTGGCGGTGCACCCCGCCGCCGTCGAGCAATTGCTCGTGGTGGCAGGGCGGGCGGAGCTGGCCTCGGCGGCCTGCACGCTGGCCTCGCTGCTGCTGCTGGTCAAAGGCCGGACCATCCTTTCTTTCCTCCTCTTCCTGGCCGCGGCCGGCTTCAAGGAGAACGGGATAATAACCCCGGCGCTCGGCGCGCTGTGTTTCTGGTATCTGAAAAAAGACAGAAAAGAATATCTCAAGCTGCTGCCGTTCTTCGCTTTTATCCCCCTCTACCTTTTCCTGCGCCACCAGGCGTTGGGCCTGGACGCGCTGTCCAAAGGTTTTCTGCCGGTGCTCTCCGGCCTCTTCCTTAAGGTACCGCAGACAGTGCTGGTTTATCTTAAGGAAGCGCTGCTGCCTTTTGGCATGCATTCCCACCGCATGCAGCCGGCCTCGGCGGCGCTCAACTACCTGGCGCTGCCGCTGCTGGCTGGAGCGGGATTGTTATTGTGGAAAAAAGGCGGGAGAGCCGCGCTGTTCTGCGCGGGCTGGTACCTGCTCAACCTCGCCCCTAAAATGCCGCTGCTGGCGACCAACGACCTGATGCTGGACCACTGGGTCTACCTCGCCAACGCCGGGCTTTTCCTCTGGGCCGCTAGCGCCCTCTACCCGTTGCGCAAGCTTTTCCCGGCGGCCGCGCTGATTCTGATAATGGCCTCGGCGGTAAACATCACCCGGCGCGACACAGACCTGAAGATCTACGAGCACGGGGCGCGGCGCTCGCAGTCCAAGCCGATGCTCTACAACCTGGCGCGGGAATATTACCTGCTCGGCAGAACGGCCGAAAGCCTGCCCATACTTGAGAAAATAACCACGGAAGACCCCGGCAACGCCATGTACCTCAACGGCCTGGCGCTGGCGCGCTGGCGGGGCGGCGACACGCCCGGCGCGCTGGCCGCGCTGGACGCGGCCCTGGCCGCAAAACCCGGGAGCGCCGAAACCCATTACAACAGGTACTGCGTCCTGGCCGCCGCCGGCAAAAAAGAGGCCGGCGCCGCCCTGGCCGCCTCCCTGCAGGCGGACCCGCGCTACGCCCCCTCGCTGCTGGCCGCCGCCAGGCTTAACGCCGGGGCGGGCAGACGGCTGCCCGCGGCCGCTTTCTACACGCGGCTGCTGGAGATAAATCCTTACGATCTGGAAGGGCTCAACGACTACGGCATCCTGCTCGCCATGGGCGGGGACCCCGCCGGAGCCCGGGAGCTTTTCAGCAGGGCGCTGAAAGTCGCCCCCGGCCTGGTCAGCGCGCGACAGAACCTGGCGCGGCTGGCGGCGCTGGAAAAGAAATAATTTACTTCTTAAACCCGGCTTGGAACGCTTTCAGGTCGGCCAGCATCACGCGCTCGTCGGCCAGCATCGCCGCCATCGCGTCCTTGAAGATCTGTTTGGTGAGCTGCTTGTAAAGGCCGGTGTAGCAGACTATCGCGCGCTCGGAGCGCGAGACATGATTGCGCATCGCCGCCTCTATGGAGCGGGATGGTTGGGTGCTCCGTTCCCGGAAGCCGGTGCCTTCCTTGAAGTACCCGCCCAGCTTCTTAAGGCGCGTCCGTTTCTCCCGGGCCAGCCGCAGGAAAATTTCCTTGATCTCCGCCCCCTTCTCATGGGAGCGGCCGAACGTTTCAGCCTCCACCTCGAAGATGGAAACAGATTCCATCTCCAGGTTTATGGTCACGCGTATCAGTTCTTTGAGCAACATTATAGGGCCACCTTTACTACGATTTTAATTACTTCCGCCGGGGCGTCCGCCGCCAGCCGCGGCGCGTGGGCGTCCTCCGGCCACAGCACGGCCAGCCGGCCGGCCTCTACCAGCGCGGGCGTCCAGCCCCCGCGCACCCGTCCGAAACAAATATCCTTCTCCGCGTCGTAGGCCTCGGTCAGCTCCAGGCGCGCCAGCGGCGCCCAGCCTATGACCTCCGAGCCCTGGGCGAGGTACTGCACGTCCAGGTAGGCCCGGTGCGCCTCGAACTTCGGCTCCGCCGGCGCGGAGGTAACGTAGCGCTGCACTATGGCGAAAACTTTCTCCCCGTCTATCGGGTAGCGGCCGTCGGGCAGAGCGCCCGTCCCCGGCCGGCGCAAAAATTCCAGCGCCTGCGCCAGCCCGGGCGTCATGCCCGCCTGCCGCTCCAGCAGCCCCAGGTCGGTGACTATCATTTCACGGCCCCCGTCTGCGCCGCGCGGCGGCGCACGGTCTCAAGCCGCGCCAGGTCCCCGATATCGCACCAGAACGGGGAAACGTCCTCGAAGCCTTTTATTTTTTCACCTGCCGCGGCCAGCCGCAGGTACACCCCCGTGACGGAGAACACGCCGGTCTCCGTCATCTTTGAAAAGATGGAAGGCGAGACCACCTGGATGCCGCTGAAAGCCAGCGGCCGCAGGCCCGGCAGGGAGGACTCCCCCTCGCGGCCTTTTAAATTCATGTTCTGGTCGAACACCAGCCGCCGCGCCGAAGGCCGCTCGCGCGCGGCCAGCGTGGCCAGCGCCCCGGAGGCCAGGTGCGCCGCGTAAAGGGCGCGCAGGTCCAGCTCGGAATACACGTCGGCGTTATACGCGAAGAACGGGCGCCCGTCGTCGAAGAAAGCCGCGGCTTTCTTCAGCCCCCCGCCGGTCTCCAGCGGGAAGGCTTCCTCCCGCGACAGCTCAAGCCTGAGCCCGAAATTATTTTTGGAGCGCAGGAAAGCCGCTATCTTCTCGTGAAAATGATGTGTGTTCACCACCGCCCCGGTCACGCCGGCCGCCGCCAGGCGCCGGAGCACCAGCTCCAGCGCGGGCACGCCGCCGATGTCCACGAGCGCCTTAGGGAGCTCGTCGGTCAGGGGGCGCAGGCGGGTGCCAAGGCCCGCCGCGAAGACCATTGCTTTCATTTGGCGGCCCCGATCTCGCGGTGGGACAGCTCCACCCGCGCGCCGTAGCGGCCCTTAACGCGGGCGGCCAGCGCCTCGGCGCAGAACACCGAGCGGTGCCTGCCACCGGTACAGCCGAAAGCCACGGACAGCGAGCTGAAATTGCGCGAGAGGTAGTTCTCCACGCTCAGGTCGGTCAGGGCGTAGACGCTCTCCAGGAATTTGGAAACTTCCGGCTCCTTGAGCAGGAAGTCCATCACCGGTTTATCCCGGCCGGTGAGCTGGGCGTACTCCTCGTAGCGCCCCGGGTTGGGCAGGGCGCGGCAGTCGAAGATGAACCCGCCGCCGTGGCCGCGGTCATCCAGCGGCACGCCGTTCTTGTAGGAAAAGCTCATCACGCGCACGGTAAGGCCTAACTTGGTCTGCCCGAACTGGCGCAGCGCCGAGGAGGCCGAGATGCGCTTGAAGCAGGCGGTCAGCTCCGGCACTTTCACCTCGAGCTCCGTGTTCCTGAGCAGCCACTCTATGTTGCGCACCGCGTAGGGCACGCTGGCGAGGAAATGGGTCTTGCGCTCGTAGAAACCGCGCAGGCCGTAGGCGCCCATGGCCTGCATGATGCGGATATAGACGAAGGCCGGGTAATGGCGCATGAACTCCGCGGCCTTCTGGCCCGAGGCCTCGAGGTAATACCGGCGCAGCTCGTCGCGGGTCTCCGGGGCGAGGTCGGCTTTGCCGTCGTAGAGCAGCGAGGCCAGGTCGTAATGCGGCGCGCCGCGGCGGCCGCCCTGGTAGTCTATGAACCACGGCTCGCCGTCCCGCAGCATGATGTTGCGGCTCTGGAAGTCGCGGTAGAGAAAATAATCCGCCGGGGCTTCCAGCAGGAAATCGGCGAACCGGACGAAATCCTCCTCGAGCTTGGCCTCGTTGAACGGGATCTTGGCCAGCTTGAGGAAGTAGTACTTGAAATAGTTCAGGTCCCACATTATGGACTGCCGGTCGAAGCTGTCGCGCGGGTAACAGAACTTGAAGTCCAGCCCGCGGCCGGCCTGCGCCTGAAATTTGGGGAGCCAGTCGAGAACTTTTTTATAGGAGGCCATCACCTGCGGGGGCAGCTCGCTGCCTTTGCGCTCGGCCGTCAGGTATTCGAACAGGGTGGTGCTGCCGAGGTCTTCCTCCAGGTACACGCCCTGGGGAGAGTCCTCGGCGTAAATCTCGGGCACCGGCAACCTTTCGGCGCGGAAATGCCGGGAGAAAGACAGGAAAGCGCGGTTCTCCAGCTTATCGGGGCCGAAGGCGCCTATGACGGAGCGGCCGCTGCCGCCAAGGCGGAACAGGCGGCGGGCGGAACCGTCCGCCTTTAAAGGCTCGAAGGTCTCCGGCTCGCGGCCGAAGGTTTTTTTGTAGAGCGCCCTGAGCGGCGCCTCGGGCTGCGGTTTAAGTTCCGCGGTTTCCTTCTCTTGATTCTTGAGCGGCATGGTTTCTCCTGCAGGAATTATACCTTATGGCCTACTTCACGGCGCCCAGGGCGCGCAGCGCCGACTGCATGAAGCCGAAGAACTTGCCCTCGTCCAGGTCTTCCTTGTCGCTGTTCCAGGAGCCGGCCAGGCAGTACCAGTCCGTCTCGCCCCGCCTGAGCAGCCAGGCCGCGGACAGCACGCCGGGCTCCGAACCGCCCTTATACCCGGCGTAGGAGAAGGCGGGCGGGATGTCCAGGCCTTTATTCAGGCCAAGAATATCCAGCGCGGCGTCGCTGCCGCCGGCGGCGAAATACTGCATCAGCGCGCAGACGTCCGACGGGGAAGCGGGCCACTCCAGTTTATCCACGCCGAACGGGCTGCGCTTTACCTTCTCGGCGGCGAGCGGCGTCTCCAGGCCCGCCAGGAAGGCGTATTTTTCCCCGGCCGGCAGGTTGAGGTATTTCACCGCGGCCCCGGTGTCGGAGCGCAGGCGGAACAGCTCCGAGGTTTTAAGGAAAGGCGTAAGCCGCGCCGGGTCGGAGTGTCCCAGCGCCGCCAGCCTGGATTCTATGTTGCGGCGGCCTACGGCGGAGATCAGCAGGTCCGAGGCGGTATTGTCGCTCTCCGAGATCATCATGGCGGCCAGCGTATGGGCCGTCAGCGGGGAGCCGTCCGGCCACTCCTGCAGGCGCCCCGACGGCAGCGACTTGTCCGCACTCCCCAGCCTGAACACCCGGCTCCACGGCACCCGCTCCTCCAGCATGGCGCCCAGCACGTAAAGTTTGAAAACCGAGCCGACGGCGAAATACTCCTTCTCGTTGAGCCCGGCGAGGCGCTGCGGCTCTTTGCCCAGGCGCACGGCCAGCAGGCCGGCGCGGCCCGGCAGCCCGGCCAGCCCGGCCTCTACCCCGGCCAGCGTGGCGTCCTTTTTGTAGGGAACCTTGAAGAACAGCCCGCCGATCAGGCCGGTCTCCGGGTCCAGCGTCAGGGAGACCGGGATCTCGTAGCCCGCGTCCGTGGAATAGACGAAACGCCCGGCCAGCTCCCCTTCGGCCCGCTCCAGCCGCACGCCGGTAACGCGGCCGGCTTCCCGGCGCAGCGAGACGAGGATCTCCTCAAGCTGGGCCAGCGACACGCCACGGAAGAATTTTTTATCGAAGAGCCGTTCCACCCCCCCGGGGTTTTCAGCCACCCGCAGCGAAAGTTCACGCGCCGCGGTTTCGGCTTTCCCCGGGCTCCCGGCGGCGCCTGCTCCACCGCAAAAAATAAAAAGGCACAAGAAAGCGGGTAGACATTTCATCTCAAAATTATACAATTAGTCCAGATAAAACTTTTCAGCCGGGAGAGCATATGGCCCTGATACTCAAGAACGTTAAAGACGGGATAGGCGTACTGACGCTCAACAACCCGGCCCGCCGCAACGCGCTGAGCCTGGAACTCTGCGACGAGCTGGTGGCGGCGCTGGAGGACCTCAAGGCCAAGAAAGTCCCGGTCATCATCCTGCGCGCGGCCAAGGACTCGCGGGTCTGGTCCGCCGGCCACGACATCACCCAGCTGCCCAAGGTGCACAACGATCCCCTGGCCTACGACAGCCCGATGGAGATAGCTTTCCGCGCCATCCAGAATTACCCCGGCCCGGTGATCGCCATGATCCAGGGCAGCGTGTGGGGCGGCGCCACCGACCTGGCCGTCACCTGCGACCTGGCCGTGGGCGACGAGACCGCCACCTTCGCCATCACCCCGGTGAAGATGGGCCTGCCCTATAACGCTTCCGGCATCATGCACTTCATCAACCGCGTGGGCAGCAACATCGCCAAGGAGATGTTCTTCACGGCCGAGCCGGTTAAAGCCGACCGCGCCTACCATTTCGGCATCCTCAACCACCTCATCCGCTCCAAGGAGATAGAGGAATTCACCTTCGGCCTCGCCAAGATCATAGCCGGCAACTCGCCGCTGGCCGTGTCGGTCATCAAAGAACAGTTCCGCATCCTCTCGGAAGCCCACCCCATAAGCCCCGAATCCTTCGAACGCATCCAGGCCCTGCGCCGCAAGGTGTACAACAGCGGCGACTACGAGGAAGGCATCAAGGCCTTCATGGAGAAGCGCAAGCCCAAGTTCAAGGGCGAGTAAGCCGGGACTTATTTAGCGGAGAAGTTCAGCAGGAAGGGTTCTTTGCCCGCCGGGCGGCCGGCGCCCAGGCGGGCCACGGCGGAAAGCTTAAGCGCGCCGGGGCGCAGCGGGGAGTCCATCAGGGAGTAGGGCGCGCCCACGCCGGAGAAGCGCAGTTCGTCCTTGACCACTTTCCCCTCGAAAGACAGGAACTCGTACTTGCCGTACACCAGCACCGGCCGCGCCAGCACCGCGCGCAGCATGGCGGCGTGTTCCGGCAGGTAAACCTTGAAGAACGAAAATATTTTGTCCGCCGCTGCGGCGCTTTTTTTGCAGGCGTAGGAGCAGGGGTGCCAGCTGATCACGTGCATATTGGCCAGCGGGAAACCCTTTTTATAGTTGATATCCCCCACCTTCCGGTACAGCGCGGCGTCGCCCGGCGTCAGCCTTGAAAAGAAATTGCAGACGTTGTTCAGGCCGAAATGGTATTTTTTCGCGGCCGGGGTCAGCTCGTGGGTACGGCGTATCAGGTCCGTACGCTCCGAATAATTCTCTTTCCAGTCCAGGTAGGCGTCCACGCAGCAGGGCGGGTAGCCCAGCAGCAGCCCCCACTCGCGCGTGGTCTCGGCACGGCCCCAACTGGCGGCCGCGGCCTCCAGGTCCTTCTTTTTGCGCCCTATCAGCAGCATCTTCTTGCCGTATTTGGGCGCGGCCTTGAACCCCTTGCGGCCGAACAGCGCCTCGGGCAGCAGGTACTCCATCTTCAGCTTTAAACAGAGGTCCTTCAGGTAGGGCCAGTCGGCTCCGTCGAAGTCGGTGTAGAGCACCGGCTTTATGCCGGTGAGCAGGGCGGCCAGGTCCGAGAAGCCGGGGTCGGTATCCCGGATCTCGGACAGGGCGCCTATTTTTTTAGCCAGCCGGGTGATCACTTAATCTTTGCTCGCGTAGTTGGGGGTTTCCTTGGTGACCTTAACGTCGTGGACGTGGCTTTCTTTAAGGCCGGCGTTGGAGATGCGCACAAAGCGCGCGCGCCGCCTGAGGTCCGCGAGGTTCTTGCAGCCGCAGTAGCCCAGGCCCGCGCGCAGGCCGCCGGTGAGCTGGTGGATAATGGCGGCCACAGTGCCCTTGTACGGGACCTGACCTTCTATGCCTTCGGGGACCAGCTTGTCCCTCTCCACCCCGGCCTGGCCGTAGCGGTCCTTGGAGCCGGCCTCCATGGCCCCGACGGAACCCATGCCGCGGTAGGCCTTGTAGGAGCGGCCCTGGAAGAGGATGATGTCGCCGGGTGCCTCCTCGGTGCCGGCCAGCAGGGTGCCCAGCATCACGCAGCTGGCGCCGGCGGCCATGGCCTTGGTGATGTCGCCGGAGAACTTGATGCCGCCGTCGGCTATGACGGGGGTCTTGCTGCGCGCGGCGGCCTTCACGGCGGCGCTCACCGCGGTGAGCTGCGGCACGCCCACGCCCGAGATAACGCGCGTGGTGCAGATGGAACCGGGGCCTATGCCCACCTTTATGGCGTCGGCGCCGGCCTTTATCAGGTCCAGCGCGCCCTGGTAGGTGGCCACGTTGCCGGCTATCACCTCGCAGCCGTAGCGGCGCTTCACTTCCTTAAGCGTTCTGAGAACATTGGCGGAATGGCCGTGCGCGGAGTCCAGCGAAATAATGTCGGCGCCGGCCGCCACCAGCTCGCCTGCCCGCTCCACCGCGTCGGGCCCGGCGCCTATGGCCGCGCCCACGCGCAGCCGGCCGGCCTTATCCTTGCAGGCGTCGGGGTACTGCTTGGTGTTGAGGATGTCGCGCACCGTGATGAGGCCCTTCAGCTCGCCGTTGCGGCCCACCAGCGGCAGCTTCTCTATGCGGTGCTCCTGCAGGATCTTCTCGGCCTGCGCCGGCGTGGTGCCGGGGCGGGCCGTGATGAGCTTGGTGGTCATCGCGGAGGAGACTTTCTTGTCGAGGTCCTTCAGGAAGCGCACGTCGCGGTTGGTCAGCAGGCCCACCAGTTTACCGCGGGAGATCACGGCCACGCTGGAAACGCCGTGCTTGGCCATCAGCGCCAGGGCGTCCTGCAGTTTCTCGTCCGGCGAGACGGTCAGCGGCGCGGAGATGACGCCGCTCTCGTGCTTTTTAACCTTGGCCACTTCCAGCGCCTGCTGGTGCGCCGGCATGGCGCGGTGGATGATGCCGAGGCCGCCCTCGCGCGCCATGGCTATGGCCAGGCCCGCTTCGGTCACCGTGTCCATGGCCGCGGAGATCAGCGGGACGTTGAGCTTTATGGTTTTCGTGAGGTTCGTCGCGATGTCGGTCTGCTTCGGCATGACCGAAGACTTGGCCGGCAGCAGCAGCACATCGTCGAAAGTAAGACCCAGTTCTATCTTGTCCTGAAGCATGAGTTCTCCTTCTACCTGGCTATCGTCAGCGCCACGAAATTTAAATAATGGTCCGGCGTGTAGTAGATCTCCCGCCCGCCGCCTATGACCAGCCGCTCCGGCCCGCGCGGAGTAGTGATGGTCCCGCTGACCAGCGTCGCCGTGCCTACGTTCACCTGCGCCGGCGCGTCGCCCGCCTTGCGCCCCGGCACCGGGAAACTGTACTCCAGGTAATAGCCGCGCGGCCGCGGCGGCAGGCGGCCTTCGCGGTTGCCGAAGACCGTGTGATCCTCGGCAAAAGGCAGCGCCTCGCAGGCCGCTATCTTCGCCAGCAGCCCGTTAGCGGCGGCCGTGCGAACTCCGTCCAGCGCCGGCTCAAAACCGGTCCCGGGCAGCAGGGCCGCGCTGCGCTCGCAGGGCGGGCGCTCCCGCTGCGGTTTAGCGGCGGCGCGGGGCTGCACTCCGCAGGCGGCCAGGAAGGCGGCGGGCAGCAGGAGCAGCAGGGCTAACTTATTTATTCCCATTCTATGGTGGCCGGCGGCTTGGAGGTGACGTCGTAGACCACGCGGTTGACGCCGCGCACCTCGCTGACTATCCTGGAGGAAATTTTCTGCAGCAGGTCGTGCGGCAGGCGGCTCCAGTCCGCCGTCATGCCGTCCACCGAGCTGACGCAGCGGATGGCTATGGTATATTCGTAGGAGCGCTCGTCGCCCATTACGCCTACGGAGCGCACCGGCAGCAGCACGCAGAAAGCCTGCCAGATCCTGGCGTACCAGCCGGCCTTCTGTATCTCCTCGCGCATCACCCGGTCGGCCTCGCGCAGGATCTTAAGCCTGTCCGGGGTAACCTCGCCCAGCACGCGTATGGCCAGGCCCGGGCCGGGGAAGGGATGCAGCATCAGCACGGCCTCGGGAATTTTCAGGCTGCGGCCGAGTTCGCGCACTTCGTCCTTGAAGAAATAGCGCAGCGGCTCTATCAGCCCCATCTTCATCTTCGCCGGCAGGCCGCCCACATTGTGGTGGCTCTTGATCACGGCGGAGGGGCCTTTGACCGAGACGGATTCGATGACGTCGGGGTAAAGCGTGCCCTGCAGCAGCCAGGACGCGCCTTTAACTTTTTTAGCTTCCCGGTCGAAGACTTCTATAAAGGTATGGCCGATGATCTTGCGCTTCTTTTCGGGCGAGGTGACGCCCTTAAGCCGGCCCAGGAACAGCGCCGAGGCGTCCACGATCTTAAGCTTGTAGCCGAATTTTTTCTTGAAGACCTCGGTCATGCGCTCGCGGTCGCCGTGACGCAGCACGCCGGTGTCCACGAAGATGCAGTTAAGCTTGTCGCCTATGGCCCGGTGCGCCAGCACCGCGGCCACAGATGAGTCCACGCCGCCGGAGAGGCCGCAGATGACCGCTTTGCCGCCGGCCTGCTTTTTAATTTCAGCTATGCTGTCGGCGAGGAAGGAGGCCGGGGTCCAGCGGTCCGTATAGCCGCAGACGCCGCGCGCGAAGTTCTCCAGCATCTTCACGCCGTGCTCGGTGTGGTGCACCTCGGGGTGGAACTGCAGCGCGTAAAGATTGCGGTCCGGGTTCTCCATCGCGGAGATGTCGGAACCGTCGGCCCTGGCGGTAACGCGGAAGCCGGCCGGGACCTGTTTTACCTCGTCACCGTGGCTCATCCAGACGTTCACCCCGCCGGGGATGCCTTTAAGCAGGCGCGACCCCTTAAGGACCTTGAGTTTGCTGAAGCCGTATTCGCGGGAGGCGGCCTTGGCCACCCGGCCGCCGAACTCGTGGGCGAGCAGCTGCATGCCGTAGCAGACGCCGAGCACCGGCACGCCGAGGTTAAAGATGGCCGGGTCCGGCTTGGGCGCGTCCTTGGCGTAAACGCTGGATGGCCCGCCGGAAAGGATGATGCCGCGCGGCGACCTGGCGAGGATGTCCTCTACCGGGGCGCTGAAGGGGAGTATTTCGCAATAAACCCGCAGGCTGCGAAGTCTGCGGGCGATAAGCTGGGTGTACTGGCTGCCGAAGTCCAAGATAAGGATCTGATCCATCAGTGTTTAACCTCAAGACCCGCCAGAGATGTAGGACGACGCTTAAATTCTAACAAATTAAAAGAGCCCCCGCCGCACCTGGTGAAACCGCGCACTACTCCGTTATTGCTAACATGGCGGCACCTTTATTCATCTGATTTAGAAATATAGGGCCAGGGAGGGTTCCAGGTAAAAATGCGGGAGACGAGTAATCTTGAAATATGCGTCTCCGGCACCCCACTGGTTGCCCATGGCGGTTTTAGTTACAAAGTCATACCCCACAGATACCGCCAAACCCAGCCTCTGCTGCGGGCGGAACTCAAACCCCGCAAGCGCCGTAGGAGTAGTATAACTGGCCTGCCCGCTTCTACTGATGCTGACCACAGTAGCCCCAACCCCCAGAGAATACGAGAAACCGTCGAACAACCTTCCCTTAGGACCCGCTACGGCCCTGAACATGGAAAAATTAGATGTATATGGCCCGGCACAGAACGCATTGTCGGATTCTCTGTTACCTGTTCTTTTTGAAGCCGCCGAATTCATATACGCGACGTCTATCAAAAAATGTTCAAACGGGGCGTAGCGTATGCCAAAACCAGGCAACATCACTTTTGATCTCTCGGGATTGGTGGTGATATACGTAACCCAGCCCGGCGGATAAGTATTGGTAGTAGACGGGACTTTCGCCATCACGCGATAGCTGCCAAGAAAATAAATACCTATCGTCTGCGTCTTAGGAACCATAACCACATAATCTTTAGCCTCCTCTTCAAAAGCCGAGATGGGCAGAGATTCATACGCGGTAGCTACAACCTCGCCCGTTTCGGCGTTAACCAGGCGCGCGTTAACATGGTATGACTTTCCCATTTTCTCCACGCTTCCCATCACCAGCATATCCGCTCTCGCCAACTTGCCAGCGCTTATGGCGTCCTCCTGCTCAGTAACCCCGGACAGGCTGAGCTTAAGCTCGCCGAGAACACGGTTAAGCTCGGTTCTTTCCAAAAGCTGGAATTTCCCGCTTTTAGCGAGCTGATGCGACAGCATTTCGGAAACAGCAAAGCCGATACGCATCTTTTCGAGTTCTTTGGAAGTGTTAAAAGTGAAGACTGCGGCGCTGGGCTTTTCTTTTGCGCCTGCGGATACGCCGTAGGCGGCGGTAAGGCTATCCGAGATCTTGCCCAATTTCCCGGCTATCGCGGGAGCGGCGTAAGCATTGGCAGAATTACAAACGAATAACACCCAGGCGGCAAGCCTTAAAAGTTTCATTAAGATCTCCTAAAACCCCTAATGAAAATTATTTTAGCAAATGGAGGCAAGTCAGGCCTCAGCGGAAGCGGCGCAGGAGGGCGGAGCAGAAGGAGTCGAGGCTGGCATGGCGGAGGATGGCGGCGCGGGCGGCGGCGGAGAGTTTTTTTAGTTTTGCCGGGGACAGGGAGGAGATCCGCCTGAGGCCGGTTTCTATAGCGGCCGGGGAGAGCCGGTCGTAGAAAAAGCCGCTGGCGCCGTCCTTTATAAAGCGGGACATGTAGCGGGTGCGGCGGGTGAGGACGGGGCGGCCGAGGGCCATGGCGAGGAAGGCGATAGAGTTGCCGGCGGCCTCGTTCACGTGGCCGTCCTTCACCGGGATTACCACGGCGCGGGCGCCGGCTACGGCGGCTTTCAGGTTATGCAGGTTCTCAGACAGCGGCAGGAACGCAGCGCCCTTCGGCAGGGCCGGGGGCCGGGAACCGCTGAAAATTTTCAGGCCGAGGCCGGAGCGCTTAACTCCGGCGGCCAGCGCCTTGAAATCGCGGCCGGTGGAGCCGGCTGAAAACACATAGTCCCCGGAGCCGCCCTTAACAGGGGAATAATAGGTGCAGTCCGTGGCGTAGCCGCGCTTTAGCAGCCGCCTTCCGGCCAGGCCGGTCACGGCCCAGAGCCGGGCGTCGTCGAACTCCAGCATATAGCCGGCATCGACAGCGGAGAGGGCTTTAACCTTACGCGCCAGGTCGGCGGTGAAATTATCCCCGGGCATGGGGATAAGGTGATTGGCGATAAAGACTTTCTTGCCGGCCTGCGCCCCGCGCAGCAGCCAGATAAAACCGGGCGCGCAGCGCTCCCGCTTGGGAAAATCCAGCACGAGCACCAGGTCGTAAGGCTTGCCGAAAAGTTTTTTAAGCCCGGCCAGGCCGGAGTATTTCAGGCGGCGCGCGCCGGGCGGCAGGCCGCGGCCTATAAAGGAATAGTCGTGGTCGAAATCGTGAACTATGTCCAGCGCGCTTCCGCGCGCGGGCAGGGCGCGCAGCAGGGCCCGCTCGAAATGGTAGTTTTCCGGCGATTCCCCGAGGTTGACCAGCAGCGTTCTCTTCATTATGCAGGAAAATTGTATCATAAAGACCGCGGCCGCCCGCCGGCCAAGCCCCTATGCAAAAGCTCCCCCCCTTTGTCAGGAACATCCTGTTAGCCCTACCGGTGCTGGCGGCCGCCGCGCTGGCCGCCGCGCATCTCGGGGATACGGAAGGCCGCGGCTGGGTGCTGCTGCCTTACGCCGGGCGCGGCTGGGAACTGCTCCACGGCATTAACGAACCGGGCATCTCCTACAGCATGCCGCTGCTCAGCGTGCTGATGACTTTTGTGGATTTCGATCCGGCGCGGCTGATAGGCGCCGTGAGCGCCGCCTTGTTCCTGATAGTGCTGCTCGCCTACAACCTGGGCCGCCTGCGCAACGGCGGAGCGGGCGGGCTTATTTACGCGCTCGCGGCCGCGGCCGTCAGCCTGGCCCTTCCCGCGCCGCATGACCCGGAGCAGGTTTTCTTTACCCTGCTGATACTGCTCTACCTTAACCTGGAGGCCGCCCGCGAAGCCGCGCCCGGAGCGCTGGCCAGCCTGCTCTCCGGGCTGGCGCTCGGAGTTACCTTGCTAGTGCGCTCCACGCTATTCCTGCTGCCGCCGCTGATGGCCCTGCTGCAGTTGGCCCGCGGGGCCAGGCCGCGCAAGACTATACTAAAGGAAGCCACCGTTTTCCTCTTCGGCGCCTACATACTGCTGCTCCCCTGGGCCCGGCTGAACCATTTTGTCTACGGCAAATTCACGCCCTTCGAAGTGGGCCGCGCCGACAGCAACGTAATAACCGGCGTGCTGGGCAGCGTCTACACCATGGAAGGCAACCCGCGCGCCCTGGCCGGCCTGGACCAGGACGACAACGCCCTGGCCTGGGCCGCGCGACAGGTGGCAACCAGCCCGCTGGCCTATAGTTCCGCCACCGCAAAACGGGTCTGGCATATACTCCTCATCTACCCGCTGCACGCCCTGCTGGCCGCGCTGGCGCTTTTATACCTGCGCAAAAGCGCGCCCCCGGGCCCGGCCGCGCTCACGCTGTATTTCATAGCCGTGCACAGCCTGATGTCGATAGAGATCCGCTATTTCTACCCGCTGGCCTACCTGCTGGGCCTGCTCGCCGCAGGCGGAGTTTGCGCCGTGGCAAAAGCCGCCGCGCCCGCCGGCGCCGGGGTCCGGACGGCCCGCCTCCTACTGCTGCCGGCCCTGCTGGCCGCGCTGGCCGTAGATTACGTAGTGCTGGCCTATCCCGGCAGGGCCGCCGGCCTGGACTGCCTCTCCGGCGTGGAGGCGGCGCTGGAAAAAAACCCGGAACAGCCCTGGCTGCTGTACAAGAAAGGCGAATACCTGGTGACGCAGCTGCGCACCGAAGAAGGCCTGGCCGCGCTGCGCGAGTCGGCCCGGCTCTCCGGGGATAAACAGTATTCAGGCGCCGGGGACATACTGCGCATGATGGATTCCACGCGCCCCGAAACCGTGCGGGCGGAATTTGCGGCCGCATATTTTGGAGAGGACCTGCTGCGGGGCCTGCGGCAGCTGGAGCTGGGCCGGCGGGAGGCGGCGGAGCGCTCGCTCGCTGCCGAATACGCGCGCTGGAACAAGGACCTCAACACCCTGCGCGGCACGCCCTACGGCGGCGACCAGGCCATACAGGAGAGGCTGCGGAGCAGCAACCCGGATTTCCAGGACCGCCTGATCTACGAAGCCCTGCTCTACTGGCCCGCGGGGCGGCGCCTGATCATACTGGACAGGCTGGAGCACGTCTTTCCCGCGAGCCTCAAACTCCAGGGGCTCAAGTTCCTTTCCCTGTCCTCCGAAACCTCCGCCGGGCGCTCGGCTATAGCCACCCTCGCCGTAAAACCGGGACTTATAGGGGCGATAGAACCGGCCGCCGGCGGGGCCGCGGCCGCGCAGCTGGCCATGGCGGCCATACCTCTCAAGGGCGGCAGCTTCAGCCGGACGCCTGGCCCCGGCGCGGCCGCGCTGGCCCTCTTCGAAGAGCGGGCCGCCGGGCTGCTGCTGGCGAGGACTGGCCCGGACCGCGGTAAATATTCTCCCGAAGAACTCGGGCTGCTGGCCGCTGCCGTCTCCGGGGACAGGGCACGGGCGGAAAAACTAAAAAGCCTTCGCCCGCAAGATCCGCTGGTTCTTGCGCTGGCAGGCGCGGGGGCTGAAGCCGGGACCCGTCCGGGCCTCCTGCTGGACGGAGCCGAGATCTATTTAAAGTCGGGGAGAAAAGATAAGGCGGCGCTGCTGGCCGTGGCGGCAGGCGCTCTGGCCAGAGAGCCGGATCCGCTGCGGCGCTCGGCCCTGCTGCTGCAGGGCGCCGGGCGTTACCCCGAAGCGCTGGAAGCCATTTCAAAAGCCGCCGGAGCCGCCCCCGGCGACGCCGACATCCTAAACGACCGCGGCGTCCTCCTGATGCTGCTGGGGCGGGACGAAGAAGCCGGAAAAGATTTTACCAATGCGCTCAAGGAGAACTGGCAGGCCGGCCTGAACCTCGCCGCGCTGCGCCTGAAAGCCGGGCGCCGGGCCGAGGCCGGAGAACTCTACCGGCAAGCACTGGCGCGCGGGGACCTGCCGCCGCAGGTGAGGAGCAGGCTGGCGCAGGACCTGCAACAATTCCGACCGTAAAAAGAAGAAGGGCCGCACCTGCGGCCCTTCCTGTTTCCTGCCTCCCGACGCCTACTTGGCCCCGTAAAGGAAAGTCACGAAGTCGTGCCAGCCCGTGTTCCTGGCGAACACGAAGTCCTGGTACTTGCCCTCGAAGATGCCTTCCAGCTTGGCCTGGTCTATCGCCTCTATCACCGGCGGGATATACACCGAGATGCCGTGCGTGTCGGCGAAGGAGCGGCCGGTCCGGTCCTTGTCGTAATACCTGTTGTAGATGACCAGGTCCTTCACTATGAACTGGCGCAGCGCGGCGGACTTGGCCTTGAAGTCCGCGGCGGCGGGCGTGGCGGCCGTCATGGCGTTCTCCATCAGCTGCAGGTAATTGTACAGGTCCCCGTAGAAGGAGATCTGCTTCTGGGGGTCGCTGGCCACGCCTATCATGTCGAAGCGCATCACGCCGGCGCGGGCCGCCTTCAGGGCGGGCACGTCGTTGGCGGCCCTGGCGGCCGCGGCCACTTCCTTCACCCGCGTTTCGAACTCATTGGCCTTGGCCACGCGCACGGCCGAAAGCTGCGCGCCCTTCTTGATGGTGGTCTCGTAGAACATCTTGTAGGCTTCCACCAGGATGGTGCCGAGCTTCTCGGCGCTCATGCCCGGCTCTTTGGCCATGGCCGAAAGGAAGATGTGGTAGGGATAGCCGACCCCGGAGATGGTCTCCTCGGAGCCTACCATGACCTGGGCGCTGCCCTTCACTTCGCTGAGCACCTCGCCCATCTGCATCAGGCAGGCGTCGAAAGCCAGCACGTCCACGCCGCCGGCCTCGCGCACGATGGAGCCGATCTCGCGGGTGCGGATGTAGTTGCCGGTCTCGTCGTCGAAAGAAATGCCCTTGTCATTGGAAGCCGCGGCCTTGGCCTCCTTGCGCGGGTCCATCCAGCCGGAGCCGTGGTCCCACAGGATGAGCAGGTATTTCTCGGCGGGGTAGTTTTTTTTGGACCATTTCACAAAGTCCACCGCGCGCTTGTAGTCGCCCATGTCCACCGTGGGGGTGGTCATCACGGCCGGCGACTTTATCTTCTCCATGTCGTCGTCCTTCTGCACGTAGATGCGGCGCGACCCCGTCCAGTCGCCGTCGTCGGCGGTGTCGCCCTGCGCCTGGCCCTTCATGCGGCCGATCTCGGCCACTATGCTGACGTCCTTGTTGGAGCCGACCAGCTCCATCATGTTCAGGTTCAGCAGGCCCGCGCTCTCCAGGTCGTTCTTGCCGTTCACGAAGACCATGACGGTCCATTTTTTCTTGGCGGCCTTGGCGCCCGGCAGCGAGAAGAAGGCTTTGTCCATGGCGGGCAGAGCCGCGGAAGGAGCGCCGACGCTGTAAGTCCGGCCCTCGAAATTAATCCTGAGCGGTTCGTCCGCGCGCGCGGCAGCAGGCGCCAGCAGAACGAGAGAAACCAGCAGTTTTAGCATAAGGGATCCTTTGGCTGACTCAATACGCAAATATTATAGCAGACGGCTTTGACCTGTCAAGTGCCGGGGCGCGCGCACAAGGCCTACGCCGCGTCTGGGCCCAAATACGGCGCCCGGCTGGGTCCTGCGCCCGATGCGGAACAGCCCGTTTTCTGGCAGAATATAGTTATCCAAAAGCATACGGAGGTAGTACTGAATGAAGAACATGCCCTATATAGCCGCCGCGATACTTTCTTTTTCCACCATCCTTTCCGCCTCCGCGGAAAACGCCGTCATAGGCAAAGCCGGCCTCTCTTTAACGGAGATCCAGGTCCCGGCCCCCGAAGCTCCCAAGTCTAACCAGTGGATGACCCTGCGCAAGATACAGGTCAACACCGCCGCCCCGGAAATGAACGACAAACTGGTGGGCCTTATCGACCGCGCCTTCGACTCCTACACCGCGGTGCGCGAGCTCACCCAGGCCGGCTTCAAGGTGCAGGCCTACCAGAGCAACACCGGCGGCTACATGATCTTCGCGGACGTAACCGGCCAGGACGCGGCCGACCAGGCCGTAGGCCTCGCCCGCTACTACTACATAACCGAGGTCCGGGTCGGCCAGCGGGTTTATGACCAGCTCTTCGGCCTTCGCAATAAATCCACCTACGCGGTCAAGATGGGCACCATAAAAGGCGGCATGAACCACAGCCAGGTGGACGTGAAGCTCAACAAGCTCGACTGGACCATAAAGGGCGGCATCAACAACTCCCCCCTCGACGTCCGCATCAACCACGAAGAGAAGACCATAACCGGCGGCGCCAATCTCTCCCCCGTCAACCTGAAGTTCGACTGGAGCACCGAGGAGGTGCGGGTTTACGGCGGTGCCAACCACAGCCAGGTCAACTACACCGTCAACTGGAAGGGCGGCCTGCTGCAGGGCTACCTTAACAACGCCCCGCTCAAGCTGGAGTTCGACCTGGGCCAGGGCTACGCGGACCAGACCATAGTGAGCGTGAAAGGCTACGCCGCTTCCGCCCCGGTTAACCTGACCTACAACAAGGTCAACGGCCATATCGGCGGCTACATGAACAACAGCCCCGTGGACGTAAACCTGGTAAACTGCGATATTTACGACTTCCTGCAGTACCTCTTCGTCTTCGTGAAATAACGGCTGCGCAAGGCCCCGAAAGCCCCCCTTCACCGGGGGGCTTTTTATTTTCGCGCGTTACCGCGGAAAGTTTAATATATAATATAGGCAATGATACGATTACTGCTGGCGGCGGCCATTACCGCCATGAGCGTGCTGCCCGCCGGGGCCGTCTGGTGGCTGGAGAACGACTACTCTTTCGGTTCCAACGGCCTCAACAGGAACTCCCTGACCTTCTTCACCATCCCGGCCAGGAACCTCACCGCCGGCCTTAACGCCGCCTTCTACAAGGACAGCGGCGTCTACGACCACAAGACCTTCTCGTTCCGCGTGCCCATGATGTACTCCGGCCCCCGGTACTCCGTCTCTTTCAAGCCTTTCCTGTACCCCGTGGACGGCGACACCCGCTCCGGCGCGTACGGCGGCAAGCTCTTCCTGCTCACCTCCATGAGCGAAGAGCCTGACGAAAGCTACCTGCGCCTGAGCGTGTCCGGCGCCTGGGCCAGGCAGAAAGCCAGGGTCCTGGCCGCCGGGGTCCTCGCGCCCGCAAAAAAGAGCTTCACGCAGTCCTCGGCCGAGCTGCAGGCGGAAAAATCCTTTTACGGCCAGTTCTACTTCCTGGCTTCGGCCGCCGCGTTCAGCAAGCCCGACGGGGTTTCCAACGCCACGCTGGTCACCCCGGCCATGGACCAGGCGGACCTGGCCTACATGGGGGTCTTCAGGCAGATCACGGCCCTGCCGGACTGGATAATGACGGCCCAGATAGCCCGCAACATGAAACCGGAATACGACAGCTATATTTACGCGGGATATAGTAAAATATCCTACAGGCGCGCGGACAAGGCGAATTCCTTCACGGGCGGCATCAAGCTTAACCTCAACGAGAAGTCCAACCTGGACATGGCCTACAACGCGTACAAAGAGGACAGCTCCTCCTGGAAGAGCTACTACAAGCTGCTGCTGCAGCTATTCTTTTAAGGGAACGGTAACCGGATGATTACGCAGTCGCAGGAAAGTCTCGAGATGCTGGTAATGGTCTCCCGCCTGCTTTCCTCAAAGCTGGATATTTCAGAATTGCTCACCACCATCATGCGCCTGGCTTCGCGCGTGGTAGGGGCGGAGCGCGCCTCCCTGTACCTGCTCGACGAGAAAACGCAGGAGCTCTATTTCGACGTGGCCCTCGGCCTGCCCGAGGACGTGCAGAAGATGCGCTTCAAGCTGGGCGAGGGCATAGCCGGCTCCTGCGCCAAGGAAGGCCGGTCCATCATCATCAACGACACCGCCGCCGATCCCCGCCACTCAAAGAAGGCGGACGCGAAGAGCGGCTTCATCACGCGCTCGCTCCTGACCTGCCCCATGATCATCAAGGGCAAGGTGATAGGCGTGGTGCAGGCCGTCAACCGCATCGACGGTGACTTCGCCGATTCCGACAAGACCGCTTTCGAAGCTTTCGCCAGCCAGGCCGCCATCGCCATAGAGAACTCCCGCCTGTTCTCCTCCGTCAAGGAAGAGAAGCGCAAGATGGAGATAGTTTTCAAGCGCATCAAGGAAGGCGCCATACTTACCACCCTCGAGGGCGAGATCCTCATCATCAACAACTCCGCCAAGATCTATCTCGAGCACGACAAGTACAAATTCACCAATATCCGCGGGGCCTTCCAGGACTTCGAAGCCAAGCCCGGCCTGGACGAGATCCTGGACGGGGAAGCGCTGATAAAGCGTTTCGACCTGTACAGGGAAAAGCCGAAGAAATTTTTCCTGGACGGCTCGGCGATAAAGCTGCTGAAGGAAGACAAGGACGGCAACCAGGTGGCCGAAGGCCGCCTGTGGATACTCTCCGACGTCACGGCCCAGCGCATGGAAGAGCGCATGGCCCGCAACTTCCTGTCGCTTATCTCGCACAAATTCAAGACGCCGCTGGCCTGCATCAACGGCTACGCCCAGATCCTCAGGGACGAGTCCTCCGCCAAAGGCATGCCGGACATAGTGCAGAAGTCCTCCGCCACCATTTACGGCCAGGGCCAGAAGCTCACCGGCCTGGTGGAAAGCCTGCTGGACTTCGTCACCATAGACAACCTCGAGGCCCCCACGCTGGAGAAGATAAATTTCGACGCCGCGGAATTCCTTAACGAGATAGCCGAAAGCGCCAGGAGCGGTTTTGGCGAAAACTCCGGGATCACCATCAAGGTCGCGGCGCCCGAGCCGGTAAAGGTCTGCGCCGACCGCAAAGTGCTGGCCGCGGCCCTGCGCGCCCTTATAGACAACGCCGTAAAGTTCAACCCCGGCAAGGACAAGCTGGTGATCCTCTCCGCCCAGACCAGGGATAATTTCGCCCTGCTGTCCGTAGGCGACAACGGCCCCGGCATCCCCGGAGAAGAGCTGGACAACATCTTCAACAAGTTTTACCAGGTAGAGGCCTCTTTCACCGGCCAGGTGGACGGCTGGGGCCTTGGCCTGTCGCTGGTGCGCAAGATAGCCGAGGTGCACGGCGGCCGCGTCTTCGCCAAGTCCCAGTTGCAGAAAGGCTCCGCTTTCACCCTCACCCTGCCCTGCTGAAGCCGGCCAGGCATAAAAAAACACCCGCCGTCTCCGGCGGGTGTTTTTTTTGCTCTATCCGGGTCAGCGCCGGATGGTGATCAGCGGGGTGTTCTGAGTCGTCATGCTGCAGCCATGCAGGGGCATGGGCGGCACGTAAGGCGGAAAGCCGTTGTTGCCGGGGAACGGGTTGGGCCTGGAGATGTAGGACCCATCCTTGCAGCTGTACACGCAGGTGTACGGGGAATCCATCACCAGCGTGCAGACGTTGTCCGCGCTGTAGGCCTTCTCGGGGGAGGAGGCCAGCTCCAGGCGCAGGGTTTCGCCCTTCTCCATCCAGGAGTCTTTGGAGAGCTTGCCCACGCGCTTGAAGCTCCATTTCAGGTAATACTTCTTGGCGCCCCTGTCCAGGTCGGCGGCGGCGAAGTCCAGCTCGTAGCCGGGGGCCGCGTCGAAGGAGAACTCTTTGGAACCGAGCGAAGAGTCGAACCAGTTGGCCACGTCCCGCTTGAGCTCTATCTTCACGGCGACCTTCTCGCCGGCATAAGCCTTGGCCCACTTGTCGGCGAGCGACACCTTGAACCTCTTCGAGGCGGGGTCGTAGGAGAAGGCGGTCATGTTGACGCCGTTGACGTCAGGCTTCATGGCCGTCTTGTACTGGGGGGTCAGGCTGAACAGGGTGTCGTAACCGCCGGTCTGGCCGACGTTGTATTTATAGGCCGCGTTCAGCGGGTTCAGGGTCAGCCACGGGCCTTCCATGCAGACCTCGAAGCTTTCGTTCTCCCAGGGCAGCAGGGCGCGGGCCGCTATGTGCACCTGCGCGCTCTGGCGCCAGGTCTGGCCGGGGCGCTCCCAGCAGTTCTGCGGGCCGGGCACGTAGCTGCCGGGGCCGCCGTTGGGACCGGGGACATAATGGCCGCCCGAAGGACGGCATTCCTGCACGTACTCGGTGCTGGCCAGCATCACCCTGGCCGAGGTGGCCTCGGCGCCGCTGGCGTCGAAGGTGAACCGGGAACAGTCCCTGGAATACCTGGTAAAGCCGGGATATTTAACCTGGGGCACGGCCGCTTCCGAGGTCTGGCTGAGGGCGCCTTTTACGTCCGCGCCTTTGTCGAAGTTTATTTCCGCACCGGCGGTGCCGGCGAAACTGAGCAGCGCTAACGCCGCTATTATATTGATCTTCATTAACTTCCTCCGTTATTCAACAGTATAGACAGGAACCCCCGCGGCGGCTGCCGCGGGGAGCCCTGGCGACGATTTTACTTCGTTATCTTGTCGGTGTCGCCTTTCTTGACGTACTCGTTGGTGGAAACGCTGCCGATGCGCCTGAAGCCCCATTTCACGAAGAACTTCTTGGGGCCGCGCAGGTCGGAGCTGGTGTCCACGTAATCCTTGGTCTTGGTCAGGTCGCCCTCGGCGAAGGCCAGCTCGTAGCTGCCGGCGGTGTCGAAGGTGAACTCCTTCTCGCCCTGGCTGCTGTTGAAGAACAGGAAGCCGTCCTTGATCAGCTCAACCTTGACCATGACTTTCTCGCCGGCGTACTCGCTGGTCCACCTGTCGGAGACGTTCAGGAAGAACTTGCCGTCGCGGAAGGCGAACGCGGTGGCGTTCAGGCCGTTGGAGTCGGGGGCCGTGGGGGTGCGGTAGGTAGGCGTGAGGTTGTAGGTCACGTCGTACATGCCGTCGCGGTCCACGGAGTAGCGGTACGGGGACCGTTTTATGTCGAAGCCCTGGCGGTCGGCCTCCTGGCAGACCTCGAAAGTCTCGCTCTCCCAGGGGTACATCTGGCGGGCGGGCACGTTCATCTGCGCGGTGGAGCGGAAGGTCTGGCCGGCGCGCTCGTGGCAGTACCAGGTGCCCTGCTGATTGCCGTAATGACCGGAGTAGGAATAATTGCCGTGCGGGCCGTCATTACCGGGGTAGGCCGGGAAACCGGGCTGGTTGTAACCGGGGTAGCCGGGGTTGTAATCCTTGGCGTCCGCGGCCTTCGGGTGGCCGGGATTGTCAGGCTTGCCGGGCTTCGGCGGCTTGGGGCCGTTGGGATTGGGCTGCGGGGGCGTCGGAGGAGGAGGCGGAGGAGCGGGTACGAAGCGGCAATCCTCTATATACTCCGTGCTCTGCAGGTACACCCTTTCCGAAGACTGCGCGTAACCGCCGGAATAAGAGAAATTCCTGCAGTCGCGGCTGTAACGTACGCGGTGGGGGCCATAATAAGGATAAGGAGCTTTCACATCGGAGCTTTTGGCCTGTTCGATGACGCTTTTGACGTCGATATTCTGGTCGAACTGAACTTCGGCGCCGGCCTGGGCCGCAAAGCCGAGACAAGCGAATACTGCCACAAGTTTATTTAACATGCGGTTACACCCTCCATTCTGTTAGGGACATGACTTCACACTTAAATCTTAATATAAAGATATACCTATAATAAGGGGCATAGGGACCCGGGAGAGGGGGTTTTTGGACCCAGGCCCGCCTGGGCCTTAAGGTAATAAAAAAACCGCGCGTTACCCTGTAATGCCGGGTAACGCGCGGTTTGTTGCGGGCGGCCGTCAGGCCAGCTTGTTATCAGCCACCAGCCGCTTCAACTCGCCTATTTCAGGGTTGATGAGATACGGCTTGCCCACCGACTTCATGGCGCTCTGTATATCCTTCAGCCCGTTGCCGCTGATCAGGAGGACCACCGACTCATTGTCCTTCACTTTCCCTTCCTTCACGGCCTTCAGCAGGCCCGCGTAGGTGGCCGCCGCGGCCGGTTCGGCAAAGACGTTGGAGCCGCGGGCTATGCGCGGGATGGCCGCCAGGATCTCCTCGTCGGTCACGCTGACCGCGAAGCCGCCGGAATCCTTTATGGCCATCACGGCCGCCATGCCGTCGCGCGGCAGGCTGACCGAGATGCTGTCGGCCACGGTGATCCCGCTGACCGGCTGCACGTCCGTGCCGGACTCAAAGGCGCGCTTGATAGAGTCGGAATGCTCGGCCTGCACCGCCACCAGCTGCGGCAGGCGCTCTATGATGCCCAGGCGGTGGAATTCCACGAAGCCCTTCCAGATGCCGCTGAGGATATTGCCGTCCCCGACCGAGACGAACACCTTGTCCGGGGTCTCCCAGTTCATCTGCTCGCATATCTCGAAAGAGCAGGTCTTCTTGCCTTCGCGGGTGAACGGGTTGATGCCGGTGCTGCGGTTGTACCAGCCGTACTCCTGCGAGGCCTTGAGACACAGTTCGAAAGCGTCGTCGTAGGTGCCCTTCACCATGATGACCGTGGCGCCGTAGACCAGCAGCTGCGCCACCTTGGCCTGGGGGGCGGTCTCCGGGACGAAGATCATGGTCTTCATGTCCAGGCTGCCGGTAAGACAGGCGAGCGAAGAGGCGGCGTTGCCGGTGGAGGCGGTGGTGATCACCTTCTCCTTCAGCTCCAGCGCGCGCGCCGTCACCACCGCGCTGGCGCGGTCCTTGAACGAGGCGCTGGGATTGCGGCCGTCGTCCTTTATATAGAGGTTGTTCACGCCGGCCTCGACGCCCAGTTTTTCCGCTTTGTAGAGCGGCGTCCAGCCCACCTGCACGGGCGGCACGTTTTTTATGCTCGCCACCGGCAGGATGTCCAGGTAGCGCCAGATGCTGCGCTCCGGGTTGTCCTTGAGCACGTCGTAGTTCAACCGCTTCTTGATCAGGTTATAATCGTAGAGCACCTGCAGGTTGCCGCCGCAGGCGGTGCAGTTGTACTTGGTGTCGGTCAGTTTATGGTCTTTTCCGCAGCGTATGCACTGTAAAGTCTTTATTTTTTTCATAGGGGACGCCTAGCCGGGCAGGACGGTGGTGCCGGCCTTGCCCGCCAGCGTTTCCTCGAACAGCTCGGTCTTGGAGATGTAGGCCACGGAGCCGCCGTTCTTGATGAACTCTATCACGGCCTTGATCTTGGGGCCCATCGAGCCCGCCGGGAAAGGCGGGGGCACCTGGTTGTAGATGGCCTCCAGCTCGGAGACCTTGATCACGCGCAGGCTCTTCTCGTCGGGCTTCTGGTAGTTCAGCTTGGCGCCGTCCTCGCCGGTGAAGATGGTCAGGCTGACCTCAACTTCCTCGCCGCGGGCCTTGGCGCGCTTCATCAGCATGCAGCCCAGCAGGGCGCTGGCCAGGTCCTTGTCTATCACGGCCTCCACGCCGGTGTACATCTTCAGCGGCTTGTCGCCCTTATGCGGCTTGCTGAATTTAACGCCGAAATTGGTGGTGTAGGTCTCAACCCCGTCCTTAACTTCAGCCGGCACTTCGCGCACCGGGATGCCGCCGCCGCCCACGGTGATCGGCACTATGCCCTTGTCCAGCAGGGCCTCGATCGCGTCTATCTCCACAATGTCGGTGGGCACGGGCGAGGGCACCACGCGGCGCCAGATCTCGTTGCCCTTGTCGTCCTTCTTGTACATCTTCATCACCCAGCCCTCGGCCTTGCGCTGTTTGGCCTCGTCGGCGGTGTAGGACTGGCCCACGTACTTGGAAGGGGTCTTGAAATCGGGATCGTCCTTGTCCACCACCACCTGCGTCACGATGCCGGCCAGGAGGTTGTCGATGCCGCGGATGTTGAGCTCGTTGTTGAGCTGCGCCATCATAAAGGACATCGCGCCCTGCGTGTCGGCCACGCAGACGTCTAGCGGCAGCGGGAACATGGTGGGGCGGCACATCTCGGCGCGCATCAGGATATTGCCCACCTGCGGGCCGTTGCCGTGGGTGATCACGTACTTGTCGTTCGGGTGCTTTTCAAAAATGTCGGCCACCAGCTTGCCGGTCTCGGCGGTGCGCTGCCACTGCATGGCGATGTCGGGGTTGATGGTCTTGCCGTCCTTGTCCTTCAGACCCACCGGGGCGACTTCGTTGCCGCCGAAAGCGAATATCCTTATCTTTTTCATTCTGATGTCTCCTCTTTGATCGCCTGCTGCGTAATTTTTGGCAGCGATTCCAGCGCGGCTTGCCGCACGGCCTCGCTAAATCTTGACAGTTCTTCCCCGCTCCTTTCAAGCCTCTCCAGCAGGCGCAGCGTCAGCTCCAGCTGCACGCCACCGGAGGAAGGGCGGTTGACGATATTTTTGGGGGAGGTGCCCGGCAGGCGCCGGCAGGGGGTCTCGGCGGCGAAGCCGGCCGCCAGCAGCCGCCTGGTCACCAGGCCCGCCGCGGCGGTATTGCTGCCGCCCACGCAGATCCAGGTGCCGCGATCGGCCTGGGCGTGGATGGAGATGCCGAGGGTCGCCGCGGCGGCCAGGCGCACCGCGTCCGGGTCGTCGAACCGGGCCGACGTCACGTGCAGGTCTCCGGACTGGCCGTGCCAGCCGTTAAAAAGGTAGAGGTTCAGGTCTTTGCCGGCCACGTGCCGGGCCACCCGGGAGGTGGCGGTCTCTATGTCGCCGCCGTGCACGGCTAAAACCGTGATGGCCGAGCCCCTGTCGTAGACCTCGCGGGAATAATCCAGGCCTTCGGCGTTGGCGGCCTTCAGGGCCGCGAAATCGGCGTAAACGTCCTTGCCGCGCCGCAGCTCGGTATAGCCCGGCGCGCAGGCAGCCGCGGCCAGCAGCGCAAAAAGAGGGAGGAGTTTAAGGGTTCTCATGATAAAACGCCCGGGACGTCCCCGGGTCTGAATATCATATAAAAAATGGGGCCGCCTGAAGAAACCCCCCTACGTTTCGCTATAATAGTTATGCGGCCGCGGAACACATTTTCCGCGGCGATCCGGCAGCGGACAGCTGCAGGGAGAGAGGTGAAACCATGGATTGGTTAATTTTGTGGGGCATACTGGCGGCCTATCTGGTTTGTATCGGTTTTTCAGCGGTATACCTGCGCCGCTTCGCTAAAACGCGGGACAAGCGCGCCCTTTGGAAGGGGCTGGCCCTCCTGCTGGGCCTGCCGGGGCTGCTGGCCCTCTGGGTCGCCGGCTGGGTGCTGCTGCATTCCGAGGATTACGATCCCGGCGGCGTGATGTGCTATATGCCGGCCAGCCTGGGCCACTCGGAACAGGCGGGACCTGAAACGGAAGAGGACCGGATGCAGCGCGCCGAGCTCCAGGAAAAGTACAGCGACCGCGTCTCCACCGAAACCTTCCGGAAATTATCCGGCACGGTTTTCACGGATACCCCGGCTGACGTGAAGAAAACAGTTTCCGGCGGAAATTGATGTTCCGGAGGAAGGCGGACCTGAGTTCCTTCGTACTGGAGCTGACCCCGGACTGCAACCAGGGCTGCGCCTGGTGCTACAACGCCTGGCGCCACCAACCCTACCCCGCGCCCTCCCTGGGCCTGGCAGACTGGAAAAAGATAATACTGAAGCTTAAGCGCCAGGCCAGGCCCCGGCAGATCGCCCTATCCGGGGGCGAGCCGCTGCTCTGGCCGGCGGTTTTTGACCTGGCGGCTTTTATCAGGGAGCAGGGCATGTCGGTGAACCTGCTGACCAACGGCGCGCTGCTTGACGCAGGCGCGGCCGGCCGGCTGGCGGCGGCCGGGGTTTCCATGGCGCAGGTCACGCTGCCGGCGGCCGACCGCGCCCTGTACGCCAGGGTCAAAGGCTCCGACGACTTCGACGCCGTCACCGCGGGCATAGCCGAGCTGAAGGTCTCCGGCGTCCCGTTCTCCACCGTTTTCGTGGCCACCAGGGACAACGTCTCCGGCGCCGCGGAGGCAGCCGGCTTTTCTCTTTTTCTGGGCGCGCGCGGCCTGCTGTTCAACCGCCTCAACCCGGCCCGCCGGGAACACCTGGAGTTTATGCCGGCGCCGGAGCAGCTGGAGAAGGCGCTTTCGGAGCTGGACGCTTTCTCCGGGAAGTACAAGTTCCCGGTAGCGGCCTCGGTGCCGGTGCCGCCCTGCGTGCTGGACCTGTCCCGCTACAAAAACATCCGTTCCGGCAGCTGCCCCCGCGGCGGCAAGGGATCCTACTACACGGTGGATTTCAGCGGCAATCTCCGCGTCTGCAACCATAGCCCGGAGCTCCTGGGCAGCCTGCTGCGGAGCGACCTGCCGGAACTGCTGGCCCACCCGTACGTCGCCCGGTTCAGGACCGCGCTGCCGGAGCGCTGCCGGGACTGCGCCCGGGCGGCCGATTGCCGCGGCGGCTGCCCGGCGGCGGCCGAGGCGGTCTACGGCAGCCTGTCCGCTCCCGACCCCTTCGTCGGGGAGAACCTCCCGGCGGCCTGAGGGCCGTCTTGACAATAGGACGGGGAAAGACATTTAATTGGAGAGTTATTTGCGGCGGACGTTTACAATTTGAATACCTGGAGACAACAACTACCTATGGACATAAACACCTCTTTAGCCGAACTTGAAAAAATAGGCGCCGACCTTTACGGCAAGGATTTCCTGCTGACCTGGGAAAAATCCGACGCCGAACTGAAGCAAGTGTTCCTGATAGCCGAGCTGCTTAAGGAAATGCACGCCAAGAACATCCCCGTGGACATGTTCAAGACCGGCCTGGCCGTCTCCAACTTCCGCGACAATTCCACCCGCACCCGCTTCTCCTTCGCCTCCGCCTGCAACCTGCTCGGCCTGGCCGTGCAGGACCTGGACGAGGGCAAATCGCAGATCGCCCACGGCGAGACCGTGCGAGAGACCGCCAACATGATCTCCTTCCTCACCGAGGCCGTCGGCATCCGCGACGACATGTTCA
The DNA here is from genome assembly GCA_001799735.1 of Elusimicrobia bacterium GWB2_63_22. Lineage (GTDB taxonomy): Bacteria > Elusimicrobiota > Elusimicrobia > Elusimicrobiales > UBA9959 > UBA9959. Next base: position 17,997 of record MGUA01000008.1, on the reverse strand, counting down.
TCGGCAAGGGCCACACCTACATGAAGGAAGTGGCCGAGGCCCTGGACGACGGCTTCAAGCAGGGCGTGCTGAACCAGCGCCCGGCCGTGGTGAACCTCCAGTGCGACCTGGACCACCCCACCCAGAGCATGTCGGACATGCTGTTCATAAAGAACCATTTCGGCGGCTTCGAGAACCTGAAGGGCAAGAAGATCGCCATGACCTGGGCCTACTCGCCCAGCTACGGCAAGCCCCTCTCCGTGCCGCAGGGCGTCATCTGCCTCATGACCCGCTACGGCATGAACGTCGAGCTCGCCCACCCCGAGGGCTACGACCTGCTGCCCGAGACCATCAAGGTGGCCCAGGCCAACGCCCAGAAGTCCGGCGGTTCCTTTAAGGTTTCCAACAGCATGGAGACCGCGTTCAAGGACGCCGACATCGTCTACCCCAAGAGCTGGGCGCCGTTCAAGGTGATGGAGCGCCGCACCGCGCTGCTCGAAAAGGGCGACAACGCCGGCCTCAAGGACCTGGAGAAAGAGTGCCTGGCCAACAACGCCAAGTTCATGAACTGGGAATGCGACGAGGCCAAGATGAAGCTGACCAAGGGCGGCGAGGCCGTATACATGCACTGCCTGCCCGCCGACATCACCGACGTCAGCTGCAAGGCCGGCGAAGTGAGCGCCAGCGTGTTCGAAAAGGCCCGCATCGGCACCTACAAGGAAGCCGGCTACAAGCCCTTCATCATCGCGGCCATAATCACCGCCTGCACCAAGAAGAACCCCGCCAAAGTGCTCGAGGCCCTGTTCAAGGCCGGGCAGAAGCGCGTTCTGTAAGCTCGGCGGCAAGCCGTCCCACTGCTCCCATGCCAGGCCCCGGGGCCGGCATGGGAGCAGTACTATAAGACCGACATGAAATCAGCGAAGAACAATATCCCGATAATCTGCCTGACCGACAGCTGCAACCAGCGCTGCCTGTTCTGCTCCAGGCCGGGAGAAAAGCTGCGCTACGGCGCAAAACGCATCAAGGCCGTTATCGCGGAGTTCAAGGGAACCGTCTGTTTTGAAGGCGGAGAGCCCACGCTGGCGCCGGACGTCCTCAAGTGGGTGCGCTACGCGGCCGCCCACGGCGTGCGCGACAGGGTGCTGGTGACCAACGGTTTCGGCCTGGAAAAACCGGAAACCGCCCGGCGCTATCTCGAGGCCGGGGTGACGATGTTCAACGTCAACCTGCCGGCCCACAACGACGCCCTGTTCGACCGGTTGACGCGCACGAAGGGCAATTTTGACAAACGGGTCGCCGCCGTAAAGAATCTGATAGCGCTGGCCGGCCCGGGCAGCGTCCGGGTGACGCTGGTACTCAACTCGCTGATACTCAGGAGCCTGCCGGCCTACGCCCGGTTCGTCCTGAAGGAATTCCCGGGGCTTTTTTACCTGGAAATAAACTTTCCCAAACTTATGGGCGGCTGCGCCGAGCGGCCCGCCCTGGTCCCCACGCTCACGGCGGCCGAGCCCTGGCTGCAGAAAGCCTTCGGCCTGCTGGAGGCCGGCGGGGCCAATTTCCTGGCAGACAGCGTGCCGCTGTGCTTCATGAAAGGCTTCGAGCACCGCTCGATAGACGCCCACATGCTGGCGCGCGGCGAACAGCGGCATTATTTCGGGGAAAAGGAACGCACGGGGCGCTGTACAGGCTGCGCGCTGGCCGGCGTCTGCAGCGGGCCCCGCAAGGATTATACGGCCAGGTTCGGCGACGGCGAGCTGCGCCCGGTGAGCAAGGCTCCCGCGGGCCTGCTGGCCAGGCTGAAGGCCGGTTTCAACCGGTCCGCCAAAAAGCCGGGCGCGGGGCCGCGGCATTAGAGAATGTCCCTCAAGATACTCGGCATCTCCGCTTTCTACCACGACTCCGCCGCCGCGCTGAGCGTGGACGGTGAAATCGTATTTGCCGCCCACGAGGAGCGGTTCACCAGGAAGAAGCACGACCGCTCCTTCCCGGCCAACGCCGTCAAAGCCTGCCTGGAGCAGGGCGGGGCGCGCGCTGGCCTGGGCGCGCTCGCCCCCGACGCCCTGGACGCCGTGGTTTTCTACGAGAAGCCGCTGCTTAAATTCGAACGCCTCCTGGAAACCGCCTACGCCTTCGCCCCCCGCGGGGGCGGGCAGTTCGTCCTTTCGGCTAAAGCCTGGGCCGGAGAAAAACTCTTCATGAAGCGCCTCCTGCGCGAGGGCCTGGCCGCCGCGGCCCCTTACGACGCCGCCAAACTTAAACTTCTTTTCTCCGAGCACCACCTTTCCCACGCGGCCAGCGCCTTCTACCCGTCCCCTTTCGAGGAGGCCGCCATCGTTACCGCCGACGGGGCTGGCGAATGGGCCTGCGGCGGCATCTTCCGCGGGGCGGGCGCCGGCATTGAGGCGCTGCGCGAGCAGCGCTTCCCCCATTCGCTGGGCCTGCTCTACTCGGCCTTTACCTGCTACGCCGGCTTCCGCGTCAATTCCGGGGAGTACAAACTTATGGGGCTCGCCCCTTACGGCGACCCGGCGGGGCAGCGCGTGAAGGAAATAAAGAGGAAGATCCTCGCGGAACTGGTCTCGCTCGGCGAGGACGGTTCAGTGTGGCTCAACCAGGACTACTTTGACTACGGAGCCGGCCTGCGCATGACCGACGACGCCAGGTGGGCGGCGCTGCTGGGGTTCCCCCCGCGCGCTCCGGAAGGCCCGCTCTTGCCGGAGTATTGCGACCTGGCGCTGGCGGCGCAGCAGGTGACGGAAGAGGCCCTGATCAGGCTGGCGCGGGAGGCGGCGCGCCTGACCGGCTCGCGCAACCTCTGCCTCGCCGGGGGCGTGGCCCTGAACTGCGCCGCCGCCTCCGCGGTGCTGCGCGAAGGGATCTTCGAGAGGCTCTGGCTGCAGCCGGCGGCCGGGGACGCCGGCGGCGCGGTCGGCGCGGCGCTGGGCGCGCACCATATCTATTTCAAACAACCCCGGAAGGCCGGCGGGAGCGACAGTATGAGCGGGGCGCTGCTCGGGCCGGAGTACACCGACGCGGAGATAGAGGCCGCGGCGGGCGCGTCGGGCCTGGCTTTCAATAAAGTTTCGGACGACGCGCTGTTCGCCGAGGCAGCGGCGCTGCTGGCGGAGGGCCGGGTAATAGGCTGGCACCAGGGGCGCGCCGAATGGGGGCCCAGGGCCCTCGGCAACCGCAGCATCCTCGCCGACGCCCGCGACCCGGGGATGCAGGAGCGCGTCAACCTGAAGATAAAGCGGCGGGAGGCCTTCCGGCCTTTCGCCCCGGCCGTACTGGCCGAAGACGCGGCCGCCTGGTTCGAAGGCGGTTTCTCTTCCCCCTACATGCTGCTGCTGGACCGGGTCAGGCAGGACCGCCGCAAGCCCGAGCCGCCCGGGACCGCGGCCCTGGCTCCTTCCGAACGGGTCGGCATAGCCAGGTCGGACCTGCCGGCCGTAACGCACCTGGACTACACGGCCAGGCTGCAGACGGTGGACGGCAAGGCCAATCCCCGCTTCCACCGGCTGCTGTCGGGATTTAAAGCCCTCACCGGCTGCGGCGTTCTCCTCAACACCAGTTTCAACGTGCGGGGAGAACCGATAGTCTGTTCCCCTGAAGATTCGCTGCGCTGCTTTATGGCTACCGGGCTCGACGCGCTGTTCATCGGGAATTATATTTTCCGCAAGGCCGCGCCCCCGGCCGGGAGGCAGGGTTAATGGAATTTTTACGGGATATGCTCCTCTTCCTGAAGGAGAGGAAAAAATGGTGGCTGCTGCCGGTGATACTGGCGCTGCTGGCGGCCGGGGCCCTGCTGCTGCTGTCGGGCGGGGCCGCCGTTACGCCCTTCGTCTACACTTTATTCTGATGCTCTACACCGCGCTGCTTAAATTTAAAACCTTCCTGGCCGCCGCCCTCTCCGGCGCGGCGCTGTTCTGCATTTATTGGGCCATACTCGTCCCGGCGGCGTTTCTGCACAGAGCGTTCCACGGGGATTTCCTCGGCCTGCGGCGGCCCGCCGGCGGCCCGCGCCTGCGCCCCCGGGAAAAAGTTTTCTCACCCTCAGACTTCGAAAAGATGTGGTAGCCTACCTGCGGATAGTCCCCAGCATAGCCTGCGCCTCGGCGCGCCTCGGCCAGCCGGCGGGCGCCAGCTCCAGGGCCGTCTGCAAGTGCCGGGCCGCCAGGGGGTTTTTAACCTCGGCCAGGATGCGGCCTTCCAGGTAAAGCGCGTCGGCCGTTATCCCGGCGCGCAGCCCGGCCGGGTAGGAGGCCGCCGCCGGCCGCACCAGGCCGCAGGCCGCCAGCGCGGCCTTGTAGTCTTTCCGGGAGAAAGCGAGCGAGCAGAGGCTAAAGCGCGCTTCGGCGTTGCCGGGATACGCGGCCACGGCTTTCTCCAGCAGGGCTGCCGCGCCCGCGGCGTCCCCGGAGCGGGCCAGCGCCACGCCCTCGTCGGACAGTTTCTTGGAAGCTTTCCTCTCCTCCCCGGCCGCTTTATCCGAAACCGCCCACGGGGGCACGTCCAGGCCGCGGGCCCGGGCGGCGGCTAAGGCCTTTGCCCTGAGCGCCGGCGCTCCGTAAAGCAGGCCGAATTCAGCGGCGGCCTCTTTTTCCAGCCCCAGCCCGTGCAGGGCCTGCGCCTTGATCAGCCTGTAGAAAATCCTGTCCGGCAGCTCTTCAATAGCCGACTCCGTTAAACCTAGCGCCTCCCTGTAATTTCCCTTGCGGCGCTCCAGTTCGGCCAGGTGGGCCATGAAGTCCCAACGCAGTCCCGGCAGGCGCCCGGCCGTACCGGCGGACCAGGCGTTGCTGATGAAGAACTCAAAAAAATCCGCTTCGGACCGCGCCAGCCCTTTCAGCAGGCCCGGCCTTTCCCGGTCCAGGAAAGCCAGCTCGGCCAGCGCCGGCTCGCTGAGCACCCCGGCGGCCAGCGTGTTGCCGTCGGCGCCATGCGCCCCGGCGGCGTCGATGCCGCTCACGGCGTAAGAAAAGGTCTTGCGCAGCTCTTCGTCCGGAATTTTCCCGCCCGGCGCCCCCGCCGCGGCAGGGGCCTTCAATGAAATACCTTTGGCCGCAGCGGCCGCCGCTATCTCCCTCCAGACCGGGGGGCCGTAAGCCTGCCGCCAGTGCGCGCCGTCGGAGAAAAGGCCGAAGCCCGTCAGGCCGCCCGGGGACAGCGCCGAAAAAATTTTCTCCAGATCGCAGAGCCCGGCCCCGCTCCGCGCCGCCAGGCGCCTTATCATGGCGTTGCGCGCTCCCGAAGCGCGGCCCTGCGCCGGGTCCAGTTCAACGACTTTTAAATATTGCTCCCGGGCCTCGGCAGGGCGGCCCAGCGCTCCCAGCGCGCGGGCGAGGTAGAAGCGCGCGTGCAGGTCCGTCCCGGCCGCGGCCAGGCGTTCCGAGAACGCGGCGGCTGCGGCCTTGAAATCTTTTTTTTCGAACAGGTACAGGCCCCTGGCGAACAGCTCGTTTTCCAAAGGCAGCGGGCCCGGCGGAGGCAGCTCCAGGTTGGCCGGCAGCGTGCAGAACACCAGCGGCACCTTTTTTTCAGCCGCCATAGCGGCCATGGCCTCCAGCCGCTCTTCGTGGGTCTTCAGGGAAGCCCGGACGGCCGGCGGTAATTCAGAAGACGTGAGGGAGTAGAACCTTTCCAGCAGGCGCAGGCGGCGGCGCCGCAGGTCAGGCCCGAGGCCGGGGCAGGGATACTCCGGCCCTTCGTTATTGCCGCTCAGCACCACCACCAGGTCAGGTTCATAGCGGAGCACTTCCGAAAAGACGTCCTTCAGGCGGGAGCTTTCATAGCCGCCCATGCCGCAATTTACGATCTCGGCCCCGGAGCCGGCCCCGGGAGTCCCCAGGAGCTGGGCCACCGACTCGCCCACCAGGAATACCCGTTTAACCCCGGCCGGCTTAGGCACGCCGAAGGCCGCGGCCCCGCTGCCGGCCCGCTGCGGCCGTGCCCGGCAGGCGCCGTCGTAAGCGCAGTCGACGGAGAAGAACGGCTTCTTTACGTCGCCGCAGAGGGTTTTCTCCAGCCCGGCCTCCCCCGCGCCGGCGGGCCGGGGCAGCAAGGAGAACAGGACGGCCAGTGCCGCCGCGGGCATGGTCATAGGGCGAAAGGCAGGAGCAGGGGCTTTACGGGGAAATCTTTTTGCAGCACCGGCCGGCCTTTGCGCGAGAGCGTAAGGCGCCGGCCGGAAACCGCGGCCAGGTCGCAGCGGCCGAGCGCCCCGCGGAGCTCCTCCAGGCCCAGCACGCAGGCAGTACCCGAGTAGGCCGCCCCGCCGGGGCCGGACGTCCCGTTAAGCACGGCGAAGTTGAAGTCGTCGGCGTACAGCACGGGCCTGGCCAGCAGCGCCGGGTCCGCCTCGCTCCCCGCCCCGTGCCGACGCAGCAGGGCCAGGTTGAGCCGGGCGATCTTGAGGCTGGGCGCGCAGTCGTAGGCGCAGGGGTTATGGGAGATGAGGGAGGCGTGAGGCACCAGGGAAACGTCGAACCCGGCGGCGCGCTCCCCGTTCAGGCGCCCGTCGAAATCCAGGATATTGTTCAGCTCCCAGCGGAACCTGCCCGTACCGGCGGCGGACCGCCGGACAAAATCGTTCATCGGGCCTTTGCCGCGGATAATGGCGTTGTGCTTCTTAACGCAGCAGGCCGGGTAGCCCAGCAGCGCGCCCACGGCGTCGTAGCGGCTGTCGTAGTAGGCGGCGGCCGCCGCTTTCAGATAAGAAGTCTTTTTGGCGACCAGGTAGGTGCGGCTGCGCCCTTTATAATCGTAGCTCTCGTCTATCCGCTCGAAGACCAGGCCGTACCCGGAGAAAACTTTTTCCAGTTTTTTCGCCGGGCCGGGGTCCAGCCCGGCCGAAATTATTTTTTTATAGCCGTACCACAGGCCAAGGACGTCCTTGGCCCGCATCCCGGAAAAATCGGATAGTTTCAAGTTCACAGGCGCCATAGTTGCGGTTACCTTATGATAACAATGCTGGCGCGGGTACCGCAACAGGCGGCCCCGGCGGGGGCAAAATTTGTAACATATTAAAAACAGCAGCAGGAAAAACCCAACTATGTCCAGATTTGAAGAACAGGTAGTCCGCGCCGTACAGGGCCGCAGCCCGCTGATCCACGTGCACACCTCCGAAGAGGACCGCGTGATCGCGCGGCTCAAGCCGCTGGAGCAGCTTTGCTTCCCGGGCGGCACGTCCAGCACCTGGAGCTGCGTCCGCGGCCTGGAACCGGCGGTGGAAGGCGTGGATACGCGCGACCCCGCGGCGGCGCTGCAGCAGCTCATCGCCCGGCCCCGGCGCGGCTTCTGCGTAATGAAGGACCTCGCGGACTTCATGACGGACCCGCGGGTGGTCCGCGGCCTGCGCGAGATCTATTTTTCCGCCGCCCGCGACTACCAGTCGGCCCTCGTGCTCATCTCGCCGCTGGCGGGGGTGCCGGAATCCCTGGAAAAAGAGATCTGCCAGGTAGAGCTGGACGTGCCCACCGGGGACGAGCTGGCGGCGCGGATGCTGGCCATAGAGCGGCAGTTCCCCGGCGCGGCGCTGCCGGAGCAGCTCAAGCCGCAGATCGTCCTGGCCCTGCGCGGCCTGACCATGACCGAAGTCGACCACATGCTGTACCGCATTTTCAGCGCCGGCACCTCGGAGCACAAGATCCTCGACGAGATCTTCGCCGAAAAGGGCATGCTCGCCAAGAAGGCGGGCTTCCTGGAGTTCGTGCCGCTCAAGGTGGACACCAGCGCGGTCGGCGGCCTGGAGAACGTAAAGAGCTGGGCGGCCAAGCGCAAGGACCTGTTCAACCAGGAAGCCGTCAACTCCGGCATGCCGATCCCGAAAGGGGTGCTGGTAATGGGCGTCAGCGGCTGCGGCAAGAGCCTGCTGGCCAAGGCCATCGCCGGGCTCTGGCACGTCCCGCTGTTCCGCCTGAACATGAGCATGGTCTTCTCGGGCCAGTACGGCAGCCCCGAAACCGCTTTCCGCAGGGCCCTGGACACCATCGAGAGCATAGCGCCCGCCGTGCTCTGGATAGACGAGATGGAGAGCAGTCTCAGCATCCCGAAGGAAGCCGCCACGCCGCAATCCATGATCTTCTCGGAATTCCTGACCTGGATGCAGGAGAAGCCGCCGCTCATCTTTGTGGCGGCCACGGCCAACCGCATCGAGATGCTGCCGGCCGAGGTCATCCGCAAGGGCCGCTTCGACCAGGTGTTCTTCTGCGACCTGCCCGACGATGTCGAGCGCGCGCAGATCCTGCAGATCCACCTGGAGCGCAACCTGGGCACCGCCTCCGGCATAGATATCCCCCGCCTCATCGCCTGCACCAGCGGCTGGAGCGGCGCGGAGATAGAGCAGGCCATTATCGCCACGCGCATCGACGCGCGCCAGTCGGGCAAGCCGGTAACCACCGACGACATCTGGCTGCAGACGCACAGCATGGTGCCGCTCTCCAAGACCATGTCCGAACAGGTCAAGGCCATCCGCGACTGGGCCTTTAAGCGCGCCACCCCGGCCTCCATAAAGCACTCGGCCTGAGCCGGGACATAAAATAAAAGGCCGGTCACGTTAAGTGACCGGCCTTTTATTTTTCAGGCAGCCCCTGTTACAGGAACTGCGGCAGCGCGGCGTAGAACGCGGCGGCTTTCACCAGGTCCTCGGCCGGCATGAACTCGTTGACGGTGTGCGCGTGCACCTCGTTGCCGGGGCCGAAGCCGATGGTGGGGATGCCCAGGCGGCCGGCCGAAGCCACGCCGTTGGTGGAGAACACCCACTTATCCACCACGGGCATTTTCTTGAGGGCCACTTTCCCCGCTTCCACGCCGGCGTTCACCAGCTTGTGTTCGCGCGGCAGCACCCAGGTCGGGAAATATTTTTCCTGGCCCACTTTCAGGCCGGTCCAGGCCACGGCGTCGTACTGCAGCACTTCCACCTTGGCCTTGGCCCGCTTCACGGAGGGCAGGCGCTGTATCTCGGCCACCGAGCTCTTGAGCGTCTCGCCTATGGTCAGGCGGCGGTCCAGGTAGATAGTGCATTCGTCGGGCACGGCGTTGTAGGACGGGGTCTTGCACTCTATGGCGGTAACGGCCACGGTGCCTTTGCCGATGAACTTGTCCACCTTGAGCCGCTTGTTCAGGGCGGTTATTTCCTTGGTGATGTCGGCCATCTTCACCACGGCGTTGTCGCCGCGCTCGGGGGCGGAGGCGTGGCAGGAGCGGCCCTTGGTGATGACCTTCATCTCCATGCGGCCGCGGTGGCCGCGGTAGACCTTCAGGTCGGTGGGCTCGGTGATCACCACGAAGTCGGGGCGGATACCCTCTTTTTTGATGATGTGCAGCAGCGGCAGGCCGTCACAGTCCTCCTCCATCACGGAGCCGACCACCATAAGGGTGTAGTCGCCTTGGAGCTTGAGGTCCTTTATGATCTTGCCGGCGTAGACCATGGAGGCCATCGACAGCTTCTGGTCGGTGGCGCCGCGGCCGTAAATGGTGTCGTTCTTGTAGATGCCCGCGAAGGGGTCTATCTTCCAGGCCTTGGGGTCGCCGATACCGACGGTGTCGATGTGGGCGTCCATCATGATCTTCTTTTTGCCGTGGCCGATGAAGCCGATGATGTTGCCCATCGAGTCGATCTTCACCTTGTCGAACCCGACCTTCACCATCTCCTTCTTGATCAGCTCCACGAGCTTGCCTTCCTGGCAGGAGAAGCTGGGGGTGCGGATGATGTTGCGGGCGAAGGCCACGATGTCTTTCTTATATTTGTCGGCGGCCTTGCGGATGAGTTCTGCGTTGTTCATTTTTCCTCCTGAAGTATTCAAATCCAATAATATTCTAGTCAATGACGCGGCGCTTTGTAAAACGGCCGGCGGCGCGGCGCAGCCACGCATAGCTGAAATAGCTCTCGTCGCGGCGGTCGCCCAGGGCCAGCTCGCTCGCCTTTTCCAGCCTCGCGAGGACGCTCCGCCCCCCGGCAGCGCGCGCCAGGGCCCGGCGTATTTCAGGGGCCACCCTCCGGAAATCCTCGCGCATGCCCTTCTCGTCGCCGGCGTCGCTCCGCAGCAGCGCGCGGTTTATATAGGCCCAGTTATTGGGCCCGTGGGCCAGCACCGACTCCAGGTCCGCCAGCGCCCCCGCCGGGTCGCCGGCCAGGCGGCGGGCTTCGGTCCGCCAGGTCCGCGCTTCCCTGTCGGTGGGAAAAAGCTCTACGGCCTTGTCCAGGTCCGCCAGCGCCTCCCGCAGGCGGCCCAGCCGCAGCAGCGCGGCGCCGCGCCAGCAGTAGGCGGCGTCGTCGCCGCGCCGGGCGCCTTCGCCCAGCGGCGCGAGGGACTCCTTATACTTGCCGGCGAAAAGCAGCAGCTGCCCCTCCCAGGCCAGCAGGCCGGCCCGGGCCCACAGCGGGGCAAGCTCCTGCGCCCCGCGCAGTTTTTTAAGTCCGGCTGCGACGCGGCCGGTGCAGAAATACACTTCGGCCAGGCGGCCCATGGAGGTAACCATGGAGACCATAGCTTTCTCGCTCGCGGAAAATTCTTTCAGGGCGCGGCTGAAATCCAGCCTGTACAGCGCGGCCAGGCCGGCGGGGAAGCGCATCCAGCCGTAGCGCTCCGCCGGCAGGGCGGGCAGTTTATCAAAAGAGCGCAGGGCGCCGGGATAGTCGCCGGTGTAGTAAAGCAGCGCGCCGCGCAGGAAGGCGCGGTAAGGCTCCAGCTCCGGGCTGAGCCTGGCGGCGGCCAGTTTTTCCAGGCGGGCGGGAAAGAACCCCCGCGGCATGGCCGAGGACCGATCACCCCACGGGTTCCACAGCCGCGACAGCACCGTGCCGGCGTCGGGCGCGTCCAGCACTTCTTCGGCCGCCCGGAAAGCTTCCTCGTACCGGTCGAGGGTGCAGCAGGCGATATAGGCGTAGAGCGGCTCGGACCGGCCGCGCGCGCGCAGGAAGCCCTCGAAAGCTTTTTTCATCCCGGCGTAGTCGCCGGCGCGTTTGCAGAACATGGCCAGCCAGTAATAATGGCCGGGGTACGCTCCCGGCAGGGCCAGCAGCGAGGCGTAGATCTTTTTCGCCTGCGCCGCGTCCGGGCAGCAGCTCAGGGCTTTCTCGAGGAGTTTGCCCAGCACGGGGCTGGACGGAAGTCGGCGGGCGGAGTCTAAAGCCAGGCGGCAGGCCAGGTCGGCCCGGCCCTTGTCGAGCAGGCCGTTCACCGCCTTCTCGGCGGCGGCCAGGGCGTAGCCCTGCGCGGGACTCTTCATTTGAGCAGGGCCAGGTAGCGCCTGAGCGACCCGCAGAACAGCGCGGCGTCGGCGGGAGTATTATAGGAGAAGAAAGAGATACGGATGGTCTCGCTGTAGCCGGAATTAAGGCAAGCCAGATCGGCGCAATGGCGCCCGGTGCGCACGGCTATCATGCGCCCCCTGACCTGCCGGTTAAGGAACAGGTTGAAATCCGGCACGGAAAAGCCTTTCTTCAGCGGCGCCAGCGTGATAAGCGAACCGTTCAGCAGGTCCGCCCTCTCGCCCAGCACCCTGACGCCTTTTATGCCTTCAAGTTCGTCCAGCGCGGCGGCGACCAGGCCGGACACATGGGCCCTGATATTGCCGAAGCCGGCCTGCTCCAGCCGCGCTATAGCGGCGGCCAGGCCCGCGGCGCCGGAATAATTCTGCACGCCGGCCTCCAGGCCCTGGTAGCCGCCGAGATATTTTACCGCGTAGCTCCCGCCCGAGGCCTTGACGCTCTCCACGGTGCCGCCGCCTACCAGCCAGGGGCGGAGCCGCTCCAGCAGCCCGGGGCGCACACAGAGAGCGCCGGTGAAAAAGGGCGCGCCCAGCTTGTGTCCCGAGAAGGCGCAGGCGTCGGCTCCCGCCATCACGCCGCCCCCTCCGTGGGTGGGGGCGTACTGCGCGTCGTCGGAAAAAAGGAAGGCGCCAGCGGCGTGGGCCAGCCTTGCCGCGGCGGCCACGTCGGAAACCCCGCCGAAGATATTAGAGGCGTGGTTCATGCAGACCAGCGCCGTGCGAGGCCCGATCAGGTCCGCCAGGCCGTCCATGTCGACCCTGAACCCCTTGAGGGGCGCCACCCGGATCTTTATCCGGCCGGCGGCGGCCAGGCGCTCGAAAGGCAGGAACACCGCGTTGTGCTCCAGCGGCGACAGCACCACCTCGTTGCGTTTCGGGGTGAACGGGAAGGAATTGGCCAGCAGGTTGGCGGCGTCCGTGACGCCGGCGGTAAAAACCACCTCTTCAGGCGAGGCCGCGCCCATAAAGCTGCCGACGCGCGAGCGGGCGCTGTGGAACTCCTCCTCCATGGCCGAGGCCAGGGAATGCATGGAGCGCCGGCCGCCGCAGCCGCCCAGCAGCAGCATGTGGCGTCGCTGGGCCTCGGCCGCGCAGCCCATCTTCAGCACGGTGCAGGCGCTGTCCAGGTACACCAGCCGCCGGCCCGAGAACTCCCCGTTCAGGGCTGGAAACTCTTTATTAAGGCTCTTTATTTTATCGCTCATAAAGTTTTGTGCACGGCTATATAGTCTTTTCTCGGACCGGGACAGACTTTAAAAAAACGGCAGCCCCGGCAGGCTCTAACGCGTTTTTTTTCCAGCAGGTGCGGCCCTTTCAGGCCTTTCCTCATCTTCTCTATATCCACGTTAAGCCGCCAGAATTCCCCGAGGCGGCAGGGCGGGACATGGTCCACTTCGCAATGAATGCCGGCCCTGGCGCAGGCCGCGAGGGCTTTTTCCAGGTAGGGCTGCACTTTTAAATACTCCGGGATGAACGTCCCGTCCTCGGCCCTGCCCGCTCCCTTTATGTAGCTGAACTGTATCCAGGCCGCGCCCTTCAGGCTCCCCGCCGCGAGGGCAGCGAAGGCGGGCAGTGCCTTGTAGTTGAGCAGACTGATTACATGGGTGAGCCGCACTTTAGCCCCGGCCCGCATCAGCCGCCGCACCCCGGCGAGGCGCTTCTTAAAGCCGCCGCGGGCGCGCGTTATCTTATAGTCCAGCGCCGGGGAGGCGGCCGGGAAATTTACGTTGAAGTAGCCGCCTGCGGCGTTAAGGGCTCCGGCAAGCTTAATTAGGTCGGCCTGGGGCATGTCGGCCGCGGCCAGGGCGTTGGTCTGCAGTTCTACCGGGCGCCCGAGCCGCCTGACGGCCCCGAGCAGCAGGCACAGGTTATAGGCGCCGGCCAGCAGCGGCTCGCCGCCGGAGAGCTGCACCAGCCCGGCGGGCATGGCGGCGATCTCCTTCAGCCAGCCTCGCAGGTCGGCTTCCGGTCCGCGCCCCCCCTCCTCCGGCCAGGAGCAGAACACGCAGCGCTGGTTGCACCGCCTGAAAAGGTGTATTAACGACATGGGAGCCGGCCTGCGCAGTGTATCATGATGAGGCTCTATGAATTATTGGAATTTCTTTTTTAAAGTTATGCGTTGTACGCTGCCCAACCCCGTCTCAGGGGAAACGCCGTAATCCAACTGCGCGCCCAGCGCCATTACACCAGCGCCCACGCAAAGGCCGCTCTTCTCATTGCTCTGGGTTAGTCCGGTCAGGCCGTAGCCGCCGCGTAGCGCGAAGCCCAGGTTATTGCCAGTAAGCATAGCATACTCAGTACCAGCCGAAAAGACCGTCTGCTTATCGTAGACCAGTCTTTTTACGTCGAGCGACAAACCCATGCCGGGCAGCACCATAAAAGTAAAGCCTGCATTGACGCTCAGTGGCAGGTTATCCCGCTGGGACAAATACTTTATGCCCGCGCCCAAGTTCTGCACCCCTACGCCGAGGGTGACCGGCAATCTGCTTAACTTTTGTTTGGCGCCCAGGTCCACCGCAAAGGCCTGCGCCTTTACGCCCGCTATGCTGCTTTGAATGTATTTTATCGCACCGCCCACGCTCTTGAAGCCGAAGCCCAGGCTTATCGCCTGGTCGTAGGCGCTGTAGCCGCCGCTGGCCGTTCCGTCGTCGGTCCGGCCTTCCATTTTCCCACTGGACAGCCGCGTTAGGCCCAATCCAAAGGCCATTTTCTTTATGGGCAGACCGAAGCCTATGAAGTCATGGCTGGAATCCATCAGCCACTGGCTGTGGCTAAAGGCGGCCTCCGGCCCGGTCATAGCGGAAAGTCCCGCCGGGTTGTAATTCAGCGCGTTAACGCCCAGCGCCGAAGCCACACCCGCCGAGGCCATGCCGCTAAGACGCGCGTCCGTGTCTATCTTTAAGAACTGCGCGCCCGTCTGCGCGGCGTTAGCCGCGGTGGAAACCAGCAGGAGCAGGGAAAATATTTTAATTATGTTTTTCATATTTTCCTTTTACCTCACCACCGCGAACTTGCCTTTGGCTTTTAGTTTCTTGCCGGCACGCTCGGCCTCGACGGTGTAATAGTAGACGCCGCTGGCTATGCGGCCAGTCCAGGCGTATTCGTAGGCGTAGACCGAGCCCACAGCCTGCGGGCTGCCCCTAAGGGTCTGCTCGTGGGTAAGTTGGCCGGCCACGGTGAAGACCTTCAGTTTTACGCTGTCGGCCGTGCCTACCTCTATATGGAAGGTAGGCACCTTGCCGCCCTTGGCCGGGTCAGGGTAGACGTAGACCTCGCCCAGCTTGAACTCCAGGGCGGACGGGCTAGTGCCGGCCCGCATCATCGACGGGCTGTAGGCGCCGGGGATGTAGAACTCAAGCCCGTTGGAGACCGCCTGCCCGCGCATGGCCACCACCGTGTGGGTGCCATAAGTCAGGCCGGAAGGCACGGTGCCGGTTATCCTGGTATCCGTCCAGAGGCTCAAGGCGCATTGCGCACCGCCCAGGAAGACCTTGGCTATGGTAGCGTCATAAGGTCCGAAGCCGGTGCCGTAGAGGTTGAACACGGTCCCGACAGCGCCGCTGGTCGGCGTCATGCTGGAGATGACCGGCTCCTCCACGTTAATGTAGGCCGTGGCGCTTTCTGCCAGGCCGCCATTAAGATAGCGCTGCACCTGCACGGGGTAAGTGCCCGCCAGCAGGAACGGCAGCTTGCCCTGTATCTTTGTGTCGGTCCACAGGGTAAGCGCTGTGGTGGTGCCGTTTATCAGCACCTTGGTGTAGTTGGCTACGTAGTTGCCGAAGTTGTAGCCCGTTATGGTGAACGGCGCTATGACCGAGGCAGTAGACGGGCTTACGGCGTCCATGTAGGGCGTTCCGACGGTGAAGGTGAATGTTGAGGTACGCACCACGCCACCATTCAGGGCACGCTCCACTACCAGTTCATAGTCGCCGGCGGCCAGGCTGCCGGGAATGGTGCCCTGGAGCTTGGTGTCGGTCCACAAGGTAAGCGGGGCCGCAACATTGCCTATGAGCACCTTGGTGTAATTGGCCACGTAGTTGCCGAAGTTGGAACCCATTATGGTGAACGGCAGCCCTATCGGCCCCGACGAGGGCGCAAGCGTGTAGGCAGCAGGCGCTGTCACGCTGAAGCCCAGAGGCAGCGACTGCACCTGGCCGCCGTTGAGACTGCGCTCCACCACAACCTGGTAGTCGCTAGCGGCAAGACTGCCCGGCACGGTGCCCTGTATCTTGGTATCGGTCCACAGGGTAAGCGGGCAGGTAGTGCCGCCTATGAGCACCTTGGTGTAGCCTGCCGAGTAATTGCCAAAGCCTGTGCCGTAGATGGTGAACGGCATGGCAATGGGGCCGGCCACCGGGGTCATGCTGGCGACATTGACTCCTACAACTTCGAAGGTGAGCGCCTCGGTCTGCACAGCACCGCCGTCGGAGGTTCTGCGGCCAACCACCACCGGGTACTGGCCGGGGGCCAGGTTGCCGGGGATGGTGCCCTGTATTTTAGTGTCGGTCCACAGCGTAAGCGGCACCGTAGCCCCGTTTATCAGCACACCTGTATAGGCGGCAGAATAATTACCGAAGCTTTCGCCGTTTATGGTGAACGGCAGGCCTATGGGGCCCGACGACGGGGACATGTTGTAGGCCGTGGGCGTGCTGACCGCGAAGGCCAGCGCCTGGGACTGCACTATGCCGCCGTTGAGCTCGCGCTCGACGATGACGGGGTACTCGCCGGGGCCAAGGGCGCCGGGGATGGCACCCTGTATCTTGTCGGCTGTCCACAAGGTGAGCTGGCAGGTAGTACCGCCTATCAGCACCCTGGTGTAATTGGCCACGTAGTTGCCGAAATTGCCACCGTAAATGGTGAACGGCATACCTATCGGTCCGGCCACTGGCGTCATGCTGGCTACGTCCACGTTGACCACTTCAAAGGTCATGGGCGAGGTCTGCATTACGCCGCCGTCCGACGTGCGGCGCTCCACCAGCACAGGGTACTGGCCCGAGGCCAGGCTGCCAGGCACCGTACCCTGGATCTTGGTGTCAGTCCACAAGGTCAGAGGCGCCGTGGTATCCCCGATCAGCACATGGGTGTAGACCGAGGAGTAATTCCCGAAGCCGACGCCCGTGATGGTGAAGGGCATACCAATGGGTCCCGACGACGGTGCCAGCCAGTAGGCTTCCATATTGCGCAGGCTGAACGTAGTGGTGGAAGTGCGAACCACGCCGCCGTTAAGGGCGCGCTCGACCACAAGCTCGTAGTCGCCCACCGGCAGGGTGCCGGGGATGGTGCCCTGGATCTTTGTATCGGTCCAGAGGGTAAGTGGCATGGTGGCCCCGCCCAGCAGTACGCGGGTGTAATTATTCACGTAGTTGCCGAAGCTTTCACCTGTTATGGTGAACGGCAGCCCTATAGCCCCCGACGACGGAGTGAGCGTGTAAAACACGGGAGCAGTTACGGTGAACGGCGAGACTTCCGCCAGCACAGTAAGCCCGCGCTTCACTGAGACGGGGTACTGTCCCGCGGCCAAAGCGCCGGGGATGGTGCCCTGTATCTTGGTATCGGTCCACAGCGTGAGCGGCGCGGTAGTGCCGCCCAACAGCACCACGGTGCTGCCGGCGGAGTAAGTGCCAAAGCCTGTCCCCTCTATGGTGAAGGGGACCCCTATAGGCCCCGAGGACGGAGCTATGAGCAGATATGTTTGCGCAGGCTCGGAGACAACAAAATATGCCGTCTTCGTGGCTTCCTGATTCCCTACGTTATCCTGGGCCCGGATAGAGATAAAATGCTCTCCGGGAGACAAGGTGAACGGCCCCGAATAATACGGGTTTTCACAGGTCCCCGTATCATTCACGCCGCCGAACCAGTCCATGAAGCCGCAATTATCGGTTGAGACATCCACCAGGAAGTAAGTGGTGGCCCAGCCGCTGGCCAGGCCATTGGACACAATATCCTCGGCCGTAAGCGTTATAGTGTCGGCCGTGGTGGCATAAACCGTGGCGCCGGCCGCTATCGGCGCGCCGTTTATGGCCAACGTTGCCGCCGGCGGGGTTCCGTCCGACCAGAGGGTCATATTGACCCCGGGCCCGACGTTGTCGATTTTGTCCACGGCCCAGCGGTACAGCGAACGCACGCCCTCAGGCACGCTGAAAGCGCCGTCATATAGAGGATTTTCGCAGGTGCCGGGCGCCGCCGCCGGGTTATAGGCGGTCGAGAGGCATTCCGCGGTGGGCTCCGCGTCCAACAGGTAATACGTGCTGGCCACGCCGGCAAGCACGTCGGTATTAGAGGAAAGGTCCACGGAAGTCAGCGACAACTGCGCGGTGGAACTCACATAAACCGTCTCATCCTGCACAAAAACGCGGCTGGCCGAGAAATACACCTCGGGACCGCTCTGGTCGTAGATACTTATGGGCGCGGCCAGCGCGAATATGGAATTGCTCCCCGTCTCGGCCGTAACACAGCCCTCTACGCGGGTAGTATCCAACCCGCCAACCGTCCCGTCGTCCTTATATTGGTAGATCTCGAAGCGGTCCAGGTCCGCGTCGGAAAGACCGGAGGGCAACCCGCAGATACGTATGGTGATGCCGCTGTAATCAACCCCAGTATAAGTTAGCCTCCAACCAAGTCCCGTTCCGAACGGATACAGGGCGTAGCCTTTGGGCGCGGGAGCGGCGGCCTTAACGACCGTTAGCTCCGGCGTAGCTCCCTCGAGAGTAACCAGATTATGGAAAGTAGGCTCGAACATGCCGAAGT